>NZ_QEMY02000008.1:0-816 GCF_003143695.2 Streptococcus halitosis
AAGATCTTTTGCTTCTTTTGAAGCCGTTGCTTTCAATTCAGTTGCACTTACTTTTTCAACCGTTACTTCAACTTCTTGAACTGTCTTATCGTAAGTGATCCCTGCTTCAGATCCAGCAACTTCTGAGATAGTGTACTTGTGAGTTCCCACTTGGCTCTCATCATATGAGATTGGTGAGAAGGTCACAGTTCCGTCAGCAGCGTTTTTCACTGTTTCGACAACACTACCGTCTTCTTTCTTCAATTCGAAGCTGTATTTACCTGCTTCAAGGTCTTTACCTTCAAGAACTTTCTTAGCTCCAAGAGTTACACTTGTAGCTCCGGCTGGTGTGTATGTGTTTGTGAAGACTAGGTCTTTTGCTTCTTTTGAAGCCGTTGCTTTCAATTCAGTTGCACTTACTTTTTCAACCGTTACTTCAACTTCTTGAACGGTCTTATCGTAAGTAATCCCTGTTTCAGAGCCAGCAACTTCTGAGATGGTATACTTGTGAGTTCCTACTTGGCTTTCATTATATGAGATTGGTGAGAAAGTAACACTTCCATCAGCAGCGTTTGTAACTGTTTCAAGCTCTTTGTCGCCTTCTTTCAGAACAAAGCTGTATTTACCTGCTTCAAGATTTTTACCTTCAAGAACTTTCTTAGCTCCAAGAGTGACACTTGTAGCTCCTGCTGGTGTGTACTTGTTTGTAAATACAAGATCTTTTGCTTCTTTTGAAGACGTTGCTTTCAATTCAGTTGCACTTACTTTTTCAACCGTTACTTCAACTTCTTGAACTGTCTTATCGTAAGTGATTCCTGCTTCAGATCCACCAACTTC
>NZ_QEMY02000009.1:0-814 GCF_003143695.2 Streptococcus halitosis
GAGATATGGAAGTCGCTTAGCTCGAGGGAGTTTAGCTCAGCTGGGAGAGCATCTGCCTTACAAGCAGAGGGTCAGCGGTTCGATCCCGTTAACTCCCATATAGGTCCCGTAGTGTAGCGGTTATCACGTCGCCCTGTCACGGCGAAGATCGCGGGTTCGATTCCCGTCGGGACCGTTTAAGGTAACGGAAGTTATTTTAGACTCGTTAGCTCAGTTGGTAGAGCAATTGACTTTTAATCAATGGGTCACTGGTTCGAGCCCAGTACGGGTCATATTTGCGGGTTTGGCGGAATTGGCAGACGCACCAGATTTAGGATCTGGCGCTTAACGGCGTGGGGGTTCAAGTCCCTTAACCCGCATAATAGAAAGTAGCCGGCTTAGCTCAGTTGGTAGAGCATCTGATTTGTAATCAGAGGGTCGCGTGTTCAAGTCATGTAGCCGGCATTTTTTTATATAGAATAAGAGGTCGATGCGAACGTAGTTCAGTGGTAGAACACCACCTTGCCAAGGTGGGGGTCGCGGGTTCGAATCCCGTCGTTCGCTTAGAGAGGCCGGGGTGGCGGAACTGGCAGACGCACAGGACTTAAAATCCTGCGATTGGTAACGATCGTACCGGTTCGATTCCGGTCCTCGGCATATAATGATGAGCACCCTTAGCTCAACTGGATAGAGTACCTGACTACGAATCAGGCGGTTAGAGGTTCGACTCCTCTAGGGTGCATTTTTTTATTTAACGCGGGAAGTAGCTCAGCTTGGTAGAGTACTTGGTTTGGGACCAAGGTGTCGCAGGTTCGAATCCTGTCTTCCCGATTGA
>NZ_QEMY02000013.1:0-285 GCF_003143695.2 Streptococcus halitosis
AATATAAAAGGAGGATGTGGGATTCGAACCCACGCACGCTTTTACACGCCTGACGGTTTTCAAGACCGTTCCCTTCAGCCGGACTTGGGTAATCCTCCAACAAATAGTCCGTACGGGATTCGAACCCGTGTTACCGCCGTGAAAAGGCGGTGTCTTAACCCCTTGACCAACGGACCATATCCATAGATGGGCACGAGTGGACTCGAACCACCGACCTCACGCTTATCAGGCGTGCGCTCTAACCACCTGAGCTACGCGCCCAAGTTAAAAAAACTTGGTATTTGA
>NZ_QEMY02000001.1:0-730000 GCF_003143695.2 Streptococcus halitosis
TGTACTGACCCCAAAAAGTTAGACAAATAATTATTGAAAGGATTTAGTTCTGTACTGCACAGGACTAAGTCCTTTTAGTTTGACTTTAATTCTTTTATTGTTGTAGTAATTGATATAGTCTACAATGGCTTGTTCCAATTGCTTAAGCGACTGAAACGACTTCTCATAGCCGTAAAACATTTCGGATTTCAAAATGCCAAAGAAGGACTCCATCATCCCATTGTCTGGGCTGTTGCCCTTGCGGGACATAGATGCTTGAATTCCCTTACTCTCTAGGAACCGATGATAAGAATCGTGTTGGTATTGCCAGCCTTGATCGCTATGGAGAATTGTATTTTCGTAATGCTCCTCTGTGAATGCCTGTTCTAACATCGTTTGTACTTGTTCTAAATTAGGCGAACAAGAAAGATTAAAAGCAATAATTTCGCTGTTAAAGCCATCTAAAACTGGTGATAAGTAAAGCTTGCGAGCACTTGCTGGAATGGCAAATTCTGTCACATCTGTGTAGCACTTTTCCATCGGTTTGGCTGCTTCAAATTGGCGTTGAATAAGATTCTCTGCCTTCTTGCCAATCTCTCCTTGGTAGGAAGAATACTTCCGTTTCCGACGAATTCGAGCCACTAAACCAAGGACTTTCATCAGACGTTGGACTTTTTTATGATTGACCGAATAACCACGATTTCTTAGTTCTAAGTGAATCCGACGATAACCATAATTTCCTTTATGCTCACGATAAATTGACTGAATTTCAATTTTAATATCTTGATTCTTATCTGGTTTATATAGCTGTTTTAAGTGGTAATAATAGGTTGAACGGGCAAGCTTAATAATCTTTAGAAGAATATTTAAAGAAAACTCTGTTACCAATCCTCGGACAATTTCCGTTTTTCTTCTTTCTCTTTTTCCTCCTTCAATCGGAGTTCTCTCAACTTTTTTAGAATGGCATTCTCCGCTCTCAGGTACTCATTTTCTGCTTGAAGACGTTCTAATTCTGTCATTTCTTCAGGTCTCTTCTTTGGCTTACGTCCCATTTTAGACGGTCTCCCTCTTGTTTTCTCAACAATAGTATACCCGTTTTTCCTGTATTGTTCCAGCCAATTCGAAAGTAATCCACTACTTGGGAGAGCATAATCCAGAGATACGCTTAGTTGGGAACGACCTTCAATCAAAACATTATTGATGATTTCTTGCTTTAATTCAGGAGAGTAATAACGGTTTTTCCCTTTTTTGACGAACTCTATTCCGTAACGATCAATCAATTTAATCATGTACCTAAGATTAGAATTGTTTATCCCAAATTTATTTGAAAGCTTCTCTAAGCTATATCCTTGTTTTCTTAGTCCATAGATTTGAACTTTATCTTCATAACTCAATTTCATAATAAAACACCCCAAAAGTTAGATTCTTTCTGTCTAACTTTTGGGGTGCAGTTCAAAATGAACTGCTTTTTTTGCTATTCTGTTTCTTGGTTCTTTTCTTCAACCTTAACTGGAGCTGGTTCATAAGCTCGGATAATCTGAGCGACAACTGGATGACGAACCACATCCTTAGCTGAAAAATGAACAAAGTCGATTTGGTGAATGTTCTTAAGCTTTTCTTGGGCATCAATCAAACCGGACTTGACATTACGCGGCAGGTCAATCTGACTGATATCTCCATTGACAATCATCTTAGAATTAAAACCTAAACGCGTCAAGAACATCTTCATTTGCATGATAGTCGTATTTTGTGCCTCATCGAGAATGACAAAGGCATCATCCAAGGTCCGTCCACGCATGTAGGCAAGGGGTGCAATCTCAATGATTTCACGCTCCATGAGACGAGTCGTTTGGTCTTTGCCTAGAATCTGATACAAGGCATCATAAACTGGTCGAAGGTAAGGATCCACCTTTTCCTTGAGATCACCCGGAAGAAAACCTAAACTCTCTCCTGCCTCAACTGCTGGACGAGTTAGGATAATCCGCTTAACCTGCCCACGTTTAAGAGCAGTCACGGCCAAAGTCACTGCAAGAAAGGTCTTCCCTGTCCCTGCTGGTCCGATTCCAAAGGTCACATCATGCTGTTTGACACTGTCCACATAAAGTTTTTGACCTAAGGTTTTGACACGAATCGGTTTCCCAGTATTGTCCTTGATAATTTCTTCTTCGTAAAGGGCGACAAACTTGTCGATTTCATCGTTTTTGACCATGCTAATCGCAGTCACCACATCTGGTGTCCCAACCGTCATCCCCCGATTCACCAAAACCATCAAGGCTTGGATAACCTGACGGGTTTCTTCACAGGCAGTCTCTTCGCCCAAAACCTGGACAATCTCCGTACGGGCATGAATCACCACATCAAGCTCTTCTTCCATCAAACGAAGATGGCGCTCATTGGAACCAAAAAGATGGAACAAGTCATCTGGGTGACTTAGTTGAATGTCTATTGAATGTTCCTTCAAATAAAGAACCTCTCTAATCCGTTTATTTCTTTATATTATAGCAAAGAGAACAATAAAATACTAGCCTCATCTCATTGTCTTTAGTGTTCTAAATACTCTTGCCAGATGGCATCAAAATCTCCTAGGTTAAAAGAGAAACTGGCATGCTCCTCCAAAAAGCGACTCACCTCATCAAAATCATCTGTATGTTTTGGAAAGGATGACTCTTCAAAAGCGAGGTCTGCCAAGATGGCTTTTGGGCTATTACTTTTCGGATTGCGCTCGGTCATGAGCCAAGTGTAAAATGATTTTCTCAATTCTTTCTCCTATCAAAACTTTTTTGATGAAATTTTTCTGATTCTTGAAAATTACTGGACTTAGCCTCTGAAACGTAGTGGTTTATAAAATCTGTTTTCGCATCTGTATAGGCGTCTCGATTGTGTTCAAATTTTTTCCACAAACTTAGTTTTAATTCCTGATACGCTTGGGCAATATCTGGATGCTGGCAGAGATAATCTCTAAAATAAATCTCGTCATGATCTCCCGTCATTCGCAAATGTAAATGAAAAACTTTCTCAGCAAATCCCTGCTCTGTGTATCCTTTATTTAGCGAAATCCTGTTAGGACTCTCCGACATCAGTAGCCAACCATTCTTCACCAATAAATCCCTAACTCTTGCTAAATCCTCTATTCTACCTACTTCTAACAGAATATCAACGATATTTTTGGCCCAAATATTAGGGATAGCAGTGCTACCGATATGTTCTATTCTTTTAATAACATTTGCACCCAATATTTTTTTCAGACTTGTTTTTTCCGATTCATACCAGTCTTTCCACTCTGACCTGTGCTCTACTAGAAAAATAGGAAAAAGTTGCCAGAGTTCCTCTAAACTCATTTCTTCAAGTTTCTTTATCATGTCTATAAGACCTAAATCAACTCTGTACCAAACTGGTCTTGCTTGATTTTGCCAGCCTTCATCAAACCACCGAGTGCTTTCTTGAACTGACCTTTAGAAATGCCAAAGGTTGCTTTGATGTCCTCAGGGGATGACTTATCATTCAAGGTCATGAAACCGCCATTGCTTTCCAAGTAGGTCAAAATCATCTGGGCATCATTTTCCAACATCTCAAAGGAACGTGGTTTGAGGGATAGGTTCAAAGTACGATCCACTTCACGGAAACCGATGACACGCGCATCTAGGACTTGTCCCAAACGTGGCTCTGCATAGCGCTCGCTGGGATGGATAAAACCAAGCATGTTATTCTCTGGTAGATAGACAAAGGTTCCTGACAGCTTGAGACGATATACAATGGCTGGCCAGTTTTGGTTCTGCATGTTGTTGTAGGCAGGACGAGCCAGACGTTGGAAGTCTTCCTGATAAGCCAAGAGTCCCCAGATTCGGTCTTTCTTGTCCACTTCAAGACGGATGTAGAGTTTATCCCCCTTCTTTGGCCAGAGTTCCTTGAGTTCAGGGAGGATATCGAGTGACACAACGATTTCCTTATCAGGCAGACCGGTATCCACAAAGACACCCAAGTCCTTACGAACTTCTGTTACGGTTCCCCAACCAAATTGGTCCTGAGTCGCAGTCACTTCTAAGGTTGTCAGGCGAAGTTTTTGCTTCATGTCCGTGTAGGCAAAACCTTTGACCGTATCCCCTACTGTATGTTGACCTTCTTCCTTGGCAAGAGCATAGGTCTGACCATCCTTTTGCACAAAGTAAAAACGGTCATTTTCATCGATGATAAGTCCAACGATAAAACTTGCAAGATTTGTATTCATATTTCCTTCTTTCGAATAAAACTCAGCCAGCAATGCCAACTGAGTTTTTCTGTTTATTTCTTAGACTTCCAAAAGTTCTTTTTCCTTATTGGCAGTCATATCGTCGATGTGTTTCACAGCATCGTCTGTTACTTTTTGAATATCCTTTTCAAGGGTCTTCAATTCATCTTCAGTGATTTCTTTTGCTTTTTCTTGTTTCTTAGCTTCGTCCATAGCATCACGACGGATGTTACGAATAGCTACTTTGGCATTTTCACCGACCTTCTTCACTTCTTTAGCAAGGTCACGACGAGTTTCTTCTGTAAGAGCAGGGATAACCAAGCGGATCACAGAGCCGTCATTAGCTGGTGTGATACCAAGGTCAGAAGCGTTCAAGGCACGTTCGATGTCTTTCAATGAAGACTTGTCAAATGGTGTTACCAACAAGACACGCGCTTCTGGAATGGTAATTGAAGCGATTTGGTTAAGAGGAGTTTCGACTCCGTAGTATTCTACGTGGATACGGTCTAGCAAGCTTGCGTTGGCACGACCGGCACGGATACCACCAAATTCACGAGCAAGTGATTGGTGAGACTGGGTCATTCTCTCTTTAGCTTTTTCTACAATTGCATTAGCCATAATTTTCTTATTCCTTTTCTTCGATATTGTTTGAAACTGTTGTTCCGATATTTTCACCAAATACGACACGTTTGATGTTGCCTGGTTGGTTCATGTTGAAGACAACCAAGTCAATGTCGTTGTCCATAGAGAGGGTTGAGGCAGTTGAATCCATGATACGAAGACCTTTATTGATAACATCACGGTGGGTCAATTCTTCAAACTTAACAGCTGTCTTGTCTTTCTTAGGATCGGCATTGTAAACACCGTCTACGCCATTTTTAGCCATAAGGATGGCATCCGCTTCGATTTCAGCTGCACGAAGGGCTGCTGTTGTATCTGTTGAGAAGTAAGGTGAACCAATACCAGCACCAAAGATAACGATGCGGCCTTTTTCAAGATGACGAAGGGCACGTCCACGTACGTACGGCTCTGCCACTTGTTGCATCGCAATGGCTGTTTGTACACGCGTATCGACACCAACTTGTTGCAATGAATCTGCCATCACAAGAGCATTCATCACGGTCCCAAGCATTCCAGTGTAATCTGCCTGAACGCGGTCCATTCCTGCTTCTGCAGCAGGTTCACCACGCCAGAGATTTCCTCCACCAATAACAAGGGCAATTTCGATACCTAAGCTATGAACTTCTTGAATCTCTTTTGCGATTGTTTGAACTGTTTGGATATCAATCCCTACGCCACGTTCACCGGCAAGGGCTTCACCTGATAACTTGATTAAAATACGTTTATACTTGGGATTCGCCATTTTTACTCTCCTTTTTTTATCCTACCTATTTTATCACAATTTCTAAGATTTTTATAGTATCATGAGCAATTCTTTGAAAAAAATTAGACCGTTAAAAATTCCTCTAAGTCGGTAAGAGCACGCTCTGCAATTTTTTCATAACGAGCCTTCTTATCACGGATACGCTCGCCTTCTAACTCCTTTATAATCCCAAAATTGACATTCATCGGTTGGAAATGCTTGCTATCTGCATGAGTGATGTAATGAGCCAGACTTCCAATCGCTGTGGTCTCTGGGAAGATAGCCTCACTTTCACCCTTGAAGAGACGAGCCGCGTTAATACCCGCAACTAAGCCTGAAGCTGCTGACTCAACATAGCCTTCCACACCCGTCATTTGACCAGCAAAGAAGAGGTTGGGCTGTTTCTTAGAACGGTAAGTCTGTTCAAGAAGATTGGGTGAATCCATATAAGAATTGCGGTGCATGACCCCATAACGGACAAACTCAGCATTTTCAAGACCTGGAATCATTTGGAAAACACGCTTTTGTTCTCCCCATTTGAGGTGGGTTTGGAAACCGACGATATTGTAGAGGCTACCAGCCGCATTGTCCTGACGAAGTTGAACAACTGCATAAGGGGTTTTGAATTCGCCATCACGAGGTCCTGTGTAATCTTCTGGATACTCCAAACCGACTGGCTTCATAGGACCATAGAGCATGGTTTTAATGCCACGTTTGGCCATGACTTCGATTGGCATACATCCTTCAAAGTACTTTTCTTTTTCAAACGAATTGAGCGGTGCTTCTTCCGCATCGACCAAGGCTTCATGGAAATCCATAAATTCTTTTTTAGTCATAGGCGCATTAAGGTAGGCCGCCTCTCCCTTGTCATAACGAGACTTGAGATAGACCTTACTCATATCGATGGTGTTAACGTCGATAATCGGCGCCGCCGCGTCGTAGAAATAGAAACCATCACCGTCATTAAGGGCATGAATCTTTTCAGCTAGGGCATCACTGGTCAAAGGACCAGTAGCGACAACTGTAATAACATCAGTCGGCAATTCTGTAATTTCATCACGAACCACTTCAATCAAGGGGTGGTTGGCCACTTTTTCGGTCACCATTTGGGAGAAACCATCACGGTCCACCGCAAGGGCACCGCCTGCAGGAACACGTGTAGCTTCAGCAGATTCCAATATGACAGAACCCAAGCGACGCATTTCTTCCTTGAGAAGACCGACAGCATTGGTCAAAGCATCCCCACGTAAGGAATTGGAACAAACCAACTCTGCAAAATTGTCTGTTTTGTGCTGGGGTGTAGGCTTTACACCACGCATTTCAAAAAGTTTAACTGGAATACCACGTTCTGCAATTTGATAAGCTGCTTCAGAACCTGCCAAACCTGCTCCGATAACATTGATATAAGATTGAGACACGACACTAATACCTCTTTGGGTGGAACCTAAGTTCATATCAAAACAAGCTACTAGACTGTTTGACACCCACAAATCTTTCTAAATTTTCTTTTACTAGTATAACAAAAAAAGGGAAGAAGGCAAACTTCCCTGTTTAGTCATTTTCTTAATTTTCTTCCCAGTCGTGGTAGGCAGCATAGAGCTGGCTTTTATTCCACTGGTAGAGTTTCGCAACTTCCTTTATGGCTTGATTTTTCTTCATACCTTGCTGGATACGAGCTTGGATTTCTAAGAACAAGTCTTCCTCGTCCTTTTCTTCCACATCCTGACTGACGCCTTCAACGATGAGAAGGCATTCACCCTTGAGTGGCGTTTCAGCTATGTTTTCTAATAACTCAGAAATGGTACCTCGTTGGTATTCTTCATAGATTTTAGTCAATTCTCTCACCAAGACCACCGAGCGGTCGCCGTAGACTTCTAGCATATTTTCTAACGTATCCGCTACACGGTGGGGCGATTCATAGAAAATCTGAGTTTCTGGATAATCTTTTTTCAAGTCGAAAAATTGCTTTTGCTGACCTGATTTTCTCGGTAAGAAACCGTAAAAGATATGTGGCTGTGGCGCCAATCCGCTAGCAATCAAGGCAGAAATCCCTGCAGAGGCACCTGGAACTGTGACAACAGCAATATCTTCTTCGATGGCTGCCTTGACCAAATCGTGACCAGGGTCCGAGATGCTAGGCAGACCCGCATCAGAAACCTGAGCAATACTTTGCCCCGCCTTCAATAAACCGATCAAATCAGGAATTTTTTCCTTGGCATTGTGCTCATGAAAACTGATCTGTTTGGTCGGAATGTCAAAATGCTTGAGCAAAAGACCCGTATTGCGCGTGTCCTCCGCAGCAATCCAGTCCACCTCTTTCAAGGTCTGAATGGCACGAAAAGTCATATCATCTAGATTGCCAATCGGCGTTGCCACTAGGTAAAGCTTGCCATAGGGAGATTGCCCCTTAAAACTTTTTTGAATCTGCATGCTTACTCCCTGTACAACAACTCGTCACAGAACATACATTCCTCGTCCTGCTCTCGGCGTTGCCCATAAAAATCATTACAAACGTGAAAACCATCTTTATAGATTCGTCGGACGCTTTCACGAACATGCTTGGCCTTGACGGGAGCATCTGCTTCCACCTCGCCTAAGCGTTCGCGCAACTTACTATTTTCCAAACGAAGAGCTGTATTTTCCTCTACCAAGCTCTTGAGATTTTTCTTAATGGCTTCCACATCGGCCAAGGTCACCAATAACTGTTGGGAAAAATCGTCCAGCGCATCAAATAATTCTTTCTTATCCATAAACCAGCCCTTTCCTTTCTTTATCCTTCATTGAGTTTATATTTCTTTCAAGACCAGATATTCCATGGCATTTTGAAAGCTAACATTGGCTTGCCACATTTTTCTAGCTTCTAGCAAATCTTGTAGAATCTGTCGAATCCTTGCTTGCAAGAGATCCTGTCCACAGAGCACTTCGAGGATTCGCAAGACCTGATCCTGTTTTTCCTTGTCATCTGCCAAGTTGGCTAATTTAGCAACTTGGAGATAACTTTCTTTTTTCTTAGTTAATAACCAGGTCAGCAGACGTTCACTCTCATCCACCAAATTCCAAAAACTGGCTTGATTGGCCAGCTTTTCTGCTTCAGCACGCGATTGACTAAACTGTGCTAAAAGAGTCGCTTTTTTCTTAACGAGACCTGCTTGTTCTAATTGATGAATGAGCTTTTCTTCTTGCTTTTTAAAGTGGAAAATTTGGGTCCGACTTCGGATAGTTGGTAAAATCTTTTCCTCATCGCTAGTCAAGAAGAAAATATAAACCTCACTCTGGGGTTCTTCGATGACCTTGAGCAGAGAATTAGCCGCGTTGGGATGCATTTTCTCCGCCTGCTCGATAATAAAGACCTGTTGCTGACTTTCAATCCCTGCTTGGGAAAACTGACCCACCAATTCCCGAATGCGTTCTGTCTTGATGACCTGATTGACTGGCTTAATCAAGGTAACATCGGGAAATTCTTCCTGCTCAATCAGCTTGCAGTTTCGGCATTTCTCACATGGTAGAACGCCTACTTTATCCCTACAAAAGAGGCTCTTAGCCAAAAACTGCGCCATTTCCAAGCTTCCAAAGAAACCTGAAAAAAGATAGGCGTGATTGAGCTGGTCTTGTTCTAGGATACGGACAAAGCGGTCAAACTGGTCTGGTTGCCAAGCCTTTAGTTGATCTTGTTTCATTTATCCAAGCCCATTCTGTCAAATAAGACAGCCTTAGTTGTTTCCACAACTTGCTCCAAAGGAAGACTCGCATCAATCTTGACAATGCGATTTCCATCTTTGTCCAGAAGAGAAAGATAACCTTGACGGACTTTTTTGTGCAAGTCTAAGCCTTCCAAGTCCAAACGATTGACCTCGCGATCACTATTGGCAGCAATGCGAGCCAGCCCCTCTTCCACCTCAATGTCAAAATAGAGTGTCAAATCGGGTTTGAGGCCATCTGTCGCAAAGTGATTGAGCCAATCAATGGCATCAATATCCAAGCCTCGGCCAAATCCCTGATAAGCAAGGGAACTATCGATGAAGCGGTCCATAATGACCAACTTGCCAGCTGCAAGTGCTGGGAGAACTTTTTCCACCAAGTGCTGTCTGCGACTGGCAATATAGAGAAGGAGTTCCGTTTTAGGATCCATCTGAGTATGACTTGGATCCAAAATCACTTGACGAATTTTCTCCCCAATCAAGACTCCGCCAGGTTCACGGGTCGTCAGCACCTCTACTCCTTTTTCCTCTAAAATTGGGAGCAGAGCCTCTAAAACACTGGTCTTGCCTGCTCCCTCTGGTCCCTCAAGAGAGACTAAAAATCCTTTTAACATGTCTAACTCATTTCTTTTTTACTACTTCTATTCTATCAAAAAAATAGGGGTTTGTGACAATCTTTTTGTCTTCTTATTCCATGCACTATAAAAGAGGCAGTCAAAGCCACCTCTTATTTACCTAATTCTTGTGTTCGTTTATAGGCTTGCTGAACTGCATCCATGACTGTTCCTCGAAAAGCATGCGCTTCTAAACTCGCTACACCAGCGATAGTCGAACCACCTGGACTACAAACTTGGTCTTTCAAAACTCCAGGATGTTGCTGGCTTTCGAGAACCATTTGCCCAGCGCCGACTACTGTTTGGGCTGCCATTTTCAAGGCCCTTTCTCGGGGCAATCCTGTCTGCACACCCGCATCTGCTAAAGCCTCGATAAAAAGGTAGACAAAGGCTGGTCCACAACCTGCAAGACCTGTCGCAGCATCGATTAAGCCATCCCCCAGCTCAACCAAGAGACCAGCCTTGGCTAAAAGCTGACAAAAGAGCTCCCTGTCCTCAGCACAACAGTTTTCTGATAAAGCGTAACTAATCACTCCTTGGCCGATAGCCACTGGTGTATTGGGCATGATGCGAATAATTCGGTGTTGACTTGGCAGAAGACTTGCCAGTTTTTCCAAGGTCAATCCAGCCGCCATGGAAATCAAAAGAAGACTTTCTCTCTTTTCAAGGATGGTCTGGTATTGAGAAAGCAAGTCTGAGAACTGAGCAGGCTTAACACCTAGAAAAATCACATCTGCTTCTGCGAAGATTTCGTCATTGCTGGAAGCCTGACCACCAAAGTTGGCAATGAAAGCATCTACTTTTGCTTGACTACGATTGGCAAGGAGAATCTGAGCACCCGTCTTGGCCTGCACAACAGCCTTAGCCAAGCTAGCTCCCATATTCCCCAAACCGATAAATCCAATCTTCATCTCTTACTCCCTTATCTGTCCATCACCAGTAACCACATACTTGTAGCTGGTCAACTCTTTCAAGCCCATAGGCCCACGCGCATGCAGTTTCTGAGTAGAAATCCCCATCTCACATCCAAGACCAAACTGGCCACCATCAGTGAAACGAGTCGAGGCATTGACATAAACCGCGGCAGAGTCCACTTGATCTGTAAAGTAAGCTGCAGCTTCAGCATTTTCCGTCACAATCGCATCCGAATGATGGGTACTGTGGGCTTCAATATGCGCAACCGCTTCTTCTAAACTGCTCACAACCTTAACAGCTAGGACATAGTCTAAAAACTCGGTATCAAAGTCTTGAGCCTCAGCTGCTCGACCTGAAACAAACTGACTTGCTGTGCTATCCAAACGAAATTGAATTGGTTCCAACTCAGCTTCTTTTCGATCTGCAACCAGCACTTGCTCCAAGCGAGGAAGGAAGCTTGCTGCCTTGTCTTCATGAACCAGCAAGACCTCCATAGCATTGCAGACAGAAGGACGACTGGTTTTAGCATTGTTGATGATAGACAGAGCCTTGTCTTCATCGGCATCCTTATCCACATAGACATGGACAATTCCAGTTCCTGTCTCGATAACGGGCACGATAGCATTTTCAACCACAGCATTGATCAAACCAGCCCCTCCACGAGGAATGAGAAGATCTAAATAGCCCTTAGCCTTCATCATAGCATAGCTACTTTCACGACTGGTATCTTCTACCAGTTGAATCACCTCTGGATGAATGGTAGTCGTCTCCAAGCCCTTCTTTAAAGCTGTGACAATAGCATGGGCAGTTTGATAGGCGTCCTTCCCACTACGAAGAACAACCGCATTCCCACTCTTGAGTGCCAAAGCAGCCGCATCAGATGTCACATTTGGACGACTTTCATAGATAATACCGATGATCCCCATAGCCACACGCTTCTTAGTAATAACCAAGCCATTTTCAAGCTGACTTGTTTCTAGGACTTCACCAATAGGATCTGGTAAAGCAACCACTTCACGAATCCCATTTGCCATCGCTTCTATACGTCCCGCATCCAAATAAAGACGATCTAGCATAACATCTGAGATTTTCCCCTTGGCCGCTTCCATATCGAGGGCATTGGCCGCTAAAATCTCCTCAGTAGCAGCCACTAAGTGATCAGCCATAGCTAGCAAGGCTTGGTTTTTCACTGCTTCACTAGCAGTATTGATTGATTTCTTAACAGCCTGTACCTGTTCAAATTGTTCTTGTGTACTTACCATCGTTCACCTCTAAAATTCTGTAAAGAGCAGCTGGATTTCAGGAGTGATGGAAATCCAGTCATCACGGTGAATCAAGACTCCCTTAGCTTTTTGAGAACGGAGCATATCTTCTAGGGCTGAGACACCAAATTGGACACGTCCCTTTCCAAGAGATTGACCTGTTTCTTTATCTGCTACTGTGACAATATCGTGGTAAGAGAAGTTTCCTTCCACTTCTACAACACCCGATAAAAGGAGACTTTTCCCGTTTTTTGAAAGTGCCTCTGCAGCTCCACCATCTACCCAAATCGTTCCCTGACTTTGAGCATAGAAGGCCAGCCATTGTTTCTGGGTACGAAGTCCCTTCTCTTGCGCAACAAAGAAGGAACCATCCCTAGTCTCCTCCGCTGCTTCGATCAAGGCATCTGATTTCAAGGAAGAGCAGATATAGACTGGCACACCTGACTCCGTAGCAATCGTAGCAGCCTTGATTTTGGTCAGCATACCCCCAGTACCGTTTGACGAACCTGCTCCACCAGCCATATCAATAATCTCACGATTGATAGTCTCAATTTTGTCCAAGCGTTTAGCTGTTGGATCTGAGTTGGGATTGCCAGTATAGAGGCCGTCCACATCAGTCAAGAGAACCAAAAGATCCGCTTGAACCATAGCTGCTACCTGGGCACTCAGAGTGTCATTATCCCCAACCTTGAGTTCATCAATGACGACACTGTCATTCTCGTTGATGATGGGAATTGCACCACGATGAAGCAATACTGACAAGGCTTGATGGGCATTCTTATAGCGACGTTTATCTACAAAATCATCCTGGGTCAGCAAAATTTGCGCAGAAACGATTTGGCGCATGAGGAGGTTGGCTGTGTATTCCTCCAACAAAAGTCCCTGACCAACTGCAGCCGAAGCTTGTTTATCTGCAATCTTGGTCGGACGTTTTTTAAAACCCAAAGCACCAAATCCAGCCGCTACTGCCCCAGATGAGACTAAAATCAACTCATGCCCAGCCTCATGCAGCATAGCTAATTGTTGGGTAATTGCCTTTACTTTACTTCTTGATAAACTCCCGTCTTCATTTGTCAAGGAGGAGGTCCCCACCTTAAAGACGATTCGTTTGTACTTCATATTCTCACTCCGATTCTTCATATTTATCCATTATAACATGAATACTTTAAAATAGAAAAGACTTGAAATAAAAAAGGTTGAGACAAGGTATCTCAACTCTTTTATCTATTCTCAGTTTTACGCAATCTTTCCAGCGTTTCTTTAAAAATCTCTGGAATATCTGCTGTGAACTCCAAGGTCTCACCTGTTCTCGGATGAGTAAAACCTAGAGTCTTGGCATGGAGAAACTGTCCATGTCCTTTCAGGGTTTTACGAGGACCATAGACCTCATCCCCAGCGACTGGATGGCCAATATAAGCCATATGAACACGGATTTGGTGGGTACGTCCTGTTTCCAGTTGCAACTCTAGCAAACTATAATCTCCAAAGCGTTCCAAAACGTGGAAACGTGTCACTGCCGGCTTCCCTTTAGCAGTTACAGCCTGTTTCTTACGGTCTTTTTCACTACGACCAATCGGCGCTTCAATCACACCACGATCATTGGGAAGATTGCCATGAACAATCGCCCAATATTTGCGGAGAGACTTCTTATCCTTGAGTTCTTGGGCAAGTGCCAAGTGTGCCTCGTCATTCTTAGCAATCATAAGGAGGCCAGACGTGTCCTTATCAATACGGTGAACAATTCCTGGACGCAGAACCCCATTGATACCTGACAAGTCCTTGATATGGTACATGAGGGCATTGACCAAGGTTCCACTGGTATGGCCGGCGCTCGGATGAACCACCATCCCTTGAGGTTTGTTGACAACAGCTACATCCTCATCTTGGTAGATGATCTCGAGCGGCAGATTCTCAGCCACATACTCTAAAACCTCTGGTTCTGGCACATGGTAGGTGACGATATCCCCCTCTTGGACAGTGTATTTGGCTTTCTTGACTTGACCATTGACCAAGACTTGTCCAGCCTTGATTTGTTCATTCGCGAGACTGCGTGACAATTCTGTCAGGTCCGACAGAGCCTTGTCTAGTCGTTGCCCACCAGTTTCAATTTTTATTTCCATTTACTTCCTCTTTAAGCATTGCAATCAATAGAATAATGACACCAACTGTCAAATAGCTGTCAGCAACATTGAAAATCGCAAAGTTGATAAAGTCTAGGTGAAACATATCCACCACAAAACCTTGACTCATTCTGTCAATAAAGTTGCCCAAACCTCCCGCGATTATCAAAGTCAGTCCAAAAACCGACCAGAGAGAATCCTCCATATGTTTATGTAGATACCAAATGGCTCCTACCATGACGACCAGTGTAATAACAGCAAATAACCACTGCTGATCTTGCAGCATGGAGAAGGCTGCTCCTCTATTTTGCAGGTAGGTCAAGCTAACGAAATTGGGGATCCACGAACGCACTTCACCCAGTGGAATCTGCTGGACAACATAATTTTTGACCAACTGATCCAACCCAATCAAAAGCAGTATAATGACTGCTACTATTCCTCTTTTTTTCATGATTTCCTCTTTTGATCAAAATATTCTTGCATGACTTCTACGAAGAGAGTCCCAGCTTGGCTAAGCTCCACTTCCTCACGTTTGACGTAGACCATGCGGTTATCTAGATTATCCTTGAGACGAATAACTGTGATCCCATTAACACTGTCACTATCTAAAAATCCTGAACCTGTCGCATAGGCATCTGTCCGCTCCAAAATACCATTCAAAGTGGCACGGTCGGTCACATTAAACATCTGGGAGCTCGCGCTGGTGTCGACAAAGTTCTCTGAATAGTATAGGTACTCATCCTTTTCCTGGGTGAAACGAACTGTTGGTAGATCCGCTAAATCCTCCATAACCAATTCCTCTTTCTGTGCTAAAGGATGTCCTTCACGAAGATAAATGTGAGTCTGGAAAGGAATTAGTTCAATAACTTCTAAACCAAGCTTTTCAACCCGTTGCATGATGCCCTTTTTATTTTGATTGTTGAGGTAGATAATCCCAATCTCACTGTGTCCTTGAGCTACTTCGTCTAATATTTGAACTGTGGTAGACTCAAAAATACGAAAGTTCTTATAATCAGGATAACGTTCTGAAAAGGCCGTAATCGTTGGTGGTAAGAAGTCATAGTGCTGACTGGCAATGGAAAATTCATCCTTTTCTTCCTCAGGATTGGCATACTGATTTTGAAAAACATCAAATCCTTTGACCAACTCCTGCGCTTTTTCATAAAATTCCATACCACGACGGGTCAAAAACGTTCCCGAACTCGTCCGACGGAAAATCTTAAACCCCAGCTCTTTTTCCAAATCGCGCACAGAAATAGACAGACTTGGCTGACTAACATACATCTTTTCAGCAGCTTCACGGAAAGTACCACTATTGGCAATGGCCACAACATAGCGTAATTGTTGAATGTTCATCTTTTACCCCCAACTTCTCTATCTGTTCATTATACCATATTTTAGAAGTTTTCCACCTAGGAAAAATAATGTCGCTCACAAAATTCATCTACACTAGTAACAAAAAATTGTGGGTATCAAAACAAAAAAAAGGCTCTCCGAAAACTCGGAAAGCCTTATTTTATGCTACTTCTAGCTTCCTCGCCTTTCATTTCAAGGCTCGGGATAAAAAGGTTCACTGAACCTTTTTATTTAGCGATTGGGTAAACAGAAACTTGTTTTTTATCGCGTCCTTTACGTTCAAAGCGTACTACGCCTTCAACTTTAGCGAACAAAGTATCGTCCCCACCACGTCCAACGTTTACACCTGGATAGATATGTGTACCACGTTGACGGTAAAGGATTGATCCACCTGTTACAGTTTGTCCGTCAGCCGCTTTAGCTCCAAGACGTTTCGCTTGTGAATCGCGTCCGTTTGATGTAGAACCTCCACCTTTTTTGTGGGCGAAAAGTTGCAAGTTGTTAAGAGTCATTTTTAACATAATGTTTTCCTCCGTGTTAGTTTTCTGTGATAACTCTGGTTTGGACGAACTCAGAAGAGTTCTCCGATAAGTTTGCCATACCTAAGAAAAATGATTCAAAGAATAACTGGGTCATTTCTCTCTGGTGCGAAGGAAGATCCTCTGGTATTTCAACCTTTAGATAACCACCTTCATCTTCGTTTAATTCTAGGATTGGTTCGTAGCCTGCAAATTTCTCAATGGAATTGATAAAGTTAATGGCAAGCGTAGAAACCGATGCACACACGACATCTAAGCCGTATTCGCCACTTTCGGCGTGTCCAGTAATTTCCGCACTCCTCAGCTCGCCATCTTCGGCTCTCTCAAAGACTGCTTGTATCATGTGTTCTCCTTAAAAATTAAGCGTTGATCGCGTTGATGACAACTTTTGTATATGGTTGACGGTGACCTTGTTTGCGGTGGCTACCTTTCTTAGGTTTGTACTTGTAAGTAACAACTTTCTTTTGTTTTCCTTGTTTTTCAACAGTTCCAACTACAGTAGCTCCAGCAACAAGTGGAGTTCCGACAACAGTGTTTTCACCACCAACAAGAACAACTTCGTTAAAAGTAACTTCTTGACCAGCTTCAACGTTCAATTTTTCAACGTAAACTGCTTGACCAACTTCAACTTTAACTTGTTTTCCGCCAGTTTTGATAATTGCGTATGTGCTCATTATGCACCTCCTATGATTTTTAGGGTTTCCCCGTATTTTTGTGAAGACTCGCCTAGCATCGTGGGACGAACCACTTAAAAGAAGAGCTCTAAGTATAACAAAGTTTAAATTTTGTATACGATGAGCAACGATGTTCGTGCGGTTGCACAGGACTGTGCATAGTCAACTCTTCGATTATAGCATATCTTCTTTTTTCTTACAAGTAAAATCAATTAAAATTAAGCTTTTTCTTTCCCTTTTTTTCTCCAAGAAGCAAAAAGCATGCTGAAGTAAAAGATACTCATCATAAGAGGAACACCTAGAATTGTCTTCTCCTGATAGTAAATCGTCAAATAAGCTGAAAAAACAACTCCGAAGACAAAACTGCTAAGCAAGCTAACAAAAATCAAGCCCTCTCGTAGGAAAGGCGTATGCTTGGTCCGAAAATAATCTCCAAAAGCTAACATGGTTCGTTTGATATTCCCGGTCATAAAAGCATTATTATAGGCAATACCAGACACTTCTCCAAAAGCAGTTGTCACCAGTCCCATACAGAAGGCCAAGGGCGGTACGAGATAGATATTCTCTACAGTTTGCGGCACAAAGCCAATAATTAGGGACAAGACTGCAAGTGGAATTACAGACAAAATTGGCTTTTTAACAATTCTCAATTTTTCCTTATAGACAGTTAATAAAAGGACCCCCATCATAAAAGCTAGCAATGTCATTACTTTGGCACTGGCATCTGACACATTGTGTTGAATGAGTCCTACTGATAGAAAAACCACATTCCCAGTCTGTCCTGCCACAAGAGTATTTCCTCGCACGATAAAGGTATAGGCATCTACATATCCTGCGCAAAAAGTCAAAAAAAGCGCTAGCCTCTTAGACTGACGTGATATTTTTCTTATTGGTAATAATCTCATTTTCTCCCCCTTTTCATTTTATCTACCTATCTGAATATTGTACCACTTTCTCCAAGAAATGCGTAGTCCATTTGAAAATTTTTACCATCGGTTGGATAGTCCTTCTTTTCTGTGTTATAATGAAGGAAGGATTTAAAATCGGAAAAGGAGTATCTATGCTTAAATTAGGTGTCATCGGAACAGGCGCTATCAGCCATCATTTCATAGAAGCAGCCCATGCTAGTGGAGAATACCAACTGGTCGCAGTCTATTCTAGAAAACTAGAAACTGCCGCAACCTTTGCTTCCCGCTATCAAAATGTCCAACTCTTTGATCAATTAGAAGACTTCTTTAAGTCTTCCTTTGATGTAGTCTATATTGCTAGTCCAAACTCCTTGCATTTTGTTCAAGTCAAGGCTGCCTTGTCTACTGGTAAGCACGTCATTCTTGAAAAGCCAGCTGTCACTCAGCCACAAGAATGGCTAGATTTGAGGCAAACAGCTGAGAAAAATCACTGTTTTATCTTTGAAGCTGCTCGTAATTACCACGAGGAAGCTTTTACTACTATCAAGATTTTTTTGGCAGACAAGCAAGTATTGGGAGCTGATTTCAACTATGCCAAGTATTCTTCCAAGATGCCGGACTTGTTGGCTGGGGAGATGCCAAATGTCTTTTCAGATCGTTTTGCTGGTGGAGCCCTTATGGACTTGGGGATTTATCCTCTCTATGCTGCCGTTCGCCTCTTTGGAAAGGCTCAGGTCGCGACTTATCAAGCTCAACAGCTTGACAATAGCATTGACCTGAATGGAGACGGTATCCTCTTCTACCCTGACTTTCAAGTTCATATCAAGGCTGGGAAAAACATCACTTCCAATCTTCCTTGTGAGATATACACAGCAGATGGAACCTTGACCCTCAACACGATTGAGCATGTCCGCTCAGCTATTTTTACCAACCACCAAGGAAATCAAGTTCAGCTCCCTATCCAACAGGCTCCTCATACGATGACTGAGGAAGTCGCTGCATTTGCACACATGATCCAGCAACCAGACCAGACGCTTTACCAGAACTGGCTGGATGATGCAGGCTCTGTTCATGATTTACTCTATACCATGCGCCAGACTGCTGGCATTAGATTTGAGGCAGAAAAATGAAAACCAAACTCCCCACTGAATGGCAAAAACTGAGCGACCAACTCGGTTTCCAAGAATTTACTCCCATTCAAACTCAACTATTTGAGCCTATACTTGCTGGAGAAAACCTTCTGGGAGTGAGCCCAACAGGAACTGGTAAGACGCTAGCTTATTTACTCCCAAGTCTTCTCAGACTACAAAAGAAAAAAGCCCAGCAACTCTTGATTCTAGCACCAAATACAGAACTAGCTGGACAGATTTTTGACGTGTGTAAAACCTGGGCTGAAGCTATTGGTTTAACAGCTCAACTCTTCCTATCAGGTTCAAGTCAGAAACGCCAGATTGAACGCCTCAAAAAAGGACCAGAAATTCTGATTGGAACTCCTGGCCGTATCTTTGAGTTGATTAAATTGAAAAAAATCAAGATGATGAATGTGGAAACTATCATCCTGGATGAATTTGACCAATTGCTCGATGATTCTCAGATTCACTTTGTCGAGAAAATCACTCACTACGCACCTCGTGACCACCAACTCGTCTACATGAGTGCGACGACCAAGTTTGACCAAGAAAAGATTGCGGCAAACACGCGCACTATTGATCTCTCTGATCAAAAACTGGACAACATTCAACATTTCTACATGCAGGTAGACCAACGTCACCGAGTGGATATGCTACGAAAACTGGCTCATGTAGAGGATTTTCGCGGACTAGTCTTCTTTAACAGCCTATCAGACCTTGGAAGTGCTGAGGAAAAATTACAGTATCGCGATATTTTGGCTGTTTCCCTCGCTAGCGATGTCAATGTTAAATTTCGAAAAGTCATCTTAGAAAAGTTTAAAGATAAGCAACTAACCCTGCTTCTTGCAACTGACCTTCTGGCTCGTGGAATTGATATCGATAGCCTAGAATGTGTCGTAAACTTTGATGTTCCTAGAGACATCGAAACATACACCCACCGTGCTGGCCGTACAGGTCGCATGGGCAAAGAGGGCTATGTTATCACTCTGGTAACCCATCCTGAAGAACTGAAAAAGCTCAAGAAGTTCGCAAGTGTACGTGAAATTGTCCTAAAAAACCAAGAACTCTATATCAAATAAGGTTGGCTCTTGCCAACCTTTTTCTTATCCCCAAGTAATTTCTAATTGATAGCTGGCAAAGGGGTGTCCCTCTTGGTTTTGCAGTTGATAGGCTAATTCAATCTTTTGCCCATCCAGTTCATAGTAATTCGTTTGTATGATAAACTCCTGCATCCCCATTGGTGTCGGAATATAGGCCAAACTATCACTATCCTTTAGAAAACGCATGATGGTTTTGGGACTCGAGAAACGGGTCATCACCAGTTCTTGACCATGGAATTTAATGACTACTTTTTCTTTTTCCTCATTATAAAAGAGTAAATAGCTAAAATCCCCTTTTTCATGCACTTCAACGTCATAAAGCTGGTCAATCACTTCCAACTGCTCATCAAACTGAATCGTATTTCGCATCCGAATCTTCACATCAGGTCCTCTTTCTTGTCTCTTGTCCTACTATTTTACCAAAAAGAGCAGGATTTTGCTATAATGATCATATGAACGAAAAAGTATTCCGTGACCCAGTTCACAACTATATCCATGTCAATAATCAAGTCATCTATGACTTGATCAATACAAAAGAATTTCAACGTCTGCGTCGTATCAAACAGCTAGGAACTTCCAGCTATACCTTCCATGGTGGGGAGCACAGTCGCTTTTCCCACTGTCTAGGAGTCTATGAGATTGCACGACGCATCACAGAGATTTTTGAAGAAAAATATCCTGAAGAATGGGATCCTGCTGAGTCTCTTTTGACCATGACTGCTGCGCTCCTCCATGACCTTGGGCATGGTGCCTACTCTCATACTTTTGAACATCTTTTTGATACAGATCATGAGGCCATTACTCAGGAAATCATCCAAAGTCCTGATACAGAGATTCACCAAGTCCTGTTACAAGTGGCGCCCGATTTTCCTGAAAAGGTGGCTAGTGTCATCGACCATACCTACCCTAACAAGCAGGTCGTACAGCTCATTTCCAGTCAGATCGATGCGGACCGCATGGACTATCTCTTGCGCGACTCCTATTTTACAGGAGCATCTTATGGGGAATTTGACCTGACTCGCATCCTCCGAGTCATTCGTCCTGTCGAAAATGGGATCGCCTTTCAGCGCAACGGCATGCATGCCATCGAAGACTACGTGCTCAGTCGCTATCAGATGTATATGCAGGTTTATTTCCACCCAGCAACACGCGCCATGGAAGTTCTTCTACAGAATCTCCTCAAACGCGCTAAGGAACTCTATCCTGAAGACAAAGATTTCTTTGCACGAACTTCTCCACATCTCCTTCCTTTCTTTGAAAAAAATGTGACCTTGTCTGACTATCTAGCTCTGGATGATGGCGTGATGAATACCTACTTCCAACTCTGGATGACCAGTCCTGACAAGATACTAGCCGACTTGTCGCAACGCTTTGTCAACCGCAAGGTCTTTAAATCCATTACTTTTTCAGAAAAAGACCAAGACCAACTCGCAACCATGAGACAACTGGTTGAAGATATCGGTTTTGATCCAGACTACTATACTGCTATTCATAAGAACTTTGACCTACCTTATGATATCTATCGACCCGAATCTGAAAATCCAAGGACACAGATTGAGATTTTACAAAAAAATGGTGAACTGGCAGAACTATCTAGCCTGTCCCCTATCGTCCAATCCCTTGCTGGCAGCCGCCACGGTGACAATCGTTTCTATTTTCCAAAAGAAATGTTGGATCAAAATAGCATATTCGCAAGTATCACCCAGCAATTTTTACACTTGATTGAGAACGATCATTTTACCCCAAATAAAAACTAGAAGAGGAAATTTATGAGTATTAAACTAATCGCTGTCGATATCGATGGTACCCTGGTTAACAGTAAAAAGGAAATCACTCCTGAAGTCTTTTCTGCCATCCAAGATGCCAAACAAGCTGGCGTCAAAGTCGTGATTGCAACTGGCCGCCCTATCGCAGGTGTTGCTAAACTTCTGGACGACTTGCAGTTGAGAGACAAGGGTGACTATGTGGTAACCTTCAACGGTGCCCTTGTCCAAGAAACTGCTACTGGCCATGAGATTATCAGCGAATCTTTAGCCTATGAGGACTATCTCGATATGGAATTTCTCAGTCGCAAACTCGGTGTCCACATGCACGCTATTACCAAGGACGGTATCTATACTGCCAATCGCAATATCGGAAAATACACAGTGCACGAATCAACCCTCGTCAACATGCCTATCTTTTACCGCACTCCTGAAGAAATGGCTGACAAGGAAATCGTCAAGTGTATGTTTATCGATGAACCGAAAATTCTCGACGTTGCGATTGAAAAGATACCAGCAGAATTTTACGAACGCTACTCCATCAACAAATCTGCTCCTTTCTACCTCGAACTCCTTAAAAAGAATGTAGACAAGGGTTCAGCCATCACTCACCTAGCTGAAAAACTCGGATTGACCACAGATGAAACCATGGCAATCGGAGACGAAGAAAATGACCGTACCATGCTGGAAGTCGTTGGCAACCCTGTAGTCATGGAAAACGGAAATCCAGAACTCAAAAAAATCGCCAAATACATCACTAAAACAAATGATGAATCTGGCGTTGCCCATGCCATCCGTACGTGGGTATTGTAAAAAAGTAAGAATAGACGAAACCCGCTCAACTGAGCGGGTTTTATCTATTTCATCTTAGAATTAGAAATAATTTATCAAAACACTTGACATCTCGGTTCTCCGTTATATAATATGATTAAGATAAAAATTGAGGTAAAGAAAAATATGAGAAAAATTATTCAAGAATTACTTAATAGTTCTATTTCTACATCTGCTATTTCACAAGGTGCCGGTGTGCCATGGACTACCGTTTCTGACCTCAGAAAAGGAAAAACAAGCATGGACAAAATGGCACTTCTCACAGCAGAAAAACTTTATGAATTTGCTACAGCTGATAAGCAGTGATTTCCGTCACTGCTTTTATTATTGCAAACAAAAAAGCCCGCAAGCCTGAGCCTGCGGTTACAATTCGAACAATATTTTAGAAAATTTCCTTTCTATTTTTAAAAAATTATTTTGTAGTGATCAATCCGTCAGGCTCGATGTTGAAACTTTCTTTTTCAGCCAATCGGCCATCTTCAAGCATGAGGTGTTGTACAGTTACTTAAATCTTGAGAGTACAAAAACTCTCCCTACATGTAATTTTTTCATGTACGTGTTGTACAGTTACTTAAATCTTGAGAGTACAAAAAATAGGCATTGCTTCCTTAATTTGTGGTACTGAATTGTAATAAATCACTCTCTATTTCTATATGTTATCTCTTTATAATCTCTTTTAATTTTACGATAATTTCATATACAAAGTATAAATAGGAAAGTCTTTATATCTTTCTTTTGTCTCATTATCCAGTTTATTCCAAAACAAATCAGCTTGTGGTTTCGATTTTAATAACACTGATGAACCGAAACAAAGTTCATAGTTATCATTACTATTTACTAAAATATTGCTCAGAATCTCCATTTCTTTGCTGTTTAATTTACGAACTCTAGATTTTATTTGAAGGTCATTTATTATAGCTATCTCACTATTTTGGGAGTATTTTAAGTTCCAATTAGAAAGACATTATGCCCAATTAAGCAATAACTCTCTTCTAGAAGCATCTTCTGCCATGTCAGCAGCAATAACTATTTTTATAATAGTGTTGTTAGCATCTTCAAATTTCAAGTCATTATCAACTAATCTTTGATATGAGGCAATAACCGAATCAAAATTACAATTATCTATTTTTAGCCAATCGTTAGGTTCAAAAACTTCAAAAATTGAAATATCTGAAGAATCCTTCCCCTCACCTCTCCTACACCAGGGAATTTCAGTAAAGATATCAATCATAGTTCCGTTCTTATCTATTGTAAAATCATATAAGGCAATAATATGGATATTAGCAATTCTTAGATGAAGTAATTTAGATTCATTATAATCAAAGGCATCCTTCTTCTTTAGAACAAGACCTGAATTAAGGATATTTAGATTTTTTTGAGATTGTTTATCAAAGTAGTTTAGATCAAGATCCTTTTGTACACCCATATTTTCCAAGAAGTTAGAAATCTGTCTCAAATCCTTTATATCGCTATCTAAATTCCGTGAAGTAATATCCGATATTGACTGATTATCTAGTTCTATTTTATTTCCATTGAGATTAAAATATCCTACTCTTCCTAGCTCTTGAAGTACCTCCGTACACTCTATGGCTTTTGAGAGCATATTAGACCTTGTATAATTAAATTTAAATATTTTTTTATTTACATCAAAGGACATTTTAAAGCATTCACCAAAATGTAGTTGTACACTCCCATCAGGGAATCGATGTCTTTTTACATCTTGAAAAATAGTATCTCCAACTGTAATAATTAAATCTGTTTCCTCGTAAGTTTCGACAACCTTTATTGTATTTTCAAGTGGTACTTCAATACCAGTTAAAGGATCTTTATAATAAATGAAGAGATCATTTTCTTCCTGGTAGTTAAAGATTTCTCCCTTTCCTTGACCATAAAAATAGAATTTAAGGTTACTATCATCAGAGATATCTTCAACTGAAATACCATCAACATTTATGAAGCTATATTGCTTACGACTATTTGTTATAAAATCGACTAGCATGGGGTACAGTTTTTGTTCGTCTAATTCATGAATCTGTACAGAAAGTTTCTTATTGCTTGTTGTTTTATTTTTTAAATTATTTTTTTTGATTAGTTTTTTTATAGAAAGAGGAGGTAATGATTTATAGTAGATATTTCTTAAATCACCATTCTCACTTAACCAAACTACGAATAAAACTACACCACCATTTTTTGAATATAATTCTAAATCACTTATGTCTAACAAGAAGGATTTCAATTTATTCTTCTGTTGCCTTGTAGCTTTAATTTGAACAGGTACTTTACCAAATATTTCACTTTTTTTCTCACTAGAAGATTTAAGAACATGAATCTCACCATCCCAGACTGGAGTTTTATCATTACTATCAAAATAAGTCTGAAGTAAACTATGTCTATTTATGAATGTTGTCAGATATGAAACACCTAATGTCTCAATTTGTCTATTATTTGCCAAATCCGCACCTCGAAAAATAGCTCTATATACTTTATATTATACCATTAACAAAGAAAAACTTATATACTATAATTACAACTATTTAACTTAAACTGAATATTATAAACTTAAAAAATACTGTTCATTAATAATTACAAAATAAATAGACCAGTTTCCTGATCTACTTTATTCTATATTCATTGACTTTTGGTCACACTTTGGTCAAAAATTCCAAAAATACTAAGTTATTTTAAAAAACAAACTTGTGATGATTGCCTTTAAACTAACACTTTGAATTTTCTTTGTCTTTCTTTACATTACTAAAAATGCCCCCTGCAGGAATCGAACCTGCAACTACTCCTTAGGAGGGAGTTGTTATATCCATTGAACTAAGGGAGCTAGAGAAAAACCCTGCTGGGTAAGCAGAGTTTTTTAGTCGAATTAACGACGGATTTCTTTGATACGAGCTGCTTTACCTTGAAGAGCACGCAAGTAGTACAATTTCGCACGACGTACTTTACCGTAACGAACAACTTCGATCTTTTCAACACGTGGAGTGTGGATTGGGAAGATACGCTCAACACCTACACCGTTAGAGATTTTACGAACTGTGTAGTTTTCTGAGATGCCTGCACCTTTACGTGCAATAACAACACCTTCAAAAATCTGGATACGTTCACGGTTACCTTCGACAACTTTCGCGTGTACACGAACAGTGTCACCAGGACGGAATGATGGGATATCTGTACGAAGTTGACCTTCAGTCAAGCTTTGGATTAATGGATTCATTTTATTCTCCTATCTTTGTCAATCTTGAGGAACCTTCCTCAGCGGATAAACTGTATTTTTGTGCGTCCATTACACACAGGATATAGTTTACCAAATTTCTACCTAAAAGTAAAGAAATTTATAGCAGAATTCCTAAAAAAATCGCCACTAAGCCGCCTATGTAAGTTAAGAGAAAATAGCTATAAAATACCTTCTTGTCACTTAATAGTCTTTGCAGCTCGTCATTCAAGGTTGAAAAGGTCGTCAACCCTCCACAAAAACCTGTCGCTAGGATAGCATAGATTTCCTTGGACTCCACATGATTGTAGAGTAGGCCAATTAAAAAACATCCTAGAAGATTGGCAAGGAGAGTTCCTAGAGGTAATTTTGAAGCTTGATTATAGCGGGAAAAGAAATAACGCACCAGGGCTCCGAACCCGCAGGCGATTGCAAGATAAACGATTACCATTTCTTCCTCCCTAGAACATAAGCCAAGAGTAGACCTCCTCCAATACTCAAAAGCAGATAGATGATTAAGCTAAGATAACGCCCGGTATCAAGCAGTTTTACTGCATCAAGCATTAGGCTAGAAAAGGTTGTCAGGCCACCGCAAAAACCCGTCCCCAGCGCCAAAATTAAGCCTTTACTAGTTCTCTTATAGACCAAATAGCCTTTCACCAGATAGACTAGGCAGAATATTCCCAGATAATTGACGAGAAGGGTTCCCCAAGGAAATTCAGGACTGGCTGGCAACTGACTAGATACAAAGTAGCGGATAAGGCCTCCCACCATTGCAGCCAGAAAAATTCCAAGCGGATAAAATTGTTCTTTTTTCATTTGATATTTTGATCCTGATAATCACGCGAACGTTTGAGTATGTCAGAAAAAGTCGCAACAATAGTCTCCTGATAGCGCTTGTCCTCTACACGACTTCTAACCTTTTCAAAAATAACCGCTTCTCTCTTAGAATCTAAAATAGGTTTTCTTGAGGCTTTCTTATAGGCAACTACTCCCTCAACCAAATGCATCCGTTCTTCCAAGAGCTTGACGATTTGGTCGTCGATTTGATCAATTTCTTGCCGAATCATATCTAAGTTCATACAGTCTCCTCCTTTATTTGAATTATTGTATCAAAAACCCTCTAAATAGGCTAGTAAAATCCCCAAAAAACTAATAAAAAAACGCACTGACTTCTTCCAGTCAGCGCAGTTTGATTCTTATCCTACTTTTGCAGCCAATTCTTCTGCGAATTGTTCCAAACGTTCGATGTCTTCTTCTTCAGCAGAAAGATCAACTTTAACACACTCTGAACCTTTTTCTGCTCCTGTCGCTACAAAAACACGATCAAAGTCATCAACAGCCTTACAGAATTCGTCGTAGAAAGTATCTCCTGAACCGACCACTCCGTAGATTTTGCCATTCAAGTTGAGATCTGCTAGATCTTCATAGAAGTCCATCATCTCATCTGGCAATTCTCCGTCTCCGTAAGTATAAGTCGCAACGATTGCGATGTCCGCCTCCAAGAAGTCTGAAGCGTCAACAGTCGTACATTCATCCACATCGACATCCAAGCCCAAGTCACGCAATTTATCTGCTACAATATCTGCAATTTCTTCGGTATTACCGGTCATACTGGCAAATACAATTTTTGCTAATGCCATATCGTCCTCCTCAATTTATCTTTCTCCATTATATCATATCTTTTTCATTTTAAAAATAAAAATTCTTGTGCTACAATGAAATGAGAAAGAATTGAGGTTATTTATGGAAATTTGCCAGCAAATATTAGAGAAAATCAAAGAATACGATACCATTATCATTCATCGTCATATGAAACCAGATCCTGATGCCTTAGGGAGTCAGGTAGGTTTGAAAGCTCTTCTCACTCACCATTTTCCAGAAAAGACCATTAAAGCAGTCGGTTTTAACGAACCCACTCTAACTTGGATGGCGGAAATGGATACTGTTCAAGACAGTGACTACCAAGGAGCTCTTGCTATTATTTGTGATACAGCGAATCGTCCTCGTATCGATGATAAACGATACGAACAAGCTGCTTTCACCATCAAAATCGATCACCATCCAAATGATGATATTTATGGTGACCTATCTTGGGTGGATACAAGTTCAAGCAGTGCCAGTGAGATGATTGCCCTATTTGCTCAAGAAAATCAGCTGGCTTTGTCTAGCGAAGCAGCACGACTTCTCTATGCAGGAATTGTCGGGGACACAGGGCGTTTTCTCTACCCGTCAACTAGTGCCCGTACCTTTAGAATAGCTGGCCAGCTCCGAGAAATTGATTTTGACTTTGCTGGATTGTCTCGTCAAATGGATACCATGAGCTTCAAGATTGCAAAACTGCAAGGCTTTGTCTATGATCATTTAGAAGTTGATGAAAACGGGGCTGCACGCGTTCTGCTTACTCAAGAAATCCTGAAAGAATATAAGGTTACGGATGCTGAAACAGCTGCAATTGTCGGAGCACCTGGCCGAATTGATACCGTTAAGGCTTGGGCTATCTTTGTTGAGCAAGCTGATGGTCACTTCCGTGTGCGTATGCGCAGTAAAATTACCCCTATCAATGAAATTGCCAAAGAACACGACGGAGGAGGACATCCATTAGCTAGTGGCGCCAATTCCTATAGTCTAGAAGAAAACGAAATCATCTATCAAAAGTTAAAAAACTTGCTTAAAAACTGATAAAATACTTGCCAAACTTATCAGAATCTGATAGACTAGTAAGGTAACAATCTATGGCTCACAAAGAGACCATGGCAGAAAGGAAATATTGCAAAATGAAAAAAGATATCCATCCAGAATATCGCCCAGTTGTCTTCATGGACACAACTACTGGTTACAAATTCCTTAGCGGTTCAACAAAACGCTCTAACGAAACTGTTGAGTTCGAAGGCGAAACTTACCCATTGATCCGTGTGGAAATTTCATCAGACTCACACCCATTCTACACTGGACGTCAAAAGTTCACTCAAGCAGATGGACGTGTGGATCGTTTCAACAAAAAATACGGTCTCAAATAATCATAAAAAGAACAGTTTCAACTGTTCTTTTTTTGTACTTATTTTTATGAACCAACCACTACTACTTTCTCTTTGTCAAGCTTCACGCTGACACTATGATTGATTTCAAACGAGGTTAAAAAATATCGAAAAGAAGCTTGATATTGAGAATGGTCAAGATGATTGAAACTGCGTAACCTAGGATGGTGTTCCACTTGGCATTAGTGAATTCTCCCATCAGTGACTTCTTAGAGGTCAGATAGATTAAGGGAAAGATTGAGAACGGAAGAGCGATTGACAGAAAGACCTGTGAATAGACCAATAACTGATCCAAGGTTTTTTCTTGATATCCAAACAAAACGGCGACTATAATCACAGGTAGCAAGGCAAAAATACGGGTACCGATACGGATAAGCCACTGAGGCAATCTTAGATGTAAGAAGCCTTCCATGACAATCTGTCCTGTCAAAGTGCCTGTAATGGTCGAATTTTGACCACTTGCTAAGAGAGCTAGAGCAAATAAAGTTGACAGAGTTGAGCTGGCTATCGCTCCTGCTATTGTCGAATCCTGTAAAGCATTGTACATTTGGGAGAAAGCTGAAATTTCAGATGCATGACCAAAAAAGAGGGAGGCACCTAAAATGAGAAGTAAGGAATTGACAATAAAGGCTAGGGACAACTGAAGATTTGAATCCCAGGTCATAAAACGCACGGCTTTTCGAACATCCTTCTTATCTTTGTGATTGATTTTCCTTGTTTGGGATAGAGAGGAATGGAGATAGAGATTATGAGGCATGACTGTCGCTCCTACAATCCCTAGAGCCAAGGTCAATTGACTTTCATGACCCGGTAACGGTGTTTCAAATAAAGTTGAAGTTGGCAAATAACCACCAATGATCCCCTGGATACTTGGATTGGATAAGGCCACAAGATAGGTAAAGATGGCTAATATGGTTAAAATAAGGGTCGTAACAATAGATTCAATTTTTTTGAAACCAAATTTCATCAACAACAACAAAAGAAACACATCTAAAACGGTTAGGAGGATAGCGACCATAATCGGTATTTTAAACAAAAGATTTAAGGCAATCGCTGAACCTAGAACCTCAGCCAAGTCTGTCGCCATTAAAGCTAATTCTAAAATCACCCACAAACTATAGCGAAGCCACTTGGGAGCATGATGAGCTGTTGCCTGTGCTAGGTCCATCCTAGTCACGATACCGAGCTTACCAGCCATCTGTTGTAGCTGCATGGCGATGATGGATGAAATTAAAATAACAAATAAAAGGCTGTACTTGTAGGAGGCACCACCAACCACACTGGTGATCCAATTTCCAGGATCCATGTAGCCAACTGCCACAAGTGCACCAGGTCCTAAGAATGCTTTTAGATTTTGCCAAAAATGATTGTTATTTGGAGTCTCAATAGATTGATTGATCTCAGAAAGAGAGACTTTTTCATAAGAGGACATAGGGATTTCCCACTTTCTAATCTGTCTTTACATACTTCTTAATAGAATATTTTTTGAAAGAATGATGAAAATAGTTTACCTATTTCCAATTCACCCTTATTATATCACATTTTAGAATGATTCCTAATAAAAGAAATGATAGTTGAAATAAGCAATATCAGTATTGTAAAAGCCAGCGTCAGAAAACGCTGGCTTTAAAACTGTGAAAAATCTTTCTCAACTAGATCGCTTCTGTGACAAAACTACGGCTTTCTAGCACCTTGAGCATGGCATTAGCTGTATCTAGAGCTGTAAAGAGTGGCACTCCGTGTTCAATGGCTGAACGACGGATTTGCTCACCATCTTCGTCAGCAGTTCGTTTGGTTCCGACAGTATTGATGATAGCTTGGATTTTTCCTTTACGGACGTAGCTAGGAATATCATGTTCGTCATCACCGATTTTCCCAACTAGTTGAGCTTGAAGTCCATGATTTGCAAAGAACTCCGCTGTTCCTGCAGTTGCAAGGATTCCGTAACCAATGTTTTGGAAACGACGAGCTAAATCTAAAGCTTCTTCTTTTGCATCATCAGCGATGGTAAAGACAACATTACCAAAAGTAGGCAAGTGAAGGTATGAAGCTTCAAAAGCTTTATAGAGCGCTTTTTCAAGAGTTGTATCAGAACCCATGACTTCCCCTGTCGATTTCATTTCAGGACCGAGCAAGCTGTCTACTTTCGCTAGCTTGGTAAAGGAGAAGACTGGCGCTTTGATATGAACTCGTGTGCTTTCAGGGTAAAGTCCATCTTGGTAACCAAGTTCTTCGAGACTTTGACCAAGAATCAACTTAGTCGCTACCTGAGCCATAGGGATATTGGTTACCTTAGAAAGGAATGGAACCGTACGGCTGGCACGTGGGTTGACCTCGATAACATAGACTTTCTCATCCTTGATAACAAACTGAATGTTCATCATACCAAGACAGTTGAGACCAATTGCTAGGCGTTTGGTGTAGTCTGCGATGGTTTCCTGTACCTTTTGCGACAAGGTTTGTGGAGGATAAACGGCCATTGAGTCACCTGAGTGGACACCGGCACGTTCGATATGCTCCATGATACCAGGGATAAGGACATTTTCTCCGTCTGAGATGGCATCCACTTCACACTCTTGCCCAACGATGTAAGAGTCAACAAGAACTGGGTGGTCTGGACTAGCCTTAACAGCGGTACGCATGTAAGAACGGAGGTCTTCTTCGTTTTCAACGATTTCCATGGCACGTCCCCCCAAGACATAAGATGGGCGAACAAGGACTGGGAAACCAATCTTGCGAGCTGCAAGCACGGCTTCTTCTTCATTGGTAGCCGTTTGTCCTGGTGGCTGTGGAATATCCAAGTCTTTAAGGGCTTGCTCGAAGAGGTCACGGTCTTCGGCACGGTCTAAGTCAGCGACTTGCGTACCAAGGATGGTCACACCTGCTTTTGCCAGAGGCTCTGCAAGATTGATGGCTGTTTGACCACCAAACTGAACGATAACACCTTTTGGTTGCTCCAAGTCGATAACATTCATAACATCTTCGAAAGTCAATGGTTCAAAGTAGAGCTTGTCAGATACCGAGAAGTCTGTAGAAACGGTCTCTGGGTTTGAGTTCATGATGATCGCTTCATAGCCAGCTGCTTGAATCGCCTTAACAGAGTGAACTGTTGCGTAGTCAAACTCAACCCCTTGTCCGATACGGATTGGACCTGAACCTAGAACTAGGACGGATTCCTTATCAGACTTGATAGATTCATTTTCCCATCCATAGGTTGAATAGAAGTATGGTGTTTCAGAGTCAAATTCTGCCGCACAGGTATCGACCATCTTATAGACTGGAACAATCTTGTTTTCCAAGCGAAGTTGGCGAACTTGGTCAGCTGTCGTTTTCCAGAGTTCCGCAATCTTGCGGTCTGAAAATCCATTGAGTTTAGCTGTTTTCAAGACTTCTAGATCTTGTGGATGGGCACCTAATTCTTGCTCAATTTCAAAGATGTGCAAGAGTTTATCAAGGTAAAAGATATCAATCTTGGTCAATTCAGCAATTTCTTCTGGTGTGTAACCACGGCGAATAGCCTCTGATACGTAGAAGAGACGATCATCTTGGGCCTTGACAACTTTTTCAATCAAGGCATCATCTGAAACCGCTGCAAGCTCCGGCATTTCATTGTGGTGAACCCCAATTTCAAGTGAACGACAGGCTTTTAGAAGAGATTCCTCGATGTTACGACCAATGGCCATGACTTCCCCAGTCGCTTTCATCTGAGTTCCGAGACGACGCTCACCTTTTTCAAACTTGTCAAATGGGAAACGTGGAATCTTAGCAACGACGTAGTCAAGGGCCGGCTCAAACATGGCATAGGTTGAACCTGTGACTGGGTTGATGACCTCATCCAAGGTCAAACCGACAGCAATCTTAGCTGCCAATTTGGCAATTGGGTAACCAGTTGCCTTAGAAGCAAGGGCTGACGAACGCGATACACGAGGGTTTACTTCGATAACATAGTACTTGAAGCTGTGGGGATCAAGGGCCAGCTGAACGTTACACCCACCTTCAATCTTGAGAGCGCGGATAATGCTCAAGCTCGCGTCACGTAGCATTTGGTTTTCATAGTCTGACATGGTCTGCGCGGGGGCAAAGACAATGGAATCTCCTGTATGGATCCCAACTGGGTCAAAGTTTTCCATGTTACAAACAACGAGGGCATTGTCAGCTGAATCGCGCATGACTTCGTACTCGATTTCCTTGAAACCTGCGATTGAACGTTCAATCAAACATTGGGTAACAGGTGACAATTTCAAGCCATTTTCAGCTATTTCACGCAATTCTTCTTCGTTGGCACACATACCACCACCAGTACCACCAAGGGTAAAGGCTGGACGAACGATAACAGGGTAGCCGATTGATGCTGCAAAGGCAACAGCTTCTTCCACTGTGTTGACAATTTCAGATTCAGGAATTGGTTGCTCAAGCTCTTCCATCAATTGTTTAAAGAGGTCACGGTCCTCGGCTTGGTCGATGGCAGATAATTTAGTTCCCAGAAGTTCGACACCGAGCTCATCTAAGATACCGTTTTTAGACAATTCCATGGCCATATTGAGTCCTGTCTGGCCACCGAGAGTTGGAAGCAAGGCATCTGGACGTTCCTTACGGAGAATACGTGTCACAAACTCGAGTGTAATCGGTTCAATGTAGACCTTGTCCGCAATCTCCTTGTCCGTCATGATAGTGGCAGGGTTTGAGTTCACCAAGACAACTTCATAACCTTCCTCTTTCAAAGACAAGCAGGCCTGGGTCCCCGCGTAGTCAAACTCAGCAGCCTGACCAATAATAATCGGACCAGAACCAATCACCATAATTTTTTGAATATCAGTACGTTTAGGCATTTATAAGATATTAAGGGCGTCAAGCGGACAAAGCTAAAATAGGAGTTATGACGAAGAACTATCAGTTCTAGGAATAACTATCTTTTTAGCACCGTCCGTAGCCCGTATTCAGTTCAGCAAATACGGACCACCCTTCTCCTTTCTATTTGGCAACTCTCGGGTTGCCATTAAATAAATTCTCCGACGATTTTTTAGAGAAACGATATTTTTCGATAAAAAATCTAGTGCAGGGAGTTTTTAGTTCGCCCAATAGCGACTAAAAGAAACGACCTGCCTTTCTATTCGTCGCCTCACAGAGCGACATTAAATAAGATACAAAGGACGAATAGAAAGCGATTGAATTTTAGGAAACCAAGGAAGGATTGACAATCCAGGTTGGTTTCTCTAAATTCCGAGCTTTCCGTCCGTGTTCAGTTAAATAAATTCTCCGACGAGCTTTTACTCGTTCTTAGTTTGCTTGTTTAAAAGCTTCCATCATCTCGATAAATTCATCAAATAGGTAACTTGCGTCGTGTGGACCAGGAGCTGCATCTGGGTGGAATTGTACAGAAAAACCTGGTTGGTATCTGTGGCGAACTCCTTCAACTGACTTGTCATTGATTTCTTCGTGGGTAATGATCAAATGCTCTGGCAAGTCCTCACGGCTGACTGCATAACCATGGTTTTGGCTGGTAAAGTCTACGCGTCCTGTTGCAATCTCACGTACCGCGTGGTTAAATCCACGGTGACCAAACTTCATCTTATATGTCTTAGCCCCGTTTGCCATGGCAAAGAGTTGGTGTCCCATACAAATTCCGAAGATTGGAATTTTTCCTTGCACACCACGAATCATGTCCAGTGCTTCTGGAACGTCTTCTGGGTTACCTGGGCCATTTGACAACATAACTCCATCAGGATTGAGGTGGAGAATTTCTTCTGCTGTTGTTGAATAAGGAACAACCGTAACGTTACAGTTGCGCTTAGAAAGTTCACGTAGGATTGAGTGCTTGAGCCCAAAGTCTACTAAGACCACACTCAAACCAACTCCAGGAGCTGGGTAGGAAGTTTTAGTAGAAACCTGCTTGATATTGTCTGTCGGCAAGACTGTTGCTTGGAGCTGATCCGTCACATGGTCCATGCTGTCCCCAACGTGGGTCAAGGTTGCACGCATAGTACCGTGCTTACGGATAATCTTGGTAAGGGCACGCGTATCAATCCCTGAAATACCTGGAATTTTCTTAGCTTTCAAAAATTCATCTAAGGTCATTTGATTCCGCCAGTTGCTAGCTCTACGTGCCTCTTCAAAAACAACGACTCCCTTACAAGTTGGAATGATGGATTCGTAATCATCACGGTTAATTCCATAATTTCCCACCAAAGGATAAGTGAAGGTCAAGATTTGTCCATTATAAGACTGATCTGTAATGGATTCTTGGTAACCAGTCATCCCTGTGTTAAAGACGATTTCGCCTGTTACATCAATGTCTGCTCCGAAGGCCTTGCCTTCAAAAACTGTGCCATCTTCTAATACTAGAAGTCTTTTTGTCATATTTTCACCTCTCGTGGACGCTCTCTGGCGTCTTTTAACGTCTTGTGTTTTAGTTGGCATTTCTACTCGCCAATACGGATTCTAAGATTGCCATCCGAACAAAGACACCATTGGTCATTTGTTGGACAATGCGTGATTTTGGCGCTTCAACCAAGTGGTCAGCAATTTCCACATCTCGATTCACTGGGGCCGGATGCATAATGATTGCTGTTTCTTTTAAGCGATTATAGCGTTCTTGGTTCAAACCGTGTTGAGCATGGTAGTCTTCTTTTGAAAAGACCGCTCCACTTTCGTGGCGTTCATGTTGAACTCGGAGTAACATCAAAACATCCACCTGATCAACAATCTCATCAATAGTTACAAACTGTCCATAGTCCGCAAACTCTTGACTTCTCCATTCCTCAGGTCCTGCAAAGAACAGTTCAGCTCCCAAGCGTTTCAAAATCTGCATATTTGATTTGGCAACGCGTGAGTGGTCCAAGTCGCCTGCAATAGCAACCTTAAGACCCTCAAAGTGCCCAAATTCCTCATAAATAGTCATCAAATCAAGCAAGCTCTGACTAGGATGTTGTCCCGAACCATCACCACCATTGATAATGGAAGTCGTAATGGTTGGACTCGCAATCAGTTCTTTATAATAATCGACCTCTGGGTGACGAATCACACAGACATCTACACCAAGCGCAGACAAGGTTAAGATGGTATCATAAAGTGTCTCGCCCTTATTTACTGAGCTGGTCTTCACATCAAAGTCAAGCCGCTCCAGCCCTAGCTTAATCTCTGCCACTTCAAAGGACTTATGTGTCCGTGTAGAATCCTCAAAGAAAAGATTTGAAACAATCGGATGGTCTTCATAAGGAAGCTGGGCTCCATTTTTAAACTCAATTCCTCGCTTAATCAATTTCATCACTTGATCGACAGTGAGGTCTTCCATAGAAACCACATGGTTCAATGCTTGTTGATTTTCTGACATAGCTACTCCTTCAGCTTTCTAAGCTTCTTCAGTAATCAGAACTCTATCTTGGCCATCAAGTTCTGTCATCTCTACGATGATTTCTTCAGAACGACTGGTTGGGATATTTTTCCCAACGTAATCTGGACGGATAGGCAATTCTCTATGTCCACGGTCAACTAGCACCGCAAGACTCACGCGCGCAGGACGACCATGGCCAACAATATTATCAATAGCAGCACGGATAGTACGGCCTGTATAGAGTACATCATCCACCAAGATAACTTCACGGTCTGTCACATCAACAGAAATCAAAGAAGTATCTTCTCCGCTTTTAACATCGTCACGGAAAGGCTTGGTGTCCAATTCCACAACAGGAACAGTGATATTTTCCAACTGCTCCAAGCGTTCTTTGATACGATGAGCGATGAAAACACCACGCGTTTTTATCCCCGCTAGGATAATTTTATTCAAATCTTTATTGCGCTCAATAATCTCATAAGTAATTCGCGTAATCGCTCGTTTGACAGTCAATTCGTCTACAACTTCTTTTGTCTTCATGACAAACCTCCAAAAAGAAAAGTCTCCTTCTACAAGGAGACTTGAAATGTATAGCCAAGCGAGCCCTACTATAAACAGTATAGACTTCACCCTTCTACTTTATCGCGCTCCTTGCCTGCCTCACGGGACAGGTTTAAAGGACTATTTAGTTACCATTTACTATAGCACAAAGCACCCTTAAAATCAAGCAAAAACTTTTTTCAGAGTCCTCTTAAACATTACTAAAATCATATAATTGGGGATAGTGATCGCATTCTGGATTTTTGGGATGACAGATAGCTCGTCCAAAGTAAATCATGGCCTGGTGGGCTGCTAACCACTCTTCTGGTGGTAGGACATCCATGACACGTTTTTCTACTTCAAGTGGCGTAGCTGATTTTTTAACGATATCGTGATGCTTACAGATACGCTCCACATGAGTGTCCACTGCAAAAGCAGGAATTCCAAAGCCCACACTCAATACTACATTTGCTGTTTTACGACCAACACCAGCTAGACTTTCTAATTCCTCTCGAGTCTGAGGCACTTGACCATCAAAATCGTCTAGTAACTGTTGGGCACATTTTTTAAGGAATTTAGCCTTATTTCGATACAGTCCCAGACGAGAAATGTGTGAAGCAATTTCACTTTCAGTCGCGACAGACATGGCTTGTGGTGTTGGAAAGGCAGCGAAGAGACCTGGTGTGGCCTTATTTACCGCTGCATCTGTCGTCTGAGCTGACAACATCACCGCAACCAAGAGTTCAAAATGATTGGTAAAATCAAGACTAGGCTTAGCATCTGGAAAAAGGGCAATGATTTCCTCTATGACATGACGGGCACGTTTCTTGGATAAAACCATCTACTCGTCTCCATTAAATAGTCCTTGCAAGCCAGCAAATGGACTGTTTTCTTCTTTCTTGACTGCTTGTTGGGCTTGGTATTCTTCCTCAGTCATGATTTGCCAGTCATTTCCTGACACAAAACCTTGGCCCGCCTCTTCTTCTGCCGTCAAGACTTTGATAGGAATATTGAGCAGAATATTATCTGCTACGCTCTCAGCAAGGTCAATTTCCCCATTTTCGATAGGCAAGACTAAGTCATCGTCTAGAACTTCCTGGTCCAGTTGGTTGGTCTCTCCTTCCATGAAAACTTCTGTGACTGGATAAGATTCATCTAACTCAACTGGCTCCATACTACGACTTGAAGCAAGAACAATGGTATATGACAACTGATAGTCTAAGAAATACAGACGGTCTTCGTACTGCACCTTCCCAACAGCAAGGATATCTTTGACATCTAAAATTTCTTGATTTCGTTTACGCAAGTCTGCTGCCAGGTCTAAAGCTTGTTCAAAGTGTAGACCTTCAGGCCGCTTACTAATTTCTTGAATATGTAACTTCATATTTCCTCCATAAAGATGTACTCACTTGATTATACCATGAAAAGGCTATAAGTCAGCCTCCCAAACTTTGATATTAAAATTTCATTTTTTAACATATTTACTATGGCATATTTTCTGATTAGTGCTATACTATAGGCAAGAATACATCAGAGCAAGGAGGATGCTCATATGGAAGACAAAGCACTCATCACTGAAGCTTACCAACTACTTTCCGAGTTAAATCAAAGTTTCCAAAATTGCAAACAAGGTACAGCCGATGATTTTCGTCTACAAGAACTGCTGAACACCACTCTTAAGGAACTAAAAAAAGCGGAAAAGATTGACAACAGTATCTTAATCGACCTTGAGAAATTTTACCAACGTACCAGTCTACTGATTGGACTGGGTAGCCTAAAACTGAATGATCAAGCTCGTGCTGCTTGGCGCAACTATGACAAGTTCCACTACGAACATGTCAAACACGTACTGACTCTCTATGGACCTGTTTTCGGATTCTGATACTTTTCGAAAATCTCTTCAAACCACGTCAGCTTCGCCTTGCCGTTAGTATGGGTTACTGACTTCGTCAGCTCTATCTGCAACCTCAAAGCTGTGCTTTGAGCAGTCTTTGGGTCGCTTCCTAGTTTGCTCTTTGATTTTCATTGAGTATAAAAACTAGAATTTCCTGTTTTCTATTGACAAAATTTCCTCAAAAGTATAGGATAGAGGTACTAATACTCGGAGGTAAGGGAGACATGAACAACTAAGTCTATCAAATAAAGAATCTTTATTTAGTAGATCTTGTTTTTGTCTCTTTTTTGTGTGCTCTTTTTATACTAGATTTTCTAGTATCTTGTCCCCATTGAAAATCAAAAAACTAGAAAGCTATGCTCCTCTTGGGTTGGGTTAGGCAACTCCAAGCTAGTTTGACGAGTTTTTCAACGAGGATAATAGAGTTTTGACAGTGACTTTGGGCTCTACTAGATAAAGTAGAGCTTTTTGTTATGCACTATCGACATTCTAGAAAGGGCAACAATATGATAAAAATCAATCATCTAACTATCACGCAAAACAAAGATCTACGAGACCTTGTATCTGACCTAACCATGACTATCCAAAACGGGGAAAAGGTTGCTATTATTGGTGAAGAAGGAAATGGCAAATCAACCTTGCTACGAGCTTTAATGGGGGAAAAATTGCCTGATTTCACTATCAAGGGAGACATCCAGTCTGACCTTCAGTCACTAGCCTACATTCCTCAAAAGTTAGCTGAGGAGCTAAAAAATAGAACTCTACACGACTACTTCTTTTTTGATTCCACTGATTTAGACTACGGTATCCTCTATCGTTTGGCTGAGGAGTTGCATTTTGATAGCGATCGTTTTGCTAGCGACCAAGAAATTGGCAGTCTATCAGGGGGCGAAGCTTTGAAAATTCAGCTCATTCACGAGTTAGCAAAACCTTTTGAGATTCTATTTTTAGATGAACCTTCAAATGACCTGGACCTTGAGACGGTTGATTGGCTAAAAAGGCAGATACAGAAGATGAAGCAAACAGTTATTTTCATTTCCCATGATGAAGACTTTCTTTCTCATACGGCTGATACTATTGTCCACTTGCGACTGGTCAAGCATCGGAAAGAAGCGGAAACGCTAGTCGAGCATTTAGACTATGATCGCTATAATGAGCAGAGAAAGGCTAATTTTGCCAGACAAAGTCAGCAAGCTGCTAACGACCAGAGAGCCTATGATAAAACCATAGAAAAACATCGCCGAGTTAAGCAAAATGTAGAAACTGCACTTCGAGCTACCAAAGACAGTACTGCCGGTCGCCTATTGGCTAAAAAGATGAAAACTGTTCTCTCTCAAGAAAAACGCTTTGAAAAGGAAGCTCAGTCCATGGCCCAAATGCCACTTGAAGAGGAACAAATCCAACTTTTCTTTTCAGACATCCAACCATTACCGGCTTCTAAAGTCTTAGTCCAACTGAAAAAAGAAAATTTGTCTATTGGCGAGCGCATTTTAACTCAGGAGTTACGACTAACGGTCCGTGGCCAAGATAAAATCGGTATCATCGGGCCAAATGGTGTTGGGAAATCAACTCTGTTAGCCAAGTTTCAACAACTGCTCAGCGCCAGAAGAGAGATTTCGCTTGGTTTTATGCCACAAGATTACCATAAAAAACTGCAATTGGATTTATCTCCAGTAGCCTACCTCAGCCACACTGGACAAAAAGAAGAACTACAGAAAATCCAATCTCACCTAGCCAGTCTCAATTTCAGCTATCTAGAGATGCACCACCAAATCCGCTCCCTATCTGGCGGGCAACAAGGCAAACTCCTACTTTTGGATTTAGTGTTGCACAAACCAAACTTTCTCCTTCTGGATGAGCCTACACGTAATTTTTCTCCCACTTCTCAACCCGAAATCAGAAAACTCTTTGCCTCCTATCCCGGCGGTCTGATCACTGTTTCGCATGACAGACGCTTCTTAAAAGAGGTCTGTACGAGTATCTATCGTTTGACAGAAAATGGTTTGGAAGTTGTTGATTTACAAGATTTATAATTTTTGAACATAGCAAAAATCCAGAGACTTCTCTGGATTCTTTTTACATACGTCGCTCTTGGGAACATTGATATAAAGATCGCTGCTGGCATCATCGACGTGACAGATTATGCTCTGGCTTTTGTTTAAATTGTATAAGCTAGAAATCATTTTTTACTATCTTACAGCTCAAAGCATTCTAATGTAGCATTATCTCATGTACAAAAAGCAAAATGCAACCAGATTATTGAGGACATGCAAAAGAATGGAATTCCATAGGTTGTCAGAAGTCTTATACCTTACCCCAAATGCAAATCCCATACCTAAATAGCTGATAAAGCTAGGAATAGTATAGGGACCATGAAGATAAGCAAAAAGAAGCGATGTGGCAAACAATCCAAAATAGGTATTCTTAAATACTATCCCCTGTAACATACCTCGCATAAAGATTTCTTCCGTGACAGGTGCCAAAACACAGAGGTCCACAAAAAGTACAGACCATGAAAGTGATAAACTTTGCACAGTTTGAGTTGTGTCTGATTGGGTAGGGCCTAAAAAATTGACCATAATATAAAACAGGAAAAGCAAGGCGTATGAAAGAAAACATTTAAGAATATCTTTTAGGCTGATTTGCCGAATGTGAAACAAGTCATACTTTTTTCCTACATATAAAAATAATGCAAGTTCAACAAGTGTAAAAAGGATTGATAGCGGTAATGAATTTATTCGCATGATTTTCTCTGCTATACTCAAATGAATCGGCATAAAAATCAAAATCAAGAAAAACGTCATCCAGCGCTTATACATCATTCACCTCAATTATATAGAATTACATATATTATACTATTTTTTGGAGAGATAACAAGTTAAAAGCGAGATACTAAAAGCAAAAATCCAGAGGTCATCTCTGGATTTTTTTACATCTGTTTCAAGCGTTCGATTCGTTCTGAGATAGGTGGGTGGGTATAAAAGAGTTTTTGAAGTCCCCCACCTTTCTTCGGATCATTGATATAAAGAGCGCTGCTGGCATCGTCAACATGGTGATGCATCGGCTCGCTATTTTCCAACTTACGCAAGGCATTGATCATCCCTTGAGGATTACGAGTCAGCTCCACACTGGATGCATCCGCCAGAAATTCCCTCTGACGGGAAATGGCTAATTGCACCAAGGTTGCTGCGAGAGGTGCTAGAACAATGGCTAAGAGAGAGATAACAAGCATGATAATCTCCAAACCATTTCCATCGCGATCATTATCACTCCGTCTGCGACCAGCGCCTCCCCACCACATCATCCGTCCTGCCATACTAGACAGAAGGGTAATGGCACTGGCGAGGGCGACAGCAATGGTCGAAATGCGGATATCGTAGTTTCGGATATGACTGACTTCATGACCCATAACAGCTTCTAGCTCCTCACGATTCATGATAGCCAGAAGACCCGAAGTGGCTGCGACTGCTGCATTCTGCGGGTTGGAACCTGTTGCAAAGGCATTTAAAGAAGAATCCTCAATAATGAAAACACGCGGCATAGGAATCTGAGCCACCATGGCCATATCTTCTACTACATGGTAGAGGTCTGGTGCTGTTTGCTCATCAACCTCACGCGCCCCATTCATGGACATGACAATCTCTGTCGATTGAAAGATCATGGTCAGAGCGTAGATAAGACCAATAATCAAGGCAATAATCATGCCACCAAGACCTGAGCGCATGAAGAGATAGCCAACCGCATAACCAACCAAGGCCAAGAGTAGGAAGAAAACCAGCAACAAAATCCAGGTTTTTCGTTTATTGCTCGCAATTTGATCAAACAACATCTTAGTCACCTAATCCGCTAAAGTCAACTTTAGGAACTGCCTTTTCCTCTTCAGGTGTTTGAAGGAAGTCTGCAGCTTTAAAGCCAAATAGTCCTGCGATGATGTTACTTGGGAAGCTTTCAAGTTTTACATTGTAGTTGCTGACAACACTGTTGTAGAGTTGGCGTGAGTATGAAATTTTATTTTCTGTATTGGTCAACTCTTCTTGCAATTTGATAAAGTTAGCACTAGCTTTCAAGTCTGGGTAATTCTCCGCTACTGCAAAGATACCAGAAATCTGGCGAGTAAGGGCATCACTGGCCTTCATAGCTTCTGCTGGTGAAGTTGCTGTAGATACTTGTCTACGAAGTTCTGTTACTTTTTCCAAGGTAGAACCTTCATATTTCGCATAGCCTTTGACTGTTTCAATCAAGTTTGGGAGGAGATCATTACGACGCTTCAACTGAACATCTATCTGGCTCCAAGCCTCCTTGGTCTGCATACGATTTTTAACCAAACCGTTATAACTAACAATCACAAAAATAACAATCAGAGCCAAAACTCCAAGAATAATCCAAGTCATAATCTTATTCCTTTCTGCTTTTAGATTACTACCAGTATATCAAAATTTTAATGATTGTGGTAAAATAAGATGATACTAGAGAAGGAAACTACTATGAAACCAGAAACATTTTACAGACTACTAGCTGAGCAAAATCTTCCACTTTCTGACCAGCAAAAGAACCAATTTGAACGTTATTTTGAGCTCTTGGTCGAGTGGAATGAAAAGATTAATTTGACGGCTATTACAGACAAGGAAGAAGTTTATCTCAAACATTTTTATGATTCGATTGCTCCCATCCTGCAGGGTTTGATTCCCAATGAAGATATCAAACTTCTTGATATCGGAGCGGGGGCAGGATTTCCTAGTCTACCCATGAAAATTCTCTATCCTCAGCTAGATGTGACCATCATTGATTCGCTCAATAAGCGCATCAACTTCCTTCAGCTTTTGGCTCAGGAGTTGGATTTGGATGGTGTTCACTTCTACCATGGACGCGCTGAAGACTTTGCTCAAGACAAGAACTTCCGTGCCCAGTTTGATGTGGTGACGGCTCGTGCGGTTGCCCGTATGCAGGTCTTGTCTGAGCTGACCATTCCCTATCTTAAAGTCGGAGGAAAACTATTGGCACTCAAGGCCAGCAATGCTCCTGAGGAATTGCTAGAAGCCAAGAACGCTCTCAACCTCCTCTTCAGTAAGGTCAAAGACAATCTCAGCTACGCTCTACCAAATGGAGATCCGCGCTACATCACTGTGGTTGAAAAGAAAAAGGAAACCCCAAACAAATATCCACGTAAGGCTGGCATGCCCAACAAACGCCCACTTTAAACAATTTACAAAATCAACCTCGCTCTCACATTTCTAGGCTCGGGAAAAAAAGATTTACAAAATCATACCTCGCTCTCGCATTTCCGGGCTCGGGAAAAAATGATTTACAAAATCATTTTTTTCTGCTATACTATCACAAGCAAAGGTTTTTAATGTCATCCTGTGAGGTGACGAAGGCGCAGATTTATATAAATTTTTAAAAGATAGCTATTTTTTAAAAAGTCTTACTCTGAGGGCCTATTGCTGCAAAATAATGGGCTCTTTTTTGGTGCCCAAAAGTGAGGTTTTTATGAAACAGGAATCAACTGTTGACTTGTTACTAGACGTTGATCAACGTCCTTCTGCTGGTAAAGGTATTCTTCTAAGCTTCCAGCACGTATTTGCCATGTTTGGTGCAACCATTCTCGTTCCCTTAATTTTGGGAATGCCCGTATCGGTTGCTCTCTTTGCATCCGGTATTGGAACACTTATCTATATGATTTCTACTGGCTTTAAGGTTCCAGTTTACCTAGGTTCTTCATTCGCCTTTATCACAGCTATGTCTCTAGCCATGAAAGAAATGGGAGGCGATGTATCTGCTGCTCAAACTGGGGTCATCTTGACTGGTTTGGTCTATGTCCTTGTAGCAGCAAGTGTTCGTTTTGCAGGTACGAAATGGATTGACAAACTCTTGCCCCCAATCATTATCGGACCTATGATTATCGTTATCGGTCTTGGTCTTGCTGGTTCTGCTGTAACGAATGCTGGACTTGTAGCAGACGGAAACTGGAAGAACGCTCTTGTAGCCGTTGTTACGTTCTTGATTGCGGCCTTTATCAATACAAAAGGAAAAGGGTTCCTCCGTATCATTCCTTTCCTCTTTGCCATCATCGGTGGGTATATCTTCGCTATGATGCTTGGTTTGGTTGACTTTACCCCAGTCCTTCAAGCCAACTGGTTTGAAATTCCTGGTTTCTACTTGCCATTTAGCACTGGTGGTGCCTTTAAAGAGTACAACTTGTACTTCGGTCCTGAAACAATTGCTATCTTGCCAATTGCAATCGTAACAATTTCAGAACACATCGGAGACCACACTGTTTTGAGCCAAATCTGTGGCCGTCAATTCCTAAAAGAACCAGGACTTCACCGTACGCTTCTCGGTGACGGTATCGCGACATCTGTATCTGCTTTCCTCGGTGGACCAGCTAACACGACTTACGGAGAAAATACAGGGGTTATCGGGATGACTCGTATCGCTTCTGTCTCTGTTATCCGTAACGCGGCCTTCATCGCCATTGCTCTTAGCTTCCTAGGCAAGTTCACTGCCTTGATTTCAACCATTCCAAATGCTGTGCTTGGTGGCATGTCCATCCTTCTCTACGGAGTTATCGCCAGCAACGGTCTAAAAGTTTTGATTAAAGAGCGCGTTGACTTCAGTCAAATGCGTAATCTCATCATCGCAAGTGCCATGTTAGTACTTGGACTTGGTGGGGCTATCCTCAAACTTGGCCCAGTTACACTTTCAGGTACTGCTCTATCAGCCATGACAGGAATTATCTTGAACTTGATTTTGCCACACGAAAATAAAGACTAATCATCTATACACACAAAATCCACTCGATTGAGTGGATTTTTTAATTACTTACTCTTTATTTCCAACAGTAAATCTTTCAATGAAATAATGGTCACGGCTAGTAAAATCATAGCCATACCGACAAAATCAATCGCATAAAACTGTTCCTTCATAATCAGAAAGGCAAAGAAAACGGCAGAAATTGGCTCTATAGAAGCCAATAAACTAGACTTAACAGGGCCTATCAGACTAGCTCCTTTTAGGAAAGCTGTATAGGCAAAGACCGTTCCGATGATGATAATCCCAGCAAATGCAAAGAGAAAATCTAGGCTAGTCGGTATGCTGGCCTGTAAGACTCCTGTGAAAGGAATAGCCACTACACCAGAAATAACCATCCCGACACCAATCACCAAAATACTGCCCCACTTCTTAATCAAAGCAATAGGAAGGATGATATAGAGGGCATAGGTCAAGGCTGAAAAGAGGCCCCAGAACAGACCTAGGGGTGTGACAGACAACTGGTCGACTTTCCCATGCGTCGCGATCAGAAACGTTCCTCCAATTGCTAAACCAATCGAAATAATCTCAGCCAGAGTAGGCGCCACCTTGTCCTTGATACAAGTATAAATCAAGATCCCAACGGGGCATACATACTGGAGAACTGTCGCCGTTCCAGCATTGGTTTCCTGAATGGCAGAAAGATAGGCAAACTGGTTTAAGAAAAGCCCGAAAACTGCAAATAACAGCAGAGATAAAAGGCTTTTTCTGTCTTTAAAAAAAGCATAGAGTTTATCCTTTGCAGTCATATAGGATAAGGCTACCAGTGCCAAGCCTGCAATAATAAGTCGCAAATTGGTCAAGACTAGAGCAGAAATCCCGTGTGCCATCAGGTATTGGCCACTGGTTCCAGACAAGCCCCAAGCAATCCCTGCCACTACTGTATACAGAGTTCCTTTTACGATTTTTGACATGCTTCTCCCTACTCCTCTTGACGAATCATTTCCATCACTTGATTTCGATCGACTATCCACTGGGCACGCTCATCCTTCTCATACGTTCGATTGGATAAAAAGATAGCCGCCTCCTGCTTCTCTCGATTCCACATGATAAAGGTACCCGTATAGCCCGTATGGTCGAGCCAAGCTCCCTCCAGATTCCAGGCTAGAGACCGCTCCTTATCATCTAAAGGAGAAAAATTTCGGCTCAATTCTGCAGCAAAATCATCTTTCAAGTAATGTTCCAGAAAGATCTGCAAATCCTTAACAGTCGAAAACAAACCTGCACTACCAGCGTGTCTTCCTAATAGACGGGCTTTAGGATCGTGAATGATTCCGGCCTCCACTCCTCTCACTGTTGGTACAGCAACCTCAACGGGACCAAACATCGTTTCCTTCATCCCCCATGGTTTCAAAACTTGTTCTTCTATAATCTGATCCAAGTCTTGGTTAAAGATTTTTTCCAAAAGAAAGCCCAAGAGTAAAAAATGAACATCCGAGTATAGGAAGGCTGGCTGATTTCGTCTATTGAGGTGAAACATGGCTTCTCTTAATTCCTCTGCACTTAACTTGTCTCGATTGGGAATAAAGGGGTCCAAGTCTGTGGCATGGGTCAGAAGTTGCCGTATAGTGATATCAGAATAATCACACTCCGGTAAAAAATCCGTCACCGATCGATCAATATCTAATATGCCCTGCAGCCACAAGAAGATGAGAACCGTCCCCACTCCCACAACTTTACTCACACTGGCCAGATCATAGACCAAACCGCTCTCTGTTTTCAAGCCCCTTTCTGGATCACTCAATCCTAGATAAGACTCTTTCCATTCACCATCCTTATAATACGCAAAAGAGGCCCCGGGATAAATCCCTGCCTCGATTTGATTTTCTATTTTTCTTAGAATTTTTTCCAACTTCATGCTTCTTCAAACCACAATTCAATGTTATTGGTATCTTTACCAAGGAAGAATTTTTCAGACTTAGGGACAAAGTAGCCTGTCTTTTCAAATTTTTGACGAAGACTGGTTAGATCAAAATTCTTTACTAAAAATTTCAACATCGTCAGGTCCCAAGTAACATTGTTTTCAACAGCCAAATCTGGCCCTTGCCCTTTAGTAAAGGTGATTGCTGACGCTACTCCTTCAGAATCAAGTAAACTCTCTGTCCCCTCAGGCAAACGCAACTCCATAGAAACATCAAATTGGCTCACGTATTTTATACTTGTATTTGAATAAAATTCAGGAACAGTTTCCAGTGGAACCAAATTTCTTATATCATTTTCTGCATGAACAAGGATCACATCCTCTTCAGGAGAAACAATCTCAAAAGCATATCCACGGCTTCCTTTAAATAAGCGAGGAAGAGACTTCATTTGAGAAAGAAGGGCCTCGATTTCAGAAGGATCCTCAACCTTTATCAAGAGTCTAGCTAGCTTCTTAAGTCCTTCAACTCTACGAGTTCGCATGCTTGGAGCTTCTTCTAAAATCAATCTCTCCGTACCCGTCTGGTCACCTAATGAAAGAAAGGCAGACTCTTCTAGTAAGGGTTTCATTCCTAGAGTTTCAATGTAAAATGTCTCATTTAATTTTCGATTATTAACTTTCAAAGTCGGAATGATCCGAACAATCTTATTCACATCCATAAATTCCCCCAACTCTTTTATTTTAAAGGATTTTAGAATATTTTACAAGCCATATTTGTTTAAATTAGAAAATTTTCCAAGAAAAAAACTGGGTTTCCCCAGTTTCGTTTTTTATAGGTAAAGTAGTTTGAATAGTGCTACTGCTGCAATACCCGCTGCAATTGGAGCTGCAACTGGAACCCAAGCATACCACCATTTTGAATCACCCTTGTGTTGACCAAGAACCGATTTTGGAAGAACAGCGTGAAGGAGACGTGGTCCAAAGTCACGAGCTGGGTTCAAAGCAGGTCCAGTAGGTCCACCGAGTGAAGTTACCAAGGCCATTACTAGGAAACCAAGTCCTAAATGAGCTACTGAAAGACCTGCTGTTGTGTGTGGTGCTATTTGAGCTTTGATAGCTAATTCAGAAAAGTCAACTGTTTGATTAGCCTGCGTTGCCATTTGTTTCATGTATTGCATTACTTCTGCACCAAAAAAGTTTTTAGTCATACCTAGTGCTGCAAAAAAGAGAACGAACGAACCAACAAACTCGTTGATAAACCCGTTAACAGATGCTGCAAAGTGTGATTCTTTTGTTCCTTGGTCAACATTTGAAATAGTTGAGAAAGTTCCCAAGATATTATTTGGATTTTCTGTTTTCAAGTAGTAAGGACGATGAGTTGCAACAACCAAAGCTTGTCCGAAGATTGCTCCCAAAACTTGTGCGATAATGTATGGCACTACTTGAGCCCAAGGGAAAAGTCCGCTAACTGCAAGACCAAGAGTGAAAGCTGGGTTGATGTGGTTACCAGATACATTACCAAACATCAAGGCCGGAATCATAACCCCCATACCATAACCAACAGCGATAACGAGCCAGCCACTTTGGTGACCTTTCGTACCTTTAAGTTCAACGTTAGCAACTGCACCATTACCAAGAATGATCAAAATAGCAGTTCCCAAGAATTCAGTGGCATATTTAATAGCCCATGTAAAATCCATTTGATAGATTCTCCTTCAATTTTTTTAGACAATCCTTATTCTATCAATTTTTAGGCCTTTTAGCAACAGATTTTCTAAAAGAATCTCTGGAAAACGCTTTATTTAATCTATCTTTAAGAAAAGGACAAAAGAAGTCAAACTCCTTTCATCCTTTTCATTAATCTTGACGTTGACCAAAGTCTGCTAACATCTGATCCAGCTCCTCACGACTTGGAGTTGTCAACATATAGAGGATATCTCCTTGTAACTCTGCAAAGGCTGCTGGCATGATTTTTTTGACCTTGAATTGCTGACTGTATTTAGCAAGCAAGTCTTCTTCTGAATAGACATAGTTGGCATTTGCACGACGTGATGTAGCTAAACAGTATTGAGGTTCAAACTCTGATGCTGGGAACTCTTCTCCTGCGACAATCGCTGCATAGCCACGATAGAGGTCCAAGGAATGAGCAAAGTTATAAACGTCAATGGTAAAGCCACCTGCAGGACGATTATTGTACTCAATGGCAATGTAGTCGTCCCCTTCACGGAAAAACTCGATATGGAAAAAGCGTTCTTTCATACCAAATTCCTTGACAATGGCCTCGCCATACTTGCGCAGTTTGGGATCCATATCCTTGAGTACATAGTAGGAATTGTCCATCTTATAAATCATGAGATCAAGTGGTGTATGGGCATAATCGAAAGTCGTTGAAAAGACGATGTTGCCATCCTTGTCTACAAGCCCGTCAAAGGTACAGATTTCGCTAGAAGTGACAAATTTTTCAAAGAAATAAACGGTTGAATGGTCCCATTCTTCTTTGAACCGGTCCACATCTTCCTGACTTTCCAACTTAAAGGTGGCTGCCGCTCCCACTCCATTGTCAGGTTTGGCAATCATTGGTAGGCCAATCGTCTCAACTGCTTGGTCCACATCTGCTTCCGTCTGGATAACAGCTCCAGGTACCACAGGGACACCTGCTTTTTTGAAAAGTTTCTTCATTTCAGACTTATATTTGGTCTTTTTGAGATCCTCTGGTTTGGCACCAAAGACATTGAATTGCTCACGAAGGGCTGCGTCCAGCTCAAGCCAGTATTCATTGTGGGACTCGATGCGGTCGATTGGGCCATGCTTGTAGAAAAGAAAAGCTACTGCACGTTTGACTTCGTCTATATTCTCAAGATTATCTACACGGAAATACTCGGTTAGGCTATTTCGCAAAGGTTCATCTAGTTGTTCGTAAGGCTCCTGACCAATTCCCAAAACTGTAATGCCTTTATTAGCTAGCTCGATGGTAAATTGTTGAAAGTTTTGTGGATAGTAGGGAGAAATAACAAGGTAATTCATAGGCAACTCCTTTTATAGATACAGGTGTCCAAGAAAATAGGGCATTTGTTTACGCCACCATTCCCAGTCGTGGGCGACATCGTGTCCCCATTCAGCAAACCAGGCTGGAATTTGTTTCTGGTCAAAGGCTTCTTTGAGCTTATAGAAAGATGGTAGACCATCTTGTTCCCAAGCACCTAGACCCGTACAGACGACGATTTCTGCCTGACGGTAACGATCGATAAACCAGCCGTCATTTTGATTCCAGATATAATCTACTGGCGAATTTTGGTAAATAGCATCATCATTGTAGTAATCGCCAACAAAGAAACGTGCATCGTAAACTCCACTGAGGGCAATCACCTTGGTAAAGACATCTGGATGCTGGAGGAAGAAGTTAAGTGCATGGTAGGCCCCCATCGAGCAACCTGTCGTCATCATGCCATCAAACCAACCTGTCTTATGCTTGATAAAAGGAATGGCCTCTTCAATCACATAGCGTTCGTAGGCGCGGTGCATCTCCGCCTGGTCATGACCATTTTTCCAAGTAGCCAACCAGCTCTCACTGTCCACACTGGATAAAGTAAAGAACTGGACACGACCTTCCTCGATAAAGGAAGCGCAGGCGTCAATCATGCCAAAATCATAGTATTCATTGTGACTACCTCCTGATGAAGCAAAAACAACAACTGGAATCCCAGCATGTCCATAACGGTTGAGGTACATTTCACGGTTGAGATTGCCACTCCAGTGGCTGAGGTTTTCAATATGCATTGGCTTTCTCCTTTCTTAACTTACCATTTCTCTGCAAAAAATCGGAGACAGTCTGGTAAATTTTCCGACCAAGGGATTTCACTATGGATAGCACCAGACTGAACTTTCAAGACAAGATTATCCAAGTGTACTCCACCTGCAATCAAATCATGGTAATAGCGAAGCGATGAGTCGATATAGGCTTGCTTGATATTGCCAGCCATCAGGGTCTTGTCCGTATCATCCGCTTCTTCCGTTCCAACATAGATAAAAATGCGTTGTTCAGGCGACAGTTTCTTACGCTCGATATAGCGATTAAAGGCTTCTTGGTGGAGCCAGTTAGCAGATGAGAAGACACCTAGACAACCAATTCTTTCTTGGTACTCTAGTCCGATAAACTGGGTAATATTACCTCCTAGTGAAGAACCAATCATAGCCGTATGCTGCCGATCAGCTTTGGTACGGTAGGTTTCATCGATAAAAGGCTTGACCACTTCCATGACAAACTCAGCATACTCCACGCCCTTACCGCCAAACTGCTGACCTGGTATAGGAGATTCTTGGAACTTCCAAGCCGCATACTCATTCATCCGTCCCATTCCATCATTATCAATAGCAACAATAATCATGCGACTGATGTCTGGATTTCGTTTAATGGCTGGAATAATCTTCCAAGAATGTCCGATATAAGACTCCTTGCTGTAAAAGACATTTTGCCCGTCATGAAAATAAACAACAGGGTAAAAACGGTCTGTGTCCTTCTCGTAGTCCTTTGGCAGGAGCACACGCACACGACGCTCCTTTCCTGTATAAGGAACCTTGAGTTTGTGTTCTTTCATTTTTAAGTAAAAGTAGGAATGATTCATTGTCAGAAAACTCTCTATATTCAAAATTTTATCTTATTATACCATAAAAATAGAAAAAAGTCAGTAAATGTCCATTTTAAGGATAAATAACTAACTTTTCTCATTTGATATTCTAAATTCTTCTGGATTTTCTGATTAGAGGAGATTGTCAATCAAGTTATCCACTTCATCTTTTTCAGCTTGAGGTGTAATCTCAGTAATCATGATCCCAGCTACTGCTCGCTCAACCAAACCTTCAACATCCATGCGTTCTTCATACTGCTCCGCATTCTTAATCTTAGGATTGGTCTTAGGACGATCAGGTGCAAAAATAGTACAGCAGTCCTCAAACGGCTGGATAGAAATTTCAAAAGTATCAATTTCCTGGGCAATGTCAATGATTTCCAACTTGTCCATCGTAACCACAGGTCGAATGATAGGAGTGTTGGTCACAGCGTTGATAGCCTGCATGCTCTCCAGGGTTTGGCTTGCCACCTGACCAAGACTTTCCCCATTGATGATAACCAAACCATTTCGTACCTCACGGATACGGTCGGTAATTCGCATCATAAAACGACGGGTCAAGGTCATGAGGTAGGCTTCTGGCGCCTTTGCCTTGATTTCCTCTTGAATCTCAGTGAAAGGCACTTCAATAAACTGGATATTTCCGCCAAACTTGGTTAATTTACGGGTCAAATCTTGAGCTTTTTTAAGGGCACCAGGACTTGTGTAAGGCGGGCTGGCAAAGTGAACGGCCTCAATATCTACTCCACGTTTAAGGGCTAGATAACCTGCTACAGGCGAGTCAATCCCTCCTGACAACATGAGCATGCCCTTACCAGAAGTCCCCACTGGCAATCCACCTGCTCCCCGAATAGTTTTATAAGAAAGATAAGCTGCTTCCTCACGAATCTCCACCTGAAGATTGATATCGGGATTTTTCATTTGAGCTTGGACATTTGGAATAGCTTCGAATACAGCTCCACCAAGTGTTTGGTTGAGTTCACGACTGTCGAGTTCAAAGTTGTGGTCGCTGCGCTTACTAGAAATCTTAAAGGTCATGCCTTCCTTGTAGATATCTTTCATAATCTCTTGGACAGAAGACTTCAGAACTTCTACAGACTTTTCGACCTTATATACTGGAGAAAAATTCTGAATCCCGAAGACTTGTTTGAGAGATTCTGCAACTGTTGTGTAGTCGGTTCCATTCAGGTAAGCGTGGGCACGGTCGCGATCCGCAGTTACCTTAACTTGGGGATAGATGGACAAAACGTCCGAAATATTATTGCGAAGTTTATTGATGAAACGCATGCGGTTTTTGCCCTTGGTTGATAACTCTCCGTAGCGAATCATAATTTCTGAATACTGCATGAATGCTCCTATCTTACTTTTCTAGTTTGATTGTAAATTAATTTTAGTTTGGTCAAGAATTGCTCGACCTGACTCATATCATTTTCAAGATCTAGGCTAAGACGCACAGCTGACTGGGCCTTATCTTTGTCCACTCCCATAGCAATCAAGGTACCTGCAGGTTTTCCTGCCTTAGATGAACAAGCCGAGGTTGTGGAAATGAAAATATCATAGTCTTCAAATGCGTGAACAATGACTTCACCACGAACACCCTTAATTCCAAAAGTCAGGATATGAGGGGCAAAGTCTTTCTCAGCTGAAAAGATAAAAACATCTGGATAGTCCAAAAGCACTTGGCGAATGACTGATTTCATCTGCCCTGCCTTATTAGTAAAGATAGCTAACTTTTCCATAGACAAACGAAGGGCCTTGGCTGTTGCAGCAATCCCTGCTACATTTTCAGTTGTTGAACGATAATCACGCTCTTGACCACCACCTGTCAAAAGAGGCGTAATTTTCTTACCAGACTTGATATAGACAAAGCCAACACCTCGGACACCATGAAATTTATGACTTGAGAAGGTCGCAAAATCCACTCGATCTGTCAGATATTTTTCAGTCGGAATCTTAGCGAGTGCCTGAACTGCATCAACGTGGAAGGAAATAGTTGGCTTGTCTGCCAAAAGTTCTGAGATAGCCTCAATAGGCTGAATAGACCCAATTTCATTGTTTACTGCCATAATGGAGATGAGGGTCGTATCAGGTCGTATCAAAGCTCCTAGAGCCTCAACATCCACAAACCCTCTGCTATCAACTGGAGCAAAATCCACCTCAAAACCTTGACTTTTCAGCCAGAGGGCTGATTCCTTGACTGCTGGATGTTCAATGGCTGATACGATGATGTGCTTGCCAAACTGGGCTTTTTCGAAGGCCACACCTTTGATGACCCAGTTATCCCCTTCTGTTCCTCCAGAAGTAAAGAAGATTTCATCACTCTTCTTGCCAATCAAATCTGCAATTTGCTGACGGGAAGCATCTAAAATTCGTGTCGCCTGGTCTCCCAAACGATGGAGACTGGATGGATTTCCTACAATTTTCGAAGCGACCTGAGTATAGGTTTCAAGTGCTTCAGGATAAGGCTTGGTCGTTGCCGAATTATCAAAGTAGATCATGTTTTCTCACGCTTTCTAAAATCACTTCTTCTATTGTATCATGAAACGAAGCTTGCGACAAGAAAGGACAAGTTCTCTTTTTTTAAGATTTTTTTAAAGAAATGAGGTATAATAAATCATAATTAAAGGAGAGTATCATGTCTAACTATCATAGAACTTCAAAACCAAAAACAGAACACATCAAAAAGGGATTTACTGTCTTTCAAAAAACGATTGCTACCATCGGTAGTATCCTTGGTCTAATCACCGCTACTATTACCATCATGAACGCTATGGATAATAACAAGAATAACAAAAAAGAACCAACGACAACTCAAACAACTGTTGTCAAGGAGATTCAAAAGGAATCCCCTCAGGAAAATACTACACCTAACAAGGACAACACTTCTACTAAAGAAAATACCCCGCAGGAAGAAACTCCTCAATCCAATAAAAAGGAAGAGCAAAAAGAAGAGAAGAAAACAACAACTCAGGATTCTTCTACACCTTCCTCAACAAAAGAAACAACTGATAGTGGAAACTCGTCCAAAACGACTAGTTCCGAAAACAAAAGCAATCAATAACCACTAAAATAGCTTCCTTCCAGCTTTGGAAAGAAGCTATTTTTTATTGTTGCAATACTTTTCGTGGTTTGGTTCCTTCAGCTGGACCGATGACACCTGCCATTTCGAGTTCTTCCATCAGGCGGGTCGCACGGTTAAATCCAACCGACAAACGACGCTGAATCATCGAAGCGCTGGCTTTCTGGGTTTCGATAACCAAAGCCTTAGCTTCTTCAAAAAGCGGATCGCCGCCAGCTTCACCATCTGAAAATTCTCCTTCATTTTCAGAAACCTCACCTGGATCAAAACTCTCATCGTAGTCCGCATCCGCCTGAGCCTTGATGAAGTTTACAATGCGTTCGACATCATCATCTGAGATGAAGGATCCTTGTAGACGGACTGGGTGATTTTCATCGATTGGTTTAAAGAGCATGTCTCCTCGACCAAGCAGTTTTTCTGCTCCATTCTCATCCAAGATGGTTCGTGAGTCTGTACCTGATGAAACTGCAAAAGCTACACGAGATGGGACATTGGCCTTGATGAGACCAGAGATAACATCAACTGATGGACGTTGCGTTGCGAGAATCATGTGAATCCCTGCGGCACGTGCCTTCTGTCCGAGACGAATAATGGCATCTTCCACTTCCTTGCTGGCCACCATCATGAGGTCTGCTAACTCGTCTACAATGACAACAATCAAAGGAAGCGGTACTTGTTTGTACTCAGACTGGCTATTAAATTCCTCGACCTTGGCATTGTAACCAGCGATATTTCGCACACCAACCTTAGCAAAGAGTTCATAACGGTTTTCCATCTCATCCACAACCTTTTGCAGGGCCTTGCTGGCCTTGCGTGGATTGGTCACAACTGGAATCAAGAGGTGAGGAATGTCATTGTAAACCGATAGCTCAACCATCTTTGGATCCACCATCATAAACTTGACCTGGTCTGGTCTTGCTTTCATCAGAATGCTAGCGATAATACCGTTAACTGCGACTGATTTCCCTGATCCCGTCGAACCTGCAACCAGTAGGTGGGGCATCTTGGAAAGGTCAAAGGTGCGAGCAGTTCCATTGACAGCCTTCCCTAGAGGAATTTCGAGGAGATTTTCTGGTTTAGTCTGAGACTGTTCCCAGAGTTCACGGAAGGAAACAGTCGCGATCTCAGAGTTAGGAACCTCAATTCCGACTAAGGATTTACCAGGGATTGGAGCCTCTATCCGAACATCCTTGGCCGCCAGAGCTAGCGCTAAGTCGTCTGCCAGATTGGAAATGCGGTTAACCCGTACACCAACTGCTGGCTTGACTTCATACTTGGTAACTGATGGCCCAATTTCAGCCCGTTCTACCGTCACCTTGATACCAAAGCTGGCAAAGGTTTCTTCTAAGATTTTGATATTTTCTCGAACAATCTTCTTTTCCTTGGACTGATCTTTGGGTTTATCTGGCGCAAAGAGTTGCAAGCTTGGTAGCTTGTATTCGAGGGCTTCCTTGGCAGAAAAATCAACCTGTACCTCTTCATTCTCACAGTCTTCTTCCTCATCTGGAACTTCAACGTCAGCTTGAGGGAGGATAATCTCAGGTTCCACACATTCTTCCTCAGGAATTGGCGAAAGATTATAGTCTGGAACTTCTGATAAGATTTCTCCCGTTTCAGGATCTACAGGAGGAAGCGGTAGCGCATCCTGTTCTTCTTGCTCTCTCTGAATTCTGGCTGCTTCTTCAGCTTCTTGACGAGCCTTCTCTTCTTCTCTCTTGATGAAGCGTTCTTGTTTTCTCTGTTCCTGCTTTTCCATGAAGGATTTGAACTGAGCTCCAATAAAGGCTGCAACATCATAAATAGACCAAGGACTAACCAAGAGTGCCCCAACTAGAATCAAGAGAACTCCAATAAAGTACGATCCGATATTGGAGAAAAGAAAGGCAATGGGGATATAGAGCCCAACACCAAGCAAACCTCCACCAGCGAAGCTAGTCACCCGCATACCAGTCAGATCCGTTATAACTTGAGCCAAGGTCCCTTTTAGAACCGACTGCTCCAAACCAAACTTCCAGACAAGATAGGCCTCAAAAATCAAGAGCAAGCCAGCGAAGATACAAAGAAATCCTGACAGAAGTCCCTCTTGCTTTCGTATCCATTTAAATAGAAAAAGATAAATGAGAAGGGCACCAATAGCCACATAGGCCAAACTTCCGACCACCAGTCGAATGAGATTGTAAAGTGTGACACCTGCCGCGCCGAGTTTGAGGGCTGCAATAATCAACAATAAGGCAATTCCTAAGGAAATCAACATCCTCTGGATAGCCTGTTTTCTTTCGAGTTCTGCTTTAGACGGTCTCCGTCTTGTTTTACTTGTATTTTTGTTTGCCATATTTCTATTATACCATATTTCAGAAACATCTAGAGAAATCAAAAAAATGACTGCATCTACTAGACACAATCATCTTTCGTTGATATTTCTGAATTTTCTATTCTATATGATTTTTCAACAACCTTGTCTCACTACTTCTTCAAAAATCTAATTGCTGATTTTCTTGCCTTCTCAATCTTTTCGATTTCCAACTTCTCTACAGCAGATGTAGGAATCCATTTTTTCCCAAATAAAACTTGAGCTGCTTCTATCATCAGAGCACAAGCCAGAAAGTCCTTTTCTTCTGGAATCGCCTCTCGAAACAAATCCTTCGTTTTCTCCATCAAGACTTCTTTTTCAATTTGATGAAAAGATAATTGCATCAAACTACTGGCAGACCAGGCACGACAAAGTGCATCTGGGTCAGTCAAGAGATGTTGCCCTAAGATTTCTATCTCACTTATTGAACCAATCCAACCTAGGGCAATGATTAGCTTTCTACGATTCGAAGCTTCTGAACTAGGTAAAAGAGAGATTAGAACAGGAAGTACTTGCTTGCAAGAAGATGCATAAAAATCTCTATGTCTTACTTTGAAAAGAATTTTCGCTAGAAAATAAACAATCAAAATGCGTTGACTCTCATCTTCCTCTTGATTGAGAGTTTCCAAAAGATAGTCTATTCCCTCCTGCCCATGCTGGTCAAAACTTGCTTCAAAATTTAGGTCAGTTCCTTCCTCCCAATCGTTGCAAATGAGTTCAAAATGAAAGGCAATTTCTGGGCTCCTACCTAAATCAGCTATAAAATGAATTCGTTTAGAATCAGGAAAATCTTCCTCCACCAAGCTGGCATAGGTTCCTTGTAACGCTTCTTTTGTAAGACTTTTGCGACCGAACTGTTCCTTTTCTAGTTTGTCGATTCCTTCTTTTCTAGAATCACTCATGACACTTATCTCCTCTAAGATATTTGTAGAACTTCAGCATTCTATCATTTAAATTCTCTAAGATTTACCTCTATTATATCACTTTAAAGACCGTTCTCCCTAACTCCATCATCAAAAAATGACTGCCCACTTTCGTGTTCAGTCATTTGAGTATTTATGATTATTTTTCTAATGGTTTACGTAGGTAACCATAAACCACACCACTTACAATTGCGCCAACCAAGACACAGGCAAGGTAGAGAAGGGCATTTGAAGTGAGGGCGATAACGAAGATTCCTCCGTGTGGCGCCATGAGTTTAATTCCAGCAAGACCAACGAGTCCGCCTGCTACTGCAGAACCAAAGATGAAGCTTGGGATAGCACGAGCTGGGTCAGCGGCACCAAATGGAATCGCTCCCTCAGTGATAAATGACAAGCCCATGATGATGTTTGTCAAACCAGAGTTGCGTTCTTCCTTGGTGAATTTATCTTTGAAAAGAAGGGTTGCGACAAAGATAGCAAGTGGTGGCACCATTCCTCCAGCCATAACTGCTGCCATGGCTACAGAACCACCTGAAGAAACAGTTGCTGCAAGCGTACCTGTACCAAAGACATAGGCCGCTTTATTAACTGGACCACCCATATCAACAGCCATCATTCCACCAAGAACGATACCAAGAAGGACAGCTGAACCGCCTCCAAGACCGCCTAAGAAGTCATTCATCGCAGTGTTGATTGCTGCCATCGGGATGTTAACAGCTAGCATGACAAATCCTGTTAAGATTGTTCCAAGAAGTGGCAAGAGAAGGATTGATTTAGCACCTTCAAGTGAACGAGGAACTTTAACGTATTTCTTGATAGCAAGAACTAAAGCACCTGCGATAAATCCACCAACAAGGGCACCTAGGAAACCGGATGAGACACCTGCAAGAGTTGAAGTTGCTTCACCACCTGCTGCATAAGGGATTTTACCAAAGGCAAAACCTTCTTTGGCAATTGCACCAGCCACAAAACCAGCTACCAAACCTGGTTTTTCAGCGATAGAGTAGGCAACATATCCTGCAAAGACTGGGAGCATCAAGCCAAAGGCTGCACCACCGATTTTCATGAACATGGAAGCTAGCTCATGGTAGGATCCTAGATTGCCAAGACTATCTTGTGGCACACCCATAGCACCATCAATCAAGAAAGCAAGGGCAATCATGATACCACCACCGATAACGAATGGCAACATTTGAGATACACCACTCATCAAGTGTTTGTAGAAGGCACCACCAAGGCTTTGTTTTTCATTAGATGCTGTTGCAGTTTTTGCTCCATTAGCAGCACGATAAACTTCAGCATCCCCAGAAAGAGCCAAGTTGATCAATTCTTCTGTCTTACGGATACCGTCTGCAACTGGGCGGTTGATCAATGGCTTGCCATCGAAACGATCCATCTCAACAGCCTTGTCTGCAGCGATGATAACAGCTTTAGCCTTACGGATGTCCTCTGCAGTCAATTGATTCCCAACACCGCTGGCACCGTTGGTTTCGACCTTGATCCCAACACCCATTTCAGCAGCCACTTTTTGAAGGGCCTCTTGGGCCATGTATGTGTGGGCAATACCTGTCGTACAAGCTGTAACAGCTACGATAAAGTCACCAGAGTCATTAGCAGGTGCTTGAACAGGCTCCTCAGCTTTTTCTGAAGCTTGGTCAAAAAGTTCGATAACTTGATCTGCAGATGTTACTTGACGAAGTTTGTCAGCGAAACCATCTTTCATCAAGTATTGAGACAATTCTGCCAAGGCTGCTAAGTGAGTATCATTGGCACCTTCTGGAGCTGCAATCATGAAGAAGAGGTCTGTTGGTTGCCCATCCAAGCTCTCATAGTCAACACCCTTGTTTGACTTAGCAAAGAGAACCGTTGCTTCTTTGACAGCAGAATTTTTGCTGTGAGGCATAGCAATTCCGTCACCCAAACCAGTGGAAGTGAGAGCTTCACGCGCTAAGATTCCTTCTTTAAAGGTTTCAAAATCCGTCACATAACCATGATCTACCAAGCTATGAATCATCTCTTCGATAGCTGCTGTTTTTTCAGTCGCCTGCAAATCCAGCAACATGACATCTTTTCTCAATAGGTCTTGAATTTTCATCGTTTTTCTACCTCAACTTTTTCATATGTTTCTTTAATAAATTCCGCTGTTGCCAAGTCATCCGAGAAGGTAGTTGCTGTTCCACAAGCTACTCCCCATTTGAAGGCCTCTACTGCATCTTTAGATTTGACAAATTCACCTGTAAACCCAGCAACCATAGAGTCACCAGCTCCCACTGAATTTTTGACTGTTCCCTTGATAGGTTTTGCGAAGTAAGCTCCCTCAGATGTGACAAGAAGTGCACCGTCCCCAGCCATGGAGATAATGACGTTTTGAGCTCCTTTGGACAGTAACTGACGAGCATAGTTCTCGATTTCATCTAAACTTTCGAGTTTCACTCCAAAGATAGCTCCAAGCTCGTGATTGTTTGGTTTAACCAAAAGTGGCTGGTAGTCTAAACTATCAATCAAGGTCTGTCCTTCAAAGTCACAAACCACTTGCGCACCAGTCTGGCGTGTCAAGGCAATCAAATCCTTATAGATAACATTGCCTAGGTTCTTAGCACTTGAACCTGCAAACACAACCGTATCATCTGCTGTCAGACTAGACAAAATAGCTTTCAATTCTTCTAGCTGAGCTGGTTCCACATTTGGACCTGTTCCATTGATTTCTGTTTCTTGGTCTGCTTTAATCTTGACATTGATACGAGTATCTTCTGCTACTTGGACAAAACGCGTTTCGATTTCCTCTTCTGCCAAAGTATCTGTGATAAATTTACCAGTAAATCCTCCAATAAATCCAGTCGCAGTATTAGGAATATCCAAGCGCTTCAAAACACGGCTAACATTGATTCCTTTCCCACCAGCAAACTTATCATCACTGTCCATACGATTGACACTGCCGACTTGAACTTGGTCCAAGCGCACGATATAGTCAATGGATGGATTGAGTGTGACTGTATAAATCATACTTCTATTACCTCCGTTTTCTTCTTAATAGCCTGCAAGAGCTTATGCCCTTGACTTGTGATGACAATAGCGCGTTTGAGAGGTGCTACCTTGGCAAAGCAAGTTTGACCAATCTTTGACGAATCAACCAAGACATAGGTTTGTTTGGCATTCTCTAAAATAGCACGCTTAACGGCTCCCTCCTCCATATCAGGAGTCGTATAATAACCATCGTCCACACCATTCATCCCAATAAAGGCACGGTCAAAGTGCAATTGATTGATTTGGTTAAGAGCAACACCGCCAATACATGCATCTGTTGCCATCTTGACACTTCCTCCAACCATGACAGTTGGAATCTGTTTTTCAACCAACTGAACCGCATGATGAATGGAGTTGGTCACAACTGTGATATTCTTATTAACCAATTCCTTGATTAAAAAAGCAGTTGTTGTGCCAGCATCGATAAAGATAACATCTTGTTCCTTAATAAGAGATGCTGCTTTTTGAGCCAGTAGCTTCTTCTCTTGAAGGTTTTTGACAGATTTTTCTTGGATGGTTTCTTCTTCCTGCAAGGAGTGGGGCAATTCTGCTCCACCATGCACACGGCGAAGTTTATTTTCCGCCTCCAACTCATCCAAATCTCTTCGTACTGTCGATTCTGATGTTTCTAATAGACTAACCAATTTTTCTAGGGAAACTACATGATGTTGATTTAACTCCTCTAAAATCAGTTGCTTCCGCTCAGTTTTTAACACCAAACCACCTCCTGTTATCGTTTACACTATTCATTCTAGCACATTATCTACCAAAGTCAAGCATTTTTTATCATTTTCTTTCAAATTCTATCATTTTTCTTATTTCCAAAATTTTTATTGCAAGATAAAGTCCTTTATGGTAGACTATTTGAGTAAGTATTGGAAGATTACTCAAGAGGCTTAAGAGGCCGTGTTGGAAACGCGGTAGGCGTGTAACAGCGTGCGTGGGTTCGAATCCCATGTCTTCCGTAGAAAAACAAAAACTGCATTTCGGTGCAGTTTTTTTATCACAAGTATTTAAAAATCAAATAATACAAACACTATATGATTTCATAAAACAAAAGGATATAGATTTCTAGGATACGACAAAAATGTTGTATCCTTTTTTAGCAAAAGAATACCAAGGAATACAAAAGGCAAAAACAAAAAACGTTGATTTAACAACGTTTTTCCAAGTTTAGCGAAAGAATAATGGAGCCGGTGGGAGTCGAACCCACGTCCAAACACCTGCCAACATATTTGTCTACAACCATAGGTTATGTATTGTTTTAACAGTCCCTCGACACATAACTCAAGCCTAGGAACTGCGAGTCTATTAATCTCTTATCAAACCACTAGACAAGGCTTGATCGTATCTCGCTAATCATAAGACCTGTCATTGAACACGAGCAATCCAAATCAGGTCACGCCTGCTGGTTTTTAGGCAGCTAGAGCGTAAGAAGTGTTATTTTTTGCAGTTATATTTAACTGAGCGTTTACGTCGCCACACGGGTTGCAAAATATGCCTCATAATGCCTGTCGAATCCGTAACGACCCCAGGATGTTAGAACTATTATAACCTATCTTCAAAAAAAATGCAAAATCAAGCCAATTCTTTAGAACAGATACGTTTTCAAAGCATCTGATAAAGCTTGATAACCGGCTACACTTAGATGGAGGCCATCCGTTGTATAGGCTGATTGAAGTTGTCCTTTTGAATCTGTCAAACTATCATAAATCGGCACAAAATCTACCTGCATATAGGCGGATACTAGAGCCTCATAGGCTTGATTCCATTCTCTAATCTTTTCATTGGTTCGGATATAAACAGTCTGCTTGTATTTCTCTCCCTCATTGACTGGCAAAATGGATAGGAGCTTTATTTGTGACAACGGATAATCTCGGGCAATTGATTGGATCACTCGCTCAAGATTATCCAAGGCTTCATTTATAGGAATATCTTTTCCGATATCATTTGTCCCAATTAGGAGAACAATTTGATCCACAGCATCACCATAAAGATGGGCATCTAGATTCTCTAATAACAGTTTCGTCTGGTAGCCTCGGATGCCACGATTGACAATCGTCTTGGCAGTCCCAAACAACTCTTGCAGAGGGTAATATTCCACAATCGAATCACCAATAAAAATGATATCTGGCTCTAGGACAGAAATTTGATTCAATTCACGATACTTGGTTTGAATTTTTTCCTGCTCTTTTAAGAGCCAATTCTCTAATAACTGTACTGCCACCTTATCCCTCTTTCTCTAACCAGTTTTCTAGGACTTGATAAACACCCGCCTGGCTGTTAGCCGGAGCTAGAGCAGTCGCAACTGCCTTGACCTCATCATCTGCGTTTTCCATCGCATAGGCAATTCCAGCCAGTTCTAGCATTTCGATATCATTTTCACTATCACCAAAAGCCATGACTTGTTCCGATTTCAAATCCCAGCGCTTGAGTAATTCTTCCAATCCCCAAGCCTTGTGAACACCAGCCTGTAGGATATCGATACAACCATAACCACTGGAAACGGCTCTTACATGCCCATCAAAGAGGTCATTGATTTCCTGCAAAACAGAACTAGAGCGTTCTTCACCAACGACCATACTCATCTTTAGCACCCCACCGAAGAGATCCGATCTGAGCTCTTCAACAAAGTTTGTATGCCGATAGAGTTTTTCAATCATCTCAGGAGTCATAAATTTATCAAGTTCTGTAAAAACAGTTCCTTTCTTGACAAAACTCCCGTTCATACTAGTGACAACAAATTGATCTCGGCACTCCCTCCCTTTAAAATGAACTAAAGCCTTGTCAACCATAGCATCATCCCAGGTCTGCGCTTGAATCAGTTTATTATTTTCAAAAATACGCGCCCCATTGGCAACGACTAGGACAACTCTACTCGCCAAATGTTTAAGCAATTGCCTCATACGGTGAACTTCATTCCCCGTCGCAATGACAAAACGGATATCCCTTTGATCCAACTGATCTAAAATCTTTTCCAAGCGGGGCAGATCCAGCTGCCCCCTCGGGTCTAGCAAGGTTCCATCCATGTCTGTTGCAATTAATTTAATCGTCATCCTATCTCCTTTAGGGCGAGCGTCTACCACTTCAACCCTACATGTTCATTCATTTCTTTATAGGCCGTGTCAATTCGTTCCTTGGTCGCCTCATCCAACTTGTCACGGTAACTGCCTCCCTCAATGAAGTCCTCTAGGATATAGGTCTGATAGAGGAAGAGCGGATAGCCTTCTGGAGAGTAAGTTCCTTTTGGAGTTCGATTAACCCAAGTTGGATGTGCTTTAGCAGTTTCAATCCTTGTCTTGCCATCTTTTTTCTTAATGGTCACATCCATGAGAACTCCTCGCTCCGTCCACTTGGCATTTTCCTCGTCTTGCATGGTTTCAATGCGTTGGTTTGAGAGGAAATTTCCCATGGAATAGATGATCAATTTTTTGTCACCATCTTTTTCAACGGTTTCAGCAGGTTCAACGACATGAGGATGCCCTCCAAAGATAATATCAGCTCCCCAGTCAATCATCTTATGGTACAGTGTTTTCTGTTCTTCCGTCGGTTCTAGCTGGTACTCAATTCCCATCTGAGGCATGATGACAGTAATATCCGCCTCTTGCTCAGCTCGTTCGATTTCCGCCTTCATCTTATCTTCATTCAGGTCAGAAAGATAGCGATTATAATCCTCTTGAGAGATATACTGCTCAATGCCATTAAAACCGTAAGAATAGGCTAGGAGAGCTACCTTGATACCATTGACTTCCTTGATAACTAGTGGAGCTTGGTCACGGGATTCATGTGTGTAGACTCCTATGGGTGTCATCCCTGCCTTTTCAATAGCTTCTGCTGTCGAAACCACTCCCTCAATTTGAGAATCCAAGATGTGATTATGAGCCAAGTCTAGAACTTGGTAGCCTGCATCCTTGATCGCATCCATGACTTCCCCTGGTGCATTAAAGAGAGGATAGCCTGCCAAGTAGTGGTCCTTGTTCACCGTTCCTTCAAAGTCACCAAGCACTAAATCCGCTTGTTTGAGCCAGGGTTTTACATACTCAAAATTTTCATGGAAATCATAGGTTCCATCTTCTTTCAGAGCTGTTCGGTAGATAGGAATATGGTAGAGAAGGTCACCATTTGCCATGATACGAGCTGTCGTTTCGGCAGACTGATTTTCCTTAGACTGACTAGACGTCTGAGCAGAATCAACTGTTTGACCACTCGGACTTGTTCCCTTGTTCCCTTGTACTGCTTGGGTCAACAAGTTCAGCCCCATAGACAAGGAAACTGCAAGCAACAGCACCGTAATAAACTGGGCATTTGTCCAAGATTTATAATTCCTAAAGAAACCAATACTACTCTTCAACAATCCAAAAATAGGACCATGAGACCATCTATCTTGTCGCTTTTCCATCTTTATTCCCCCCTTGCTTTTACTGCAAGTCTTTTCTTTTATTATACCACAGACAAAAGAGGAATACCGTTTATTATATTATTTTTTAGGAACTTCTGTGACTTTCTTTCTCGCCTATTTTGTGTTATCATGTAGAGGTAATGAAAGGAGAGAAAATGTCTGCTATAGAACGTATTACAAAAGCTGCTCATTTAATTAATATGAACGATATTATCCGTGAGGGGAACCCAACTTTACGCGCGGTTGCTGAGGAGGTCACTTTCCCACTGTCTGACCAGGAAATCATCCTTGGAGAAAAGATGATGCAATTCCTCAAAAATTCTCAGGATCCTGTTATGGCTGAAAAGATGGGACTCCGCGGTGGGGTTGGATTGGCCGCTCCTCAGTTAGATATCTCAAAACGCATTATCGCTGTTTTAGTGCCAAATATTGTGGAAGAAGGTGAAACTCCTCAGGAAGCCTACGACCTGCAAGCTGTTATGTACAATCCAAAAATCGTATCCCACTCTGTTCAGGACGCCGCCCTCGGTGAAGGAGAAGGGTGCCTATCTGTCGACCGTGTAGTTCCAGGCTATGTTGTTCGTCATGCCCGCGTCACTGTTGATTACTTTGACAAGGACGGAGAAAAACACCGCATCAAGCTTAAAGGATACAACTCTATCGTTGTCCAACATGAAATTGACCACATCAACGGAATCATGTTCTACGATCGTATCAATGAGAAAGACCCATTTGCTATCAAAGATGGACTCCTCATCCTCGAATAAAGAAAATCCCGTTGCAAGACGGGGTTTTGTGTTATAATAGAGGCATGAAAACAAATGATATTGTCTATGGCGTCCATGCCGTTACCGAAGCCCTCCTTGCAAATACAGGAAACAAACTCTACCTCCAAGATGATCTCCGAGGTAAGAATGTTGAGAAAGTCAAGGAACTGGCTGCTGAGAAAAAGGTCTCCATCTCTTGGACTTCAAAAAAATCCCTGTCTGAGATGACCGAAGGCGCTGTTCACCAAGGTTTTGTTCTACGAGTTTCCGAATTTGCCTATAGCGAGCTGGATCACATCCTTGCAAAAACACGCCAAGAAGAAAATCCACTTCTGTTGATTCTGGATGGTCTAACTGACCCTCACAACTTAGGTTCTATCTTAAGGACTGCTGATGCGACCAATGTTTCAGGTGTCATCATTCCCAAGCACCGTGCCGTCGGAGTGACTCCTGTCGTTGCCAAAACGGCCACAGGTGCTATTGAGCATGTACCGATTGCGCGAGTGACCAACCTCAGTCAAACTCTAGACAAACTCAAGGATGAAGGCTTCTGGACCTTTGGAACGGATATGAACGGTACTCCTTGCCACAAGTGGAATACAAAAGGAAAAATCGCCCTCATCATCGGAAATGAAGGAAAAGGCATCTCTAGCAACATCAAAAAACAGGTTGATGAGATGATTACCATTCCCATGAATGGACATGTTCAAAGCCTCAATGCCAGTGTTGCTGCAGCCATTCTCATGTACGAAGTTTTCCGAAATAGACTATAAAAAAAGTTTCCAGTCATCTGATTGGAAACTTTTTTATGATTATACTCAATGAAAATCAAAGAGCAAACTAGGAAGCTAGCTTAAGACAGCTCAAAGCACTGCTTTGAGGTTGTGGATAGAACTGACGAAGTCAGTACCCATACCTACGGCAAGGCGAAGCTGACGTGGTTTGAAGAGATTTTCGAAGTGTATTAACTATGTTCTGTAATAAATTTGTAAGCTTCTTGACCAGCGATAGCCCCATCTCCAACTGCTGTTGTTACTTGGCGAAGGTCTTTCTGGCGAACATCTCCAACCGCAAAGATACCGTCAACGGCAGTTTTCATGTGGTTATCTGTCACAATCCAGCCAGCCTGATCTTGAATATTCAAATCTTTGACAAAATCGCTAACGGGATCCAAACCAACATAGATAAAGACACCACCAAAGGCTTGCTCTGTTATTTGACCTGTTTTTACATTTTCAAATACGACAGATTCTACTCGGTTTTCACCTTTGATTTCCTTGACGACAGAGTCCCAGATAAAGTTGACTTTCTCATTAGCAAAGGCACGGTCTTGCAACACCTTTTGGGCACGAAGTTGGTCGCGACGGTGAACAATGGTAACAGTCTTGGCAAAGCGAGTCAAGAAGAGGGCTTCTTCTACCGCTGAATCTCCACCACCGACTACGAGCAAGTCTTGGTCACGGAAGAAAGCTCCATCACAGACTGCACAGTAAGAAACACCACGACTGTTCAGTTCTTCTTCTCCGGGAACTCCCAAAAGACGGTGTTTTGACCCAGTTGCCACGATGACAGTACGGGTTTCGTAAACTTGATCATCAGTGATTACCTTCTTATAGTCACCCTTGTCTTCAATATTTTCAACATAGCCATAAAGATGCTCTACTCCAAGGTTTTCAAGTGGTTCAAACATCTTTTCAGCCAATTCAGGTCCACTGATATTGGCATAACCTGGATAGTTTTCGATATCAGATGTGTTATTCATTTGCCCGCCTGGCAGACCACCTTCAATCAAGCCTACTTTCAGATTGCTTCGAGCAGCATATAAGGCAGCGGTCATTCCCGCAGGTCCAGCACCGATAATAATCGTATCGTACATTTCGATTCCTTCTTTCTTGTTGTAACTATCTTTATTCTAACTTATTCTTGCTAGTCACGCAAGGATTATGCCTTGAAAACCAAGAGCAAACTCATGACGGCAAAGGATAACACCGGAACGACCAAAACTCCAATCATAATCATATCATAGAGATGAGCTTGACGAGCCTTGGCTGTCTTGTCCACACCAGACATGGCTCTCAATCCAATCCAAATCCCCAGAAAAATCACGACAAGGATGGTCGTTAAGATCAAACTCTCGAAATATAAAGAAAACAGTTGCAGCAGCATGATCTCTCTCGTTTCTATCTTTTTTAAAGAGTAAACTCAGCTAGTCCAACTAACTGAGTTTTCCTTTTTCTATTATATCAAATATAAGTCCGTTTGTAACTAGCGAAGAATTCTTTTGTCCGTTCTTCTTTTGGATGATTGATGATTTCATCCGGTGTGCCAGACTCGATGATTTTCCCTTTATCTAGGAATAAAACCTTATCTGCCACTTGGGTTACAAAAGACATATCGTGACTGACCAAAATCATGGTCTGACCTGACTTGGCAGCGTCTGCAATAGACTTTTCTACTTCACCGACCAACTCTGGGTCAAGGGCTGAAGTGGGCTCATCCAAGAGCAAGACATCTGGTTTCATAGCAAGCGCACGCGCGAGGGCAACCCGTTGCTTTTGTCCACCTGATAAGTGGCGAGGGTAATGGTTTTCACGGTCAGAAAGACCAACTTTAGCCAACTCTTCCTTGGCGATTTTTGTTGCTTCCTCATCCGATAATTTCTTGACAACAACCAAACCTTCCTTAACATTGTCAAGAGCAGTTCGGCGTTCAAACAAATTAAACTGTTGGAAAACCATAGACAACTTGCGACGAAGGGTTAGGATTTCTTCTTGGCTAATCTGAGAAAAATCAACTTTAAAATTGTCAATCTGAATCGTTCCACTATCTGGAGTTTCAAGATAGTTCAAACTACGAAGAAAGGTTGATTTCCCAGCTCCAGATGAACCAATCAAGGCCACTACCTCCCCTTTTTGGATATCCAAGTCCAGATGATCCAAGACAGTTTGTCCTGAAAAGGATTTGCTTAAATTCGAAATCTTAATCATTAACGAAGGTCTCCTTTCACATCTGTTTGCACTGTATCAGGTGCAGAAATAGCCATTTTTCTCTCGATGAAACGACCGAGGCTTTCAATTCCGATATTGACTACCCAATAAACAAGGGCTACGGAGATGAAACGCTCAAAGTAACGATAATCTGCTCCACCCAAAATCTGAGCTTGAGCAAAAACTTCGACAACACCCGCACTAAAGGCTAGAGAAGTTCCCTTGGTCAAACCGATAAGAGAGTTAATCAAAGTCGGTGTCGCTACCACCGCCGCATTTGGAATAATCACGCGACGATAAACTTGAGCACGAGTCATACCCAGACTACGCGCCGCCTCAATTTCACCTGGATTAACAGAAAGGATGGCTGCACGAATCGTTTCACTTGCATAAGCCGCCTCATTAAAAGCAAAGGCCACAATCGCAAAAAGCGCTGCTGGAATCGCATTGATATTGAAACCAGTGCCCCATTGTTGGTTGATAGCTTTCAGTGCCAAAGGAATTCCGTAGTAGGTCAACATAAGTTGAACTAGGATTGGAGTACCTTTTAAGAAGCTAACGAAAAAGGCCTGCAAGGGATATAGAATTTTAACACGATTGATCTTAACAATGGCAAAAATCAAGGCAAGTAGCAAACCAAAGAGTGCACCTCCAAGTGTCAACATCAAGGTTGTAGGCAGTTGTTGGACAATCCTTGGAATTCCATCAAAGACCGAACGCAAACTAAAGAGTTTACCATCCGGAATGAGTTGCATCAAACTTTGGTACCAATCTGATGCTAAAAATGTTGTAACAGTCATAAAAACATCCTCTCCTGATAATGATTCATTCTATCATACTTCTGCTCGCAAGCAAATTATTTGCTACGGGCTACTCAGACTTTGTCTATCTTCTAGTTTATCACACTTTAAAACAGGGAGGCTATATATTTTACCTATCAAGGAGATAAATAAAAACTATCTCAAACCTAAGTTCTCATAGGGTTTTCTATAGCCGATTTGTTTAACAGCACCATTCTCCACCAAAATTGGACGTTTCAATAACATACCATCACTCGCTAGAAGCTTGGCTGCTTCTTGTTTTGACAAACTTCCCACCTTATCTTTTAGGCCCAGTTCGCGGTATTTGATCCCGCTAGTATTGAAAAATTGTTTCACTTCAAAACCGGAAGTTTCCAACCACTTCAAAATCACGTCTTCACTTGGTGTTTCTTCTACGATGTGGACAGCTTTGTAGTCCAGTCCAAGTTGATCCAATTCATTTTTTGCTTTCTTACAAGTTGAACATTTTGGGTATTCGATAAATTCTAACATCTTCTTTTCTTTCTATTTTTTATTTTCTTGAAATGCTGCACCTTCATGTTGCAAGAGCCAGGCTTTCTTTTCGACTCCAGATGCATAGCCTGTCAAGCGATTGCCTGACCCCAGCACCCGATGACAGGGAACAAGTATGGACCAAGGATTGCGCCCCACTGCTCCTCCAATCGCTTGAGCAGAAGCCACTTGCAGGTCTTGAGCTATTTGTCCGTAAGTTACTGTTTGACCATAAGGAATGGCCTGTAAGTAATCCCAAACCCGCTTTTCAAAATCTGTTCCAATGGGAGCTAAAGGTAAGTCAGATAGATCCTGAACACTGCCTTCGAAATAGGTATCTAAATAGGAAATAACTTGCTCTAATACAGGATGGCTAGCAACTTCTTCTATCGTTTCATCTCCTAATCCCCTCTCAAAATGAGTTTGGTCCTGTACCCAAATTCCATACAAATATTGCTCGTCAGCAACTAAGGATAAAGTTCCAATTGGCGACGGGTAGAGCATCTTTGCGTACTTTTTCTGCTTCATTTTTTTAATTTCTGATAGGCCAAACGTTCCCCATCAACTGGAACCTTACCAACCTGTTGGAAGCCTAGCTTTTCAAAGATATGCTGCATGGCCTTGTTTTCTGCATGCGTATCTGAGCGAAAATCTAGATAATCAAAACCTTCAATCAAGCCTTCTAGGAAAGTCTGAGCAACACCTTGTCCTTGGACATCTGCTGCCACAGCGATACGGTGAAAGACCAGATATTCTGATTCTTCCCCCTGCCAACTTCCTTCATAAATGGCTTCATAGGCTTCCTCTGGACTCTTGGTTACAGTAGCATAAGCTAGCAGTTCTCCTTCTTCCAAGGCCACATAGGCTTGGCCTGAGATGATATCATCAATAATGATATCTGCATTTGGATAGCCATTTTGCCACTGGTCGCTACCAGACTTTGCTAAGCACTTTTTGGCATCCTCCATCACCTGCATAATCGCATCCACTTCGTTTGGGAAAGCTAAACGAATCTCCATCTTTTCCCCTCATTTCTAACTATTTTCTCTCATCATAGCATAATTTAAAGCTTTCTACAAGCAGTTGAAACTTGACTTTTGTTTTTTATTATTTTATAATCTAGTTATCGAAACTAGATAAAAAGGAGTTGGAAATGAATTCTAACTTTTCCTACCCAAAATGGGAAGACATTCCAAACATTGACCTCTATCTGGATCAGGTTTTACTTTATGTCAATCAGGTCTGTGCCCCTATCTCTCCAGATAAGGACAAGGGACTAACAGCATCTATGGTCAATAACTATGTCAAACATGGTTACCTGACAAAGCCAGACAAGAAAAAATACCAACGCAAACAGATCGCCCGTTTGATTGCCATCACCACTCTCAAGTCTGTCTTTTCGATCCAAGAAATCGCTCAGACCCTTAATACTCTGCAAACTCAAGCGAGCTCAGACCAGCTCTACGATGCTTTTGTAGACTACATGAACCATGGGATTGATCCAGAAAATCCTATTATCCAAACTAGCTGTCAAACGGTTAAACTCTATCATCAAACTCTAGACTTAATCCTTATCAAAGAAGAGGAGGAAATCCAATGAATACCAGTCTAAAACTCAGTAAAAAACTCAGTTTTGGAGAGGAAATTGCTAATAGCGTGACCCATGCTGTGGGTGCCGTTATCATGCTCATCCTACTCCCCATTTCATCCACCTATAGTTATGAAGCACACGGATTTTTATCATCTTTTGGCGTTTCTATCTTTGTTATCAGTCTCTTTCTCATGTTCCTCTCGTCAACCATTTACCACTCTATGGCCTATGGTTCGACCCACAAATACGTCTTGCGAATCATCGACCATTCTATGATTTACGTGGCTATCGCGGGCTCTTATACGCCGGTCGTATTGACTTTGATGAATAACTGGTTTGGCTATCTGATCATTGCCATTCAGTGGGGAACGACCATCTTTGGCATCCTTTATAAAATCTTTGCTAAAAAGGTCAATGAGAAATTCAGCCTTGCCCTTTACCTGATCATGGGCTGGTTGGTTCTGGCTATCATTCCTGCCATTATCAGTCAAACAACACCAATTTTCTGGAGTCTCATGGTAACTGGTGGGCTCTGTTATACAGTTGGAGCTGGATTTTACGCTAAGAAAAAACCTTATTTCCACATGATTTGGCATCTCTTTATCCTAGCAGCATCTGCACTTCAGTACATCGCTATTGTTTATTACATGTAAAAAAGTTGAGAATCTTTTCTCAACTTTTTTCTTTACACATATTGATAAAATACTGGTGCAAGCGAGCATCATCTGTTAACTCAGGATGAAAAGAGGTCACCAGCATATTCTCTTCTTGAGCTGCAACGATTTGATCGTCTACTGTTGCTAAAATTTCTACACCCTCTCCAACACTACTGATAATCGGTCCACGGATAAAGGTCATGGGAATCTTGCCAACTCCCTTACATTCTGCCTCTGTATAGAAGCTTCCTAGTTGGCGCCCATAAGCATTGCGCTCAACCACTATATCCATGGTTCCAAGATGACTTTCTTCCTGAGAAGTGATTTCCTTAGCCAGCAAAATCAAGCCCGCACAGGTCCCAAAAACGGGTAATCCAGATAGAATGGCTTCTCGGATGGGAAGCAGCATGTTCTGGTCGCGCAAGAGCTTGCCCATGGTTGTAGACTCACCGCCAGGTAATATCAAACCCACCAAGTCACTCTGATGTTGTTGAAAATCCTCTAAATTTCTGATTTCGACACTAGAGACTCCTAGTTTATCTAGCACTTTTGCATGTTCTGCAAAGGCACCTTGCAAGGCCAATATTCCAATTTTCATCTATTTTCCTCGCTCAGCCATGAGAATTTGGATTTCATTCTCATTGATACCAACCATGGCTTCCCCTAGGTCTTCAGAGATTTGAGCCAGAATTTGAGGATTTTGGTAGTTGGTTACGGCCTTAACAATAGCACTTGCTCGTTTAACAGGATCTCCTGACTTGAAAATACCTGAACCGACAAAGACGCCCTCTGCTCCCAATTGCATCATCAGCGCAGCATCTGCTGGTGTTGCCACACCTCCGGCTGCGAAGTTAACAACTGGTAATTTTCCATGTTCATGAACGTATTGGACCAATTCTACAGGGACTTGGAGTTCTTTTGCTGCCACATAAAGTTCATCTTCACGGAGGTTTTGAATGCGGCGAATTTCTTGATTCATCATACGCATATGGCGAACGGCTTGGACGATATCTCCTGTACCCGGTTCTCCTTTTGTCCGAATCATGGAAGCTCCCTCAGCGATACGACGCAAGGCTTCACCCAAATCCTTAGCTCCACAGACAAAAGGAACTTGGAATTCTTTCTTGTCCACATGGAAACGATCGTCTGCTGGAGACAGCACTTCACTCTCATCGATATAGTCAATCTCAATAGCCTCTAAAATCTGAGCTTCAACAAAATGCCCGATTCTGACCTTGGCCATCACTGGAATACTGACCGCTTCTTGGATTTCCTTAATCATCTTTGGATCACTCATACGAGAAACTCCACCAGCTGCACGAATATCAGCTGGAATCCGCTCCAAGGCCATAACAGCTGCCGCACCAGCAGCCTCTGCGATACGAGCCTGTTCAGGGTTCTGAACGTCCATGATAACCCCACCTTTGAGCATCTGTGCCAAGTTTTTATTTAGTTCATAACGATTTTCAGTCATTTCTTAATCCTCATCATTTGTATTGGTAGCTACCATTTCATTTTAAGCCAGATTAGAATGAAGTACAAGATAGAAAAATAATAATTGTCTGGGTACAGATGGATTAAAAAAACTATCTGACCTTAACTTAAGGCCAGATAGCTCAGCTATTGTTATTTTTCAGCTGTAAGTGCAGCCATTGTAATGTAGTTGTATGGTTTGTTGAAATGTGGCAAGAAGAATAGGTCTGTCAAAGCCAATTTATCAATTGTCACATGCTCTTGGATAGCAAGTGAGAACATGTGGATTCCCATACTAATTGCAGCATCATGTGAAACCATTTGTGCACCAAGGATTTCGCGACTGTCTTTATCAAAGACAATCTTGATGGCAACTTCGTGGTTGTCATGCTTCATAAATTCTGGTTTTTGAAGATCGTTAAAGCCAGTTTCAGTTGCATTATAGCCTGCAGCTTTGGCTTTTTCAAGAGTCAAACCAGTTGAAACCATGTGAAGACCATAGATTGAAATACCGTTTGATCCTTGCACACCGATTCCTTCCAATTCATGTCCACAAGCATTGTAAGCACCAACGATACCAGTACGTACAGCGTTAGATGCAAGAGCGATGTAGCTAGTGTCTTTACGAGCATTGTCATAAACAGTCGCACAGTCACCAACAGCGTATACACCTGGGATAGATGTTTCTTGTTTCTTATCTACAAGGAAGGCACCGTTACGGAAGAGTTCAATCTTACCGTCAGCAAGAGCTGTGTTTGGACGGAAACCAACTGCAAGAACCACCATATCCACATCAAATGTTTCTTTGTCTGTTACCAAGCGTTCAACTTTACCGTCACCTTGGATGGCTTTAACTGTTTGACCAAGCGCCAAGCGGATGTTGTGGTCTTCCAAGTTCTTCGCCATCATTTGGGTGAAGTCTTTGTCATAGTAGCCGTTCAAAACAGTGTCTACGATATCAACAAGCACCACTTCTTTTCCAAGACGTTCGAAAGCTTCAGCCAGCTCAACACCGATGTAACCACCACCAACAACGGCAATGCGCTCAAGGTGTTTGCTCTTGTCAGCAAGTTTTTCGATAACTTCTTCTGCATTTTGGTACAACTTAACAAATTGAACATTTTCAAGTGTTGCTTTGAATTCGCGGTTACCTTTAACGATTTCTACACCTTCGATTGGAGGCAAAATAGGAGTTGAACCTGTCGCAAAGATCAATTTATCATAAGACTCTTTGTGCTCTTTTCCTTCAACTTCTGCAGTCACAACTTTGTTATCGTAGTCAATTGAAAGAACTGGTGAGTTCATGTAAATTTTAGCACCTTTTGCTTCCAATTTTTCTTTATCAGAGTAGAAGAGACCTTCTGGGCCATCAATTTGTTCCCCAATCCAAAGCGCCATTCCACAACCAAGGAATGAAATATTTGAGTTTTGGTCAAATACTACGATTTCGTTCTCATGACCAAAGTTATCCAACATCGTATTAATACAAGCTGTACCAGCGTGGTTAGCACCAACTACAACGATTTTACTCATAGAAAAATTCCTACCTTTAATTTTTGATTTACCTTCCTAGTATATCATTTACTGTTAGCGTTTACAAGACATTTGCTCAGAATTCTCTTTTTTTCAGAAAAAAATACACTTAACATTGATAAATCCAATTTTTCTATCGTTTTCATGCTAATTTTGAGCATATTTCTTGACTTTTTGTCAAAATCCATTTGTGAAAACGCTGACTTTATGGTATGCTAGTTACATGGAAAGAAAATGTAAGGGGTTTAATTTTTCTTTAACGACCTTATATTGAATGATTTCCTATAAAGAGAAAGGAGCTGGTAGCTTGTCTCTTCATTCACGTTCTGAACGGCTAATGGGAACAACTATCACGATTTCATTAGTAGATGAGCGGGCAGAAATCCTGCTTCAGGGCGCTTTTGACTTGCTCAAGGAGCTCGAATACCGCTTCAACGCCAATAGTCAAGAATCCGAACTGATGGAAATCAACTACAAGGCTGGAATCGCACCTGTTAAGGTTCATCCTGACCTATTTGAACTGATTGCTCTTGGACTAGAGCACAGCCTAGCTCCCTCTAGCCATCTAAATATCAGTATCGGTCCCTTGATTCAAACCTGGCGAATCGGATTTGCAGATGCACGGCTTCCAGACTCTAAAGAAATCGAAGCTGTCTTGCCTCTAGTTGACCCGCATTTTATCAAGTTGGATCCGACTAACTCTACTGTTTTTTTAAAGAAGAAAGGAATGAAGCTTGATTTAGGTTGTTTAGCCAAGGGCTATAGTGCAGATAAGGTTGCCCAGTATTTGAAAGAACACGGTGTCACCTCTGCACTGATCAATCTCGGAGGAAATATCCTCACCATCGGGGATAACCAAGCCAAAGAAGGGAAAGCCTGGCAGATTGGGATTCAAGATCCGCGAAATCCTCGTGGCAACCATCTCCTAACCATTCCTGCTTCTAACAAATCCGTTGTCACTTCAGGTATCTATGAACGCCACCTGACAGTAGATGGAAAAGACTATCACCATATCTTTGATAGTGAGACAGGATTCCCTGTCGAAACCGATCTTGCTAGCCTAACGATTATCTCTGATAAATCCGTTGATGGTGAGATTTGGACAACCCGCCTATTTGGAGAACGTAGCGCTTCTATCCTCTGGCAAGTCGAAAGTATAGATGGTATCGAAGCCATTCTCATCGACAAAGAGGGACGCCTTGCATGTTCTTCAGGCCTTCAAAATTGTATTATGTAAAAAGAGAAAGGAAATCTCATGCTAAAACTTATTGCCATTGTTGGAACGAACTCTAAACGTTCTACAAACCGCCAATTGCTCCAATACATGCAAAAACACTTTGCTGATAAATCTGAAATTGAACTCGTTGAAATCAAGGATATCCCTGTTTTCAACAAACCAGCAGATAAGCAACTTCCAGCTGAAATTCTTGAGATTGCAGCTAAAATTGAAGCATCTGACGGTGTGATTATCGGTACTCCTGAGTACGACCACTCTATCCCTGCAGTTTTGATGAGCGCTCTTGCTTGGCTATCTTACGGTATCTACCCACTTTTGAACAAACCAATCATGATTACTGGTGCTTCATACGGCACACTTGGTTCATCTCGTGCCCAATTGCAACTTCGTCAAATCTTGAATGCTCCTGAAATCAAGGCAAATGTTCTTCCAGATGAATTCTTGCTCTCACACTCTCTTCAAGCATTTAACCCAAGTGGTGACTTGGTTGACCTTGATGTCATCAAGAAATTGGATGCTATTTTTGATGACTTCCGTATCTTCGTGAAAATTACTGAAAAATTGCGCAACGCACAAGAATTGCTTCGTAAAGATGCAGAAGAATTTGACTGGGAAAATTTGTAAGATAGGAGACCGAAAGAATGAAATTTGTTGGACTTGTTGGATCAAACTACGATCAATCATATAACCGCAAACTCTTGGAATTTATCCGTCGTAATTTCAAATTCAAATTTGAATTAGAAGTTCTTGAAATTGACGAAGTTCCAATGTTTAACCAAGACGAAAAATGGGACGAAAGCTTCCAATTGCGTTTCTTGTATAACAAGATTACACGTGCTGATGGTGTCATTATCGCTACTCCTGAGCACAACCACACTATCTCAGCTTCACTCAAATCTGTACTCGAATGGCTTTCATACGAAGTTCATCCATTTGAAAACAAGCCTGTTATGATTGTGGGTGCATCATACTATGACCAAGGAACATCACGTGCCCAAGTTCACCTTCGTAAAATCCTTGACGCTCCAGGTGTTAATGCCTACACGCTTCCAGGTAATGAATTCCTTCTTGGTAAAGCTAAGGAAGCTTTTGATAACGACGGAAATATCACTAATGAAGGAACTGTTAAATTCCTTGAAACTTGCTTAGATAACTTTGTAAAATACGTAGGAGTCGTTTCAAAATTGAAAAAACCAAAACCAATTGAACCAGAAGACTTGGATTGTGGAAAACCAATCGCTACAACCATTACAGAAGTTGATCCTGACGATCCAGAATGGGTAGAAAAAGTTGCTGCAATCACTGGAGCTGTTTCTGGTGATACCTATGTCAAATTGGACCACGGTATCTTGACGGTTAACCAAATTGATATGTTCTTGAAAGCTATGCCATTTGAATTGACATACGCTGATGACAACAACCAATTCCTCTACTACAACAACGCTCACCAAGATCCAGACACCATGTTTGCCAAACGTGTACCACCTCAATCAGGTAACCGTATGTCGACTGTTCACAATTCTCTTCCACCAGCACGTATGAAGAATGTAGAGTGGGTTATCGGAACACTTCGTAACGGAAACCAAGAATACGTCCGTACGATCGTTCCAGGTTCTCCTGCAGGCGTCATCAATACTCACAACTACCAAGCGATGTACTATCCTGACGGATCATACGCTGGTATCAATGAAATTGTCTTTAACTTCCAACCATGGCTTGACTGGTACCTAAAAGAAACGGGTCAACGTTTGGTAGGTGGTAGCGGACCATTTGCTCCTGCTGCTGGAGGTCATGGAGACGCTGATGCTACTTCTGGCGCTTCTGATTCAGGTGATGCTGGAGGCCACGGTGGTGGCGCAGACGCTACTTCTGGTGCAAGCAACTAAGAAACCAAAAAGGAGCCATTTGGCTCCTTTTGTTATTACAACAGAAAAAGGGCTTGTAAATCATCTACAGCCCCCTTTCATTTTATGAGTTAGGATCATCTAAACTGCGACCGTGTAAACCTTTTTCACGTTGCACTTGGCGTAGTTTTTCTGGTGTGACGTCATTTCCCTCTTCATCAACAATCTTAATTCCTTCAATATGGTGACGAACAGCACGACGATAGCCTTCGATGTATTCCTCACGAAGTTTAGCTTGTTCTACTTTTTCAGCAGAAGTTAAGCCTTCTGTTTTTTTCTTTTTAGCGAGCTCGTTGATACGAGCGATTTTTTTTGAATCCATGTTTATCTCCTTTGTAAAAAGATACAGTTCGTTTAATAGAGAGTCTACTTGGTATTGATTTGGTTAAAGCGTGCAAGTTTAGCTGCTTTCTTGGTTAATTGCGACAAAACAGCCAATCGATTTTGACGAATATCTTGATCATCGGTCATTACCATAGTATTCTCAAAGAAAGCATCAATAACTGGACTAAGCGCAAAGAGTTGTTCTAATTGCTGACTTGCAGTCCCTGATAAAACGAGTGATTCTACTGCTTCCGCCAAGGCTTTCTCTTCTTCATTTTCAAAGAGAGCAGGATCAACTGTTTCAGATCCTTCTGCTTTCTCAGCCAAGTTGAAAGCACGTGAAAGAGATTCTACAGACGGTTTGAAGTTTTCTTCCTTGCTTGCTTCGACGAGAGCACTTGCTGCTTCCAACATATCCGCCACGACAAAGTTCGAACTTGCAAGGACCGCTTCCTTAATGTCTTTTGGAGTAGAACCCATCATCTTATCAACACGAGCCTTGATAAAGTCCATGACCTCTGCTTTATTTCCATAAGTCAAGCTGTCAAATTTCAAAGCATAAAGGCTATCAATCAACTCATCCATAGCAATGTGCCAACCAAAAGCATCCAAGATACGAACTACACCTTGCGTTGCACGACGAAGGGCATAAGGATCGTTAGAACCTGATGGAATCAAGCCTACTGAGAAGAAACTCAAAATCGTATCCAATTTGTCTGCAATGGCTAGAATGGCTCCAATCTTGCTCTCTGGGAGAGCTCCGTCCGCTGATGTAGGCATGTAGTGTTCACGAATGGCAGCCGCAACTGCTGGAGCTTCCCTAGCAAGAAGGGCATATTTCTCACCCATAATTCCTTGGAGTTCATCAAACTCACCAACCATCCCTGTCAACAAGTCAAACTTATAAATGGATGCTGCGCGGGCAAGATCAATCGTTTCATCCACTGATAAACCAGCTTTTTCCGCTAAAAGGACGGCAATCTGACCTGTACGAATCATGTGTTCACGAAGGGAACCAATCTTTTCATGGAAGGTCACCTGGTTCAATTTTTCAACAAGATCTGAAATGACCAATTTTTGGTCTTCACGCCAGAAGAATTCTCCGTCTTCCAAGCGGGCAACTAAGACTTTTTCATTACCCTTGATGACATTTTCCAAATGCTCTGCGTTTCCATTACGAACAGAAATGAAGTTTGGCAAGAGTTTACCATCCTGATCACGAACAACAAAGTAACGTTGGTGTTCCTTCATCGAAGTCACCAAGACTTCTTCTGGAACTTCAAGGTATTTGGCATCAAAACTTCCCATGAAGGCAGTTGGGTATTCAACCAAGTTCAAGACTTCGTTCAGTAAGTCAGCATCAATTTCGATACGTACACCATGTTCAGCTTCGATTGCCTTGATTTGGTCAACTATCATTTGCTCACGTTCACGAGGATCCGCGATTACAAACTGTTTACGAAGGTCTTCTTCATAGCTCAATGCTGACTGAATCTTAGTTTCTTGTCCCAAGAAACGATGACCACGACTCACACGACCGCCCTTAATATCAAGAAAATCCAAGTCAAACTCTTCTTCATCTAAAAGAACAGTCAAAGTGTGTACAGGGCGGATATATTCAAAAGTGTTGTTAGCCCAGTGCATGCTGACAGGGAAAGTCAGTGACTTCAAGACGTCTACTACACCTGGAACAATGGCTTCAACTGGTTGGCCTATTTCTTCCTTGGTGACATAGACATATTCTTCACCCTTGATTTCACGGAATTCGATATCTTCAACCGTCAAGCCTTTCCCACGGACAAATCCTTGAGCTGCTTTGGTGAAGTTTCCATCACCATCCAAGGCAATTTTCTTTGCTGGTCCCTTGAAATCTTCTGTCAAATCAGACTGTTTGTCTGCAAGACCAGTCACACGAACAGCCAAACGGCGTGGTGTTGAGAAGGTTTGAATGGCTTCAAAGGAAAGACGATTTTCTTTGAGGAAGGCTGCCATTTTTTCACCTAGTTGTTTTTCACTTGGAGTTACTACATAGGCTGGTAACTCTTCAAGACCGAGTTCTACTAATAAGTTTTTTGTCATGTTTTTTCTCCGAAAAGTATCTTTTTATTTTCCAGTTTGCCTTATGTGATTGGCACGCAAGCAACCAACTTCGTTGTTTCATTGCTAAAATTGGAGCCGAAAGTCTCCAATTTTGCCTAGTATCCTTAGCTTCACTAAGGATACCTTCATCACTGCGGCAACTGGCTCAAGGCTCACTCTGTTCGCCCATTTTCGTAAACTGTCACTCTCTTTATTCTGCGTCTTTTGCTAAGAGTTTAGCTCGTGTTGCTTCATCCAAAAGTGGGTAGCCTAGGCGTTTGCGTTCTGCGACAAAGGTTTTGGCTACGACACGGGCCAAGTTACGGATACGAGCGATATAGCCAGCGCGCTCGGTTACGGATACGGCACCACGCGCATCAAGCAGGTTAAAGGTATGTGAACATTTGAGAACATAGTCATAGGCAGGGTGAACCAAGCCTTCTTTTAATGCACGACCAGCTTCTTTTTCAAACTTATCAAAGTTTTCAAGCAACATTTCTTGGTCCGAAATTTCAAATGAATATTTTGAATGCTCGTACTCAGGCTGGATGAAAATTTCTCCATATTTTACGCCATCGGCCCACTCGATATCATAGACAGAGTCCACTTCTTGAATGTAAGAAGCCAAACGTTCCAAACCATAGGTAACTTCCGAAGTCACAGGGCCAGTTGCCAATCCACCAACTTGTTGGAAATAAGTGAACTGAGTGATTTCCATCCCATCAAGCCAAACTTCCCATCCAAGACCAGCTGAACCAGTAGAAGGGTTTTCCCAGTTGTCCTCAACGAAACGAATATCGTGTTCCAAAGGGTTGATTCCCAATTTTTCTAAAGACTCAAGGTAAAGTTCTTGGATATTTGATGGAGAAGGCTTCATGACCACTTGGAATTGGTGGTGTTGGTAGAGACGGTTAGGATTTTCTCCATAACGACCATCAGCAGGACGGCGTGATGGCTCCACATAAGCCGCATTCCATGGCTCAGGTCCGATAGCACGAAGGAAAGTGTAAGGACTCATCGTCCCCGCACCTTTTTCATTATCATAAGCCTGCATAAGCATACAACCTTGGTCATTCCAAAATTGTTGCAAAGTCAAAATAATTTCTTGAAATGTTAATTTCTTAGACATTGAATACTCCTTAATAAAAAATGATTTTTTGCGACACGAGTCTGCCTTGTCGATTATACGAGGCAAGACGAGTTAGTACTGCGTCTAGCTCAGGCACTCTAGTGCTGAGCGTGGGGCAGTCCGACTGTAAGGAGGTCTCTGCCACTGACGCAGTGGAAAGTCAATTTTTTAGACATTATTTACTCCTTTATTATAAATTTTTGTGACTTTGGATACAAAAAGAACCGTGTCTTTGCTCCTAAGTCTGTGACCTAGGGGCGTCTGAAACGCGGTTCCACCCTAATTTATTACTTCATTGTTTTTAAAAATACGACAGAAAGCGCCAGTTTCTTACCTTGTTCTACTTGGCTCCCACTACCCCAAGCTCGCTGAAGAACGCCATAAGACTTTCTTTCCTAGCTAGTATTATAGCAGATTTTCTAGCCAGTGTAAACCAAAAATGAGTCTGAAAACAAAGTTCCAGACTCATTTAATAGTAAAGCTTCAGAAAGTCCTGTTTAAGGATGTCTTTTCGCTTTTGGTTTTTTGCCATGTAGATTTCTCTTGGCTTGTTTCAAGGCTGTAATGGCATCTTTGACATCTTCTTGGCTCGCTCCTGGATCTTTAAGGAGTTCCTGTGCCTCTTTAAAAGTTAGAAGATAAGCTGCTTTTTCTTTCTTGTCTGCATAGATAAATCTCGCGTTCTTTTCTTGGAAAAGACGTTCATCCTTGACCAGTTTCTTTAGACTAGAGAAGTCTGTGGCCTTGCCATTTAGTTTACTTTTAGCTGTAGCTAGGGCAATAAGAGATTGGTCAATTTGATCTTGTTTGACTTTAGGGTCCACAGCGAGTAAAGCAATTTCTTGGAAGGCACGATCATAAGCACGACGTACTTTTTCCTTGGCATTAGCATATCGTCCAGTTTTAGTCGTTGCATAGTAAGCTTTCATAGCTTCTTTCAAGGCTGTAACGTTCGAATCTTTTCCATCCAAAGCTTTACCAGCAGCCTCAATACTAGCGAGAACGCCATCAATCAATTCTTGCTTCAACTTGCTTGATAAGGCTGACTGCGCCACTTGGAAAGCTTGGTCATAAGCTTTTCTCTTATCTGCACTACTATTAAAGTAACGAGACGTTTCTACCAGTTCTTTTTGTTGATTTACCGCAGCAATTAAGGCCAACTTAGACACAACAGATAGACGCAAAGCATTATTTCGACCTGGCTGAACGAGCAAGGAAACGAGATCTTCAAGGAGTTCATATCCAGTTGGCAAGGTGACTTGTACAGTATAACGACCTGTAGCAACTTTCTTACCAAAGGCGTATTGACCGTATTTTTCAGCAGGAAGAGTGATACTTGTCCCATCTTCTCCTTTCAAAACTACTGTAGTCGTCTTTGGAACTGCTCGATTGAAGGAAACAGACACAGGTGCATATTCTAGGAGATTTGCTAGGAAGGTAATGGTTTGGAAACTATTTTCTTCCGTCAAGTCAAACTCTTGGGATAAGGCACTGATAAATTTCAATTCTGTTCGGTCATAACTGAAAATTTCTGCTGTATAATGACCAAACTGTAAGAAATGAATCGCTTTTGTCTTGTCAACATCAACATATTGCCCCTTGCTATTTTTGATTCGATAGACGTAGAGGGTATCAATATCTTGTTTTGTTTTTGCATTCTTCAAGGCAATTTTCACTCGACCACTATTTTGATCGCGCACAAGTTCAGCAAGTGAGATATAGTCTACATTTCCTGCATAGTCCTCAACAAGATAGTAAATATTAGCCTTGTCAACATCCTTAGGAAGTGTATAACTACCGTCAGCATTGGCCTTAATCAGATGGGTGTTCTCAAGCGCACGAGTTCCAGACTGGTCTTTCCCAGTTAGAACCATGGTCCCTTTCTGGTCAAATGGTGTGAGGTAGAAGACTTTTTCTGAAAGGATACCGCCTTGACCCACATCTTTGGGTTTGCGAGCTACGAATTCTTGGTTTCCATCTTTAAAACGAATATATCCACTTGTGATGACAGGTTTTTGAGTATCAATTTGAATTTTGAAGGTCGTGTGTTGTTCTTTAGCTCCTGGAACGTCTGGTGTATAACTGATAACATAGTCATATAAACCATCCGCAACAGTATTGCCATCAAAATCCTGGCCTCTCCAAGCAGTATTATCTAGAATATAACTCTTCAGATTTCTACTGTCACCATCAAAGTAATTCTTACGAAGATCCTTTGCATCGCCCTCCCAAATAGGATGTTCATGCTTGGTATCCGTAGCCGCATAAACTGTAGCACGAAGATTTACAAGATTTCTCAAAGCAACCGTTTTGTATTCAACTAGGTCTTTGTTTCCATCATCATTTGGAGAAATAGCAATACGGACATTCCCTTTTTCGTCCAACTGAAGAACATGCTTACCTTCAGCATTTTGTTCGATTCCAAGAACGGTAATTCGTCGTCCTTGGCGTTGACCTTGAGAAACTAGAAGGTCATTTTGCAAGGTTGCGAGATAGGTGGCATCATTAGAGTAGTTAACGGCAGGATTTTCCTTGTCTACCTCTGTGTAAAATCCATTTTTCCCTTCTCGAACAAGGTTGTAAATTGGTTTTTCGACAGCGGGAAGATTTTGGAATTCACCTCGGAAGCCCATAAATGCAAGACTAACAATATCCCCATCATCTGCTGGATCTACAAAGCGAACAAACCCTTCTAGGAAATAGCCATTTGGCATTTGTTTGCTGAGTTCAGCAGCAAATTTTCGAGCATCCACTTTAACAGTGACTGTTTGACTGCTGTGGGATTTGACCGTCACTTCTGGCCAGACTGTCTCTGTTAATTTTCGAGGTCGAAGGGTAAATTTCCCATCTTGGACATCGTCTGTATTGGTATTCACCACCATCTTGAGAGTACGGTCAGTATCTGATATATTGTGTACAGTGACCTTAAAAGTAAATTGATCTCCAACATTTCCTAAAGTCACACTTGGATAGCCATTTTCACCCGTTACATAGAGGTCTGTTGACACTGCAGCAGCAGTATCCACAATCCCAGAACCTTGCTGACGAGGAGAGGTATAAGTGCCTGTATCCTTATTAACATGTGGTTTTGCAGTTGACATGATCAAGGCCTTGACAGTCTCTGATACTTGCTCAGGAGTCAATTCTGGATGGTGTTTTTGAAGGTATTCCTTAACCAGAACGGCAACACCCGTAACGTGAGGAGCCGCCATACTGGTGCCACTAATACTTCCATAGGTATTGTCATTAAAGGATGAGTAGATATTGCCACCAGGAGCTGTTACGTCTGGTTTCAATTGTCCATCAGTAGTCACCCCCCAACTTGAAAAGTCAGATAGCTGATTGGCTACATCGGAAGGGCGATTATCCATCTTACCATTAAAAACAATCTTATAGTTTCCTGATTTTAAGGCTTCACCATACTGTTTAGAAATAAATACAGAAGGAATTTTCTTTGCTTCATCATCAATAGACATATTGATGTTTGCGCCTTCTACATTATTGTAGATCAAGGCACCAACTGCACCGTGTTTTCGTGCATTTTTGATCTTCTCTGAAAAGTTCATGACTCCACGCTGAATGAGGGCCAGTTTCCCAGTTAAATCCAACTTAGCAAAGTCTTCTTCACGACCTAAGCCTGCTTCGACATATTCATACTCTTTTCCTTTTTCAAAGTCCTTATCTGCCTCAGGTTGATTATAATCAAATTTTCCGTTATGAAGGCCGGCATTTCCCTCTAGACCTTTGACTTCAAAAACCGCTGTTGTCAATGTTTTGTTGTTGACAGAAGCAACTGAAATCGAATCCTCAACAGTGGATGGATTTCCAACCAAGCCATAGTCTGGGTTTTCGGCTAGCGGTTTTGAATAACCATTTCCGAATGTATTGCTATTTCCTGCTGAGATAAGAACAGAAACTCCCTTGGCACGAGCCCGTTTGATAGCATCCACAATATCAGAACCAGCATCTACCATAGAACCAGTGCTAGATCCCAAACTCATATTAATGGCATCTGCTCCCAAGGCAACTGCGTCATCAATCGCCTTTACATAAAGGGCCGAACTTGTCGTTTTTTGGCGATCTGAAAAGACACGCATAAACGTGACTTGGGCTTCTGGTGCAACACCATAGACCTTTTCACCATTCGGTGCTTCTTTATCAGGGTTTCCAGCAGCAATCCCTGTTACGTGCATTCCATGAGAAGTTCTTTCTGCTTCTTTAATCTTATCTGTTCCGTCAAAGTAGTCATAGGCATAGACAACCTTATCACTATACCATTTACCGTAGTCGATCCCAGCAGCCTTTTTAGCTGCTTCGATGGCTTCCTTGTTTTTAAATTTTGCTTTTGACGGATCCGAAATTCGAAGAACCTCATGATTCAAATCAAGCCCAGAGTCAATTATGGCAACAACGGTCCCTGTCCCCTTGTAACCAGCCTTCCAAGTTTTCGGCACTGTGATGATATCATTGCTTGAAAGACTATTGGGTTTTGCAGACTCAGCTTTTTCTTGTTCTTTTTCAGTACTTGCTGTTTGTCCAGTAGTTTTAGGAACTGTCGTTGCTTGAGCCTCTTTTTTCTCTATGGTAGAGACCTTCTCAGTGGCAGACGCGATACTCGTATTGACTGTTGTTTCTTTTTGGACGACACCTTGATTTCCTTCATTTGCAACTGCGCTATCTTTTCCTGATTCTTGAGATTCGACAGTTTTATCAACTGGGGCTTCTACCCTAGCATCTTGTTTACTAGCATCCTCTTTAGAAGTTTCAACTTCCTGTTTCTCTCCAGCTACTGGAGCTATCACATTAGTATTGGTTTGGTCAGTTGAAGAGCTTGAGTGTTTATCGTCTTTTAGCTCTGTCTTGATTTCCTGAGTTTGAGCTTGATTTTCACCTGTACTCTGCTCATTGGCATTAACTTGACTTGCTCCAAAAAACAATGCAGTTCCCAATAAAACTGAAGCAAGACCAAATTTGTATTTCCGTAATGAAAAACGTTGTCGTCTATTCATAAACAATCTCCTTTTTCTTTAAAGTATACCTATTATAACGCAAATAATCATAAATTTTCATAAAAATCTGAATTGTCACAAAAATGTAATATTTACGTATATATTTTGCTTGTTTAATTTTATCATTCGCGTTATTTTCTCTATCAAACCAATATTTTCTGAGTTCGTTCCTATATTTCAATTCATAAAATTATTTCATTATACAAACAATCTAGTTTTTTATACATAAAAAGACTAGGATTTAAAATTCCTAGTCTTTGTTATTTCGGTATAAATCGATTTTAAAAATTAAAAATCCATCTCATCCACACGTGGTGCGCCCGAAGTCACTGAAATTGTCTTTAAGACTTCTTGCTCGTATTTGCTGAGTTCAATTCCAAAACAATCAAGATTGCTCTGGATGCGAGAGGCTGTTACGGACTTAGGTAGAGGTAAGAAACCTTCTGCCAAACTCCAAGCCAAGGCGATTTGAGCCACTGATTTCCCATGCTTAGCAGCAATTTCTTGGACTTCTTTCTGTTCAAACAACTCTCCTTGGCCAAAAGGTCCCCATGCCTCTAGAAGAATGCCTTTCTCTCTACAGTAGTCAACCACTTCCTCTTGATAAACTCCTGGTGCCAAGCGTACCTGATTGACCGCCGGGATGATTCTTGCTGTCTCAAGCAAGGCATCCAAATGATGAGGAAGGAAATTACTAACGCCGATAGCACGGATTTTGCCTTCTTGGTAAAGGTCCTCCATCGCTCTCCAGACTTCAGCATTACGAGTTTTCCATTCGTCATTTTCTCTTAAAGGTTTTGGATTTGGCCAATGGATAAGGTACAAATCTAGATAATCCAATCCCAGTTTTTCCATTGATTCTTCAAATGCTTGGCGAGTTTCTTCATAGCTGTGATTGGTATTCCAGAGTTTGGTCGTTACAAAGATTTCTTGTCGTGGAATACCGCTATCTCGAATAGCACGACCAACACTTTCCTCATTTTTATAGATAGCTGCAGTATCGATATGACGATAACCAGCCTTTAAGGCTTCTAAAACGGCTTGATAGGCTACCTCTCCATTTTCAGCTTTCCATGTTCCAAATCCTAGTACAGGAATGGAAACTCCATTATTAAGGGTGTAAGATTTCATCGTTTTTCCTTTCTATGTGAAGAAAATCTAAAGAAACAAAATCCTGATTATCAGAACACTTGCTCCTTTAGATTTTAACAATTATTGATCACGATCGTAATAGATCTCGTGAGCCTTCAAGCGAGAATTGAGCAATTCAGGAACAGTCACAAATGTATACCCTTCACCCTTTAAATACTCAATGACACTTGGTAGAGAATTAACAGAAGGACCATGGATATCATGCATGAGAATGATAGAACCATTACGAACTTGGTGTTGAATTTCTGTCAAAATAGCAGCTTCATTCTTACTCTTCCAGTCCAAACTATCCACATCCCACATGATAAAACTCAAGTCAAGACTATTTCGAATATCATCAGTGATGGCACCATAAGGTGGACGCATCAGTTTAGAGCTTGATCCTAAAACTTGAGTCAACAAATCTTCTGTATCAGTGATTTGCTTTTTAGCATCTTCGAGGGATAATTTAGAAAGGATAGGGTGATCCCAGCTATGATTTCCCACAACATGACCTTCCGATTTCATTCGTTTCAGAAGATCCTCATTTCCTGCTACGTTTTTTCCAAGTACAAAGAAGGTTGCTTTTACACCATACTTAGCCAAGGTATCCAAGGCTTGTGGAGTTGTAGTCGGATTTGGACCATCATCAAAGGTCAAGGCTACAACCTTTTTATTTTTCTTGGCAAAGTAAGCTTGATAAAGTTCAGCATCTTTTTCTAGTAAATAAGAGGAATCAATGACATCAAAGAAACTGGATATTGGTAAAGCAATTTCTTCAACAGTCTCTCCAGGATTAGCAGGATAAAGGATAATTTGACTATCTTTATAATCAAAACTCCAAGATGCCAAATCCTGATCTGTGAAGTTTTTGACAACCTGATCAATTTTTGCCTGGTCAAGTTTCTTATCTTCTAGAGTTGATTTGATTTGACTTAGTAAGAGTTCCTTAGCCTTGCTTGCATCTTTAAAAAGTTTACTGAGGTCAAAATCTTTCCCATCTTCAGTCAAGAAAATTTTTCCTAAAGAAGTCTTTTCTTTTTCTTCAACCTTTGATGCAGACAAATCGTAGACTTGCTTGCTGATATTACGAGCAACAACTCCCTTTAAGACAGGATCCAGCTGTTCAGTATAATAAAAGACCAGATCCTCTTTATCTTCTAGATTTTCTTTGATGTCTTGGTTGATTTTTTCTCTAATAGACGCAATAACTTCCTCTCCTTGCAGAGGGTAGTAGGCAATCACCTCCGCTTGCCCTTTTCGGAAATTGTCCCTCTGACTACCTGAGTTGAATTGCTGATCCTTTTCGCTTTTTAACGCTTCAATTTTTTGTTCATAAGATTGCTTTTGTAGAACCTTGTAGCCAATGGCACTTCCCAAAAGAATCATAGCGATTCCTAAGATCCCAACAAAGGAAAGCAATAACCTTCTCTTTTTATCGTGAGAAACACGGTTCATATTTTTCTTCATATTTCCATCATATCAAATCAAAGCTATTATTTCAATGATAAACAGGTAATCTAGCTCCATTTCAAAAATAAAGAAAAAGCTTAGAGTTCTCTAAGCTTCTATTTTAAAAGCGAATTGCTTCACGTGTTTTTTCATATGAAGTCACAAAACGATTTGTAACTCCTGGTTCTGCAACTTCCAAGGCTTGAGAAATCTTCTCAAATGATGCCCGATAGTCAAACTCTTTCTCAAAAATTTCAAGTGCTTCGTTGAAAGCCTCTTGGATGCGTTCATCAAATGAACGGTAACGATTTGAGTATTGGAGAAGTTGCTCTGTCAAAGTTGCATACTGAACAATATCGTATGTTTCTGTCTCAAGTACTACCATATCATTCGTTGCAATTTCAAGAATTCGCTTAACAGATTCAATATTAACCTGCGGTTGTTCTAGCTCCGCCATCAAATCTTCAGTGTTATGACTTGCAGTAAAGAAGAGTTTCAAGAAACTTTGAGGGATTCCTGGTAAGTTTCGCTTTTCCATGTAACGTTTGATGGTGTGCAAACGATTCACATAGACATTTGCTTTTTGGCGAGCATTGAGGTCGTCTTTTTCAATTTGCGCAAGTCGTTCGCTCACAGAAATTTGCTCATCTTCAATATCTTTGAGATTGCTTTGAAGCATTTCCAACTGTTCTTCAAGAACAGAATAGGCTTGAGCAGATTCTCTTTGATCCTCTGTTACTTCTAAAATAGCGGTATCAAGTGCAGCTAATTCTTCTTGAAGTCGGCGAACATGATTTCCATCACTTTCTGGAAGAAGGTAAGTTTTATTCAGGCGTTCAAGATCCTGAACAAGCACCTGGTTATTTTCTTTCAAGTGGTTGAGATAGGTTGGAAGTGTTGAGAGGAGATTCTCAACGACTTTTTGAGCCTCAATTTCACGAGTGAAAATATCATAAAGTGCGTTGATTTCTTCTTGAATGCGATTATTTTCATACTCTGCATTGTCCAACTCCAACTGACGAATGTTTTCTTGATTATTCTTCAAAGATTCATGCAAAAGTTGGAAACGTGACTCAATATCTGTTTCAGTAAAGTGGTAGTTGGCATCCAACAACTTGCGATAGCCTTCTTCCAAATCTTCTAATTGATCTGGTAATTCCTTTGTCAAGGTTTCAACAAGAGCTGGAATCCGATCAACAATATGCGTTAGAGCAAGAATATGATTTTCAGTATCATCTAAGATTGCTGCAGCTTCAACTGGGTCACCTGATGAGTTAAGGGTAACGAATTGAGAGAATTCCGATTGGATGTTTTCCAATTGTTTCTCAATCTCAGGAAGAGCTTTTCCATATTTCTCTGAGTCTTCTGCAACGGTATGTTGAAGGGTTTCAAACAAGTCCAAAGCATGTAGGACACGACCACTATTCTTAGATTCTTGCTTTTCAAGTTCAGAAAGGGCATTGCGAATAGCTGCAATATCCTCTTCAATCAAACTAATCTGGCTTTCAATTTGATCAATCTTGTGAGCTGCTTTAAAGAAACGGAAAGAATTATTGTAGTTTTCAGCTTCAAAGAGGTGATTTTCGATGTCTGCAAATGAGTTCAGAGATAAATCAACCCATTTTTGATTCCATTCACGAAAGGTTACCTGACTTTGACCAATCAAGTGCATATTTTTAACGGCTTCAACCTCATCATTTACAGGAAGATTGTAGAGTTCTTCTTTTCTTTCTTCAAGCGCCGTTAATCTGCTTACATTACGCTTACGTAGAAAAATGGCTGTTACATAAGCTAAAATCAAAATGATCGCAATCGCAACCATTAGATAAATTAGTTGTCCATTAGACATATCAAACTCCTTTTATACTAGAAACAATCGTAATGATTATATCATATTTTTTAAACCAAGGGAACTATTTCCCACATTTTTTAGACGTCAAGTGTACTGTAAACAGCGTTTTCTTCGATAAATTCGCGACGAGGTTCTACTCGATCTCCCATCAACATATCAAAGATTTTATCTGCTTCGGCAGCATCATCTACCGAAACACGCGCCATCAAGCGATGTTCAGGATCCATGGTTGTTTCCCACAATTGGTGGTCATCCATTTCTCCCAAACCTTTATAACGTTGGATGGTTGGTTTTGAACGCCCTTCACTGTGACGTGCTAAGGCTTCTTGGAGTTTAATTTCTTGATCTGCACCAGGTTGAATGTATTCTTTAATCTCACTTCCAACTTTAACCCCATAAATCGGTGGTTGGGCAATGTAGACATAACCAGCCTCTAAGATTGGTTTCATATAGCGATAAATCAAGGTTAGCAGGAGTGTTCGAATGTGGGCTCCATCAACATCGGCATCGGTCATCAAAACGAGTTTTTGGTAACGAGCCTTAGTGACATCAAATTCTGCACCAAATCCTGTTCCCATGGCTGTGAAAAGGCTTCGAATTTCTTCGTTGGCAAGGATTTTATCCATGCTAGCTTTTTCAACGTTCAAGATCTTACCACGAATTGGAAGGATAGCCTGAAACTCACGGTTACGACCAGATTTGGCTGATCCACCAGCTGAGTCTCCTTCAACGATGAAGAGTTCGGTTTCAGCTGGGTTGTTTGAAGAACAGTCTGCTAGTTTTCCTGGCAAATTGGAAATTTCCAAACCAGATTTCTTGCGAGTGACTTCACGCGCACGCTTGGCAGCTACACGAGCCTTGGCAGCCAAAATCCCTTTTTCCACGATACGCTTGGCGATCTGTGGATTTTCCATGAGGAAATCAGAGAAGGCATCGCTGAAGAGGCGATTGGTAATCTTGACTACTTCACTATTCCCCAGTTTGGTCTTGGTTTGTCCTTCAAACTGCGGGTTTGGATGCTTAACTGAGATAACTGCAGTCAAGCCTTCACGGACATCTTCCCCTGTTAGGTTATCTTCATTGTCTTTTAGCAGTTTATTCTTGCGAGCATAATCATTGATAACACGTGTCAGCGCTGTACGGAAACCTTGCTCATGCGTACCACCTTCATGGGTGTGAATGTTATTGGCGAAACTCATGACGTTTTCGTGGTAACCGGTTGTGTACTGCATGGCTACTTCAACTGTGATATCATCCATCTCACCGTCTGTGTAGATTGGTGTATCAAAGATAACATCCTTGTTCTCGTTGATATATTCAACGTAGCTAGCAATCCCACCCTCATAGTGGTAATGTTTAGTCTGTTCGAGACCTTCACGCTTATCTGTGATGGAGATTTGAAGACCTCGGTTCAAAAAGGCTAGTTCTTGAATACGTTTGTTTAATTTTTCAAAGTCAAAAGTTGTTGTTTCTGTAAAAATCTCTGGATCTGGTGTGAAGTGAACTGTTGTTCCCGTTTTATCCGTATCTCCAACCACCTCAAGATCAGCAACAACATGACCACGACGGTATTCTTGGTAATGAATCTTACCGTTTTTATGGACATGAACATCTAGTTGAGTTGAAAGAGCGTTTACTACTGATGAACCTACACCGTGCAATCCACCTGAAACCTTGTATCCGCCACCGCCGAATTTTCCTCCAGCGTGAAGAACTGTAAAGACGGTCTCAACAGCGGGACGTCCTGTTTTTTCCTGAATATCAACAGGAATACCACGTCCATCATCCACAACGGTGATGGAATTATCTGGTTCAATAAGGACTTGGATATGACTGGCAAATCCTGCTAGGGCTTCATCAATTGAATTATCAACGATTTCCCAGACTAGATGGTGAAGGCCTTCTTTTGAAGTCGACCCAATATACATACCTGGACGCATACGAACGGCCTCCAACCCCTCCAAAACTTGAATTTGGCTGGCATCATAATCCTGTGCCTGTTGATTTTTGATTTCTTCTGTCATTTTTTCCCTTTTCTTACATGTCTATTGCTTGTCTCAGTGTCACAACGTTTTTAAAAAGATAGGCATCTAAGCCGGCAGCTTTCCCTGCTTCTACATCAATATTCCTGTCTCCAATGACCAAACCGGATGAGATATGATATTTATCACGTAAATAAATCATGGACTCAGGATCTGGTTTTCGTTTGAAACCGGAACTGGCAGTCACGACTTCTGTGAAATAGTCAGCTATCTGAGTCTTTGCAAGAAGTTCTAGAACTTGGTCATTTCGATGAGAAACTAAGAAATGACGGCCACCCTTGTCAGAAATGTCTTTGAGTAGTTCTGGAATCCCTTCAAACAAAACTGGATACTCTAGCTCACGCGCTTCATTATCTTTGTAGTTTTCTAAAAAATTCTCGATGTCTGGGGCAAACTTCTCAATGGCAAAAGCTGTCGAAACCTTTAAGGCTTCGTAAACACGGTCGTGTTCTTGCTCTATTCCGTATTGGGCTAAGGTCTCTACAAAGGCTGCTGTAGAAGTCTCATAATTATCCAATAGGGTGCCACCTAAATCCCATATGTAGTCGTGATATTTCATACCCTTCATTATACCATTTTTTTATGAAAAAAGCGATGATTTCCTAGATTTTTCCAAGTAAAAACGAGAGCCGAACTCTCGTCTTACTGTTAATTTCCAAAGACATCTCGATAGAGCATGCCGACTCGTAAACTTTCAGCATCCCCTCCCAACTGCTCTACCAACTCATAGGCAAAGGCAAGTGCGGTTGACGGTCCTCGGCTAGTTGTTAGATTGCCATCCACAACCACTGTTTGCTTTTGATAAATTCCATCACTGATGTTCTCCTGAACACCGTCATAACAGGTGAAGCGCTTGTCTTTCAGGATACCTGCTTGATGGAGGGCGATTGGAGCTGCACAGATGGCAGCAATTTTCTTTCCTGCTTGATTAAAGGCTTTAATCTGTGAAATGAGGGCTTGATTATCCCGTAGGTGAGCTGAGCCTGGCATGCCACCTGGAAGAACGACCAAGTCATAGTCAGACAAATCACCATCAAAGATACGGTCGGCTTTTACCTGAATGTCATGCGATCCTGTCACCTGTTCTTCAAATCCTACCATATCACATGAAATGTTTGCTCGACGCAAGACATCAACTACTGTCAAGGCTTCAATTTCTTCAAAACCCTGGGCTAAAATAACTGCTACTTTTGCCATAGTGGCCTCCTTATTTGATTTGTTTTAGGACGACTTTCTTTCGTTTGAATGGAACTTTTCCACTTTTCTCCTCCGCTAGGTTGGTCTGGTAACTCATAGATAAGAGGAGACCGACACCAATGAGGTTGCTAATAATTGCGGAACCCCCTTGAGAGATGAAAGGCAGAGGAATCCCTGTCAAAGGAAGTAAGCCTGTCACGGCACCGATATTTTCAAAGATATGGAAAAGCAACATCATGATAAAACCAGTCGAAATGTAGGTGTAGAACTGGTTATTTGACCTGAGCGTAATCTTCAACATCCGGTAAATAAGAAGCAAGTACAAGGCAACGACAAAGACCGAACCAATAAAGCCAAAATCTTCAGCAATCACTGTAAAAATCATATCACTCTCACGTACTGGAATGAGGAGATTGGACACATTGAAACCTTGCCCAAACAAGCCACCACTTCCAATCGCAATTTGTCCCTGCGCCTGTTGGTAAGTCGTTGTTTGCGCGAAGTCAAAGGGATTGAGCCAAGCCAAGATGCGGTTGATCTGGTAGGTTGGCATCCCAATCTGATGCAAGAAGGCACGTCCATCCTTGCTTATAAAGATGACCATGAAGCCTGCAACTGCAGTCACTCCTGTCGCAAAAACAGGAATGATAATCTTCCACGAAACACCTGAAAGGAGAACCATACCTGCAAAAATAGCCACAAAGACCAAGGCAGTCCCCAAGTCACTTTGTAGGGCTAAGAGGATCAAGACTGGGATGGTAAAGGCGATCATCCAACCAATCAATAGGAAATCCAAGGGAATAGTTCGTCGCCATTCCTTGTGTTTTTGAGTGAATTGTACGATGACTCGAGCTAACATCAAGATATAGGAAATCTTCATGAACTCCGATGGCTGAAAGAGTGTCGTTCCACCAATCGATACCCAGTTCTTGGCACCTGTTGACGCTACAAGATTTGGATTGTAGAAAACAAGAGGGAGGACCATCAAGGCTAGGCCTAAACCATAGAGATAAGGAGTCACCTTCCATAAAAACTCGGTATTGAAGAACATGACCACAAAACCAATGACAAGGCCCAAGGAAATCCAAGCGATTTGCTGGCCTAGTATTGGAAGTACATTATTTGGATAGTCATGACTAACTGCTATATAAATGGCCACTACTCCAATCACCAGTAAACAAAACACTGGTAGGAGAAGGCTATAATCGACTCGAGAGTCGAAGGAACGTTTCATATTTTTTACCTCTTCTCTTTCTTGGATTTTTCTTTCATTCTATTGCGACGGGATTGGAGAAAATCAGCTACAGCAGACTCTAGCTGGTCTCTAGAAAGAACCTGAACAGTCCTTTCTTTTGACAAGGTCTGAGCGATTTGTTTGCCGTAACGCTTGCTGACAACACGACTGTCTAAGATTACAGCAACCGAACCTTGGTTGGGCCGTCTAACAGTACGACCCAGGGCTTGTTTTAGCCGAATGATAGTCATCGGCAACTGATAATCATAGAAAGGATTTTTTCCTTCTTGACGCAGTTCTTGGTTTAATTTTTTGGTTAAGGGTTCTTGGGGGTTTTGGAAAGGCAATCTCGGAATCACTTGAATCACGCAAGGATGGGTTGAAAAATCAACCCCTTCCCAGAAACTACCTGTTCCAAGCAAGATCTGACGTTCGCCTTTTTCAAAACGTTTTTTCAGTTGGCTAGGTTCCCCATTTTTATACTGAGCTAGATGCGGTTGGTCGAGCAGGTCTGAAACTGCCAGCAACATCTCTTTTGAGGTAAACAAGACCAGTATGGGTTTTTGAAAGGCTTGTAACCTTCGGATAACAGAAGCCACTTCACTAGCATAGTCAACAGGCGAAACTTCTGTCACAAGAGGAAAATCATTGACTAGAAAGACTTCTTGTTGCTCCTGTTTTGCTACATCAAGCCTAACAAGTGGAGCATCCGGAAATCCCAATAAATCTGCTAAGGAAACCCGATTGCTGATTTCAAGAGTAGCCGATACTCCTAGGAGCCTGCAATCTTCTGGCAATAAGTCCGCTAGTATAAAGCGGCCTTTTTTACTTGAACAAATCAAGACATCCTTGCTCGATTTCTCTGCTGTAGCAAGCCAAAATTCACGGTCCGAGGTGAAAAAGTTTGCAAGTTCTCGATACTCTGGGAGAGCTAACTCCGAAAAATGCTGGCGCAAGTGTTCGAGAGAATCCAACCACTTTCCATTCTTCAGACCTGACTGATAGTGCTCCATCAAGTAACGACATTCAAAGCCGATACTCTCAAGCAAACGTTTCTGAACCAAATCTTCCTCTGACTCCAAGGACTTTTCAATTTGGGTTACAAGTTCCTCAAGGCGATAAGCCTGCTGGGCTAGATTTTCGAGAGCTAACAGCATTTTTTGAGCTTCATCCAAAATCACCAAACGATTGTCGACAAACTCTGGATTGTCTTCCAAACGAGTGACCAGATAGGCATGATTGGTCAGAAGAACACGACTGGTCTTGGCCTTTTCCTGCCCTCGTTTCCAAAAATCCTCTGTAGCAAATAAACTTTTCTTTGAAAGCTTGCCATCGTGGACTAGTTCTGGTAGAAAATGCTGATAGCGATAAAGTTGACCGATTTCGTCCAAGTCACCTATCTCTGTCTCTGTTAGCCAGATAAGCAGTTGCATTTTAAATCGAGTAAATAGACGATTGGACTCCGGCCGATGGAGGACTTGGTGAAAAGCATCCAATTTCAAGTAATTTTGAGGCCCCTTGAGACTATGAATCTCCATATGGAAAACCTCTTTTAATCGCTGACCTTCTTCTTGCATGATTTGATTTTGAAGAATTTTGGTCGGAACACTCACTAGGATACCTGCTTGACTCTCCAAGTTCAAAACTGGGAGGAGATAACCATAAGTCTTGCCCAGTCCCGTTTGAGCTTGGATAAAGGAAGTCTGGTGTTCTTCCAATAATTGCTCAATCTTCTCCGCAAATTCCAACTGTTGCGGTCGCTCCTCCAGCCCCAATAAAGAAATATTTTTAGCAAAATCTTTGGATAACTTTCGTGGGACTAAGGCTTTGCTTTCCTTTTTGAGGAAAAGCCCATGAAGTTCCATCAAGTCTGGCGAAGACAAGAGAGATTGTTGCTGATAGACCTCCTCAATCACCAGATAACTTTCATAGAGAAGGTTGTCTGCAAGGTTTAATAAGCTTTCTAAAAGCCCTTTAGGTAGCTCAAAAAGTTTTTGACGCATGTAAAGCAAGAGTTCAGCTGTTGCTTGAGCATCTGACAGGGCAGTATGGGCATGTTCCAGCTCAATGCCCAACTCTTGACAAAGAATACCTAGATTGTACTTTTCAAATTGAGGATATAGAACTTGGGCTAACTCAACAGTATCCACCCGCGGGGTGCGCAATTCATATCCTTCAAAAAAGAGGAATTCTGCAAGGAGGTTGGCATCAAATTGTACATTGTGCGCAACAAAAATACCGTCCTTAACCAATTCAAAAATTTTTCCGGCCACCTGAGAAAACTCTGGTGCCGCAGCCAAACGCTGATCGGTTAGACCCGTTAATTCTTTGATATGAGAATCCAAGGGTTCATGGGGATTGACATCGGTCGCATACTGATCGATGATTTCACCATTCTCAATCACCACAATGCCTACTTGAATAATTTTTGCCTTGCTTCCAGTGCTGGTCGCCTCTAAATCAACGACCACATACCGATCATTTCTCGCATTCATCATTAAAAATTATATCAAAAAAAGCATGATTTGACACCCCTCAACTTTGATAACAATCTCACTTTCCTTTTGAGTTTGAGTAAAAATCAAGACCTTAGAAGTGAGAATTTCACGCAAGTTAAGCAGTTGGTCGCTGGTTTTGAGGTATTTAAAAACCTTATCAACAAAGCTACATCAACATAAAAAGGCAACCAAGGTATTAGCTGCCTTTTTGAGATATTTTTTTCATTGTTTTCGGAAGAGCCTTGCTAATTTCTGTTGGCAAGACAAGGTAGTTTTCTTGAGCTAGTTCTTGCGCGATAGCTGAATGAAGATAGGTCGCTACCACCACTCTCTCATAGAGACTGACTTGATGAAACTGACCTGCAAAACCTGCAATCATCCCAGCAAGTGTATCTCCCATCCCACCAGTTGCTTGATAAGGGCCTCCGACTTCTAATTGATAATATTCAGGCTGCCCAGCTTGCCAGATACGAGTCGCTGGACCTTTCTCAACTAGAATCGTTCCTTGAGGAAACGCTGAAAGAGCACTAGCAGTCGCCTCTGTATTTTGATGGTCAAGAACTATACCAGACAGTCTTTCCCACTCCTTTTGGTGGGGAGTTAGGATGAGCTGACTGGAAGGAAATGGTAACTGGCCGTTTGCTAAGATGCCCAAAGCACCGCCGTCTGCAATCAAAATCTGGTCTTTTCTAAGGCTCTCACAGACCCGTTTTACGAGTTCTTCTCCGAATGCATCCTCTCGCAAACCCGGACCTAACAAGATAACTTTAGCCTTTTCCAACTGTTCTTTTAACAATTGCTGGTCTTGAAGAGAAAAAGCCATGGCCTCAGGTAAATGGCTGTGCAGAGCAAGGATATTTTCCCTATCTGTGCCAACAGTCACCAAACCTGCCCCACTTTTAACTGCTGCAATGGCGGACATGATGATAGCTCCCCCATAAGGATAGGTTCCTCCCAGCAAGAGCAGGCGACCGTAATCTCCCTTATGGCTGTGACGAGACCGTTCAATAATAACTTTTTCTAATAAAGTTTGATCAATCACTTTCATCGATTTTTCCTCTCACTCCATTATACTACAAAAGGAGGGGCAAACCTCCTTCTACACTATTTTCCCTTAAATTCCGCAAAGGTCTGTAAGATTTTAGCTGCCACTGCTGGAGAAGGTTCTCCTTTTAGCTCTAACGTGTCATCTGCATATGGAGTAAGGCCAGCAAAGTCTCCTATCTGGACTGAATAAAGAGACGTTTTAAACAATTCAATATCGTTTTGGTCATTTCCAAAAGCGATGAAGTTCTCCCCGCATAACTTTTCAACAGTTGTCGCCTTATGAGTATCCAAGGGATTAACATAAAGGCACTTTTCATGCGCATGATAGGAGAGATGAGCCTGGCCTAGTCTTTCTAGCTGACCAAGCAGATCATCAAGCAACTCCTCATGGTCACCCATATAAACGACTACCTTAATCGGAGTCCCTAAGTTCTCAAGTTTCTGATGACGAGCCACCTTTAGGGGATCCACACTGGAAATAAATGGAATCTTCTCTACAATCTGACCACTGTAGTCAAAGCAATCATCTACAAAGAAAGGGAGATTATAAGTCTGGCAATAATCCACTAGCGCCTGATAAACTCTAGCATCAAGATTCCTTTCGAAGATAGCCTTCCCTAAATGATAGGCTACGCCACCATTCAAACCTATGACTAAGCGCTGACTGAGTTCAGAACCTAATAAACCCAAACAATCCCGATAAGAGCGGGCTGAGGCAAACACAAGCTCATGCCCATAATCTTCAGCCTTTAAAAGAACCTGCTGAATCTCCTCATCTATGGTCATGTAGTCAAAAGATAGCGTTCCATCCAGGTCAAATACGAATTTCATCTTCCTAGTCCTTGTTTAGTGTTCGAAGCGCTGCCTGATAGGTTTGCTCCATTAGCATGGTAATCGTCATAGGTCCAACTCCACCAGGTACAGGTGTGATGTGACTAGCAAGTGGTGCAACAGCATCATAATCAACATCTCCACAAAGCTTGCCATTTTCATCTCGGTTCATCCCAACGTCAATGACAACCGCTCCTGGTTTGACAAAGTCAGCAGTCACAAACTTGGCGCGACCAATAGCTACGACAAGGATATCCGCCTTAGCAGCCACCTTGGCAAGATGATGGGTGCGTGAGTGGGTCAAGGTCACAGTCGCATTCTTAGCTAAAAGAAGCTGAGCCATCGGTTTTCCAACAATATTTGAACGACCGATAACAACCGCATTTTTACCTTCCAAGTCAATCCCATACTCATGAAACATTTCCATAATTCCTGCAGGTGTCGAAGGAATCATAACTGGATGACCAGACCAGAGACGCCCCATGTTTAGCGGGTGGAAACCATCCACATCTTTTTCGGGGTCAATAGCTAATAAAACTGCCTCTTCGTCAATATGTTTTGGCAAAGGTAATTGAACCAAAATCCCATGCCAAGCTGGATCTTGATTGTATTTGGCAATCAAGTCTAACAATTCCGCCTGGGTAATGGCCTCTGGAACTCGCACTACTTCACTACGGAAGCCAGCAGCGAGAGCTGACCGTTCCTTATTGCGAACGTAGACTTGGCTGGCAGGATTGTCCCCCACCAAAATCACTACCAATCCTGGAACTAGACCTGTTTCTTCTTTTAGTTTGGCCGTCTTTTCAGCCAACTGTCCTTGTAACTTAGCCGCAAGAGCCTTCCCATCAATAATCTGAGCCATATCTCTTCTCTTTTCTATCAAATATCCTCTATTATATCAAAAAATAACTCGCCATCCTAACACTTCTTGCCTAATGGACCTTATAGTCTGAAACTATAAGAAAAAGCCCTTGTCGAGCTTTTATGCCTATTTATACTAGGTAAATCTGTCATGCTTTCTTTTTGACTTTTGGAGCCGGTAAGACTTCATACATCTCCTTGATTAATTTCATTAGAAATGATTTATCTTCAATGTCTTCTATCAAAATCATCTCCTTAGCTCCTTCATAAGGACGTTCAAGCCTAGTCTGTCCCAGTTGATCCAAGACCATCTTCACAGGCTTCAGTAACAGACGATTATCATAGATTCCTCCAATAATCTTTCCACGATAATAAAGAATATACTCTCCCATCATTGGACGATAACTCATCTCCTCTAGCTCTGATAGCTGTTCGAGAATAAAGTTTAAATATTCTTTACTGGAAGCCATGATACCTACTCCATTTCTTCTAAAAATGAGGTCTTACAAAACCTTACTCAAAAATTCCTTGGTCCGTTGTTCTTTTGTTTGATCGAAAATCTCTTCTGGTGTTCCATCTTCGACAACAACCCCATCTGCCATAAAGATAACACGGTCTGCTACCTCACGCGCAAAGCCCATTTCATGAGTCACAATCACCATAGTCATCCCTGACTTGGCAAGGTCTTGCATAACAGCTAGAACTTCTCCAACCATCTCCGGGTCTAGGGCTGAAGTCGGCTCATCAAAGAGCAAAACATCTGGTTCCATAGCAAGTCCACGTGCAATGGCAATCCGTTGCTGCTGACCACCTGACAAACTCTGTGGATAAGCCGTCGCCTTATCTGGCAAGCCAACTTTTTCTAACAGTTCCTGTGCTCTTTTCTCCGCAACTTCCTTGCTTTCACCTTTGGTTTTAATTGGTGACAAAGTGATATTTTCCATCACTGTCATATTGGGAAAGAGGTTGAATTGTTGGAATACCATGCCCATCTTTTCACGCATGGCAAAAAGGTCATTTTTCTTATCTGTGATATCAACTCCTTCAAAGATAACCTTACCTTTACTTGCTTCTTCAAGGAGATTCATCGAACGAAGGAGGGTTGATTTCCCGCTCCCTGACGGACCGATAATAACCACAACTTCTCCTCGTTTAATCTCAAGGTTGATGCCTTTTAAAACTTCATTTTTCCCAAAAGACTTATGTAGTTCTTCAATTTTAATCAAGGTTTCTGTCATTATTTCTTGTCTCCTTGTTCAATATGTTTTTCAAATGCTTTCAACGCCACTGTCAAAACAGAGGTCATAATCAAATAGTAAAAGGCTGCAAATAAAAGGGGAGTCAACGGTAAATAAGTTGTTGTTGCTACTGTCGTTGCACCATTCCACAACTCCATCACCCCAATCGCAGACAAGAGAGAACTATCCTTGATAATGGTGATAAATTCATTTCCCAGAGCCGGAAGAATATTCTTGATAGCTTGTGGCAAAATGACATAACGCATGGCATTTTTCGGACGAATACCAAGAGAGTAAGCAGCCTCTAACTGCCCTTTAGGAACCGCATTGATCCCAGCACGAACAGTTTCTGAAACGTAAGCTCCACTATTCATAGAAATAATCAGAATACCAGGAATCAAACGAGAAAGATCAACTCCTAAAATTCCCACTTGGATAGTCGGAGCATTGATATGCATAAGAGCAAAGGCAATCATTATTTGAACCATCATCGGAGTTCCACGGAAGATCCAAACATACACATTTGCAAACCAAACGAGCGGTTTAAAGTGTGAACGTTGAGCAAAGGCCAGTAACACACCTATAATGGTCCCTAAGCAGACAACAAGGATGGAAATCAATACGGTAATCAGAGCACCATAGTTAAAATATGGTAAATACTTTGGTAAAAAAGAAAAATTCATATTCAATCAACTTTCTATGTATTAGATTGTATGATTATAACATGAATTGAATTAAAATGCAATCCTTTTTCCCCTGATTTTAACAATTAACTTGATAGAATAGAGAAATAGAGAGAAATCACAGTTTTTTTCTAGTCAACTACCTCTTGTTTATGGTAAAATAGAAACGATAAGAAATGGAGGAGAATCAAAATGGAATCACATTTGGTTAGAATCATTAACCGCCTAGAAGCAATGACAAAAGATGGTGGAAATCTAAAACGTAATTTTGAACGTGAAGGTGTTGTTGTCGCAGAAGTTGCATACAGCCATGACGAAGAAAACGGATCACTCTTCACCCTTCGCGATGTAGAAGCTCGTGAAACTTATACATTTGATAGCATTGATTTGATTGCAATGGAGATCTACGAACTCCTTTACTAATATAAAAACAACGGGCAGTAGGGCCCGATAAATGAGAATCCTTTTTGTCACCACAAATGGGATTTTTTCTTACCTTCAATGTCGCTGGATTCTTCATAAATCCCTCTTTTAAAAACGACCACTTCCCAATCTTTTTACTTGCTTTACACCTTAATCATGCTATAATGAGAGTATAAAACTTTGACTATTCTTGACCTTTTTCTTAGACCAAGAATAAGAATGAAATGAGGTAGATGTATGCTCTGTCAAAACTGTAAAATTAACGACTCAACAATTCATCTGTATACCAATATCAATGGACAGCAAAAGCAAATTGATCTCTGTCAAAATTGCTATAAAATTATCAAAACAGATCCAAATAATACCCTCTTTAAAGGAATGACTGACTTAAACAATCATGACTTTGATCCTTTCGGCGACTTTTTCAATGATTTGAACAATTTCAAACCTTCTTCTAATAACGTCCCTCCAACTCAATCTGGTGGAGGATATGGAGGAAACGGTGGTTATGGACCTCAAAACCGCGGACCTGTTCAAACACCTCCTCCTAGCCAAGAAAGAGGGCTCCTAGAGGAATATGGTATCAACGTGACTGAAATAGCTCGTCGAGGAGATATTGACCCTGTTATCGGCCGAGACGAGGAGATTATCCGCGTTATCGAAATCCTCAACCGTCGAACCAAAAACAATCCTGTCCTTATCGGAGAACCAGGTGTTGGTAAAACAGCTGTTGTCGAAGGTTTAGCTCAGAAGATTGTCGATGGTGATGTTCCCCATAAACTCCAAGGCAAGCAGGTCATCCGTCTGGATGTGGTTAGTCTAGTTCAAGGAACAGGGATTCGAGGTCAATTTGAAGAGCGTATGCAAAAGCTCATGGAAGAGATACGCAAACGCGAGGACATCATCCTCTTTATCGACGAAATCCATGAAATTGTTGGTGCAGGGTCAGCAGGTGATGGCAATATGGATGCAGGTAATATCCTGAAACCTGCCCTTGCCCGTGGTGAATTGCAATTGGTTGGCGCTACTACTCTCAATGAATACCGTATCATTGAAAAAGATGCTGCTTTGGAACGTCGTATGCAGCCTGTCAAAGTTGATGAACCAACTGTCGAAGAAACCATTATCATCCTCAAAGGGGTTCAAAAGAAATACGAAGACTACCATCACGTCAAGTACACAGACACTGCTATCGAAGCTGCTGCAAATCTTTCCAATCGCTATATCCAAGACCGCTTCTTGCCAGACAAGGCTATTGACCTGTTAGATGAAGCTGGTTCTAAGATGAATCTGACGCTGAACTTTGTTGATCCTAAAGTGATTGATCAGCGTTTAATTGAAGCTGAGAATCTCAAGGCTCAAGCTACTCGAGAGGAAGACTTTGAAAAGGCTGCCTATTTCCGCGATCAGATTGCCAAGTACAAGGAAATGCAGAAAAACAAGGTGACTGACCAGGATACTCCTATCATTAGCGAGAAAACCATTGAGCATATCATTGAGCAGAAAACCAATATTCCTGTCGGAGAACTCAAAGAAAAAGAACAGTCTCAGCTTATCCATCTAGCAGACGACCTCAAAGCTCATGTCATTGGTCAAGATGAAGCTGTCGATAAGATTGCCAAAGCCATCCGTCGTAATCGTGTTGGTCTTGGAACTCCTAACCGCCCAATCGGAAGTTTCCTCTTTGTCGGACCAACTGGTGTCGGTAAGACAGAACTGTCCAAACAACTAGCCATTGAACTCTTTGGTTCTGCTGACAGCATGATTCGCTTTGATATGAGTGAATACATGGAAAAACACAGTGTGGCTAAATTAGTCGGAGCCCCTCCAGGTTATGTTGGCTACGATGAAGCGGGTCAGTTAACGGAAAAAGTTCGTCGTAATCCTTACTCACTCATCCTTCTCGATGAAGTCGAAAAAGCCCATCCAGATGTGATGCACATGTTCCTTCAAGTCTTAGACGATGGCCGTTTGACAGACGGACAAGGACGAACAGTTAGCTTTAAGGATGCTATCATTATCATGACCTCAAATGCCGGTACCGGTAAGGCCGAAGCCAGTGTTGGTTTTGGAGCTGCTCGTGAAGGTCGAACCAACTCTGTTCTCGGTGAACTCGGCAACTTCTTTAGTCCTGAGTTTATGAACCGTTTTGACGGCATCATCGAATTTAAACCTCTCAGCAAGGACAACCTCCTCCAAATCGTCGAACTCATGCTAGCGGATGTCAACAAACGCCTCTCTAGCAACAACATCCACCTCGATGTGACAGACAAGGTCAAGGAAAAGTTGGTTGACCTAGGTTATGATCCCAAAATGGGAGCACGCCCACTCCGTCGTACCATTCAAGACCATATCGAGGATGCTATTACAGACTACTACCTTGAAAATCCAAGCGAAAAAGACCTCAAGGCAGTCATGACAAGCAATGGTAAGATTCAAATCAAATCTACCAAAAAAACTGAAAAAATCAAAGAAAATACTTCTGAAAGAGAAGAATAAATCTATATAACAAGTGCAGAAAGTCTATCATTTTCTGCACCTTTTTTACTAAAATAAATGAAAAACCTTGACAGCTAGCCCCTCGTCCATTATGATAATAATAAAGATACTAGAGAATGAGGAAAGTTCAATGGCAAACCCAACTTTTGGTGATAAAAAAGAGAATGTGACCTACCAGCCCCGCTATGGCGTGTACGCAGTTATTCCTGATGCAGAAAAAAAACAAATTGTCCTAGTTCAAGCTCCCAATGGTGCTTGGTTCTTGCCAGGTGGAGAAATTGAAGCAGGCGAAGATCATCAAGATGCACTGAAGAGAGAACTAATCGAAGAACTTGGCTTTACAGCTGAGATTGGAACCTATTATGGGCAAGCTGATGAGTATTTCTACTCTCGCCACCGTGATGCCTACTACTACAACCCAGCTTATCTCTATGAAGCTACTTCTTTCCAAGAAGTACAAAAACCATTGGAAGATTTTAATCATATTGCTTGGTTTCCTATTGATGAAGCAATTGAAAAACTCAAACGTGGTAGCCATAAATGGGGAATTGAAGCTTGGAAAATCCAGCATGGAATTGACTAAATTGCACGATTTTATCCAAAAAGTACTATAATAGAGTTAGAAAATCGGAGGAACTGTTATGAAGCTTATCAACACGACTAATTCACACTCGCAACTTGTTAAAAGCCAATTAGAAAGTACTGACGCAACTCTTGTTGAGGTCTATTCGGCCGGAAATACAGATGTGGTTTTCACACAAGCCCCGCTTCACTATGAAATCCTCATTTCGAACAAACACCGTGCTATTCGTGAACCCGAAATTGAAACCATCCAAGACTTCTTCTTGAAACGTAAAATCGACAAAGAAAGTATCGATGAAGCAAATATCAAAACCCTCTATTCGGATAAATTGATTGAGATCTCAATCCCTATAAAATAAGAAGACCAGCTTTTAAGCTGGTTTTCACTTGCAAAAAAGATTGGTAGTTGTGTACTACCAATCTTTTTTATTTTATTTCACAGCTTCTTTCAAAGCCTCTACCTTGTCCAAACGTTCCCATGGAAGGTCAATATCTGTACGTCCCATGTGTCCATAAGCCGCTGTTTGACGGTAAATTGGACGTTTAAGATCCAGCATTTGGATAATTCCTGCAGGGCGAAGATCAAAGGTTTGACGCGCTGCTTTTTCAAGTTTGCTTTCAGCTACTGTTCCTGTACCGAAAGTATCGATACGAACAGAAACAGGCTGTGCCACACCGATGGCATAGGCCAATTGCACTTCTACTTTCTTAGCAAGACCTGCTGCCACGATATTCTTGGCAATGTAGCGAGCTGCATATGACGCAGAACGATCCACCTTAGTCGCATCCTTACCAGAGAAGGCACCGCCACCATGACGAGAATAGCCACCATAGGTATCCACGATGATCTTACGACCAGTCAAACCTGAGTCTCCTTGAGGTCCACCGATTACAAAGCGGCCAGTCGGATTGATGAAGAATTTTGTTTGCTCATCCAAGTAAGAAGCTGGAATAACTTCTTTGATAACCTTGTTAATCACATCTTGATGGATTTGTTCATTAGTAGCTTCTGGATCGTGCTGAGTTGAAATAACGACTGTGTCCACACGTACTGGACGATCATTTTCATCGTACTCAACTGTAACTTGTGATTTGGCATCTGGACGAAGATAACTGATTTCACCAGACTTACGAAGTTCTGCCAAACGACGAACCAACTTGTGGCTGAGTGAGATTGGCAATGGCATGAGTTCTTCTGTCTCATCCACTGCAAATCCAAACATGAGACCTTGGTCACCAGCACCAATCAAGTCAAGCGGATCTTGATCTGCACTTCCACGGACTTCCAAGGCTTCGTTAACACCTTGGGCGATATCCGGCGACTGCTCAACAAGCGATGGATGAACTCCAACTGTTTCCGCAGAAAAACCATATTCTGCATTCGTATAACCAATCTCTGCAATGGTATCACGAACCACACGGTTGATATCCACATAAGCATTTGTAGAAATTTCACCAAAAACATGGACAGAACCAGTGTATACAGCTGTCTCAGCAGCAACGTGCGCCTCTGGATCCTTTGCTAAAATAGCATCCAAAATCGCATCTGAAATTTGGTCTGCAATCTTATCCGGATGCCCCTCAGATACAGATTCAGACGTGAATAATTTACGTTCTGACATAAAAATGTCCCCCCTTAAAAAATATTGTTATAGAGTTACAAAGTACTGATAGAAATTTCTACCATCTTATCGGGACTATATAACCTTATCATTATACCACTTTTTACTCATTTTTGCATTCTTTTCGAAAATTTATAAAACGAAGGTACAAAAAGGAGCCATTCAGCTCCAATTTTGTTCTTAAAATGTTTGGCGTTTGGCTTTACGCTCGGCACGGCCACGAGCACGATTTTCAGCACGCTTGGTTTTGCGACGTTTTTCATCCACCGCCCATTGAATCTTCTTCTTATAGCCTGGCTTGACTTTTTTCTTTTTCTTTTTAACCAATCCAATCATTTCAATATCAAGCTTATCCTGCTTCTTTTCACGATTAGCACGACGATCACGGTCATAGGTGTCTTGAAACTCTCCATCTTTGACCATCTTAGGAGTAAACTTGATCCCTAATTTCTCCAACTCACGGATATCCGAGTCATCACTAGGCTGGTAAAGGGTAATAGCTGTACCAGGCAGACCGTTGCGCCCAGTCCGTCCAACTCGGTGAACAAAGAAGGACAAGTCTTGCGGAATGGCGTCATTGATAACATGGCTGACACCTTCAATGTCAATTCCACGCGCTGCCAAGTCCGTTGCGACAATGTACTCAAAATCCAGATTTTTCACCTGATTCATGATCCGCTTGCGTTCACGAGGGGCAATATCTCCATGAATCTTTGCTACCTTCAATCCTTGGGCAGTCAAGTAGGCATGCAATTCATCAGCACGCGTTTTTGTGTTAACAAAGATCATTGCCAAATAAGGTTGCATCAACTGAGTCAGTTGGTAAATCTGAGCATTCTTATCTCGTCCCTTGGTTGAAATCAACCAGTTATCAATCGTATCAGAGATGACTGTTTTTGTTTTGATTTTCTCCATAACAGGATTTGACAAGTATTTTTTCAAGAACGGTTGCAATTTTTGTGGAATCGTCGCTGAAAAAACCATGAATTGCAAGTCTTTTGGAAGTCTTCCTGCAATCTTATCAACGGTTTCCAAGAATCCCATATCCAAGGTCATATCGGCTTCATCAACTACAAATGTCTTGGCCTTATGAATGGCTAAATCACCAGATTTGACCAAGTCATAGATGCGACCTGGCGTTCCAATAACGATATGTGGTTGGTTGCTGGCAAGTTTTTCAATCTGACGCGCCTTATCCGTACCACCTACATAATTAACCACACGAACTTCGACATCTGAGTGGGCTGCGATTTGACGGGCTGCTTGGTATATTTGAGTGGCCAACTCACGACTTGGTGCAGTAATGACCGCTTGAACACTATCGCTAGTTTCATCTAATTGCTGAAAAATGGGTAGTAAGAAAGTGTGGGTCTTTCCTGAACCTGTTTTTGACTCACCGACCAAGTCACGACCTGCCAAGACAATAGGAATCAACTTTTCCTGAACTTCGGTAGGAGTCGTAAACTTCAACTCCTCCAATGCCTTTTCTATATAGTTTTTAAACTGAAATTTCGTAAATGACATATTATCCTCGATTCTATTCATCTAACCATTATACCATATTTTGAACATTTTCAGTAGTCCAGTTCGAGAATCAAAAAATGAAAGGAAGTAATTCCTTTCATTTTTATTTCCAGTTTAAAATAGCATTCAAACCATAGTGGTCACTGACTTGTGGACTATTTTTTCCATCAAAAACTACATGCAAACTTTCTACTTCTAAGTCTTTTGTCGTAAAGACATAGTCGATTCGTAGCGGCTCGGTATTGCCTTTCCAGCCATCAATTTCTGGTGGAACGGTATAGCTACCACTTCTTTCTTTCGCAACTTCAAACGCGTCTTGTAATCCTAATGGACTAGCTAAAATCGCTTGATAGCCTTCCTGACCAGCTGGATTATTAAAATCACCTGCTAAAATCAGAGGTTTGTTCAACTCTTTTAATACAGCCTCAAATCGTGCCCATTCTTCTTGGAAACCTTTATCCCACCAAGAGAGATGGACGCTTGCAAGAGCAAGTTCCTTGCCTTCAACCTCTGTCTCAGCCGAGGCAACACGGCGAGTATGGTAGTCCGTTGGATCATCTACATCTGACACTAAAATTTCACGCGCCTTAATCGGTGTTTTGGATAAGATGGCTACACCTTCATGGTAGCGGTCATAGCCGATATGATTGTAAGCCCAAGTCCAGTAGTAGTTTTTCCCTTTCTCAGCCAATTTTTCAATTAGGAGCCGTACATAGTGATCCTGATGAATGGGTTCTGCTGATGGCAAAGCTTGATAGTGATTGTTAACCTCTACCTCCGGCGAAGTCATTTCTTGATTAATTTCTTGAAAACAGATCAAATCATAATCTTTGTCAAGAATATCTTGGAGCAAGAGCTGGAATTTTCCCTCTGCTTCTTTTTCCATCCAACTATGAGTATTGAGTGTTAAAAATTTCATGCTTTTCTCCTAAAACAAGAGGTTGGAAAACAGCTTCCAACCTCGAGTATATTACAATTCTACTTTAGCAACTGCTGTTTTAGCTGCAAGAGAACCTGTTTGTTCTAATTTAACTGATTTGATAGCATCACCATTTGTAAAGACAACCACTGTTGATGTTTCACGACCTGCTGCTCGGATAGCATCCAAGTCAGCTGTCACAAGAAGATCACCTGCTGCAACCTTTTGTCCTTCAGAAACGTGAACAGTAAATGGTTTTCCTTCAAGACTTACAGTATCCAAACCAATATGAACAAGTACTTCAAGACCTGATTCAGTAACAAGTCCAAGTGCATGTTTTGTTGGGAAGATACTTGATACAGTACCTGAAACTGGAGATACAATGTTTCCATTTGCTGGTTCTACTGCAAAACCATCACCCATCATTTTTTGAGCAAAGACTGGATCTTTCACTTGTTCCAAGGCAATAACTTGACCGTCAGCTACTGAGTAAACTTCCTCAGTTACACCTTTAAAATGTACAGTATTTTTTTGAGCTTCTGTCATTTGACTTGGAAGAGTTTCAGGAATTACTTCACCTGAGTCAAGGATATCTTGGATATCAGATTTCAATACGTCAGCTTTTGGTCCGTAGATAGCTTGGACACCTTGTCCTTTCATGACAAGACCCATAGCGCCTTCTGCTTTCCATTGTTCCTCAGTACCAACACGATCTGCATCCTTAACAGTTACACGAAGACGAGTCATACATGCATCTACATCTACGATGTTTGCACGACCACCAAGAAGGTTAATGATATTTACAGCTTGAGAAGCTGCTGCAACTTTTGTTTCTCCTGGAGCTGCATCTTCTGATGCTCCTTCAGCAGTTTCATAGTTTCCGTTACGTCCTGGAGTGGCATAGTTGAATTTTTGAATCATGAAGTTGGCAATGAAGTACATGATGACTGCAAAGAGGACAGTTACCCAGATAAAGTTAATGACATCCATACCAAGACCAGCATTGATAGCTAGTGGAGTACGAGTCAAGAATTCGATTGAACCGAATGAGTGCACACGAAGGTGAACAATATCAGCCATAGCAAAGGCAGCACCTTGAACTACTGAATAAACAAGGTAAAGAGGTGTTGCGATGAACATAAACATATACTCGATAGGTTCAGTAACACCTGTCAAGAATGTTGCAAGGGCTGTCGCAATCATCATACCCTTGTATTGGTGTTTCTTATCAGCATCAACATTACGGTAGATAGCAACGATGACACCCATCAAGATACCAAATGAACCAATCATTTGTCCAACTTTGAAACGAGCTGGGTGAACAGTATCTAACAAGTGTTGGTATTGACTAGCATCAGTACCTTTAAGGTTTACAAGGTCTGTTACCCATGCAAGCCATAGTGGGTCTTGACCGAATACTTGAGTACCTTTAGCTGCACCAGTTAAAATGTCATAAGTACCACCAAGAGCTGTATAGTTCATTGGGATAGTCAACATGTGGTGAAGACCAAATGGCAAGAGCAAACGTTCCAAAGTACCATACAAGAATGGTGCAAGAACAGGTGCTGTTTCTTGTGAATTGGCAATCCAGATACCAAAGTTGTTGATACCTGTTTGAACAACTGGCCAGAAAGCTGCAAGTACAATTGCTGCAATAGCTGAACGAAGGATGACAACGAATGGTACGAAGCGTTTCCCATTGAAGAATGAAAGCGCATCAGGAAGTTTACGGTAGTTGTAGTATTTGTTAAAGGCGGTTGCCCCTACAAAACCAGAGATAATCCCTACAAAAACACCCATGTTCAATGCTGGTGCTTCAAGAACACTGATGAAGTAATCAGAAACTTTGATTGAGCCTCCAAAGAGGGTAGTGACCATAGCCTCAGGGTTTTTCAGCATATCACTTGTAACTCCAAAGATAGTACCAGTGATACGGTTGATTAAGATAAAGGCAAGTCCTGCTGCAAATGCACCGCCTGCACGTTCTTTAGCCCAGCTACCACCGATAGCAAGAGCAAACAAAATATGAAGGTTACCGATAACTCCCCAACCGATTTGCTCAAGAATTCCACCTGTAATAACAAGTGGGGCAAGATTTGGGTCAATCAATGCAAGCGACTTACCGATTGAAATCATCAATCCAGCCGCTGGCATAACAGCGATAACCACCATCAATGCCTTACCGAATTTTTGCCAAAATTCGAAAGACAAGACATTTTTGAATGTATCTTTCATCATTCAAATCTCCTTTATATTTTTTAGGCAAACGTTTTACGAAAACGTTTGCACTTATTTATAATTCAATTATACCACTTTATTTTTTTTTGTAAAGGCTTTTATAAAAAAATTGTCTACTTTTTTTTAGTTTTTAGAAGAAAAAAGAGAAGTTTACGAAAACTTCTCTTTTAAAAATGTATCATTTTTCTGATTTGTTCTGCAATTTGCATTTATATCCAATTAGATTTTCAAGAATCGACGCATCGAAATTCCTGAACCAATTGAACCAATGAAAATTCCGATTACAAATAGTAGAACTGTCATCAAAGGGACAAACACATCTGGCGTAATCATTGATAAGTTTTGACCTACCAAGGATTTATTGACCGATTGATAAACGATATTGTAAACAAAGAATACAAGAACTGAGGGAATCGCTGCGCCAAGCAAGCCAATAAAAGCACCTTCTAGCAAGAATGGGCCACGGATATAACCATTTCTCGCTCCAACAAGACGCATGATCTGAATCTCACGACTACGTGAAATAATGGTAATACGGATGGTATTGGAAATGAGGAAGACTGCAATAAAAATCAAGAGCCCTGCAATAACCAATCCCCAAACACGGATAAAGGAAGCTAGTTCAAAAAGCCGTTGAGTGTTGGCTCCACCATCTTGAACCTCTGATACTCCCTCAATTTTCTTCGCTTCTTCAGCTACTGTTTTAACATCACTTGGAGAATTTGTATCGACGATATAGGCATCATAGAGAGGATTTGCATCCCCTTCAAAGACCTTCCAATCGTCACCCATTGTTTCCGTCAGTTTCTCGTATTGTTCTTCTTTACTTGAGAAGGTAACACTTTTTACAGCAGGCATCGCCTTCAAAGCATCATAGACCTTGTGGTAGTCATTATTGGTAACTGTCTGACCTTCTTTTTCAATCGTTTCACTGTTATCTGCTACATCCTTACGAATGTAGACCATAACACGAACGTTGTTTTCAATATCGGTAGCCAGTTTTGCTGTATTAAAAATTACAGATGCAAACAGGGCAACGAGTGTTAAGGTAATCATAACCGAACTCACTGCTGCTACTGTCATCCAGCCATTTCGTTTTAAACTTTTTAATGATTCAAATAAATGGCGAAAAAATCTACTAATCATCGTATCCATATTCTCCTTTAGCTTCGTCACGAACGACACGGCCGTTTTCAATGGCAATGACACGGTGGCGCAAGGTATTTACGATTTGGCTGTTGTGGGTCGCCATCAAAACAGTTGTACCTTGAAGATTGATGCGTTCCAACAGATTCATAATTTCCCACGAATTATCTGGGTCCAAGTTTCCTGTTGGTTCATCAGCAATCAATACTTTAGGATTGTTGACAATCGCACGGGCAATCGCAATCCGTTGCTGTTCTCCACCTGAGAGTTCATTCGGGAAAGAACGAACCTTGTGTTTTAAACCTACTAGGTCCAATACTTCCATAACACGTTTTTTGATGTTACGGCGATTCTCTCCGATAACTTCCATTGCGTAGGCAATATTCTCATAAACCGTTTTCTTAGGCAAGAGTTTGTAATCTTGAAAGACAACCCCGACACTACGACGTAGAAGCGGGATATCTTTCTTCTTGATTTTAACTAGATTAAAGCCTGCAACTGATAGGCTTCCTTTTTCGATCTTTACTTCTCGGTATAAAGCTCGAATAAAGGTTGACTTACCTGCCCCAGAAGGTCCTACGATATAGGCAAACTCTCCTGGTTCAATGGTGACAGAGACACCACGCAGGGCAGTCGTTCCATTGTCATACTTTTTGACAACATCTCTCATTTCAATGATTGACATATGAGTTCCTTTCTTTCTTAGCTAATTCGCCACTTGAGGTAGGCATCGATGAAACCATCAAGGTCTCCATCCATGACCTTATCTACTTGGGAAACTTCAAAGCTTGTACGGTGATCTTTTACCATAGTATAAGGTGTGAAGACATAAGAACGAATCTGACTTCCCCATGTAATTTCTTTTTTCTCACCTTTGAGGGAATCAACTTCCGCAGCTTTCTTTTCTTGCTCCATCTGATAGAGTTTAGCCTGCAACATCTTCATGGCACGATCTCTATTTCCATACTGGGTACGATCGACCGTTGATTGGACGACAGTTCCTGTAGGAATGTGTGTCAAACGCACACCTGTTGAAACTTTATTGACGTTTTGTCCACCAGCACCACCTGAACGGAAGGTATCCATTTTGATATCATCTTCACGAATTTCCACTTCGATAGTATCATCCAGCTCAGGCATAACCTCTACGGATGTAAATGAAGTATGGCGACGTTTGGCAGAGTCAAATGGTGAAATACGGACCAAACGGTGAACACCCATTTCTGATTTAAGTAGTCCGTATGCATTGGGACCTTCAAAAGACAAGGTCACAGACTTGATACCCGCTTCATCACCAGCCTGGTAATCCAAGACTTCTACTTTAAAGCCTTTGGCATTTCCATAACGAGTGTACATGCGGAGCAACATATCGCCCCAGTCCTGAGCCTCAGTACCACCAGATCCTGGATGGATTTCCAAGACGGCATTATTATGGTCATAAGGTTCTGACAAGAGAAGGGTCATCTCGTAGTTGGTCATCATCTTATCCAACTCGGTTAGCTGCTCGACCAGTTCATCATGGACTGACTCGTCTTCTGCTAAAAAGTCCAATAAAATCTCAACTTCATCCTGCAACTCTTCCATTTTACGGAAGGTGTTGTAGGTGTTTTTTAATTCATTTAATTCTTGCGACGTTTTTTGGGCCGCGATATTATCGTTCCAAAAATCAGGTTCTGTCATCTTGTTCTCCAAGATGGCAATCTCTTCCTCTAAGCCTTCGAGGTCAAAGAGACCCCCTGAAAGAAGCTAATTTTTCACGATTTGCGTCAATTTTTTGACGAATTTCTGAAATGTCCATAGATACTCCTTTTCATATCGTTTTATTATACCATAATCTCTTATTTCTTTCCATATTTTGCTTTTCATCGCTTTTGTGGCAGAAGAAAAGAGGCCCGAAAGCCTCTGGTTTAAAGGACTTTGGCAGAGGTCTGAGTGATTTCCTCCACTTGAATTCCTTCTTTTTCAAACTTTTCCTTTAATGCAGTCAAATCGATTTTTCCATCAATTTGAACTTCGATGACGACCTTGCCATCCTTACGTGGAATGTTTACAGTATGGGAAATATTTAAATCCTCTTCTACAATTAAAGCTACAATTTTCCCCAGTACTCCGACTTCATTTTCTGTAATGAAACGAACCCGAATCCCCTCTTCTCCGTATCCGGCGATTTCCAAGAAAGCCTGAAAAACATCGCGGTCTGTAATGACGCCGTAGACCTGATGATTGTCTACGACTGGTAAGATCCCTATTTTATTTTTCAGCATCAGGTAGGTCGCATCCTCTAGACTAGCATAGCCAGAAACAGTCACGACATCTCGAATCATTACATCTTTTACTTTGGTTTTATTTAGAAGATAATTCATCTCATAGATAGAGAGACTGGTTGCTTTAGATGGGCTGGCTTCCGCGATGGTTCCTTCTGTTACCAATCCGACTAATTGATCATTTTCGATAACAGGTAAACGGTGCAAACCTTGCTCGCGCATCAAATCTGCTGCGTGTGCCACAGTTGTATCTGGACTGATATAAACTACCTTACGGGTCATGAAATCTTTAACTGCCATGGGACTTCTCCTTCTATATTGCTACTTTTATTATACACTTTCTTAGAAAATCTATCAAACGCTTTCATCTCTTTTTCAAGATTTTGAACAATCTGAGAAATTTGCATAAAATGCCAGTGTAAGTTAAAAGGGAACCGAAGTCCCCTCTCTTCTTAAATCGTAACAGTGTCTCGATCTTTTATCATATAACGTTTCAGTGGGCTAAGACTAGCTAGCCAGTATAGTAGTCCACCGAATAGCGCAGTAAATCCGCTACCCGTTGTGATTAAAAAGATTGGACTTTGAATTTGTGCAGTTACAGGGTTGTAGACAAATAGTACCGCTACCAATAAGGAGATAAATACGCAAGACAAGCCAACTAAGTTAAATCCTTTAGTAAATTCGTAGGCGTTATGCCCTTCAAGGAAATAGGCTGAACGCAAGTCGAGTTTTCGTTTTCTTAAGATAAAATAGTCGACAACAATCATACCAATAATTGGCCCCTGAATATAGGCGGCTAGGGAGATGAAGGATCCGAAATACTCTTCTACTCCTCCCCAGATAGTGAGTAGACTCACGTAAACCATGGCAATCCAAACCATTAGTTTATAGCTTACTTTGGGCATCCCACTTTTAACAATCATACAGTTCACGTACGATCCTGTCCCCTGGGTTCCAATATTGGCAAAGGCTACTAATAGTAGACTTAAGAGAGCAAAGGCTGGGGTGCTTAGAGTTGATAGCATGGTTGTTGGATCACTTTCATAAACACCTGTTTTGACAAACATGGCTAGAGCCATGACTCCACCTGTCGCAACGAAGAATGGAGCCACAACTCCGTATGATAAGGCTGTAGCCCAATAACCGCTGCGTTCTGATTTTGCTAAACGCGGTAAAACCAATGCTTGTGTAGACCAAGAAAAGGCAAAGGCAACATTTCCTTCTCCAGAAAGCATGAAGCGTTCTAATGGCGTCAAATCTCCTTGAGTGGCTGGTTGGATATTCATAATATCAGTTATAGGAACGGCGACAAAGCAGATTCCAACGATAATGAGACCGACAATCAACAAGGCGATAACCAAGAAGCGATTGGTCCATTTAATCACTTCTGGACCTCCAAGAGCAATGAGAGTCCCAAGGAGAACACAGAGGGTACCAAGAATTGGCGCCCATATTCCCTTGTCCAAACCAAGACCAAAGTTATTTGCCAAATGGATCATGGAACTAGCAAAAAGATTGGCCGCAACGGCATACCAGCCAAAGTTATCCAAGCTAATAATAGTTGATAACAGGGCTACACCTCTTTTTCCTAGAACAGCTCTCAACCAGATCCACAAATCAATTCCATATTTAACCGCAAACAAAATAGGGAGACATTCAATAAAGACCCAGATAATGTTAAAGCTAAAAATATTTATCAACATTTGATTAAAGGTCAAATATTGAGCTACATAAGCCCCTTGGGTATAACACCAAGTAGCAATGGCAAAACCACTTGTCGATAGAAAGAGATCCCAGAAAGAATACTGACGATCCTTATTGGTCATGGGAACAATTCCGGTTATGGTTTCTTGTTGGATATAGTCATTCATTTTAGACATGTTATTGAATTCCTCCCGTCATTGCTAAGATAATCAAAACAAGGTTGATTAGGACTATGGAGATGATTAAAATGAAATCACTTTTTAGAAAGGGTTGAACAAACTCATAGTTTGGCGACTCCATTTCTTCCAATCTTCTCTTTGTTTCAGTTGCTACTAAATCTTCAATTTCGGATGTCGTTTTCATCTCAGTTCTCCTCCAAATACAAATCAAGGGCCAGTTGTCCATATTGTTTGGTATAGCGATACCAGATGTAGAGGAACTCACCGACTGGTTTTCCGACACTCTCCTGTAACAAAGCCCACAAGAACCAATAATATGAAGTCACTGCTACATAAGCCAAATAGTGACGTTTGGTTTTCTTATCTGGTACTTCTTGTAGATACAGTTCCAGTACTTTTTCAGCATCCTCTACAGTATAATTGGAACACGCGATAAAGGTGCTCAAATCTCCTGCTGGCTCTCCCATTCCAGAATATTCCCAATCAATCAAGCTCATTTCGCCTGCTTCATTCAACAAGAAATTAGGACTATAGGAATCTCCATGACAAAGGACAACCTGTTTCGGATCATTCTGTAAATAATTTTTGAGAATTGAAACAGTTTCATCCAATTCCTCGAGGCCATCAAATTCAAATCGATTTCTAGCCTTCAATTTTTCTTTAAAATCATCAATTCCCTCAAATTGGTCAAAGGAATGTTCCGTTCTTTCTCCAGATTGGTGTAACCGTCTCAAGAGGTCCATTGCTTGTGCCACATCATCCCAATTATCATAATCCAGTTGCTTAGCATTGGGAATAAATTCTGAAATTTTCCAGCCCTCATCCTTGTTCATAGCTACGAAGGTACGGTCAATCTTTAATTTTGCAGCAATTTCCATAGAAGCTGCTTCACTAGCTCGGTCGATATAATTTTCCGTTCCCCTGCCCGGATGACGGTAAACATATCTTTTTCCTAGACAATCAAATGAAAATGATGTGTTGGTTAACCCATCTTTTAGAGGTTTGATATTGACAATATCTGAAGCCACACACTTTAATGTCTTACAGATATTATCAATAATGGCCGAATCTGCATTTACCAAATAACGTTCATCAAATTGACGGAGTTCATCTAGTGAATCAAATTCTTTAACAATATCCGCTGAATAGTGACGAGCTTCTAAAAGGAGTTCCTTGACATGCCGACTATAATAATCCTCCCAAAGCTGTTCCCGATAAGGTTCGTGCTTAAACTCGGTTTCTAAAATTTCCTTAAATTTCTCGCTAAATGCACGGTCAAAATAAACGTGCCCCACCATAGCCCAAGTATTTTCTCCACCAATCTGGATATCAACGATAGTGTGATTTGAATTCTCTATAGCACAATATTCGTCCGTTTGACCTTCTACAAAAATCGTCGAGTAGTAACCTCTATAAATATATTGCTCAAACGGATTTTCCACAAAATAATTATCTGATGAACAAATATAAGTGTTGGAAAGTTTATCTTTAACCAACATAAGAGACGAACAGTTATTGTATTTGTAGTAATCATTATTCACTACAATTTTCACACCAAACTTCTCTGCAAGATAGAACATTTTTTCTTGAAGATAGCCTACGATAATGGTTATATCTTCTATTCCTGCTTCTTGCAGCTGTCTGATTTCCCTCTCTATCAAGCGTTCCCCCTTGACTTGAAGCAATCCTTTTGGAATCTCATAAGACAAAGGAGCAAAACGACTACTCATGCCAGCAGCCATTATAATAGCATTTTCTACTCGATAGGGTTCTAAAACTTTCTGACCTAGTTCTGTTAAGTGAAGCTCCTCATCAAGCCACTTCTCTTCTTTCAGTTTTTTCAATAGTGTGTTAACTGTCCCTACAGATAGACCTAACTCTTCAGCTAACTGTCTCTGAGTAAAGGTCTTTTCTTTATGTATCAACATAAACTGCAAAAGTTTAAATTGTTTTTCTGTCACCATTCATTAGTCCTCCTGTTCAATTTCCACTTATCCATATTATAATATGAACAAAAATGACTGCCAATTCAAACACGAAATCATCTAGTTAAAATTAAGGCACCATTTCATCTATTTCCAAAATCCAACTATAAACGAAAAAGCTCCTAAGTTGGAGCTCCAGAACATTTTATCATCTGATGATTAGGAAAGTAAGCCCCTGTTATAGGATGATTGTTTGGCCATCTTCATCTAACGATTGAAATGCCCCCGGGTCTATAGGGAAATTGCTTTCGCAACTCTCATCCACAACCTAAACTAGTCTTCCAGACTAGTTTAGCCACCTAGATATGCTTTTCTGACTTCTTCTGATGAGGCGAGTTCTTTTCCTGTTCCTGATAGGACAATCTTTCCTGTTTCAAGTACATAACCACGATCAGAGATAGCGAGGGCCCTGTTAGCGTTCTGTTCAATCAAAAGGACGGTTGTTCCTTGCTTCTGAATATCTTGAATGATATCAAAAATTTCTTGGATAAAGATTGGGGCAAGTCCCATTGACGGTTCATCCAAGAGAAGGAGCTTAGGTGTAGACATGAGCGCCCGTCCCATAGCCAACATCTGCTGTTCACCGCCTGAAAGAGTTGCCGCATCTTGATTTTTACGTTCTTCCAGACGAGGGAAACGTGAAAAGACTTTTTTCAAGTTGGCTTGATTTTCTTCACGATCTTTCTTTAAAAAGGCTCCCATTTCTAAGTTTTCCATAACAGTCAAACCTGGAAAAACATGGCGTCCTTCAGGGACTTGTGAAAGGCCACCTGCCACAATTTTTTGCGCTGGTAACTTTTGAATTTCTTTTCCTAAAAACTGAATTTTACCAGCACTTGGGCGAACCAAACCTGAAAGGGTACGAAGAATGGTTGTTTTACCAGCACCATTGGCGCCGATAAGGGAAACAACTTCTCCTTCATTAACCTCGAAACTCACATCACGAACTGCTTGGATCATACCGTAATGTACAGAGAGGTTTTCAACTTTTAACATAGGCATTAAGCTTCACCTCCTAGATAAGCTTCGATTACGCGTTTGTTGTTCTTGATTTCGTCTGGAGTTCCTTGAGCAATCAAGCGACCATACTCAAGCACATAGATACGCTCAGTGACTTCCATAACCAAATTCATGTCGTGTTCGATGAGCATGATGGTAATTTTAAATTCGTCTTTGATACGACGGATCAATTCTGTCAATTCAGCTGTTTCTTGTGGATTCATACCAGCTGCAGGTTCGTCCAAAAAGAGAATTTTAGGTTCAGTTGCCAGAGCACGAACGATTTCTAATCGACGTTGTTGGCCATAGGCCAGATTCTTAGCAAGAGTATCTGCGTCGCCATCCAAATCAAAAATCTTCAGCAAATCCAAAGCTTTGCTTTTTAATTCTTCCTCATTCTTATAAAAAGCTGGTAGGCGTAGAAAGCTCGCAAGGACATGTTGCTTATGATGATTACTAAATGCAATCAAAACATTTTCCAAAACTGTCAAGTCCTTGAACAAACGAATATTTTGGAAAGTACGACTGAGTCCCAGCGAAGCAATCTTATAGGGAGTTTTCCCATTTAGGAGGTGACCATCTAATGTGACAGTACCTTCGCTTGGTTCATAAACACCGGTCAAGAGATTAAAAAGGGTTGTTTTACCAGCCCCGTTTGGTCCAATCAGACCAACCAATTCTCCCTCGTTCAATTCAAGAGTGACATCTCCAACAGCTGTTAGACCGCCAAAATGTTTGGTTAACTGTTTAACTTCAAGTAATGCCATTAGTTTTGTCCATCCTTCTTAGATTTTTTAAAGAAACGTGATAGACTCAATTCCCATGTTCCAAGAAGTCCACCTGGTCTGAAAATCATCACCAATACAAGAGCTAAAGCATATATGATCATACGTACGCTAGCCACATCTTGAAGGAGCATATTTAAAATTCCCAAAACAATCGCAGAAACAATTGTACCAGTAATAGACCCAAGTCCACCAAATACTACGATAATCAACACATTGATAGAATTAATAAAGGTGTAATCTTTTGGTACAACAGATCCGATAAAACCAGCCTGAAGTGAACCAGCAATACTTGCTGTAATGGCACCAAAGACAAAAGCGATTATTTTGATCTTTGTGGTATTTACCCCAACGGACTCCGCAGCAATCTCATCCTCACGAACAGATAGAGTAGAGCGTCCAATCGGACTACGTAAGAAGTTGAGGGTTGCAATAGTTGTGATAATCACAAAAAGGTAAACCATTTGCCAAGTTGTGAAGTTAGGGATACCCAAGATACCAGCAGCACCGTTGGTCAAACTTCCACCATTAATGATAAAGATACGAATGATTTCTGAAACACCTAGTGTCGCGACGGCCAGATAGTCCCCCTTCAAACGTAGAGTTGGAATTCCAACGAGCAAAGCTACTGCACCAGAAATCAAGGCCCCCAAGACCATTGCTCCAAAGAAAGCACCATAGGTTGGTGATTTTGAGCCAATAATCGCTGCTGCATAAGCCCCAATCGCCATAAAACCAGCATGTCCAAGTGAGAATTGTCCTGAAAAACCAACAATTAAGTTCAAACCTACTGCAAGGATGATATTAATCCCAATTTGTTCTAAAATTTGGACATGGAATAGATTGAGAACACCAGCAGAAACTAGTACACTAATCAATCCATAACCCGCTAATAGAAGGAATAACCAGAGAATATTTACTTTAAGATTTGTCTTCATTGTTTACACCTTCTCTTTCACATTCTTACCAAGGATACCTGCAGGGCGGACAATCAAAATTAACAACAAGATTCCATAAACAATGGCATCACGGAAGTCTGACATCCCAAAGGCTGTCGCAAAGGTTTCCAATAGACCAATTACAAAGCCACCAAGAGCCGCACCAGGAATAATCCCGATACCACCGAGTACAGCTGCAACGAATGATTTTAGACCTGGAGTCACACCCATCAAAGGGTCAAGGGAGTTGTAGTAAAGGGCAATGAGGACACCTGCTGCACCAGCAAGAGCTGAACCCAAAGCAAAGGTAAAGCTGATTGTACGATTTACATTAATTCCCATCAATTGAGCTGCATCGCTATCTACGGATACCGCACGCATGGCTTTCCCCATTTTTGTTTTTTGGACGATCAATTGCAATAGAACCATTAACAATATAGAAACTGCTAAAATCATCAATTGAACATTTGTCAAGCTAATTGGCCCAAAATCATAGCGAACTGTTTGAATGACTTGAGGAAAGGCGCGAGTATTGGCACCTACTAGATAAACCATTCCGTATTCTAGTAAGAAGGACACTCCGATGGCAGTAATCAATACGGCAATACGTGTAGAGTGTCGCAAAGGACGGTAGGCAAGAAATTCAATTACAACACCAAGTAGTGCGGTTCCTGCCATTGAAATAATCAAAGCTAAAAAGAAATCCATTTGGAAGGAATTAATCAAAAAGTAACCAATAAAGGCACCTATCATATAAATATCACCGTGGGCGAAGTTGATGAGTTTGATAATTCCATAAACCATGGTATAACCCAGAGCCAAAAGTGCATAAACACTACCCAGAATTAAACCATTCACAAGCTGTTGGAGCATAGCATTCACTCTTTTCTATTGTTATTTTTTAGAAAATTTTCATCATTTTCACAAGTTCATAAACACCGAAACAGGGAGTGAGTCAACGGCTCATTCCCTATTTCAACTACTATTCTAATGTCATGGTTTTACAACTTCTGCTGCTTCTACTTTACCATTGTTCATGGTCATCATGTAAGCAGTTTTCACTGTATTGTGGTCAGCATCAAAGCTCGTTTGACCAGTTACACCATCAAAATCTTTTGTTTTAGCAAGGTTATCCTTGATTTCACCTGAGTTTTTAGCACCTTTTGCAGCATTGGCTACTAGGTAAACTGAGTCATAAGCCAAGGCTGAGAAGGTTGAAGGTTCTTCATTGTATTTAGCACGATATGCCTCAAGGAAGGCTTTAGCTTTTTCAGAAACATCAACTGTAGTTGAGAATCCTGAGATGAAGTAAATGTTTGATGCTTTTTCAGCTGTTGCTTGTTGAACAAATTCTTCACCGTTAAATCCATCACCACCAACGATTGGTTTATCAATTCCCATACCACGAGCTTGGTTTACAATTTTACCTGCTTCTGTGTAGTAACCTGGAACAACGATAGCGTCAAAGTCTTTCCCTTTCATTTTAGTAAGGGCTGCTTGAAAGTCTGTATCACCTGCTACAAACGTTTCATCTGCTACAATCTCACCCTTGTAGGCTTCACGGAAAGATTTAGCAATACCTTTAGCATAGTCACTAGCATTGTCAGTATAAAGAACAACCTTCTTAGCATTCAACTTGTTTGTTACATAGTTAGAAATAATCTTCCCTTGGAAGCTATCTTGGAATGTTCCGATAAATAGGTAATCTTGACCTTTTGTCAATCCATCTTGAGTAGCACTTGGTGAGATCAATGGCACTCCAGCTTTGGTAGCGTTAGCTACAGCTGCGGCAGTTGCACCAGATGTTGCAGGTCCTACAATAGCTGCTACTTTTGATTGGGTTACAAGGTTCGTTGTAACAGAAGCTGCTTCAGCAGTTTCTGACTTGTTGTCTTTGTCTACAACTTCGATTTGTTTTCCATCGATACCACCTGCTGCATTGATTTCATCAACGGCAAGTTGAGCTCCTTTTTGTTCAGATGTTCCGTAGGCTGCTACGGCACCTGTTTCTTCAAAGTTAAATCCGATTTTAATTGTCTTTTCATCGACTGAGTTACCAGCAGCGTTTGAGGCTCCTGATTTGACCTCTCCACAAGCGGCGAGAAGGGCTACGCTAGCAAGGGCCACAAAAGATAGGGCAAATTTTTTCTTCATTTTTTATCTCCTTATAATATTGTTCCAAAATAGTATGTTAAGAATATACCGAATTATCAGAAAATTGTCAACCTTTTTATTCACTTTTTTAAATGATAACGTTTTCTTCGTTTCGATAGAGATTGCCAACGAAGGGAGTTTCTAACTCTTGAATGTGACACCGTCTAATTTTCTTGATAAATCTTTCCTTACCTAATCTCTCTACTAAGTCATCTAACTCCTCAGTTGGAACATAGAGCTGCAAGTAACGATGCTTCTTAGAATGGTAACAGATGTCACCGTATTCCTGAAGTTTCTTTGCATCCCGATTATAGTAAAGATAGATGATTAATCCTGATCGATTGACCTTTTCAAACATGATAAATCCTCTTTCTAAGAAATCTTCTCCTATTATATCAAAAAAAGCAAACCCCGTCGAGTTTGCTTTTTAGCTTGGTTAGCTCAAAGAATTATTGACCATGATTTCATCAATAAAACCATACTCAAGTGTTTCTTGGGCGCTCATCCAGTAATCACGTTCTGCGTCTACATGAATTTGCTCAACTGTTTTACCAGAGTTATCTGCAAGAATTTGCTCCAAAGTCTTACGAGTTTTAAGCAAGTGCTCTGCAGCGATTGCCATATCTGTCTGTTGGGTACCACCACCTGTACCACCCATTGGTTGGTGAATCATGTACTCTGCATTTGGAAGCATGAAACGTTTGCCTTTTGCGCCACTTGATGCAATGACAGTCCCCATGGATGCAGCCATCCCCATAACGATTGTTTGGACATCCGCCTTGATAAAGTTCATTGTATCAACGATTGCCAAACCAGCTGAAACAGAGCCCCCAGGTGTATTGACATAAAGGTAAATATCTTTTGTGCTGTCTTGGGCATCCAAGAAGAGTAATTGGGCGATAACGGAGTTGGCCATGTTGTCTTCAACTGGACCTGTTAGCATGATGATGCGGTCTTTCAGAAGACGAGAGTAAATATCATAGGAACGTTCTCCACGGCTTGTTTGTTCAATAACTACAGGAATCATTCATTTCTCCTTTTAATGTTGAATTTTCTTAGTCTTACGACTCAATACAGAACTATTATATCTTTTTGGTCAAAAAAGGTCAAATTTTTGCTCTATTCTCTAAACAGAAACAAAAACTCAACCTCCTTTCAAGTCAAAAACGAACTTCTAGTTTCAATATTTAATTTGGAATTTTATTTAGTACCAAACAAGCGGTCTCCAGCATCTCCTAGACCTGGAACAATATAACCGTGTTCGTTCAAGCGTTCATCCAAGGCCGCAGTAAAAATTTCTACATCTGGGTGTGCTTCTTGAAGGGCTTTCACTCCTTCTGGAGCAGATACTAGGCAGACAAACTTGATATTTGAAGCACCACGTTTTTTAAGGGAATCTACTGCCAAGATTGCTGAGCCACCTGTTGCCAACATTGGATCAACGACAAAGATTTGACGTTGGTCAATATCTTCAGGCAATTTCACCAAATATTCAACTGGTTGAAGGGTTTCTTCATCACGGTACATACCGATATGACCAACTTTGGCTGCTGGAACCAAGCTCAAGAGGCCATCTACCATCCCGATACCTGCACGCAAGATTGGGACAATAGCCAATTTTTTCCCAGCCAATTGTTTTTGAACTGTCTTTGTGATAGGTGTTTCGATTTCCACGTCTTCAAGTGGAAGATCACGAAGTACTTCATATCCCATCAACATCGCAATCTCATCTACTAGCTCACGAAAAGCTTTTGTAGAAGTATCTGTACGTCGCAAGATTGACAATTTGTGTTGAATGAGTGGATGATTAATGACTTCAATTTTTCCCATTTTCTGAGTTCCTTCTTTCAATTTATTCTTCTTATTATATCAAAAAACGGTTTAAAAAGCTTTCTAAACCATTTATTTTTATTAATTTTTAAATCAAATCTGCCTCTTGAAGAGCTGTCTGAACAGTCTCTAATGGTAAATGGGTCAACTCGGTGCCTTTTTCTTGATAAAGGTACTGGGCATAGTCATCCATTCGGTACTGGTTGATATAAACCACGCGCTTGCAACCAACTTGAAGCAGTTGTTTGGTGCAGTTCAGACAAGGGAAATGGGTCACATAGGCTGTAAATCCTCTGGGAACCCCTCGCTCAGCCCCTTGGAGAATAGCATTAACCTCGGCGTGAAGGGTTCGAACACAGTGACCTTCAATGACCAGACATTCGTGGTCAATACAGTGCTCCGTTCCTGATACGGAACCATTATAGCCAGTTGAAATGACTTTATTGTCTTTGACTAAGACAGCTCCCACCTTGGCACGTTTGCAGGTCGAACGATTGGCAATCAGTAAAGCCTGGGCTGCAAAGTACTCATCCCAAGCCAGTCTTTTTTCTGTCATAAGTCTTCTCCTTATCCCCTATTTTTTGAAAAATGGCAAGCGTAAATCTGCAATCTTTTCAGCTGGAACCTTCATGCCATCCTTGATCCATTTGAGCAGAACCGATACGATGGCAGAACTCCAAAAGGAATGAAGGTAGCTACTAACGCCTTTTGATTTTCCGTGATATTTTTCTAGAAATTCCTGCATGGCTTGGACAAAAATCTTTTCCAAATGGTAGTCCAGAGCAAGTTGAATAACCTTGGCTTCTTTCTTGGCTGCGCGGAAAAGGTGTACCCAGACTAGATAAAGATCGGTTTTGACATCGTAGTGGCTCAACTGTTCCATAATATTATGGACACTGCGTTTAAAAACACTTTCCAAAATCTCTTCTTTGGAGTCATAGTTACGATAGAAGGCAGCACGAGAGACGCCCGCCCGTTTGACCAGCTCCGAAATACTGATCTTGGCCAAGTCTTTTTTCTCTAGAAGTTGCAAAAGAGCCGTCTCGATTGCTTCTCTGGTTAAAAAATTGGATTCTTGATTTGATTTTCTGAGATTTTCAAGAGATTTTTCAGATATTTTACGTTCAGACATAACAATTTCTTTCTACTTGTGACAACAGAGAGGTGGTACTTTTGTTTCAAGGGCTTTCATGATATAATTGTAAAAAAAGACAGAACCTTTGTCAATGTATAAGTGACAAAGATGGAGAATTTCTATGACTTGGAAGATTGTAGCTGACTCTGGTTGTGATTATCGTCAACTGGCAACTCCTGCTATTGATACGGAATTTGTTAGTGTTCCTTTAACCATTCAAGTAGCTGATCAGGTCTTTATCGATGATGCCAATCTTAACATTGACCACATGATGGAAACAATGTATGCGACTTCTGAGGCTTCAAAATCAGCTTGTCCTAGCCCTGATGATTACTTGCGTGCATTTGAAGGTGCTAAGCATATCTTTGTCGTTACTATCACTGGTACTCTTTCAGGTAGCCATAATAGTGCACAACTCGCTAAGAATATCCACCTTGAAGAACATCCTGACACTCAGATTCATGTGATCGATACATTGTCTGCAGGTGGTGAGGTTGACTTGATTGTCGATAAAATCAATAGTTTGATTGATCAAGGACTTTCTTATGAGGAAATTGTTAAAGCTATTACAGCCTACCAAGAAAAAACGAAGTTGCTCTTTGTCCTCGCTAAGGTCGATAACTTGGTAAAAAATGGCCGTTTGAGTAAGCTTATCGGTACAGTTGTTGGCCTTCTCAACATCCGTATGGTTGGGGAAGCAAGTGAAACTGGAACCCTAGAACTACTCCAAAAAGCGCGTGGACCAAAAAAATCCCTTCAAGCAGCCTATGAAGAACTCATCAAGGCTGGCTACGCTGGTGGTCGAATTGTCATGGCTCATCGCAGTAATGAAAAATTCTGTCAGCAATTGTCAGAACGCTTGCTAGAAACCTTCCCGCAAGCGGATATCAAAATCATCCCGACGTCTGGTCTCTGCAGTTTCTATGCAGAAGATGGCGGTTTGTTGATGGGATATGAAATTAACTAAGATTATGAGCAACAAGAGATGCCAAGCATCTCTTGTTTTTTGTGGTACAATAGAGCTATGAAACATTTTGATACTATTGTCATCGGTGGTGGACCTGCTGGCATGATGGCTACAATTTCCAGTAGCTTTTATGGTCAAAAAACTCTTCTCATCGAAAAAAATCGAAAACTTGGCAAAAAATTAGCTGGAACGGGCGGTGGTCGTTGTAATGTGACCAACAATGGTAGCTTGGACGACCTACTAGCTGGCATCCCGGGAAATGGGCGTTTTCTTTACAGTGTCTTCTCCCAGTTTGATAACCATGATATCATCAACTTTTTTACGGAAAATGGTGTTAAACTCAAGGTCGAAGACCATGGACGCGTCTTTCCTGCTAGTGACAAGTCTCGGACTATTATCGAGGCGCTAGAAAAGAAAATCACTGAACTCGGTGGTCAAGTTGCTACTCAAACGGAGATTGTTTCGGTTAAAAAGATAGACGACCAGTTTGTCCTCAAGTCCGCAGACCAAACCTTCACTTGTGATAAACTCATTGTCACAACAGGTGGTAAGTCTTATCCTTCGACTGGTTCTACTGGTTTTGGCCACGAGATTGCCCGTCATTTTAAACACTCCATTACTGAGCTTGAAGCTGCTGAGAGCCCATTGTTGACTGATTTTCCACACAAAGCGCTTCAGGGGATTTCACTAGATGATGTGACCTTGAGCTATGGCAAGCATGTCATCACTCACGATCTGCTCTTTACCCACTTTGGTTTGTCGGGTCCTGCTGCTCTGCGTATGTCTAGCTTTGTCAAGGGTGGAGAGGTTCTCTCGCTCGATGTTTTGCCTCAACTTTCTGAGAGCGACTTGGTGGCATTTCTAGAAGAAAATCGGGAAAAATCCTTGAAAAATGCTTTAAAAACTTTACTTCCAGAACGCTTGGCAGAATTTCTTGTGCAAGGCTATCCTGAAAAAGTCAAACAGCTGACTGAAAAAGAACGAGACCAACTTATCCAGTCTATCAAGTCCCTCAAAATCCCTGTGACTGGCAAAATGTCATTGGCTAAGTCCTTTGTCACCAAAGGAGGCGTCAGTCTTAAGGAAATCAACCCTAAAACCCTGGAAAGCAAGCTCGTTCCTGGCCTCCACTTTGCTGGCGAGGTACTAGATATCAATGCCCATACGGGTGGCTTTAACATTACTTCTGCCCTCTGCACCGGATGGGTAGCAGGAAGTCTACATTATGATTAAATATCAAAGGTTGTAAAAAATGAATAGAAGAGAATCAGTTGAATTTGTCAACATGTGCTTGATTAAAAATGGGGACAAGGTTCTGGTCCAAGACAGAGTTAGCCCTGACTGGCCAGGCATTACTTTTCCTGGTGGTCATGTTGAACGTGGCGAATCCTTTGTCGATGCTGTCATTCGTGAAGTGAAAGAAGAAACTGGTCTGACCATTTCCAAACCCCAACTCTGTGGTATCAAAAACTGGTACGATGACAAGGATTATCGTTATGTCGTCCTTTTTTACAAGACAGAATACTTTACTGGTGAACTCCAGTCTTCAGACGAAGGGAAAGTTTGGTGGGAGGATTTTGACAATCTGTCTCATCTAAAACTTGCTACTGATGATATGTCTGATATGCTTCGTGTTTTTTTAGAAGAGAATCTCAGTGAATTCTTTTACTACAAAGACGGTGACGACTGGCTTTATGACTTGAAGTAAAAAATAGGCTAGGAAATTCCTAGCCTATTTATTCTGCATTTGTCTGGACGTAAGCCGATATGACATCTGATGTGTACTGGGCTGTTCCAGGTCCAAATTTGTCAATGTTTTCCTTAAACTCTGGGTTGTAGACGTAGCCTTTACCGATATGACCGAATACTTCAACGGAGCAGTCAAATCCATAAGTGCGAATGGCTTGCAAGAGCTTAGCTGCTTGCTCTTTGTTTTCAGCTGCTGTTGCAGCTAGCCCATTTTTAAGGTTATGAGCCAAAGCTTGAAAAACTTGGTTAAAGGCAGCCGTAGCCTCATCTTCACGACCCTTTTGGCGTTCGAGGGCCTGATCCATGACTTCTTGCCCATATTTCTCTACCGCTTCTTGGTGGTATTTTTGATTGTCTTGATAGCTAAATCCAGTGAATTTTTCCTCAATCGTCATTTTTCTTTCTCCTTTTTGTTCTTGAATGGTTTTTTGCAAGGTGGAAATCAAGGTATCCAGATGTTGCCTTTCTCGAGTTAGATAGTCCAACTGCCTGGTCAAATGGGGTAATAAATCTGTCCTTTCTTCCTTTAACAGCTCTGCTATTTTTTCTAAAGAAAAACCTAGATATTTGTAATACAGAATAACCTGAAGGCGTTCCAAATCCTCCTGACTGTAGGTTCGATAGCCGTTTTCCGACTTTAAGGGAACCAAGAGCCCTATCTTATCGTAGTGGTGCAGGGTCTTGACAGAGACACCTGAAAGCTGCGCAGCTTCTTTTATATGGTACATGATTTCCTCCTTACAAGAAATAGTATAACCCCTCCCCTTAGGTCAGAGTCAAGCGTTTTTGAGAAAAATTTTTAACTTTTTGAGAAAGGTGTGAAAACTTGAAAATGGTTTTCTTGACAGACCTTAGAAAACATGATAGGATAGTCAAGTCTATCAATCAAACAGAAGGCTCATAAAGAGCCATTGAGAGAAGGCTATTTGACTACTCAAGTAGCCTTTTCTTATTTTAAAAAACGAGATTGGAGTTTCAACTATGTCAGAAAAATCGCAATGGGGTTCTAAACTGGGCTTTATCCTAGCATCTGCTGGTTCAGCCATCGGACTTGGAGCCGTTTGGAAATTTCCCTACATGACTGCCGCTAATGGCGGTGGGGGCTTTTTACTAGTCTTTCTCATTTCCACTATTTTAATTGGTTTCCCGCTCCTGCTGGCTGAGTTTGCCCTTGGCCGTAGTGCTGGTGTTTCTGCTATCAAAACCTTTGGAAAACTGGGCAAGAATAGCAAATACAATTTTATCGGTTGGATTGGTGCCTTTGCCCTCTTTATCCTCCTATCCTTTTACAGTGTTATTGGAGGATGGATTTTAGTCTATCTGGGTATTGAGTTTGGAAAATTGTTCCAGTTTAGCGGAACGGGTGATTATGCTCAGTTATTTACTTCAATCATTTCAAATCCAGCCATTGCCCTAGGAGCTCAAGCAGCCTTTATCTTGTTGAATATCTTTATTGTATCACGTGGGGTTCAAAAAGGGATTGAAAGAGCTTCGAAAGTCATGATGCCCCTGCTCTTTATCATCTTTGTCGTGATCATTGGGCGCTCTCTCAGCTTACCAAATGCCATGGAAGGGGTTCTTTACTTCCTCAAACCAGACTTTTCAAAACTAACCAGTACTGGGCTCCTCTATGCTCTGGGTCAATCTTTCTTTGCCCTCTCACTAGGGGTTACAGCTATGCTGACCTATGCTTCCTACTTGGACAAGAAAACCAATCTGGTCCAGTCAGGTATTTCCATCGTAGCCATGAATATCTCAGTATCCATCATGGCAGGTCTAGCCATTTTTCCAGCCATGTCAGCTTTCAATATCCAGTCGGAAGGGGGACCAAGCCTGCTCTTTATCGTCTTGCCTCAACTCTTTGACAAGATGCCTTTTGGAACCATTTTCTACATCCTTTTCCTCTTGCTTTTCCTCTTTGCGACGGTCACTTCTTCTGTCGTTATGCTGGAAATCAATGTGGGCAATATCACCAATCAGGACAATCGCAAGCGTGCTAAATGGAGTGCTATTTTAGGAATCTTGACTTTTGTCTTTGGAATTCCTTCAGCTCTATCCTATGGGGTCATGGCGGATGTTCACATCTTTGGTAAGACCTTCTTTGATGCTATGGATTTCTTGGTTTCCAATCTCCTCATGCCATTTGGAGCTCTCTGCCTGTCACTTTTTACAGGCTACATCTTTAAGAAGGCTCATGCTAAGGAGGAACTCCATCTTGATGAAAGAGCATGGAAACAAGGACTTTTCCAAGTCTGGCTTTTCCTCCTTCGTTTCATCATTCCTATTATCATCATTGTGGTTTTTATCGCCCAATTTATGTAATCAAAAAGGACTTGAGCAGTAAACTCAGGCCCTTTCTTTTTTTATGGATGGCTAACAATCAATTCCAAACCTTGCCCTTCTAGGGTCCAAGCTTCAACATCACTTGGTAGGATAAAGTGGCTACCTTTTTGGATTGGATAGTTTTTCCCGTCAATAGTAAGCTGACCTTGACCAGCTAAGACACTAAACAAACTGTAGTCTGCTGTCTTTTTAAAGTCAACTTTTCCAGTGATTTCCCACTTGTAAACTGCGAAGAACTCGCTAGAAACGAGGAGTGTAGAACGCAGGTCATCAGCTTTGACAGTCACAGGACGGCTATTAGCAGGCTCCCCAATATTTAGAACATCGATGGATTTTTCAAGATGAAGCTCACGCAAGTTACCATTATCATCCTTGCGGTCAAAGTCATAGACACGGTAGGTAGTGTCACTAGACTGCTGGGTTTCAAGAATCAAGATACCCGCACCAATGGCATGCATAGTACCACTTGGTACGTAGAAGAAATCTCCTGCTTTAACTGGCACTTTTGTCAACAGCGCATCCCAGTTCTTATCCTCAATTTGCTGGCGGAGTTCTTCTTTTGACTTAGCATTATGGCCATAGATAATCTCTGATCCTTCGTCTGCTGCGATGATGTACCAGCATTCTGTTTTTCCAAGTTCGCCTTCATGCTCTAGCCCGTAAGCATCGTCTGGATGAACTTGGACACTGAGCCAGTCGTTGGCATCGAGAATTTTAGTTAAGAGAGGAAATACAGGCTCTGGACGATTTCCAAACAATTCACGATGTTCTGCATACAATGTAGCTAGGTCTGTTCCCTCAAAACGACCATTGGCAACTTTAGAAACACCATTTGGGTGGGCTGAAATAGCCCAGTATTCTCCTATTTTTTCACTCGGGATGTCGTAGCCAAACTCATCACGTAGCTTGGTTCCACCCCAGATTTTTTCTTGCATAACTGATTTTAAAAATAATGGTTCTGACATGTCGATCTCCTGTCTGTTTTCTCCTTTCATTATAGCAAAAAAAGAGTTCCATTAGAACTCTTTTTCATATCTTATAAATTAGGGAGAAGATTTTATAAAAATAGTGAAGAAATCCCCTCATATGCTATAACTTTTGTTGGCGTTCAAACTCTACTATGCCCTTATTTCATACGATAAAAATCAAGCACTAGTCCGGAAGGGCCTCCAACTAACAGGCTTTCGGTTCCCCAATCGGTTACAACTGGACCGTTTAAAACCTGGATACCAAGCTCTTTCAACCGTTGGTAGTTCTGATCTACATCCTCAACCTCGATATGAAGAATGATTCCTGACTGAAAGTTTTCCAAAGGAATCAAATGATTTTGAGACAACATGAGGCAGTGACTGCCAATCGTGAACTGTGCAAAACTGTCGTCAACATAATCGGCTTTTTTATCCAAAATACGCTCCAAGTCGGCACAGACTTGAGGAACATTTGAAACGATGATATCTAATTGATTTAAATTCATTTACTATCCTCCAGAAAAAGACCGGATTGCTCCGATCTTTTCAAGTTCTGCTCTAAGAAAATCAAAGAATAAAATCTACAAAGTTTACCTTTGATTTTCGATGAGAGAAATTATTTGATTGCGCGTGATTGCAATCCTTCTTCTTCCAAGAAGAGGCGGAATGGTACGAGTTCTTCTGCTTCGTATTTTTCCTTGAAGGCTTTGATTGCTTCTTCTGAGTGAAGTTTTGGATCCAATTCAAGTACTTCTACTGGAAGTGGACGGTGTTGCGTGATGCGAGCATCGATAACAACAGTTTTACCTTCTTTGTTGAGTTTCACAGCTTCTGCAACAACTGCGTCGATGTCTTCGATACGATCAACTGTAAATCCAACAGCACCTTGTGCTTCAGCAATTTTTGCGTAGTCAGCGTTTGTGAAGTCACAACCAAACAAGTGTTTATTTGTGTCTTCGTATTTGTCCTTGATGAAGGCATATTTACCATTTGAGAAGATAACGTTGATAACTGGAAGGTCGTATTGAACGTTTGTGATCACGTCTGGGTAGCACATGTTGAATGCACCGTCACCCATGATGTTCCATACTTGGCGATCTGGATTGTCTTTTTTAGCAGCGATACCACCAGGAAGGGCAATACCCATTGTCGCAAAGAGTGGAGATGTACGCCACATGTTCTTAGGTGTCATGTGAAGGTGACGAGTAGATGTTTGAGTAGTGTCACCTACGTCGATTGAGTAGATAGCGTCTTGATCAGCATGTTTATTGATAGCATTGTAAACTTGGTACAATTGCAATTCACCCTCAGTTTTACCTTCGAGTTTGTTCATGTAATCACGCCAGTTTTGGTTGTTCTTAACGTTTGCACGCCACCATGGAGTAGATTCTACTGGGTTTACTTTGTCAAGGATTGCTTTCGCTGCTTGACCTGCATCACCAAGGATAGAAGCATCAAGGGCATGACGTTTACCAAGTTTGTAAGGGTCAATATCAACTTGGATGAATTTTTCAGTGTTCTTGAAGGCTTCGTAAACTTCAGCAAATGGGAAGTTTGAACCAAGGAAAAGAACGGTGTCTGCTTCAAAGACCACTTCGTTGGCTGGTTTCCAACCAACACGGTAAGCAGAACCTGTCAAACCTTCGTAGTCCCATTCAAAGGCTTCGAAGTTTTTACCAGTTGTGATGATTGGTGCTTTGATCTTACGTGACAATTCAGTGATGACATCACCAGCACCAACTCCACCGAAACCAGCGTAGATAACTGGACGTTCCGCATTGTTCAAGATCTCAACTGCTTTGTCAATTTCAACTTCGTTCAAAGCAGGAGCGATGAAGCGACGTTCGTAAGAACCTGATCCGTAGTATGAGTTTTCGTCGATTTCTTGGAAACCGAAGTTTACTGGGATTTCAACAACAGCTGGACCTTTTTTAGAAACTGCAGCACGGCAAGCTTCGTCAATTACTTTTGGCAATTGCTCAGCGTAAGCTACACGTTTGTTGTAGACAGCGATACCGTTGTACATTGGGTTTTGGTTCAATTCTTGGAAGGCATCCATGTTGAGTTCGTTAACTGGACGTGATCCAAGGATAGCAAGGAATGGAGTGTTATCCATAGCTGCATCGTAAACACCGTTAATCAAGTGAGTCGCACCTGGACCACCTGAACCAACAGCAACCCCGATTGAGCCGCCGAATTTAGCTTGCATTACCGCTGCAAGAGCACCTGTTTCTTCGTGGCGAACTTGCAAGAAGCGGATATCTTTGTCTTCAGCCAAAGCATCCATCAATGAGCTGAGTGTTCCTGATGGGATACCGTAGATTGTATCTACGCCCCATGTTTTCAATACATTAAGCATTGCTGCAGATGCAGTAATTTTCCCTTGAGTCATAATGATAACTCTCCTTCAAATATTTTTAAAACTTGATTCATCCGTTTTCATATATTATTTGGAAACGTTTCAGCAAATTTTTACTCTACTACTTTACCACATTTGTTTTGGGTCTCCTAAGAATGTGCTCAGAAATTTTTATTCTCTATTACAGTACAGTTTGAAAACGTTTTATGTGACTGTTTTATAATAAAAAGCGAGCAAGCTCGCTTTTAGTCTATTTTACTAAAGTTTAGTAAGAGTGAACTGGTCAGAACAGATACAGAACTAAAGGCCATGGCTAGACCTGCCAGTTCTGGATTGAGGGCCAATCCAACACCAGAAAAGATTCCTGCTGCAATCGGAATTCCGACGACATTGTAGATAAAGGCCCAGAAAAGATTGAGCAGAATACGGTTAAAGGTTTTCTTACTCATGTCAAAGGCACGAACCACTCCTAGGAGGTTATTAGTTGTCAACACTAAATCTGCTGACTCGATGGCGATATCCGTTCCAGCTCCCATAGCAATCCCCACATCTGCTACACTGAGGGCAGGAGCATCATTGATGCCATCACCAACAAAGGCTACTTTCCCAGCTGCTTGTAGTTTATGGATTTCATGGGCTTTTTCTTCTGGTAGGACGCCTGCAATGACCTCTTCGATTCCGATTTGATCTGCAATAGCACGCGCCACACCAGCATTATCTCCTGTCAGCATGACTGTTTTAAGACCACGTTTTTTCAACTGACTGATGGCTAGCTTAGCATTTTCCTTGGGAATATCTTGCAAAGCAAGCAAGCCTTTGATTTCATTATCAACAGCCAAGAAAACAACTGTCTTAGCTTCTTTTTCTAGTTCTTCTAGTTTTTCCTGATAAGCGCTGGAAATATCCATACTATCTAGCATTTTAGCATTTCCAAGTAAGACTTGTTTCCCAGCTATTTGCCCTGAAACACCTTTTCCGTGCAAGGCTTGGAAATTTTCGACAGTTTGAAACTCAAGTCCAGCTTCACTTGCTCTCTTGACAACAGCCTCAGCCAGTGGGTGTTGAGAAGCTTCTTCCAAGGAGGCAGCTAAGCCGAGCACTTCTGTCTCATCGCCAATGATATCAGTGACCACTGGTTTTCCTTCCGTCAAAGTCCCTGTCTTATCAAACACAATAGTTTGGACTTTCTGAATTTCCTGTAAGACTGTTCCATTTTTGAGAAGAACCCCCATCTTGGCACTGCGTCCTGTCCCTACCATAAGAGCTGTCGGTGTTGCAAGACCCAAGGCACAAGGGCAGGCAATAATCAAAACCGCAACTCCATAGAGAAGAGAAGACACAAAGCTAGCTCCAAGCACGACTACACTATCCCTGAGCAAAACGAACCAAACCCAAAAGGTCACGATTCCTAAAATGACAACTGCTGGGACAAAAATCCCTGAAATCTTATCCGTCAAGTCCTGAATCGGTGCGCGGCTAGTCTGAGCTTTCTTTACAAAGTCTACAATCTGTGCCAAAACAGTCTCTGAGCCAACCTTTTCTGCCCTAAAAATAAGCGTTCCGCTATTATTGATAGTTGAGCCAATGACAGTATCTCCAACTGTCTTGTCCACTGGCAGGCTCTCACCTGTCACCATGGATTCATCTATGCTGGACACACCTTCCACTACGACACCATCAACTGCAATCTTTTCACCTGGACGCACTCGAACCAGGTCGCCTACCTTGACTTGGTCCAAGGGAACTTGAACATAGCTATCATCACGCAAGACTTCCGCTGTTTTAGCCTGCAAATCCAGTAGTTTCTCCACAGCTTGGGAAGTATTTTTCCTCATTTTCTCTTCAAAAACTGCCCCCAAAAGAACGAAGAAGAGGATAAATCCAGCACTTTCAAAGTAGACAGGGAGACCAGCAAAGAGGGCAACTAGACTATAGAGATAAGCCACTAGAGTTCCCAAAGCAACCAAGGTATCCATATTGGCATTGTGTTTTTTAAAGCTGGCCCAAGCGCTTTGGATATAAGGACCACCTGCTACTAACATAATAGGCGTTGTGGCTAGAAAGGTTCCCCAATGCATGACTTGGTGACTAATGCTGCCTGTCAACATCCCAATCATGAGAATCACAAGAGGCACAGTAAAGATACTGGTAATCCAAAAACGCTGTAAAAGTGATAAAGATTTTCGAGTCTTCTCAACTACGGTATAACTTCCCTTTTGCATCTTCATTCCACATGAGAATTCATGTTTCCCCAACTCTTGAGGTGTAAAACGAATGACCTTTTCCTCGTCTACTCCGATTGGTTCCAAGATGCCTTCTTCTTCAAAAAGAATTTCCTTGTAACAGTTTGAAGGGGTGGCACGATGAAAGGTAATTTCAGCGGGAATTCCTTTTTGAAGCTGGATATGGGCTGGATGGTAGCCTTTGTCTGCCGTGATACGGATTTTTTGAACACCATGTTCAAGACTTGCTTTTACAATTTCAGTCATATCATTCTCCTATTCTACAATCATCTTGCCGTGCATCATATTCATGCCACATGCAAAGCCAAACTCTCCAGCCTGTTCAGGTGTGATTTCCACTACATACTCTTCTCCCATAGGCAGGTCCGCATGTACTCCAAAATCTGGAAAAACAATTTGATCCAGACAGGGTGAAGGATCCTTACGATCAAAGATAATACGAGCTGGCACTGATTTCTTAAGAATAATCAACTCAGGCGTATATCCCCCTTTGACTTCCACTCGAATCTCTTGGTAGCCCTTTTTTTGCTGAGCCTTTTGTCCAGATTTTTCAGGCTTTTTGAAAAACCAAATCAAGATAAACGCGATAAGGGCAATACAAATAATGGTTACAATACTATTTAACATGACGTCTCCTTTACATACAATTACATTTTACTTCTGTTACAGCGCTTGATTTCTTCTCAGAAATCACAGCTTCTAAGTCTTCCAAGTCAGCCTGAGTAAAATCACATTCAGCAATCAAATCAGCCAACAAGTTCTTAATCCTACGAGAACAAACCTTGTCCTTGATATCTTGGACAAGCAAGTCTCGGCTTTGGTCTAAAGTTAAAAGGGCTGAATAGACAAAGGACTTGCCCTCTTTTTTCCTAGTCAGGCACTCTTTCTCTACTAAGCGAGCCAAAAGAGTCTGAACCGTGGACTTGGACCAGTCAAACCGCTCCGCCAAAACCCTGATCAAATCCCTACTGGTCTGCTCCCCCTGCATCCAAATAATCTTCATGACCTGCCATTCTGCATCTGAAATCTGCATCAGCACACCTCCAAAATCTACATTTGTCAATTACAATTATCAGTATACCTCCAAAATCTACATTTGTCAACTATAATTTTTATTATTTTTTCGAAAAATAGAATTCTAATCATGTAACGAGAGATTTGCAGTCAAATTTTACTATATAAACTATAAAAATATGCTATACTGAAGAAAAAAGAAAACAACCACTAGGGGTGCGTAAAGCTGAGATTAACGACTGTTAGATCCCTTTGACTCAATCTAGGTAATGCTAGCTGATGGAAGTGGAAATGATAATGAGGACTAGCTGGTCTTCTATTGCTTTCCTGAAACAGACTAGCTTGTTCTTAAGAATACAAACTTCAGTTGGTTGGGAGGTTTTAGATGACTTATTTACCCGTTGCTCTAACTATTGCAGGGACTGACCCTAGTGGCGGTGCTGGCATTATGGCTGATTTAAAGTCATTCCAAGCTAGAGATGTCTATGGAATGGCCGTTGTGACCAGTCTTGTCGCTCAAAATACCAGAGGCGTTCAGCTAATAGAGCACGTCTCCAACCAAATGCTGGAAGCTCAATTGGATAGTGTCTTTTCAGATATCAAGCCTCAGGCTGTAAAAACTGGGATGTTGGCAACTACTGAGATCATGGAGATCATCCAACCCTACCTTAAAAAGCTAGACTGTCCCTATGTGCTTGACCCTGTTATGGTCGCTACGAGTGGGGACACCCTGATTGATTCCAGTGCCAGAGACTACCTAAAAACAAATCTGCTTCCCCTTGCAACCATTATCACTCCCAATCTTCCTGAAGCAGAAGAGATTGTTGGTTTTTCGATTCATGACCCAGAAGACATGCAGCGTGCTGGTCGCCTGATTTTAAAAGAATTTGGTCCTCAGTCCGTTGTTATCAAAGGTGGTCATCTGGAAGGTGGTGCCAAGGATTTCCTTTTTACCAAGGAGGAGCAATTTGTCTGGGAAAGTCCAAGAATTCAAACCTGTCACACCCATGGTACCGGATGTACCTTTGCTGCTGTGATTACGGCTGAACTAGCCAAGGGCAGAAGTATTTACCAGGCAGTGGATAAGGCCAAGGCCTTTATCACAAAAGCCATCCAAGACGCTCCTCAACTCGGACATGGTTCTGGGCCAGTCAATCATACAACTTTTAAAGATTAAGAAAAAAACTCTCTAGCTCCTACTTTAAGGGAATTAGAGAGTTTTTGATTAGGAAACAATGTCATCTAGCTTTGTTAAAAAGGCTTGTGTTTTTGCCTCAATATCTTCTGCCTGCATCAAATCACGTACGACAGCTACTCCAGCTATACCCGTGCCGATAAGTTGGTCAATATTCTCTGACGTCAAGCCTCCGATAGCAACTACTGGAATGGCGACCGTTTGGCAAATTGTTTTCAAGGTTGAAATCAGAGTGATAGGAGCATTTTCTTTGGTCGTAGTCGGGAAAATGGCTCCTGTTCCCAAGTAATCCGCACCCGATGTTTCTGCTTCGAGAGCTCTTTTAACTGTTTTAGCAGTGACACCGAGGATCTTTTCAGGACCCAAGACTTTGCGGGCAACCGAAACTGGTAGTTCATCGTCGCCAATATGCAAACCTGCAGCATCGACTGCTAGACAAACATCCAAACGATCATCGATAATCAAGGGGACCTGATAGGCATCTGTAATTTCCTTGACTTGTTTTGCCAGTTGATAGTATTGATTGGTGGTGAGATTTTTTTCTCGTAGTTGGATGATGGTAACACCTGAACGGCAGGCTGTCTCAACTTTTTCAAGAAAGCTTTCCAAGGAATCTTGGTAGCGATTGGTTACTAGATACAGTTTAAGTACTTTTCTATTCATAAAAGTCTCCTTTGATGGCTTCTAGCCAATTTTCGTCTCTTCTTAGGAGAGAGAGTTGATTGAGAACTTGGTAACGAAAATCTTCCAATCCCATTCCTTGAACAAATATTTTCTCAGCAGAGATATTGAGATAAGAGACCGCTAGGCAAGAAGCTTCAAAGGCAGTCCTTCCTTGGCTGAGAAAAACGGCTGTCAAGGCACCAACCAAGTCTCCTGTCCCTGTTATCCAGTCCAATTCTGCACAGCCATTCCTCAATACAGCAACTTGATTTTCTGAAACGATGAGGTCCTTGGGACCCGTGACTAAGAATGACATACCAGGATAAAGCTGACACCAGTCCTTCAAGGCTTGAAGCAGATCCTCAGTTTCTTGATCTTTAGCACTAGCATCAACCCCAACTCCGTGGTGCTTTAAACCAACAAGACTCCGGATTTCCGACATATTTCCTTTAAGGACCGTGGGCTTGTATCCTAAAAGATCTCTAACTAGTCCCTTACGAATGGGAGATGCCGCTACGCCAACCGCATCTACCACCATTGGGAGACAAGCTTGGTTTGCATAAGAAGCTGCCATACGAATTGCTTTCTCCTTCTCGGCTGACAAATGCCCCAAATTTATGAAAAGAGCCTGGCTTTGCTTAGTAAAATCAAGAACCTCACAAGGGTCATCTGCCATGACTGGTTTGCATCCCAGAGCCAAAATGCCATTAGCCAGCATCTCACAAGAAATCTCATTGGTAATGCAGTGAATCAAGGAACTGGTTGCCAGAGGGAAAGGATTTGTCAATTTCTGCATCAGTCTATCCTTTCTCCAAAGAAATATCCTTGTACTTTTTTAAAGAATTCCTGCTTGATTAAAAATCGAAAGGCAAGAAAAGCTATGGCTGTACCGATCAAGGTCGCTCCGAAAAATCGAGGAGTGTAGATAAACCAGCTGAGCTTGGCCGCAGATCCCGTAAAGAGAACCATGACAGGATAGGAAACAATAGAACCGATAATCCCTGTTCCCAGGATTTCTCCTAGGGCAGAGAAGTGAAATTTTCGACCGTACTTATAAAAGAGACCTGCAAGGAGGGCTCCAAAGGTAGCTCCAGTGAGGGCCAAGGGCGGAATGCCTTGAGTAGACATACGGATAAAGGCTGTGACTGTTGCCATGACCAAGGCATAAACAGGCCCCATCAAAATTCCTGCAAGAATGTTGACTACACTAGACATTGGTGCCATTCCCTCGATTCGGAAGATGGGTGTAAGAACTACGTCAAGGGCAATCATCATGGATAAAATGGTTAATTTGTGAACTTGAAGTTGGTGCTTTCTCATTTTCTATTTCTTCTCTTTTTCTAAGGACTGCAAATCACTCGTCCAGGTTTGATGTTGGTAAGCCATCTCCCAAAACTTGGCTTCCATGTGAACACTGATGTGGAAGGCATCTAACATTTTTTTCTTGTCTGTCTCATCACTTTCGCGATAGAGTTGATTGACCAGCGCTTCTTCCTCTTTAATCTGTTGTTCTAATTCATCGGTGATATAGGTCTCAATCCACTGCTGATAAAGAGGATTCGGGGATGGTTTGCGATTAAGTGCCTTGCCCAAATCATGGTATAACCAAGGACATGGGAGCAAACTAGCAAAAGCAATGCCCAAGTTTGGCTCTGCAAACTGTCGATAAATATGAGAAATGTAATGATAACAGGTTGGAGCAATCGGTTGCTCCTCCATTTCCTGGTCACTGATTCCTAATTCCTTGAAAAATTGTTGACGGATAAATAATTCACCCTCCACTAGACTCTGGGCATTTTGTTTCAAGAGCCTTTTCATCTCTTGGTTTGAAGTCTTATCAGCCAAGAGGTGATAGGCTTCTGAAAAAGACTTCAGATAGTAGGCATCCTGAATCAGGTAATAGCGGAAAATAGAAGGTTCTAACGTTCCCTCTTGTAACTGTAAAACAAAGGGATGCTGAAAGGAAGCCTGCCAAGCTTCTCTGGATAATTCCATCGCAATATCTGTAAATTCCATAATAACTCCTTTATAGAAATAAACTGGTTTGAAGCAATAAAAAGAAAAGTAGGTAGATCAATTTTGTCCTCTGTGAAATATAAAAAGTCCGATAGCGATTCTCCAAATGAGCATGTTCGTCATATCCATGTGCAGACAGAGCTCTCAGGTAAAGATGGCGCCATCTAAAGACCGTCATCAGAACCTTGCTGTAAATCAAGGGAGACCAAACATGCAGTTCTTGACCACGTAATAGGCAAGCTTCTTTGAGGGACTTGATTTCTTTCTGAATAAGGGGAAAGGAATTAAATACCACAATCAAAGCATAAGCCCAAGACCGTGATAACCCCTTTTGAGCTAAGTACAAAAGAAGCTCTTTTAGGGAAATAGAGGAAACAAAGACAAGACCAATACAAACGGTCACAAAGGCCCTCGTTCCAAGCATCACTGCCTGCGAAGCATCTCCGTGTAACTGAACTGCCCAGTAGTTGGCCAAAGATGGCAAAATGGCGAGTAGAATCATCCAAGCCAACATCTTAAATCGACGGTAATAGAGCATAAAGAGAATACAAAATGCGACTACCGAAAGATTCAGAGCAATCGAAGGAATGAAAGATGTTTCCAAGGATAAAATCAGCAAGAAGAGACTGATAATCGGTGTCTGGGTTGCTACTTTGATCATACTATCTTACCTCCCCTTGAATATTGCTACTCTGAGATATGAGTGGTTTGGTAATTGTCACTTCTTTCACATGACTGAGACCCTGACTAGTCATCTCAATCCAATAATCAACCACAGAGATCAAGGGATCTAAACGATGGCTAATGATCAGAAAACTTCTTCCTTGATTTCTCTCCTCCACAATCCACTGACAAAAATAATGGCAAGCTCTATCATCCAAACCTGCAAAAGGTTCATCTAGCAAGATCACAGAGGCCTTACTAGTCAAGATGGTCAAGAGCTGAAGAATCTTTTGCTGGCCACCACTTAATTGATAGGGACTCTTATCAAGAGCCTGCTCCAGATCAAAATATTGTAAAGCTTGGAAAATTCGCTGATTTCTTTCAGAATCAGGTCCATCTAATTGAAGCTCTTCTCGCAGACTGACTCGGATAAACTGCTTCTCAGCTTCCTGAACAACACCCGTCAGGTCACGATACAGACTCTTTTTCTTTTTCAGGACTTTCCCCTTCCATGTAATGAGCCCTTTATACTTTTGAAATTGAAGAATAGAGCGAAAGAGGGTTGATTTCCCGACACCATTGTCACCCAAGATACAGGAAATTCCTTGGTAGATAGTAAAATCAGCAATCGAAAAGAGGGGGCGATGATCCAGCTCACAAGTCACACGATCCATATGGAATAGTTCTGGACTAGAAGCAACTTCCTTTGAAGAAACCTGTGTCATCTCAGAGGAAGGAATTTGAAACACTTCCCTTAGTTGACCGTCTCTTAGCTCCACCATATGGTCGATATAGGCTTCATAGTCCGATAGATCATGGTCACACAGGATGACTGTCTTCCCATTAGAGGCCAACTCTTTTAGAATCTCTAGGATCTCCAGCCTACTTTTTCGATCAATGGAAGCGAAGGGCTCATCCAAAAGATAGACCCTAGGATTCATAGCAAAGAGAACAGCCAAAGCAGCTTTCTGCTTTTCCCCACCTGATAGGTGATGGATGGGACGGTTCAAGATTGCCTCGCAGCGACATTGCCGGACTACCTCAGCTATTTTAGTATCAATCTCTTGGAGGGGATGCCCGATATTCTCCAAGGTAAAAATCAGCTCCTCAAACAAGTTCTCCATGGTAAATTGGTGATTGGGATTTTGAAAGAGAATGCCGACCGTCTGAACACGTTCAACGATTGAAAGCTGACTGACTTCGCTCCCATCTATCAGGACTTGACCACTATAGGGAAGAGAACTGACTTGAGCAATGACTTGAAAGAGGCTGGATTTTCCTGAACCACTGCTCCCAACTAACAAGGTAAAAGCTTGCTCATGAAAAGTAAAATCAATCGGTTCCGAAAAGATTGGGGATTGAATCCCTCTTAATTCCAGGCCCATCTATGCCTTTCCTCCAGCTGCAAACTGATGATAGAGTTTGACAATGGCACGAACCAAGATGGTACAGAAGAAAAAGACGGAAATAAAACGCACCACAAGCAAGGAAAGGACAAAAGGAAGGGAGAAGGCATAGTAACCTAATTTAATGTATTCATAGACAAAGCTAAAAAGCGTAATCCCAATACTATTAGCAATTAGAGAGAGCCAACTTTCATAGCGATTCTTGGTTACGATAAAACCAAATTCACTTCCCAAACCTTGAACCAAGCCAGACAATAGGGCGCCTAGGCCGAATTGGCTACCATAAAGAACTTCAGCAAGCGCAGCGAGCACTTCTCCAATCGTCGCACTTCCGACTCTTGGAACAAAGATGGCCGTAATAGGCGCAGCCATACACCAGAGACCAAAGAGGATTTCATTGGCAAAGGCCTGTAAACCAAGAGGGGCTAAAATCAGGGTGAGGATATCAAATAGATAGCCTGAACCCACAAAAACGCCACCAAAAAAGATAGACAAGAAAGCAAGCAAGATAACATCTTTTAATTGCCATTTTTTCAACATAAAAAACTCCTTTTTTAAAGAAAAGTGGGGCATTCAAGGAGGTGAGCTACCAAAAGGCTTGCCGTCAAGCCTATCCTCTTTTGATAAACAAAAAAACTCCAATTACAAACGAGAATTAGAGTTTACCTTACAAGATTAGACAGTTCTTTTCGACATAGGAAAAAAACCTTTTCACATTTCCCTTCGCCAGTCTTAACTGTATCAGGTTCAATGGGTATCATCTCAGCCTAAAGCACCCCAAATGTCTTTATTATTTTATTACTGGACCAGTATAACAGAAATTGAAAGCCCTAGCAAGATATTTGATTGGAAAATATATTTATATAGTTTGTTTGTTCATTCTTTTAATCTACATAAAAGTATTGCATCTGTCCTATAATTCATAACCAATATCAAAAAAGGCTAATTCTAAAGCAACTGCTTGATTCCAGCGTTGCTGAAGTTCTGTCAAATCTTCTCTACCTTTCCCGACACGATTGAGTTCGTCAACCAGAAATTGAACCCACTCTGTAAAGAAAGGACCTCTGTGGAGATTGATCCATTCCAAATGAATATAGGCTTCAGGTAGAGCCAAATCTTTAGAACCCCAGTCTAAATAGAGACCTTCTGCAATGACCAGCATGACCAAAAGATGAGCATAGTCTGATGAAGCTACAGCAGAATACATTAGCTCCTGAAACGCTTTTGTTACAGGGTGCAAGCTCACTTCTAGATAGTCATTCTCTGCTACCTTTAACTCTTTGAAAGCCTTTTGGAAGTAACCATCTTCATCTGCTTCAAGAAAGCCTAGTTGCTTGGCAAAACGAAGTTTGGATTCAAGCTGGTCTGCGTGAGCTACACAAGCACCCAGCATGGATAAGAAGGCATCAAAAAAATGATAATCTTGAATCAGGTAGTCTTTTAAGACCTTATTCTCAATTGTCCCCGCAAAAAGTTCCTTAACAAAACGATGATTGATTGCAGCCTGCCAATCCTTCTGACTGCTTTTTAATAATTCTCCAACGGTCAAACCTGGCTGAAATGCATAGTCTTGTGTTTCCATATTACTTTTCCTCTCTTTACTCGTTCGTAATCAACAAAATACCAAGAAAATCCTAGTTTTACTTGACCTTTTTAAAGAAAAGTGGGGCATTCAAGGAGAGCTACCGAACGGCTTGCCGTCAAGCTTATCCTCTTTTGATAAACAAAAAAACTCCAATTACAATTAAAAATTAGAGTTTACCTTACAAGATTAGACAGTTCTTTTCGACATACGAAAAAAACCTTTTCACATTTCCCTTCGCCAGTCTTAACTGTATCAGGTTCAATGGGTATCATCTCAGCCTAAAGCACCCCAAATGTCTTTATTATTTAATTACTGGACCAGTATAACAGAATTTGAAAGCCCTAGCAAGATATTTGACTGGAAAATATATTTATATAGTTTCTGATAACGATTTAATCTTTCTATACACGAAGAAAAACCCCCACATCAGGTGGAGGCCGTCTTACTTATCAATACAATTTCAAGTCACGTGGGTCAACTGGGAAGGTTGGATTGTATGGGTTGTGACGGAGTTTGAAGTGTTTGACATCCTCAATAGTCTGAGTCCCGGACAACTGCATGACTGTCTTCAATTCTGCATTCAAGTGTTCAAAGACTTGACACACACCCACACTACCACCAAGAGCCAAGCCATAGATTACAGGGCGACCAATAGCCACTAGGTCCGCTCCTGAAGCCAAGGCTTTAAAGACATGCTGACCGCGACGAACACCAGAGTCAAAAACAATTGGCACACGTTTATCAACTGCTTCAGCGACTTCTTGAAGCGAGTCAAAGGCAGCTGGTCCACCGTCGATTTGGCGACCACCATGGTTGGTTACCCAGATACCAGAGGCACCTGCAGCAAGCGAACGTTCAACGTCCTCATGGCATTGTGGCCCCTTGACATAGACAGGAAGACCTGAGTATGCAGCGATAAATTCTACATCGCGTGGAGACAAGCGTTGTTTAGCTGATTTGTAAACAAAGTCCATTGATTTACCAGCACCTTCTGGCAGGTATTCTTCAACAATCGGCATGCCAACTGGGAAGACAAAACCATTGCGTTTATCAACCTCACGATTCCCTCCTACAGTTGCATCCGCCGTCAAGACAATCGCTTTGTAGCCTTCAGCCTTGACACGATCCATGATGTGGCGGTTGATACCGTCATCCTTACTAAAGTAGAATTGGAACCAGTGAGGTGTCCCTTGAAGGGCTTCCGTAATTTCTGGAAGGTCTACAGTTGAGTAAGAGCTAGTTGTATAGAGGGAACCGAACTCATGTACACCACGCGCAGTCGCCACTTCACCCTGTTCATTTGCCAATTTATGAGCCGCAACAGGCGCCATAATGATTGGTGAAGACAATTTTTCACCTGCAAATTCAATCTCTGTACTTGGATTTTCAACATCACAAAGAGTATGAGGAACGATGAGTTTGTGGTTAAAGGCGCGAATATTCTCACGTAAAGTAAAAGTATCTTCCGCCCCACTAGCGATATAACCAAATGCTGCTTTAGGAATAACTTGTTGCGCCATTGGCTCCAAATCATAGGTATTGATGAAATCTACATGACCTTCTGCATTGCTTGTTTTGTATGACATAAAATGTCCTCCTTGATAAGTAAGCGTTTACTTTGTATATTACAAAAAATATTCTAACTCTTTTTTCAAAATTTTTCAAATATTTTGTTTGGAAATTTCATACTTTCAATCATTTTACAGCGATAATTAAAAATGATGAACTTTCTTAAGTTATGGAAATTCAAATAATCTTTTCATTTTCTAATACTTTATCATCAAATTGTTCAGCTAGTATAGTTGCTGAGTGATAAAGTTCCTTTGCTTTATTTTTATCATTTTCAAAATAAAGATAGCACTTAGCTTCAAATACTGAAATTCCAGGTTTATAGACTTGCAACGTTGTTACTGATAAAATTTCATTCATCTTTTTTACTAGAGATATCATATGTTTATAGTCATTATGAACAACATAAACAACCGCTATGGCACAAAGAACTGATAGTAGCTCTACATTATACATTTCATCACTAACTAATTGCTGTTTCAACAACTTAATCCGAAAATCATCTAATGCTCTCTTCTATAAATCAAGTCTTGACATTGCATAGCAAAATAATCAATTAATAGTAAATCATTGAATGTGTAAACTTGCTTTAGTGTTACTTGCTTAAAATAATCATCAAAAATATCTTCAGCGAAACTACCTGTCCCTGTTCTTATCAAGCCTAATATTCTTTCAATCAAGTCTAGACTCAGCAACTCTTCTTCAGGAAGGATGTCACCGTAACAATTATAAACTTCCTCAATTAAAGTTAGTTTTTCCGTAATACGCTTGGAATCTCCATATACTATACTGGAGACTTCATGATACGGTACTTTATCTTAAAGTATTTCTCAGGAAGAGCTAGTTCTTTATTTTCAAGAAAAGTATCTATCGGAACTTCTAATCGCTTAGATAAATATTGTAACTTAGTAATTGTTGGCAAGGATTGCCCAAGCTCAGTACGCATCAGCTGTTTGATTATTAAGTCAGCTTCTGTCCACAGACCTCTTCTCTCGTCAATTTGTGACGTTCACGTTTCTGTCTTACTCTATGACCAATTTCAGTTTTAATATCTGTTGTCATTCTTACCTCTTAACCACAATCCATAAATTAACAATAATTCTTTTTCAAATCCGTCATATTATTTTCCAAAACTTGGATGTCTTGGCTGACTTTGAGAATGACAATGCTGCCTTGAATACTGGAGATGACTTGACGGGCCTGCAACTGCGACCGTTCTTCTGACCAGTCAGCATGCAGGTCTTGCAAGAGGCTGGCTAACTTCTCTGTCCACTGGGTCATAAAATCATTGAGAGGACAGCGGAAGTTCTCATCTTCTGTGGACAATTCCACAATCAGATTACCAATTGGGCAACCATAAAAGACTGTCTGACTTTCATGAAATTGACAAACCCAGTCAATCATATCCGAAAACTTGTCACTGTAAGACTTGTCTGCTTCAAAAATATCTTCAAAAAGCTCTTTTCGCCACTTTGCTAAAATATCTTGAATGACCGTCAAACCAATTTCCTTCTTAGATTTGAAATAATAATAAAGCTGCCCCTTGCCAACATCAGCCACCTCCATGATGTCACTGATGGAGGTGGCATCATAACCCTTCTGATAAATCAATTCCTCAGCACTTTGTAAAATACGCTCTTTAACGCTCATCTGCTCACCTCTCTTTTTTCCTATTATAGCAGATTCAGAGCCTGAGACCAAACAATTGAAACCACCTCCTTTTGCCACTGTTTTATCATTAAAATTTTTGTTCTGAGCAAATTGATTTACAAATTCAATTCTAGATGTTATTATAATTGTACCGAACGGTCAGTATGTAACTAAAACTACCATTTGGAAAATCATCAAACTAACAGTCTAAATTCCTATTGGCTGTTAATCAAATCATATTAGGAGGAACCTCATGTTCAATCAGAAAAATGTCGCATTTGTTATCACAGACCCGCAAGTTGAATTCTTAAAATCTACTGGTAAAGGATTCGGAGCAACTAAAGATGTTCTTGAAAAAGTTAATACTATTGAAAATCTGACAAAGCTTTTCGCTCTTGCTAAAGAGCGTGGCTACAAGCGTTTTATCTCACCGCACTACTTCTATCCACACGATCACAAGTGGCAATTTAAAGCTGCTGGTGAAACGATGATGATTGAAAACGAAATGTTTTGGCGTGATAGCCAGTATTCAGCAATTCCAGAAGGCTCTGGAGCAGATATGATTGAAGAGATTAAACCATTTTTGGATGAAGATACTATTGTTGTCAACGGACATAAAATCTTTGGCCCAGAAAGCAACGACCTTAACCTTCAACTCCGCAAAAATGGTATCGACACCGTCATCTTGGCTGGTATGAATGCTAATCTCTGCGTGGATTCACACATGCGTGAACTCATAGAATTAGGCTACAATGTCATTGTTGTTAACGATGCTGTCGGTGCTCCAGGTGAAGAAGCCTACCAAGCTGCACTAACAAACTACGGCTACATTGCCAACCAAGTTTTGACAACTGAGGAAGTTATCGCTCAACTTTAGTATTAAAAACAAAATCAGGTAATCCTAGCGACTACCTGATTTTCTATGTTTTAAGAATTTTGCCAATTTTCTTGGTCTTCTTTAAAGCGTTTTAGAAGGTCGAGTCCTTCTGGTGTGATATAGCCTTCTTCTTGGGCTAGGTGGATCAGTTCACTGTAGTTAGAAAGTGTCACCAATTTCACATCAGCATCCGCAAAGTTCTTATCTGCTTTTGGCAATTGATAACTGAAGATTGCTACGACACCAAGAACATCTGCCCCTTCACGTTTGGCTGCTGCTACGGCTTCAAGAACAGACCCACCCGTTGAAATGAGGTCTTCAACAACAACCATCTTTTGCCCCTGAGCTACACGACCTTCGATTTGGTTACCAGCTCCGTGGTCTTTTGGTTTGCTACGGATGTAGGCAAAAGGCAAGTTCATCTTGTCAGCGATAATAGCTCCGTGTGGAATTCCTGCTGTCGCAGTTCCTGCAATCACTTCTACTTCTGGAAATTCTGCTTTAATAGCTTCCACAAAACCATTTTCAATCAAGCTACGAGTTTCAGGATAGGCAAGCGTCACACGGTTGTCAGTATAAATCGGCGATTTGATACCAGATGCCCAAGTGAAAGGCTCCTCTGGTTTGAGGTAAACAGCTTGGATTTTCAAGAGGTGGCTAGCGATATCTTTAGCAAGTGTCATAGTATTCTCCTTTTGTTTTTATAATCTATTTCTTTAATTTCTGTCTTGGTTCCATTCATCCTTGATAGCATGATAAGCTGCAACAGGATCCTCAGCTTGGGTAATGGGACGTCCTACTACGATATAGTCACTACCGATTTGATAAGCATCCGCTGGCGTCATGACGCGTTTTTGGTCTCCAACCGCAGCTCCAGCTGGACGAATACCAGGTGTCAGACAGATAAAATCTGGATTGGTGGCCTGCTTGATGAGTTGCACTTCCTGAGCCGAGCAAACGACACCGTCCAAGCCCGCTTCAGCTGTCTTCTTAGCATAGTGAATCACAGACTCTTGCAGACTGGTTTGGATATTTTGAAAATCCTGCATCTGGCTTTCCGACGTTGATGTAAGCTGGGTCACAGCGATCAATTTGGCTTGTGTCCCAAGACCTTCACGCGCAGCCTTCATCATCTCCACACCACCAGCAGCATGAACATTGGCCATGTCTACACCAAGCTGAGATAAGACCTTCATGGCAGATTTGACTGTATTTGGAATGTCATGTAGCTTGAGGTCCAAAAAGACACTATGCCCCAGTGACTTCAAATAACGGACAACTTCCGGACCTTCCGCATAATAAAGCTCCATCCCTACTTTTAGATAAAGACTTTCTTCTGCCTGGAAAAGAGATAAAAATTCCTTGACCGCCTCAAAACTAGGAAAATCAAGAGCAATAACTGGACGATGTTCACGCATACTTTTCTCCTTTTACCTTTGCGAGCAAGAGAGTATGGTCAAAAACAAACCACGAAAAAAGGAACCTGCCAACAGCAAGGTTCCACGAAAAATGGGTAGTCTCCACCCTTTCACCGTCTAACCTTAGCTGCCTCTCTGGACTGCTTTAAAGGTTTTTTTCTATTCTATTATTTATAGTAGGACTTGTCAAGCAAAAACTCGAAACTGGACTTCTATACCATTCAAAATCAAGAGGAAAAGTTAGTCTAACGACTCTGTGATTGCTGGCTCGTTTGACTTCCCTGTTCTTCTTGTTTTTTCTTTTCTTCTTCCTGTTTTTTCTTCTCAGCTTCCTTGGCCTCTTGTTTGGCTTTTTCCTCAGCCTCTTCTATCAATTTATCCGCTATGGTATAGCTGTATGCTCCAGCCTCCATATCGACTACACTCGGTTCTGTCAATTGTGGCTTGATTTTGCTGTAATAAGGCAATTTCTTGCTCAATTCTGACAAGGGAACCAAAATCTCATCTGTGTCCAGCATAGTAATTTTTAAAAGATCTGCTGTTGCCTTGCTCGGAGCTAATTCGATTTTCTGGATTTGACTCTTGATATCCTCACTGATAGTAGATAATCCTGTGATCAGCTCTTTCACCTGCTGCTCATCATTAAAGGTAACTGTCAGATAAGTCTCAGGCAAGTTTAAGCGATTTACAGGAGTTGACTCAACCGCACCACTAGAAAGAATTGGATAATACTCTTCACCAGACACATAATAACCGACAATATCAAACTCCTTAACCTCAATCGTAAAGTTAGTCGGAAATTGATAGTTAATCTTCGCCGATTCTATCCAATGATTGGACTTGATTCGCTCAGCGTATGTTTCCTTATCCAACAATAGAGCTAAGGTATAGTCGCTATCTTGAATTCCAGAAGCCTGTTTGATGTCATCCGCCTGGGTGTTCCTATTTCCCTTAACCTCGATATTTTTGATGGTCGAAAGTGGAGTCAACAGATAGACTGAAAGAAGGAGGACCAGGACACTGGGTACCAAGATACTCACAGCTCGCCAAATATGAACAGGCGCAATTTTAGGTTTGGCTGGTTTCTCTGGTTTTTCTTTTTTCTTCTCTTTTTCTTCTTTGACTTTAGAATCATCCTTTTGAAATTTTTCTTCTTTTTCGGATGATTCTTCGTCTGGAACAGTTTCGTTCTGGTCGGAATCACTTGATGACTTCTTACTTTCCTCTAATGCCTTAGAGTTTTTCCCCATTCGAGCTTGTTTTTCCTTTTCCTTCTCCTCAGCTAGGGCAGCTTCTTCCTCAGCCTTCTTCTTCAGGTATTCCTGGTTTCGTTTCTGCCATTCAGACAATTCTTGCTTCTGGTTTGATTCTTTGTTCTTATCCTTTGACATTGATATTCCTTATGATAGGTCTTTTCTTAATAGATCGTAAAAATCCGCAAGAGATTTCAATTCGGTTGATGCCTTCATGTTAGCTTGGTACTGATCCTTGTGACTAAGCAAGTGACTGAGTTTCGCCTCCAAGCTTTTCAAGGTCAAGTCACTTTCTTGAAGTTCTTCTGCATAGCCTTTCTTAACAAAGTAGGCAGCATTTTCAATCTGGTCTCCTCGACTTGCTTCACGACCCAATGGTACGATGAGATGGAGTTTCGCCATGGCCAAGAGCTCAAAAATCGTATTGGCACCACCACGGGTCACCACCACATCTGCCATCTCCATCAAGGGTTGATAGAGATCTGTCACATAATCAACACGAAAGAGATTTTGACTCAACTCATTGAGATTTGAATCTCCAGTGAGATTGATAATATTGTAGCGCTCTGTCAGTTCTTGCTTATGATCTGTCACCAATTGGTTAAATACATGAGCTCCTGCAGAACCACCAACAAACAATACCGTTGGCAATTTAGGATTAAAGTGGGTTTGGATATCCACCAATTCATCTGGTTCTGAAGTTTTTTGCTCCGAAACCTTTGTTACTGCTCCCACATGCTCGACTTTTGCGAGACCAGCAGCCTGCTCAAATGTTGAATACATCTTGGTTGCGAATTTATAGGCAATTTTATTGGCCAAGCCCATAGACAGGTCCGATTCGTGAATAAAGACAGGTACCCCTGACACACGCGCTGCGATAACCGGTGGCACAGACACAAATCCTCCCTTAGAAAAAAGAGCCTGTGGACGCAGTCGTAACATGATAAAGAGGGATTGGACAATTCCCCAACCAACTTTGAAGACATCCAGCATATTTTGCCAAGAAAAATAGCGACGCAACTTCCCAGTCGCAATAGAATGGAAAGTAACATTCAAGCCTGACTTGAGGATTTCTTGGTGTTCGATTCCGTGTTTATCACCAATGTAGTGAACTTCCCAGCCATCTTCGATGAACTTAGGCATTAACAAAAGATTGAGGGTGACATGTCCAACCGTCCCCCCACCTGTAAAGACAATTTTTTTCATATTATTCCTTTAACTCCGCTACTGTGTCGATAAAGAGGTCGCCACGTACTTCAAAGTTAGCATACATATCCCAGCTAGCATTGGCAGGACTGAGGAGAACCACATCTCCTTGAGTCGCAAGCTCATAGGCCTTGCGGGTCGCATCTGCAATATCAGTGGCATCCACATAAGCCACACCAGCCTTATCCGCTGCCCGTTTGACACGCTCAGCAGATTGACCAAGGATGACCATCTTCTTGAGTCCAGTAATATCTGGCACCAATTCATCAAACTCATTGCCCCGGTCCAAACCACCTGCAATCAAAATGACCTTACTATTGTCAAATCCTGACAAGGCTTTTTGAGTCGCCAAGATATTGGTTGACTTGCTATCGTTATAGAATTTGACCCCCTTGATTTCATCCACAAACTGGAGACGGTGTTTGACACCACCAAAGGCTGAAAGGGTTTCCTTGATGATTTGGTTATCTACACCACGTAGCTTGGCTACTGCAATGGTCGCAAGGGCATTTTCTACATTGTGGCTACCTAGAACACCAATTTCACTAGCTATCATGACCACTTCTCCACGGAAGTAGAGTTGACCATCTTCTAGATAAGCTCCATCAACCTTTTCCTGTGTTGAAAATGGAACAACGGTAGCTTGTGTTTTGCTAGCCAATTCTTTTGCCAAGTCTTGGTTAAAGTTCAAGACAAGGAAATCATCCGCTGTCATCTTGTTCTGGATATTCCACTTAGCTGCCACATACTCTTCAAAAGAACCATGATAGTCAATATGAGTTGGCATGAGGTTGGTAATAACCGCAATCTCAGGATGGAATTCTTGGACACCCATCAGTTGGAAAGAAGAAAGTTCCATGACGAGCGTGTCCTTGGCTGTCGCAGTTTGAGCCACTTGACTAGCAGGATAGCCAATATTCCCTGATAAGAGACCATGTTGACCAGCAGCAGTTAAAACTTCCCCAATCATCGTCGTTGTGGTTGTTTTCCCATTTGAACCAGTAATACCGATAATTGGTGCATCTGAAATCAAATAAGCCAACTCCACCTCAGTCAAGACTGGAATCCCCTTTGCCAAAGCCTTCTCAATCATGGGATTGCTATACGGGATACCTGGATTTTTCACCATCAGAGCAAAATCTTCATCCAATAATTCCAAAGGATGCCCACCAGTGACAACCTTGATTCCCTCTTCTAGCAAGCTTTGAGCAGCAGGATTTTCCTCAAAAGGCTTGCCGTCATTTACTGTCACAATGGCACCTAGCTTGTCCAACAAACGGGCCGCAGACTCACCAGACTTAGCCAAACCTAAAACAAGTACTTTCTTATTTTTAAATTGATCTATTACTTTCATGTCTCAAACTCCATTTCTACTTCTACTATTTTACCATTTTTATGGAAATAATACTAAACGAAAATGCTCTAGTCCTCATTCTAGCATAGAAAAAGAGAGCCGTAGCTCTCTTTCTATTTATCTTCTTCTGCTCTTTTTTACAGGCATGAGCGTAATGTCTCTCAAGCTAAAGTAGGCTAGGGCCAGCATGGCTATTGTGACAAAGAATTCTGTCGGTAATTGGAAGATTTGCAAGATGGACAACATCAGCAAAATCAAGAGCGCAACAACTACAAAGACCAAGATAACGATGTTGACTGTTCCTTTGATACTTTGGGGTGTCGCAAATACATAGAGTAGTAATAAGAGTATCCCTATGATTAAATAGACCATCTTTATCTCTTTCTAGCTCTTATTCAGCTGATTTTTTCTTTTTGTTGGCTTTCTCGCGCTCTGCCTTGTTGAGGATTTGCTTACGCAAACGGATTGACTCAGGTGTTACTTCCATATACTCATCGTCATTCAAGAACTCAAGAGACTCTTCAAGCGTCAAGATACGAGGAGTTTTGATAACCGCTGTTTGGTCCTTAGTAGCTGAACGAACGTTGGTCATTTGTTTGGCCTTAGTGATGTTAACTGTCAAGTCGTTTTCACGAGAGTTTTCACCGATGATCATTCCTTCGTAAACCTCAGTACCTGGGTTGACAAAGATTGTACCACGCTCTTCGATAGACATGATTGAGTATGTTGTAGCCTTACCAGCATCGATGGAAACAAGGGCACCACGGTGACGTCCCCCAATTTCCCCTGGAATCAATGGCAAGTATTGGTCGAAGGTATGGTTCATGATACCGTAACCACGAGTCATTGACAAGAACTCAGTTGAGTACCCAATCAAACCACGCGCTGGAACAAGGAAGACCAAACGAGTTTGACCATTACCAGTTGAAATCATATCCAACATTTCACCCTTACGTTCAGAAAGGCTTTGGATAACAGAACCTTGGTATTCTTCTGGAGTATCGATTTGAACACGTTCAAATGGCTCACATTTAACACCATCAATCTCTTTTACGATAACTTCTGGACGAGATACTTGAAGTTCATAACCCTCACGACGCATGGTTTCGATCAGGATTGACAAGTGCAATTCTCCACGTCCTGAAACAGTCCATTTATCTGGTGAGTCCGTTGGGTCAACACGAAGGGAAACGTCTGTTTGCAATTCTGCTTGCAAGCGTTCTTCTACCTTACGAGAAGTCACCCATTTACCTTCTTTACCAGCAAATGGTGAGTTGTTGACCAAGAAAGTCATTTGAAGAGTTGGCTCATCGATGTGTAGGATTGGAAGTGGTTCAATGGCATCCGTCGGAGTAATAGTTTCACCAACAAAGATATCTTCCATACCGGAAACAGCAATCAAGTCACCCGCTTTGGCTTCTTGAATTTCACGACGTTCCAAACCAAAGAAACCGAAGAGTTTTGTGACACGGAAGTTCTTCGTTGTACCATCTAGTTTAGAAAGGGTAACTTGGTCCCCAACTTTCACACTACCACGGAAGACACGACCGATACCGATACGACCTACGAAGTCATTGTAGTCCAAAAGTGACACTTGGAACTGCAAAGGCTCATCTGAGTTGTCTACTGGAGCTGGGATATGGTCGATAATGGTGTCAAAGATTGGCGCCATTGTTTTTTCTTGATCAGCTGGATCATCTGACAAGGAAGATGTTCCGTTGATCGCTGATGCATAAACAACTGGGAAATCAAGCTGGTCATCGTCTGCACCAAGCTCAATGAAGAGTTCCAATACTTCGTCTACTACTTCTGCTGGACGAGCTGATGGTTTGTCGATTTTATTTACAACCACGATTGGAACAAGGTCTTGTTCCAAGGCTTTTTTCAATACGAAACGAGTTTGTGGCATGGTTCCTTCGTAGGCATCTACGACCAAGACAACACCGTCAACCATTTTCATGATACGCTCAACTTCTCCACCGAAGTCCGCGTGTCCTGGTGTGTCCATGATGTTGATACGAGTTCCGTTGTAAGCAACGGCTGTATTTTTAGCAAGGATGGTAATTCCACGCTCTTTTTCGATATCGTTTGAGTCCATAGCGCGCTCTGCCAATTCAGTACGTGCATCAAGAGTTTCAGATTGTTTCAACAATTCATCAACGAGGGTTGTTTTACCGTGGTCAACGTGGGCGATAATCGCAATGTTACGGATATCTTCTCTTAATTTTGTCATGATTTCCTCTAATATTTAAATTTTTATTTCTAACTGAACAATTATACCACAGTCTCATTCAAAAATCACAGTTCAGCTAAGTGTAAATGTTTTCACTCTGCTTTTCTAGTCAAGGCAACTCTTTTCAAAGTCAGAGACTTATGATAAGATAAGCTGGTATGCGTTTAGATAGATTATTAGCCCAAGAAATGATCAGTCGCAAGGCTATGAAACAGGCACTTCTGAAAAAAGAAATCCTAGTAGATGATTGTCCAGCCAACTCCCTCGCTCAAAATGTCGACACTGGATTGCAGAAACTAGTCTTTCAAGGACGGCAGATTCAAGGATACGAGCACACCTACCTCATGCTTCATAAACCAGGTGGAGTGGTGACAGCCAGTCAGGATAAGGACCTACCAACCGTCATGGACCTCCTTCCACCTGACATCCAGTCTGACCAGCTCTATGCTGTCGGCAGATTAGACCGTGACACGACGGGACTGCTCCTTCTGACAGACAATGGACCTCTTGGTTTTCAGCTCCTTCATCCCCAGTACCATGTCGATAAATCCTATCAAGTGGTGGTCAACGGTCTGCTCACACCAGACCATATCCAGTCATTCAAAGAGGGGATTGTCTTTTTAGACGGAACCACTTGTAAACCTGCAAAACTAGATATTCTATCCGCAGGCCCAACAGAGAGCCATGCCTCCATCACCATCTCAGAAGGAAAATTTCATCAGGTCAAAAAGATGTTCCTCTCAGTCGGTGTCAAGGTGGTCTCTCTCAAACGAGTTCAGTTCGGTGATTTTACGTTAGATTCAGAACTTGCAGAAGGGCAATACCGATTCTTAAACCAAGAAGAATTAGAGATGATTAAAAAATACTTAGAAAAAAGTGGATAAAAGAAAAAAAGCTTTAAATTTAAAGCTTTTTTGTTTATTGCTTATCTAAAAAATACTGCGACAGCTACAATTCTAAAAAATACTGCGACAGTTACAATCCAGTTAAGTACAGAAACCACAAGTCCTACGATATTGAGAATTTTTTCTGTTTTATAGTCTAGTCCAGATTCTTTTTGGTATGAAAAAGCCAAGACCAATCCTATGATCCCCAAAATCAGACCTACTATTGGAAATAGCAAACCAAGGACGATAGATAAGATACCTAAAATAAGTGAAGGTTTTTTCTTTTGTTGTGAATTCATATTATAAAATCTCCTTAAATTTATTATAAATGATGATACCTTAAGATACTAGCTTTATCTATCATTCGACAGTTTTTTAAAGAATCTTAGCTAGTCTTCACTTTCCCTTTCCAAGAATCCAACCCATAAGAAAGGATATAAATCTCAGAAAAACCTTGTTTTTTCAGATAAAGTGCTGCATTGGTCACTCGTTGTCCACGTTGGTTTTCGTAGAGAAGGATAGGTTTATCCTTGCGAAGGGCTGCAAGGCTTGACTTCAACTGATTTGAAGGAATATTGCGAGCTCCGAGGATATGTTTTCTGTGAAATTCTGCTGGTTCACGGACATCAATCAATTGCCCTTTCCGAATCAAGGCTTCAAATTCTGCATTGTCCACAATCTTAGCCGCACGACGAATACGAAGGTAGTTATAACCCATCCATGCCACCATTGCCAATACGATTCCCCAAACAATCCAAATTGTCATAAGTTCTTATCTCCATTTTTCTCTATGTAGTCTAATTCTATCTTGTGCTCCCTGCGGAGAACAGCTTCCGCTTCTAGGTAATCTAGCTTGTCCATCAGACCGGCATCATAGATCCGAGAGAGTTCAAGCTTCATCAGTTCAATATCATACAAGCGCTTCCCCATGTAAACAATAATGCCAAACTGTTTGAGAAATTGCTGCACATCATAGAATGTTTTCATAGCTTCCATTTTAGCAGATTCTAGACTTTTTTTCAATACTGGACCGGCTCTTTCCCCCTATTTTCTTCGTCTTCATTGCCCATTCTTCCGCAAGTGTGGTACAATAAAAACATGAGAATTCAACAACTACACTATATTATCAAAATCGTCGAAACTGGCTCTATGAATGAGGCAGCCAAGCAACTCTTTATCACCCAACCCAGTCTCTCTAATGCTGTTCGAGACTTGGAAAATGAAATGGGCATTGAAATCTTTATCCGCAATCCCAAGGGCATTACCTTGACCCGTGATGGGATGGAGTTTCTCTCCTATGCCCGTCAGGTCGTTGAGCAGACCCAACTTCTGGAGGAGCGCTATAAAAATCCTGTCGCCCACCGCGAACTTTTCAGCGTTTCCTCTCAGCACTACGCCTTTGTGGTCAATGCCTTTGTCTCCCTGCTCAAGAAAAGTGATATGGAAAAATACGAGCTTTTTCTACGTGAAACTCGGACCTGGGAGATTATCGATGACGTCAAGAACTTCCGCAGTGAGGTCGGTGTCCTCTTTTTAAACAGCTACAACCGTGATGTTTTAACGAAAATGCTAGATGACAATCACCTGCTAGCGCACCACCTCTTCACAGCCCAACCCCATATCTTTGTCAGCAAGACCAACCCTCTGGCTAAAAAAGACAAGGTCAAACTGGCTGATTTGGAAGATTTTCCTTACCTCAGTTATGACCAGGGGACGCACAACTCCTTCTACTTTTCAGAGGAGATTCTTTCACAAGAGCACCACAAGAAATCCATCGTGGTTAGTGACCGCGCAACCCTCTTTAACCTCTTGATTGGTTTGGATGGTTACACCATTGCAACAGGGATTTTGAATAGCAACCTCAACGGAGACAATATCGTTTCCATTCCACTGGACATTGACGACCCGATTGAACTAGTCTATATCCAGCATGAAAAAACCAGCCTGTCTAAGATGGGCGAACGCTTTATCGAATACTTAGTAGAAGAAGTTCAGTTTGATAGTTGATAAATAGGAAAAACGAAAAAGTTAGGAAATAGAAAGTGAAAAAGATACTACTGACTAGTGCTTTAATCCTTTCAATCGCAGGATTAGCACCCGCATCCGTCTTAGGAGAAGAAAATACAACTCAATCCACATCTGCTGTCAAGGAATCAATTGCCAAAGAAGAAAAGAAAGAGTCGAGTGTTGAGGAAAACTCTAAATCAGAGGTGCTTCCGAAAGTAGATGTGCAAGAAGACAAGCCCCCAAAAGAAGGGTGGTACCAAGAAAATCACCACTGGCGTTTTTACCAAGATGATAAACCTGCTTTGAACTGGAAACAAATCCAAGGCAAATGGTACTACTTCGATCAAGATGGTAATCGTCTTCATTCTACTATCTACAAAGGCTATGCCTTTGACCAAGATGGGGTTATGGTAGAAAATAGCTGGACCAATTTGGACAACCAATGGTATTATGCTGATCCCTCTGGACGACTAGCTCTGAACACTTGGAAAAAAATCAATGGTTCTTGGTACTATTTTGATCAAACTGGAAGTATGCTCAGCAACACTGCCGTTGACGGCTATCTGCTCACAAAAAGCGGAGCTATGGCAGAAAAGGGCTGGACTAAATTAGACCAAATTTGGTACTATGTCGCTCCTTCTGGAAAAATCTCGCAGAATAAATGGGAGAAAATCAACGGTTCTTGGTACTACTTTGATAAAAACGGCGTGATGCTCAGTCAGACAACCATTGGTTCCTACCTACTAGACGGTAGTGGGGCCATGGCAGAAAACTCTTGGGTGAAAATCAATGAAAATTGGTATTACGCTAATGAATATGGGAAATATAGCCAAGACAAATGGGAGAAAATCAATGAAAATTGGTATGCTTTTGAACAAAATGGAGTCATGCTTTCCAATAAATGGAAAGAAAGCTACTACCTAAAAGCCAGTGGAGCCATGGCGGAAAAAGAGTGGATTTTTGATAAATCCTACAATAGCTGGTTCTATCTAAAAGCGGATGGCCGTTATGCAAATCAGGAGTGGATTGGAGCATACTACCTCAAGTCTGGCGGTTATATGGCCAAGAATGAGTGGATTTACGACGACTATTACAAGGCTCGTTACTATCTGGACGATAGTGGACATTATGTATCAGGGACCTACAAGATAGACGGAAAGGAACATTTGTTCCAAAAATACGGCCAATGGATTTCTGAAGTTTCAACAGAAGGTGGATTTGTAAAAGGTCAATACAGCAATACTATCTTCCTAGATCCTGGGCATGGTGGTCAAGATTCAGGTGCCTTTTACTACAATGTAGCTGAAAAAGATCTCAACATGCAGATTTACCGTAAACTTCGTGCTAAGTTAGAGGAACTGGGCTACAAGGTCCTCACCTCTCGTGATAGTGATATTGACGTTGACTTTGTTACCGAACGTTCTCGTATGGTTAATAAAACCAACTCTGATATTTTTATCAGTATTCACTTCAACGCTACTGGTAATACCTACTCAAAAGCGAGCGGTATTCAAACCTACTCCTATAGAGATGAACCTGATTATCCAAGTAAGATTAATCAATACTGGCACAATCACCCAGATCGTATGAGTGAAAGCAAACGCCTCGCCGCTGCCATCCACTCCTCTCTTCTAGCAGAAACAGGAGCTAAGGATGCTGGCCTGTTGGAGAGTAGCTATGCCGTCCTACGCGAAACAGCCAAACCAGCCGTTCTCCTAGAGCTTGGTTATATGGATAATTTCTCCGAAAACCAACAAATCAGAGATAGCCACTACCAAGATAAACTGGTCGCAGGCATCGTAAAGGGGATCCAAAAATATTATGCTGGTCAGTAAAAAAGTCTCGAGAAATCTCGAGACTTTTTATTTGCCTTCTTTTTTATCTTTATCAGGAAAGAGGTAGCCAAGTCCTACACAAGCTAGCACACCGGCACCAATCACCAAACCACTTGAAATTGGCAACAGATCAAAAATAGCATTTGCAATGATAAAGGCGATAATCAAGCACATCAAGCTTGCCTTGTAGTCTTTTTTCAAAAAGTTTTCTAGTGTAAAATAGAGGAACAATCCTACTGGAATGAGTGACCAGAGATTGACATCCAAACTTGGCCATCCAACAGATCCGAAATACAATACTAGCGCTGCTGCTACTAAAAATACAAGTCCTAATAATTTTTTCATTTTTTTGTCTCCATTTTCTTTTTTAGGTTCTTGAGTTGTCTGATACTGACCCCTCACGTCCCTTACATGAACCATTATAGCAGAGGAATTTTTCAAGAACAAGCCCTTTTGCCTATCTGGTCTCTATCTCAGTCTAAGTGGTTGAATATTACCGACAACAAAAAAAGAAGCCCAATTAAGGCTTCTTGATTCTGCCGATTGCAGGGATCGAACCTGTGACCTACGCGTTACGAGTGCGTTGCTCTACCAACTGAGCTAAATCGGCGATTACCCTTTTAGTATAGCACTCTGAGAATAGATGTCAAGAAATTTTCATCTTAATTAGAAAAAGCCTGTCCTGAGACAAGGCTTTGAGTTTCTTCCTTTTACGAACCCGCACTTTCGTAGGCATCTAAGCCCTTGTCCCATAGTTTCAAAGAAATGACAAAGAAGACGAGGGAAATTAACATCAAACCACCGATATTAAAGAGCCCATCCTTGTCCTGCAAGAAATAGCTGGCAGGATAGTAGGCCGTAAAAGCGAAAGGGATGATAAAGCTAATCAACCAACGAAGAAGGGAATTGTAAATGGTAATCGGATACTTAGCAAAGTCATTAAACATATAAAAAATGTAAATCATGGCACCTGACTGCTTGGTCCAAAAAGCGATGCTGGCAGTCGCGATTTTCAAGGAAGTATAAATCAAGGTCGCAAAAGGAATACAAACTAGGAAAAGCAGGAATTTGGGAAGAGTCCAAGCAATGCTAGTCATCGTAGTCCCTAGTAAAATGCCACCGACCAAGAGTTCGCCCAAGGCATCAATCTGAAAGGTCTCAACTAGGATGTGAAAGAGCGGATTGATAGGACGGGTCAGATACTTGTCAAACTCTCCCTTTCGCACCAAGCGCTGCCCCAGTGCCCAGAGATTATCAAAAAAGAGATGATCCAGTCCCTTGGGAATCAAGGAAAATCCATAGATAAAGGCAATCTCTTGAAAGGTCCAACCTTCTAGTGATGGGATATGTTGAAAGATGACATTTAGAAACAAGAGATTCAGACCTTGGGTCAAAAAAACTCCTAGCACACCAACCACAAAATCCACCTTGTATTCCATGATTTGCTTGATGTATTGTCTGATGAAAATCAGATGCATGCGTTGATATTTTTTCATACTAACCTCCCTGAATAGTGATGAAGGACTGGACTCGTTTCCAAATCAACTGAGACAGACCCACCATCACTAAGAGCCAGAAAAACTGAAGCAAAAGCGCATGAAGAATCCGACTAGCATCGTATTTCCCAACGATAATCATGACCGGAGTATAGATCAAGGATGAGAAAGGCAAGAAAGACAAAATATCTGAAACCACCTTAGGAAAGAAAGCCAAGGGAATCAAGCTTCCAGACATAAAGGCCACTATGGAAGTCTTGAGTAGATTGGAACCCCATAGATTTTTAAATACAAAGGCTGAAAATCCAAAGCAGATATTAAAGAAAAAGTTAATCAGGTAGGCCAGCATCAAGCTAAAGAGATAAAGGATAGTTAAGCCCAGCACTTCTACAATCCCTTGTCCAGATAAGATTTTCATCAAGACAATGACACTTAAAAATGGCAGTCCAACAGAGATAAAAATCAACCACTTGGAACCAAGTTCGGTGAAGAGATAAGAGGCCGCAAAATGCACTGGTCGCAACAAACGCATGATAATGGAGCCATCCTTGACCTCCTCCCCAATCATAAAGGAGCTATCTGACTTGGTTAACAGATTGGTCACAAAACTCATGATGATGTAGAGGGTGATATCCGCCATACTGAATCCCTGAATCAAAGGCTCTTGCGAGGAATCAAAGACAGCCTTCCAGAGATAAAAGGCCACAAAAGCCCCCATGACATCACCAATCCGATAGAGAATAAAGTTGACTCGATAGGTAATCAACTCCTGAATCCCCGCATTGATAAAGGGTTTATAACGTCTCCACAATTTGGCCATCTTAAAGCTCCTTCCGATAGAAACGACGGATAATATCCTCAATATCCGTATCCACCATCTTCAAATCACGGATTTCAAAATCAGACAGGGTTTGCTTGATAATATCAGCTGACTGGTAGCGGGAACTATCGAATTCAATGTTGAGGCTATTTCCTTGTCTATCAATGGTCATGTCGGGCAAGCCTTCATAGTGAGAGACGAGATGACTTTGACCTGGCACCAGTTCAAAGGAGAGTGTCTTCATCTTGCCAAAGGTCTCCTTGAGCTGGCTAACAGTTCCATCAAAAATCTCCTGCCCCCTGTCAATCATGAAAATCCGATCACAGAGTTGCTCAATATCACTCAGGTCATGAGTGGTCAAGAGAATGGTAGTCTCTTCCTCTTGATTGATCTGAGTAATGGCGCGACGAATGTTATCCTTGACTGACACATCCAGACCAATGGTCGGCTCATCTAAAAAGAGAACCTTAGGATTGTGGAGCAAGGAAGCCGCAATATCCGCCCGCATCCGTTGACCCAGTGAAAGAGTCCGCACGGGATCCTTGATAAATTCCTTCAAATCCAAGACTTCATTCAAAAAGTCCATGCGCTTATGGAAGAGCGAGTCTGGCACATCGTAAATCTCTTTCAAGACCGTGTAGGTCTCTTGCAGTGCCAAATCCCACCATAGCTGGGTTCGTTGTCCAAAGACAACCCCGATATCCTTGACATAATCTTGGCGATTGTCCTGAGGAATCTTGCCATTGATCCGACAATAACCCAATGTCGGCTTTAAAATCCCTGTCAACATTTTGATGGTTGTCGACTTCCCAGCACCATTTGCCCCGATAAAGCCTAAAATTTGGCCCTTGGGTACCTCGAAGGTCAAATCCTTGACCGCTTCAAAGGTTTGCTTTTCAGGATGAATAAAGGAGCGCAAAGCCCCCTTCAAACCAGGTTCCTTGACTGTCTTCACAAAATTTTTCTGAAGATGTTCCACTTCTATCATTACCATAAATCTCTCCCTATCGCAAGGAATAGCAACATTGTATTTTTGACTACAAATATTCTAAATCCTTACTTTCTACACCTTCTCAATATTATTACAAAAGGCTTTATACCAACCTATTATAGTCCAATAAAAACTAGAATGCAAGCGTTTGCCTATAGATTATGAAATTAGAGATTTCTCTCTTAAAATAATACTTTTAAACAAAAATTCTGGTTTGATATTTTCCTTAAAACACCAAAAAACCTGCCCATTGGGCAGGTTTGTATTAAAAATGATTTTACCTCAAATTTTCAATTTAATCAATACATTCCCCATTTTCATTAACTCTATACCCGTCTATGGTCGTGCTAACTGCGAGTTCTCCTGACGAATATGAATAATACCATTTTTCGCCAATTTGGTACCAACCAGTTACCATTGATCCGTCTTCTTTTAAATAATACCATTTTCCTGAATCTTGAATCCAACCTGTCGCCATAGCTCCATTATCTTTCAAGTAATACCAGGCATCGTTATATTTTAACCAACCAGTTACTAGGACGCCATCATCACTTAGATAGTACCAATGTTCATTATCTTGAATCCATCCCCTTGCTAATGAACCGCTATTATTTAGATAGTACCAAGCACCATTATTTTGATTCCATCCTGATTCCGATGAGGCTTGAACATCATTTATTACTTGGACAGCCTCAATAATTTCCCCCAACTCAACCCGCTTTCTATCTTTTATGACAGACTTAACTTTTTCCTCAACAAACTCTTTCGCATACGTTCGACTATTTTCTTTTCTCTGGAACATATCCTTCAATAAACCTTCTAATTGTTCATTAAAGACATCTTCTTGGATTTTATTAAACTCTTTCTGAGATAGCGAAATAACCATCACAATATCAATAAACTCTTCTTTTAATTGAGCAAACATTTCCACACGGTCATCTTCTATGAATTGATCCGCAATGAGTTTAACACCAAATCCTCCTGCAATACCACCAATAATTGCTCCTGCAGCTGCTCCAAAAGGTCCAGCAATTGCACCACCAACTGCACCTGCACCTGCAACTGCAAGCATTCCACCTCCAGCAACTGCTACATTTTTTAAGAGTTGTTGTGAGGAAATTCTTCCAACTAGTGAATCAAATACATCTGGTGCTATAATAATAGCAAATGATATAACTGGCGCAGCTCGTTTTGCAACCACTTCAGCCGTAACTTTTTTTCCAAAATATTTATAAATTTGTTTTGTAAATATTCTTGCAAATTGCTGTGACGCAAAATAGATGCTTGTACCCATTACAAGTGTTCGAAACCCTTGTTCACCAGCCATTAGAGCAGCTTTCTTAGTTTCAATGCCTGACCATTTAGCTTGAGCAAAAACAATTACAAAACTAATACTTGCTCCCGGTAAAGAATTAATAGCTCCATTTATTGCATCATATTTCATTGATGTCACAATTTTTGACTGAGCAATATTCTTTGCCTCATTATGGGTAATATGCCCCTTTCTAATGTAATTTTTCGCTTCATTTGGGTTAGTGACTCCCTCGACTTTTCCTTGTCTTATTTTTTCTGCAAATATTTCTAGCGCTCTATCATACTGTTCCCTAGGGACTTCCAGTTGCATACCTTTATATTTGTACATTCCATTATTAGAATCAAATGCCGCATTTACACTCTGACTTGCATCTTTATAATACTTGGTTTGGATTAATTGATTCCCAACTCTTCTATCCGCTCCATTTAATTCATTTCCTTGCCCTACCAGTTCTACTTTCTTAAAGGGAAATCTTAGTTTATCAATTGTATTGTTGGCATACTCAGCCGCAAAGCCATGTCCTCCCTTATCATTGTTAACAATACGATTTAATTGAATATCTTTAAATACTGTACGTGTTTTTAAAAGAATCCAAGAAACAGCTCCTATCTCAGTTCCTCTTCTAAAGGTAGTTGAATTAACATTCTTTTTACCAATTTTTAATAACTGTGAGTTTAAATTTTCAACTTGTACATCATTTGTATAACCTGAAGCAATCAATTCATCCAATTCTCTAACAACATAGTTCAAACTATTCGAGACATTCAAACGCTTAATAATCCCATATGGATAGTAAAATGCTAACTGATCATTATCATCTACCTCTACTTTCCATAAATTTGAAAAAGGGAAAAATTGTACATTACACCAGTCTTTATCCTTGATTTGCATTTTTTCGAAAATTCCATACTGGGTCAAGAGTAAACCATATTCTTTGAAATCTTCTTCCTTTAAACTTCTAACCGGAGAATAACCAAAATATTCAAATTCAGTATTAGAGAATTCATTATAAAATTCTTTTTCTGACTCAATAAACCACTTAGCCCGTCCATAAGGTACTGACTCACCATAATAATCAAATCCATTCTGTGCAATAGACCTAAACACTCTTCTAACACTATCCTCACTGTGAGTATGAACCTCTTTAATTTTTCTTTTCCAAAAAAAATACTGAAAAAAACTTACAATATTATCTTTCATCTCTAACCTAAACTCCAATAATTCTAATATACTAAAACTAGCTAGTAACTTTATCAAGTTTTAAAACTATATAGTACCACACATTAAAAGTCGAAATTTTTAAAATAACTTGATATTTACCTTTAATCTAAATTAATTATATCAAAGGCATAATACAAAGTCTATATCATTTATTTTATTTTTACCACACAAAAAACCTGCCCAATGGCAGGTTCTATCTGTATTGTTCAGCTAAATTAAGCTTTACCTTCTGAACCGAATACGTCGATACGTTCTTCAACAGCTTCTGTAATTGCTTCGAAACCTGGTTTCAAGAATTTACGTGGGTCAAAGAGTTTCTTCTTATCGTATTCTGCTTCGTTTGCTTCGTATTCAGCAACAAATTTACGAGTTGCGTTAGCAAATGCGATTTGGCATTCAGTGTTAACGTTAACTTTCGCAACACCAAGTTTGATAGCTGCTTGGATTTGGTCATCAGGAATACCTGAACCACCATGCAATACGATTGGGAAGCCTGGAACTGCTTCTGTCAATTTTTGCAAGTGATCAAGGTGAAGACCTTTCCAGTTTGCTGGGTAAGGACCGTGGATGTTACCAATACCAGCTGCCAAGAAGTCAATACCAGTTGCAACCATTGCTTTAGCATCTTCAATTGGAGCCAATTCGCCATCACCAATGATTCCGTCTTCTTCACCACCGATAGTACCAACTTCAGCTTCTACTGATACGCCGTTTGCATGAGCAAATTCTACAACTTTACGAGCTTTTTCAAGGTTTTCTTCAACTGGAAGGTGTGAGCCGTCAAACATAACTGAAGTATAACCAACTCGGATACATTCAAGTGCATCTTCATAATGACCATGGTCAAGGTGAATAGCAACTGGTACAGTAATTCCCATTGATTCTACAAGGTTTTCGATGAGAAGTTTACATACTTTGTAACCACCCATGTATTTCGCAGCACCCATAGAAGTTTGGATCAAAACTGGAGCTTTTTTAGCTTCTGCTGCACGCAAGATAGCTTGAGTCCACTCAAGGTTGTTTGTGTTAAATCCACCAACTGCATAACCGTTGTCACGAGCTGCTTGGACAAATTTTTCTGCTGAAACGATTGCCATTTTATCAGGCCTCCTGTATATTTTTATGGGTCAACCCATTTACATTGTTCATTTTATCACTTTTTGATAAAAAAAGCTAGTTTTTCCCATACTTTAGATTGAATTTCTTCTAATTCGATTGATGTAAGCCTTTTCTTTTTAATCTTGGCTAACTCTAGGAAAGCGTATAAAGAAAGTCAAGCGATCATCCTGCCTTACAAAACGATAAGGCAATTTCTCATGTTCTAATAAACTTTTGACCACAAAGAGTCCCATCCCCGAACCCTTGGCCTTGCGACTAGCATTTCCAGAAAAAGACTGGGCCAATTGTTCTTGTTCTTCAGGACTACAGCTATTCTCGATAAAGAGCTCCCCTTCCCTCTCGCCAATGCGGACCAAGCCGCCTGTAGTGGAGTGCTTGATAGCATTGCTGATGAGATTCGATAGGATTAGTTTCATGACAGATGGGTTTATGTAAGCCTGCTGATGGGTTAGGCTAATGTCTACCTGAAGTTCTCTCTCCTTGGCGAGCAAAGCATAATCCTTAACCAGACTTTGCGTCATCTGAAGGAGGTCAACCTCTTCTTTCTCCTCTCGAATTTCCTGCACAGAAGAGAGAGAAAGTATCTGGAGAACGTGGTGACTGAGGTCGTCTACAATTCCCAAGGCAACTCCCAGATAGTGGTCTCTATCCTTATAACGACCGACATTTTCTTTCATATTTTCAATCAGAATTTTCAAGCTAGCCAGAGGTGTTTTCAATTCATGAGAAGCCCCTCGTAGGAACTCAACCTTCATCTTCTCCAGCTGGAGAATAGCTTCATTCTTGTCATGCAAGTCCGCAATGACAGTCAAAAGATGCTGGTAAAGGCTATTGATTTGTTCCTTGAGATCACCAATCTCATCCTTAGAATCCACACGCAACCGTACTTCAGCATCCAGGTCCATCATCCGACGGGTCACCCGCTTGATTTCCAAAATCGGGGCAACAATGGTCCGAGCATAGATGTAGGCCACCAAGAGGGAAATTAGAAAGGATGCCAACAAAGTATAGGGAAGAAACTGGAGACTGATCTGCTCTGCTTCCTTTTGCAAATCCATGGAAGCTAGAAACTGAAGAGTCATAGTGCTATCATCTTGCGTTTTTACCTCGCGTTCCTCAATGAAGAGTGAAGTTGTCTGGCGAGCTGTATCTAGTGGAAAATTGTCCTTAACCTCTAACTTGTCCTCAGTCATCTCACCCTTAACGGACCCTTTGATATCACTGGTCTGGGAATACAAATCTAACACTTGCTCGATACTTTTCCTATCTTTTCCGTCAAGGGACTGGGCAATGGCTGTCGCTTTCTGGCCAATGGTTTCTTGACGATGACTCAGATAAGTTGACGGAAAGAGAAAATAAATGGCTAAATGAAGACAAATAACCAGAACACTAAAAATTGAGAAGGTATAGATAAATATCTTTGTAAATAGACCTGTTCGTTTCATTTTCGCTCCAATTTATAACCGACATTGCGCACAGTGAGGATACAATCCAAGTCTAGCTTTTTCCGCAGTTCCTTGATATAGACATCAATGACACGGTCAAAGGGAACCTCATCTGTCACCTTCCAAACCGCATCAATTATCTGAGAACGAGTCAAGGCCCGGCCTTCATTTTTCACCAGATAGTCCAGAATTTCCAACTCTTTGGCATTGATAGCCACTTCTTGACCTGCGAGGCTTGCACTATAACTCTCAAAGTCTACCTTGGTATCCTTATAAGAGAAGACTCGTCCCGTATCGTAGTAGCGCTTGAAAATTGCATCTACCCTCACTTTTAAAAGAGAGAGAGAAAAGGGCTTTTCCAGATAGCCGTCTGCCAGAGAGGCAAAGGCGCTCATCTTGTATTCTTCATCCTGAAAGGCGGTCAGCATCAGGACAGGAACTTGACTGCTTTTACGAATCTCAGCTAGGACTTCGAGGCCATTAAGCTTGGGCATCTGGATATCCAGCAGTACTAGAGCAACTTCATAGCTGGAAAATTTTTCCAGAGCTTCCTGACCGTCTGCTGCTTCAATGGTTTCATAACCACAATCTGTCAAATAGTCACTGATTCCCTCACGAATCATCTCCTCATCTTCTACAATTAAAATTTTCATAGAAAAAACGTTTCACATTCCTTTAAATTTTTTGTAAATCTTCTCTGTTTCATCCTGATAGGAAGAGGCCTTATACTCAATGAAAATCAAAGAGCAAACTAGGAAGCTAGCCGCAGGCTGTACTTGAGTACGGCAAGGTGAAGCTGACGTGGTTTGAATTTGATTTTCGAAGAGTATTATCAAGATGAAATAGATAAAAATGCTACCTATATTATACCCCATTTAGGAGAGAATAGGTAGCAAGTTTTTTATTCACTATCGAGCAAGAGCTCTTTTGGTTGTTTTCTAAGGAGATTGCTTGAAGCAAGCGCCATAACGAGAACCACTAGAACCAAAGCAAGGACAAAGACGATGATAAAGTCTGATGTCTGAATGGAAATGTCTAGGCTCGACAAGGTCTTGCTAAAGCCGTCTACTTCTGCACCACCACCAAGGTTAGAGGTTTGAGCAGCCTTGCTGGCTTGCTTGGCAACACCTGAAGTGACATTGGCAAGAACAGTATTTCCGATTGCTCGAGCTGTGTAGTTGGCTAGGAAGTAAGCCGAAACGAGAGCAGGGATAGCGATCAGGATCGATTCGGTGATGAATTGCCCCAAGATACTTGCCTGCTTGAGACCGATAGAGAGGAGGATTCCCACTTCCTTGCGACGGGCGTTGATCCAAAGGCTGAGCAAGAGTGCAAGGAGAAGGACTGAGAAGCTCAAGCTACCCCAGAAGAGGAGGTTGGCCATCTTGTACATACCAGAGATGGATTGCTCAAGAGCTGGGTAGTTAGAGGAGCTCTTCACAAGTGTGTAGCTCTTCCAGTTGATACCACTGATACCATTCAACTCTTTCATGACGTCATCCAAGTTCTTGTCTGCTGTTACAAAGAAGGTTGCGTCCCCATAAATAGCTGTATCTTCTGTGTATCCATAAAGTTTTGCAGCAGTGTGAATGTCTGTGATAGCTGTATTTTCATAGAGTTCTTGTGAGTAGGTTACTGCTGTCTTATTGTGACCATCAAAGAGTCCCTTGATTGTCACTTCAACTGTTTCCTTGGCACCTTTTTCATTGTCTGCATCGTAAACATTGGAGTCTAGTTTGACCTTATCTCCGACTTTCCATCCGTGTTTGGCTGCCAAGTCCTTGTGCATGAGGATCTTGTCTTTGTCGTCGTTGGTTAGGTGCTCACCTTCAACCAGCTTATATGAGCCAGAGACAAACTTGTCTTCTTTAGAGGAGTCATTGACACCTGTAATCATCAAACTGCTTCCAAACCGTTTGGCACGGTCTGCAGTGAGATTTTTCTTGGTTTCTGGCGTTTCGATGAGGTCGTATCCAGTCAAATCTCCGATAGCGTTGATGCGTTTAACATAAGACTCGATGGCCTTATTTTCGGTGATTTTTTTGATATCCTCACCCTTGATATTCCCAGCACCACGTGGCGTTCCTTGGTTGACGCGACGATTGATTTGCATGGAGAAGCTATTGGTGATATTTTTAAAGGTCTCCTGAGAAGCCTTGGCTGTAGCTCCCTTGATCGACAATCCGACCAAACTCAAGCTCGCCATGAGGAGAATAATCAGGAAGATAACAATCGATTTGAAAAACTTCCTTGTAACATAGGCAAATGCGTTGTGTAACATAGGTTCCCTTTCTAGATTTGATTTAATAATTCTATCAAAACAAGCTCATCTTATTTTGTAGTATTGCGAGTTTCAGTTAGTTTCTTATTCTTCAATTCAAGTGTAATATCTGACGCTTGTGCCACTTCTTTACTGTGGGTGACGACGATCACACATTTACCTGTTTTCTCGGCAAGTGATTTGAGCAGTTCGATAATATCTCCGGCAGTTTTAGGGTCCAGATTTCCTGTTGGCTCATCAGCTAGAATAACCGGAGCTTCTGAGACTAAACTGCGAGCGATGGCTACACGTTGCTGTTGACCACCTGATAACTGGAGAACATTCCGCTTGATCTGACTCTCATCCAAACCAAGCTCAAGAAGCGTATCCTTGCTTGCTTTTTTGTTGACCAAGCGGATATTTTCCAGCGGAGAAAGATAATCTATCAAGTTATAATTTTGAAAGACCAGGGAAATATGGTGCATGCGATGGTATGAATACCCCTTGTTCCGAATGTCCTCTCCTTGGAAAAGGATAGAACCTTCAACAGGGCTATCTAGACCAGCCAGTAGGGACAAGAGAGTGGATTTTCCTGCTCCTGACTCACCAATGATACTATAAAATTTTCCGGGTTCAAAATTATACTTGATCTGATATAAAACTGCCTCAGCAGTGTTCTTATAACGGTAGGTAACATCTTGCAATTGTAATAAAGTCATGATTTCTCCTTCTTATACTCAATGAAAATCAAAGATTAAACTAGAAAGCTAACCGCAGGTTGCTCAAAGCACAGCTTTGAGGTTGCAGATAAGGCCGACACGGTCTAAAGAGATTTTCGAAGAGTATTAACTAATAGATGATAAAATTTCTTTCGGTGATTTTCTAAATAGAAATACGAAACAAAGGGCTACAGACAAGCAACCAATCAGGAGCAGAAAGACATAGGATTCTGCAAAGGATAGGAGACTAGTTGATAGACCGCTTGCTTTGGCCAGCGTGTCTTGTAAGCTTGCCTGATCTCCACTGGCTAGTACAGTTTGGAGCAGATAGGATGTGATGGCATTTCCAGCGATAAAGGATGGAAGCAAAGCTCCGAGAGATACCAACACTACCTCTAAACAGAACTGTAGGAAGATCGAGCTCTTGCTTTTTCCAAGTGCGAGTAAAATTCCCACTTCGTAGACTCTTTCTCTCAACCAGAGAGACAAGACCAAAATCAAAGCTCCTGCTCCTGCTATCAACATCCCATAAAGGAAGATGGTGAGGAAGGTTTGGAAGGTTGCAACTGAGTCTTTGATTTGTTCAAAGGCCTTGTTTTCCTTCTCAACTTGGTAACCTTGACTTTCTAAAGCCAAGTTTTCCACCTGCTTCATGAGTCCGTCCATTTCCTTAGGATTTTCTACATAGAAGCGTGCTGCACTGACTTGAGGTTCACTATTTCCCAGAAGGGTCTGGCTACTTTCATAGTCTGTAAAGACCTGGTTTTCACTGAAGTCAGAGGACAAGCCTGTGAATTTTTCTTGTTTCTTACCAGAAAAGATGCCGACAATCTCAAACTCTACTGTTTGCCCTTTTCCAGCTTCTGACTGACCAGCGTCCAAGCGAATCTTGTCATGAAGTGAAAGAGCGTTCTTCTTAGCCAACTCTTCGTGGATCAGGATTTTCTTGGAATCTCCTTTTTGAAGGTGTCGCCCTTCTTTTAGATTGAAAGCCGAACTGGTAAAGGTGACATCCTTGGATGAATCTTCAAGAGCCGTTAAGCTAACCAAGTTCTTGTCCGCAGCCGACAAATCATCACGTTCTACGCTCTGCTCACCACTCACCGCTTCCTTGTCTTTCAGTTTTGCGACCATTTCGAGTTCAGGAGAGACATTTTCCAGCCCCTTAATCTTGCTCACGGATGCTAGATTAGACAATTTGAAGGTCTGTCCATTTTCTATCTTTTTGATAGAAAACGAAGTATTGAGTGATTTGTAAAGATTTGTTTCTACTGTTTTGTTGGACTTCATCAGAGTCAAACAGGCTGAAATTCCTGCTAAAAGGACAAATAAAATCAGAAATAAAATAAAACTTCTCAGTCGTTTTCTGCTGACATAAGCCCAAGCTCTTTGGATTGGATTCATTTGTCACCTCCATATTTGTAAGACTATTATAAAATCCAAATATGAAATGTTTATGAAATCGAAAAAAATTTTTGATTTATCTTTTTTTTAAAAAACAAAAAGCTAGCAAACGCTAACTTTTCTTCCTATATAAACAAACAATTTACTAATCTAAAATCCACACCATTCTATAAATGATGGGTATCATCTTTCAGCTAAGTATTGCTTAATTTCTTCAGCTTTTAATTTCCTGACTTGTGTTTGAGGAAATTCTTGATAAGGAAAATGGAGAAACTCGATTCAACTATTCTGATAAAATAACAGCTTTTGATATCGATCTTTCGACATTCAAAATCAGCCCCTAATCTTCTTTGGAATAACAAAAAGAGCTAGCCAAAGCTAACTCTTACCCTATGCGGAGAGAGGGACTTGAACCCTCACGACCTAAAGCGGTCACAGGATCCTTAGTCCTGCGCGTCTGCCAATTCCGCCATCCCCGCGTCGATTACTTTACTAGTATATCAACTTTCAAAATCTTTGTCAACACTTTTTTCAGATTTTTTTCATTTTTCCAAGGGAATTATTCTTGGATTTCAGCCAGATTTTCATCCAGCAACTTGGCTCCCAGAGTGTTCTTAAAATGACCAAGAGCAAACTGATGATTTTCTGGCCAGATAGAGGCAACCGCAGGCTTGACAACCTCGATTTGATAACCTAGATTATAAGCATCAATAGCCGTATGAAGAACACAAATATCAGTCAAAACACCTGTTAAGATAACAGTATCAACCCGACGTTCCCGCAAACGAATATCAAGATCCGTTCCTGAAAATGCTGAATAGTGACGCTTGTCCATCCAAAAGACGCGATTATCCGCCTCATGCTCAGCATAAAAGTCAGCTAGGGGACCATAGAGATTACGACCACTAGTTCCGATGATGTTGTGCGGTGGAAAGAGCTTGCTTTCTGGGTGGAATGTATCCTTCTCCTCATGGGCATCAATGGTGAAAAAGATATAGTCCCCACGTTCAAAAGCCAGTCTGGTTACCTGATCAATGGCTTTTGATATTGCTTGAGCAGGTGCTCCAGCAGTTAGCTTTCCATGGTCTGCTACGAAATCCTCTGTATAGTCAATCGAGATTAAAGCCTTTGCCATTAGTAGTCCCTCTTTTTCACTTCCTCAAAAATATCACCAATTAGAACTTTGAGATAAGTCCCCTTCATTCCGAGTGAACGGCTCTCAATAATTCCAGCCGACTCCAATTTACGAAGCGCATTGACAATCACTGAGCGCGTAATGCCAATACGATCTGCAATAACTGATGCAGTCAGCTGCCCTTCATTTCCATCCAATTCAGCTAAAATAGCTGATACGGCACGAAGTTCTGAATAGGAAAGGGTATTAACCGCCATGGTAACAGCAGTACGACGGCGAATATTTTTCTCATCCTCTTCACGTTGGAAGTTCAACAGTTGAATCCCTACCACCGTGCTCGCAATCTCGACAAGGATCAAATCTTCATCTTCAAATTTCTTATCATTGCGCCAAATAATCAACGAACCTAGGCGAATCCCTGATACATGAATCGGAGCAATCGTTGTCAACCCATCCGGAAAATCCGCACGGCTCTCTACAGGGAAAATGGTCAAATCATGTTCAACAGGAAGGTTGGCTTCCGTATCATAGATCATGTTTGCACCTTGAATATAATCATCTGGAAAAATCTTAGTTTGAAAAAACTGCTCTACACGATCTGTATTCGTTTTATAACGCATGAAGTAGCCTAAAAGGCGTCCCTTGCTATTCACAATACAAGCGTTACAATCAATAATATCTGCCAACTGGCGTGTAATCGCATTGTAAGGAAGTTCATCTTGAAGTTGCTCCTCTGAGCGTTTCAAAATAGAAGTAATTTTTCTTGTTTTTTCTAATAAGTGTGCCATTTTTTACCTCGCATTTAATCGCTACCATTATAACATAAAGAGCGTGAATTTTCAATTATTATCTGAAAATTGCTTATTTAATTGCAATTTTGAACAGCAAAAATATTTTAGAAAAAAGCGATTTTTTATTGACATCCTATTTTATTTTTGATATTATAATATTATAAGAAGATGACATGATAAATCCCTTTCCGTTTCACCTATCCTTTACTATCACCATCTTCTTTTACTATCGGTCTCCTTATATATAAAAGCGATTCACAGTGTGAATCGCTTTTTTCTATTTGTCTCCTTTGTTACGAATAACAAAGCCGGTTTTCTTTTCGCTTGAAGTGTTGCGAGGTTTTTTATTGTCTTTATTACGGTAACGTCTGTCTTTATCAAAACGATCGTTTCCACGGTTGCCTTTCTTGAAGTCATCACGGCGACCATTGCCACGGCGATCACGATCTCGACGGTCGTCTCCACGACGACCTCCTCGACCTCCCTTACCTTTGCCACCAAAGCCATTACCTGATGGTTTAAATGGCAGTGGTTTTTCACGCGCAATCTCCACTTCAGGAAGGCTGTCTGGATCTTGGACTGTCAGACTCAAGATATACATAGCCAATTCTTCTGGACTAAATTCAGCAGCTAACTTACGAGCATCTTTAGCAAATTTCTCAAAATTCCCACGAATAGTTTCATCCGCAAAATCGCGTTCGATTTTCTTGTGAGCTACGTGTTTTTTTGCTTGGAAGGCTTCTTCTGCACTTGCAGGTTTGAGACCTTTCATGCGTTTCTTAGTCAAGTTTTCGATGATTTGAAGGTAGCCCATTTCGTTTGGAGCTACGAAAGTAATAGACTGACCTGACTTACCAGCACGACCTGTACGACCGATACGGTGAACATAACTTTCAGGATCTTGTGGAATATCGTAGTTGTAGACATGGGTCACACCTGAGATATCCAAACCACGTGCTGCCACGTCTGTCGCAACTAGAACATCAAGATTCCCATTTTTAAAATCACGAAGGACACGAAGGCGTTTATTTTGGTCCAAATCACCATGAATTCCTTCTGCACGGAAGCCACGAATTTTCAGTCCACGAGTCAATTCATCTACACGGCGTTTGGTACGACCAAATACGATAGCAAGTTCTGGTTGTTCCACATCCATAAGACGGGTCATGGTGTCGAATTTTTCTTGTTCCTTGACACGGATATAGTACTGGTCCACTAGCTCTGTTGTCAATTCCTTGGCAGCAGTCTTCACATGCTTAGGCTCTTTCATAAACTGAACACCGATACGTTTGATAGCATCTGGCATCGTTGCTGAAAAGAGTAAGGTTTGACGACTTTCAGGGACACGAGAGATAATAGCTTCGATGTCTTCTAGGAAGCCCATGTTGAGCATTTCGTCCGCTTCGTCGAGGATTAAGGTTTCTACATCTTGTAATTTTAAGGCCTTGCGTTTGATCAAGTCCAAGAGACGGCCTGGTGTTCCTACCACGATGTGGGCACCCGATTTAAGGGCTTTAATTTGTTTTTCAATGCTTGAACCACCGTATACTGAGCGAACTTTCACTCCCTTGCTACGACCAAAGCGGAAGAGTTCTTCTTGACTTTGAACAGCGAGTTCACGAGTTGGAGCGATGACCAAGGCTTGAATAGTTGCTGCTTCTGTACGGATTTTTTCAAGGGTTGGCAAGCCAAAGGCCGCTGTTTTCCCTGTACCAGTCTGAGCTTGACCGATAACGTCCTTGCCTTCTAGAGCCAAGGGAATAGTTTGTTCTTGGATAGGACTGGCTTCTACAAATCCAGCTTTTTCAATCTCTGCTAACAAATCAGCAGACAAGTTAAATTCATTAAATTTCACGTTTTTCTTCTTTCTAAAGATGGTGCGAAGCCATCCTATAGCGCTTAGTATATACTTTTCTTTTCATGATGTATCTTCTTAAAAAACGAGATACCGTGTTGCTTCTTTTCCACGAAAGAAAAGTACGAGTTTCTTTGCAACCTATCTAGTATAACACAAGAACGGGGTAAAAGATAGTAGAATCTTTAAGGAAAATCATGTAAACGATTTTTCTATTTTTTGAACTTGATTCCCGAAAGCTTTCGTTAGACTATTTTAGTCCAATATTTTTTCCCGTAGCAGATTTGTGCAAAAGTTTTTTTCTTGTGCTAGAATGAAATCAAACAGGAGGATTAAAAAATGTTAACATACGATTTAATTGTTATTGGATTTGGTAAGGCTGGTAAGACTTTGGCTGCTAAGATGAATGCGGCTGGAAAAAAAGTTGCTGTCATCGAGCGCAGTAAAGCGATGTATGGTGGTACTTGCATTAATATTGCTTGTATCCCAACCAAGACTATGATTGTAGCGGCTGAAAAGGGTTGGTCATTTGACGATACCATGAAAGAGCGTGGTGCGGTGACTGGTCGTCTTAACGCTAAGAATTATAAAATGTTGGCCGATAATGGCGTTGATGTCATTGATGCAGAGGCACATTTCGTGTCAAATAAGGTGATCGAGATCCAGGCTGGTGATGAAAAACAAGAACTGACTGCTGAAACTATCGTTATCAATACTGGTGCTGTTTCAAACGTCTTGCCAATTCCAGGACTTGCTACAAGTAAAAATGTCTTTGACTCAACAGGTATCCAAAACTTGGACAAATTGCCTGAAAAACTTGGAGTCCTTGGTGGTGGAAACATCGGTCTTGAATTTGCAGGACTCTACAACAAACTTGGTAGCAAGGTCACAGTCCTAGATGCCTTGGATACATTCCTTCCTCGTGCAGAACCTTCCATCGCAGCTCTTGCTAAACAATACATGGAAGAAGACGGTATTGAATTGCTTCAAAACATCCATACTACTGAAATCAAAAACGACGGTGATCAAGTCCTCGTCGTAACTGAAAAGGAAACTTACCGTTTCGATGCCCTTCTCTACGCAACTGGACGTAAACCAAATGTAGAACCACTTCAACTTGAAAATACAGATATTGAACTAACTGAGCGTGGTGCTATCAAGGTCGACAAACACTGCCAAACAAATGTTCCTGGTGTCTTTGCAGTTGGAGACGTCAATGGTGGACTTCAATTTACCTACATTTCACTTGATGACTTCCGTGTTGTCTATAGTTACCTTGCTGGAGATGGTAGCTATACTCTTGAAGACCGTCTCAATGTACCAAACACTATGTTCATCACACCTGCACTTTCTCAAGTTGGCTTGACTGAAAGCCAAGCAGCTGAGTTGAAACTTCCATACGCAGTGAAGGAAATTCCTGTTGCAGCAATGCCTCGTGGTCACGTAAATGGAGACCTTCGCGGGGCCTTCAAAGCTGTTGTCAATACTGAAACAAAAGAAATTATTGGTGCAACTATCTTCTCAGAAGGTTCTCAAGAAATCATCAACATCATCACTGTTGCGATGGACAACAAGATCCCTTACACTTACTTCACAAAACAAATCTTCACTCACCCAACCTTGGCCGAGAACTTGAATGACTTGTTTGCGATCTAAGTTGATACTGATTCGTTAACCAACAGCCCTCATCGGGCTGTTTTTGTTTCTGCGAAATCTCAAATCTGTCTTTTCCCTCTTTTATGATATAATGTCCAAACTTTACTTAGCAGTCCTAATTATATATTGAGTCTCAGGTCACTCTTTCAAATATGAGCAATACCCTGCAAAATGTTTAAACTTTATCATTGTAAAAAATATCGAAAGAAATCCCATATTACATTAGTATATATTTAGTATGGGATGAAATTGACTTTCGAAAACATTAACTATATAATGTCTGTAAACAAGAAGTAATGAGGTAACGATTATGAATAAAACAGAATTACTGTTACAAAGACTAGATGATATTGGTCAGTCTCTAAAAGATTCTAGACAAGCACTAGCTTTACTGGCACTTGGTTCTTGCGGTGCAGAAAGAGAACGATTGGATCAATACTCAGATTTAGATTTTTTTGTTATCGTAAAAGATGGCTACAAGCAGGCCTATATCCAGGATCTAACTTGGTTAAGTAATCTAGAACCAATTGCATTTCACTACCAAAATACAGTGGACGGACATAAAGTTCTATTTGAAGATGATGTTTTTTGTGAATTTGCTGTCTTTGAAGCGCATGAACTAGTAAACATTCCCTTCGCTGAAGGCAAGATTATCTGGAAGGAGATCGGTTTTGATGGAACAATCTGCCAGCCACAAAGATTGCCATCAAAAGAAAATAGAGACCGTGAATGGCTGTTGGGAGAAATTTTATGCAACCTATATATAGGACTAGGTCGCTATCAACGAGGCGAAAAATTGGCTGCTTATGATTTCATCCAAAACAGATCCGTCAAGCTTTGGACCGAACTAATCAATTTGGAAAAAACCTCTAAATCTGATTTTATAGATATTTTTAACAGCAACAGAAGATTTGAAAAAGGTTATCCAAACGAGGCCAAACAATTGCCTCACTTTTTGCAAGGTTACAAACGAATTTCTGAATCTGCTCAGGCACTCCTAGAATATCTTGATAAACACTATCCTCTTAACGCATTTATAAAAGAAAAAATTCGTAATTTATTATAAAAGAGACTTTCCAAAAAATGATCTAAATCCCAAAAGTTAGGTATCTTTGTCAACTATAATGGATTAATAAAATTTTAAAACCTGTAGAGGATAATCAATGTCCTCTCCTTTCTTATATTCAGAGTGAGAAAGATTTATTTCTTAAAGTTGCCAAAGTTATCAAATCCAAAGATATTGTATTTGATTGGTTTGGTTTAATCAGAACCTAAAAAGCACTTCTAAGGTTACTTCTTTAGTTGATCTTAGAGGTTACTTTAGTTATTGGACTGCTGGGCGCAGTATGATATAATAGAAACATGAAATTAAAAACTACTTTGGGCCTCCTAGCTGGGCGTTCTTCTCACTTCGTTTTGAGCCGTCTTGGCCGTGGAAGTACGCTCCCTGGAAAACTTGCCCTTCAATTTGATAAAGATATTTTACAAAATTTAGCTAAGAACTACGAGATTGTCGTGGTCACTGGAACCAACGGGAAAACCCTGACAACTGCCCTCACTGTCGGTATTTTAAAAGAGGTCTATGGTCAGGTTCTGACCAATCCTAGTGGTGCCAACATGATTACGGGGATTACAACAACCTTCTTGACTGCAAAATCTTCAAAAACTGGAAAAAATATTGCAGTACTTGAAATCGATGAAGCTAGTCTCTCACGTATCTGTGACTACATCCATCCTAGTCTTTTCGTCATCACCAATATCTTCCGCGATCAGATGGACCGCTACGGTGAGATTTACACAACTTATAAGATGATTTTGGATGCTATCCGTAAGGTGCCTAGGGCTACTGTTCTTCTAAATGGTGACAGTCCCCTTTTCTACAAGCCAGCTATTCCAAATCCAGTACAGTATTTTGGTTTTGACTTGGAAAAAGGACCTGCCAAACTGGCTCACTATAATACCGAAGGGATTCTCTGCCCAGACTGTCAAGGTATTTTGAAATATGAGCTTAATACTTATGCCAATTTAGGAGCTTATATTTGCGAAAACTGTGGATGTAAACGTCCTGACTTGGACTACCGTCTGACAGAACTGGTTGAGTTGACCAACAATCGCTCTCGCTTTGTCATCGACGGACAAGAATACGGTATTCAAATCGGTGGACTCTACAATATTTACAATGCTCTTGCTGCGGTTGCCATCGCTCGTTTTCTCGGGGCTGATTCGCAACGGATCAAGCAAGGATTTGACAAGAGCCGTGCTGTCTTTGGACGCCAGGAAACCTTCCATATCGGTGATAAGGAATGCACCCTTGTCTTGATTAAAAATCCAGTCGGTGCAACTCAAGCCATCGAGATGATTAAACTAGCTCCTTATCCATTTAGCCTATCTGTCCTCCTCAATGCCAACTATGCAGATGGAATTGACACTAGCTGGATCTGGGATGCTGACTTTGAACAAATCACTGACATGGATATCCCTGAAATCAACGCTGGTGGTGTTCGTCATTCTGAAATCGCGCGTCGTCTACGGGTGACAGGATACCCAGCTGATAAAATCACTGAAACAAGTAGTCTGGAACAAGTTCTTAACACGATTGAAGCCCAAAACTGCAAGCATGCTTATATCCTTGCGACCTATACGGCTATGCTGGAATTCCGCGAGCTGCTGGCTAGTCGTCAGATTGTTAGAAAGGAGATGAACTAATGGTTTATACTTCACTTTCCTCAAAAGCTGGCAATTACCCTTATCAGCTCAACATCGCCCACCTCTATGGGAACCTCATGAATACCTACGGGGACAATGGAAACATCCTCATGCTCAAGTATGTGGCTGAGAAACTCGGAGCTCATGTAACAGTTGACATCGTTTCTCTCCATGATGACTTTGATGAAAAGCATTACGACATTGCCTTTTTTGGTGGCGGTCAAGACTTTGAACAAAGTATCATCGCAGGAGACCTACCTGCTAAAAAAGAGAGCATTGACAACTACATCCAAAACGACGGTGTAGTTCTGGCTATCTGCGGTGGTTTCCAACTATTGGGGCAATATTATGTTGAAGCTTCCGGTAAACGTATCGAAGGGCTAGGGGTCATGGGCCACTACACCCTCAACCAGACCAATAACCGTTTTATCGGTGACATCAAGATCCATAATGAAGACTTCGACGAAACCTACTATGGATTTGAAAATCACCAAGGCCGTACCTTCCTTTCTGATGACCAAAAACCGCTGGGTCAGGTTGTCTATGGAAATGGAAATAACGAAGAAAAGATCGGCGAAGGGGTTCATTATAAGAATGTCTTTGGTTCCTACTTCCACGGACCTATCCTCTCTCGTAATGCCAATCTGGCTTATCGCCTAGTCACCACTGCCCTCAAGAAGAAATACGGTCAGGATATCCAACTCCCTGCCTATGAAGACATTCTCAGTCAAGAAATCGCTGAAGAATACAGCGACGTAAAAAGCAAGGCAGACTTTTCTTAAACCAAGAAAAACTAGATCAAAGAACTCCGCTATCTTGTCGGAGTTCTTTTTGCCTGCCCTTTTACCCTTCTCTCTTGCATTTTCTCTCTTTTTTTGCCAAAATAGAGGGGTAGAAAGAAGGTAGTATATGTCTAAATTACAACAAATCGTAACATATCTTGAATCAGAAAAACTAGACGTCGCTGTCGTATCTGACCCCGTCACTATTAATTACCTCACTGGCTTTTACAGTGATCCCCATGAACGCCAAATGTTCCTCTTTGTTCTAGCGGATCGGGAACCTCTCCTCTTTGTCCCAGCCCTTGAAGTGGAGCGTGCAACCAGCACCGTTTCCTTCCCAGTTGTGGGCTATGTGGATTCTGAAAATCCATGGCACAAAATCAAAAATGCCTTACCACAGCACGACTTCAAACGTGTCGCTGTTGAGTTTGACAATCTCATCTTGACCAAATACCATGGATTGAAAACTGTCTTTGAAACGGCTGAGTTTGAAAACCTCACTCCTCGCATCCAACGCATGCGCCTCATCAAATCAGCCGATGAAGTCCAAAAAATGATGGTTGCAGGTCTCTATGCTGATAAAGCTGTAAAAGTTGGTTTTGACAATATCTCTCTTGATAAAACAGAGACAGATATCATCGCCCAAATCGACTTCGCCTTAAAGCGTGAAGGCTATGAAATGAGTTTTGATACCATGGTCTTGACTGGTGATAATGCTGCAAATCCACACGGAATTCCTGGTGCAAACAAGGTCGAAAAAGACGCCCTTCTCCTCTTTGACCTGGGTGTTATGGTCAATGGCTATGCATCAGATATGACTCGTACAGTCGCTGTCGGCAAACCAGACCAATTCAAGAAAGATATTTACAACTTGACCCTTGAAGCCCAACAAGCTGCCCTTGACTTCATCAAGCCAGGTGTGACTGCACATGAAGTTGACCGCGCTGCCCGTGAAGTCATTGAAAAAGCTGGTTACGGTGAGTACTTCAACCACCGTCTCGGTCACGGTATCGGTATGGATGTCCACGAATTTCCATCTATCATGGAAGGAAACGACATGGTCATTGAAGAAGGCATGTGCTTCTCTGTTGAACCTGGTATCTATATCCCTGGTAAAGTCGGCGTTCGTATCGAAGACTGTGGTGTTGTTACCAAGGATGGCTTTGACCTCTTTACAAGCACCAGCAAAGATTTGCTTTATTTTGATTAAATCTAGACAAGCAAAAAGTCAGCTATTGAAGCTGACTTTTTTATTTTATCTTCTTGACGCTCTGAAAGACTACAAATCCTACAACCATACCCACGATATTTTGCAGGAAATTTGGTAGGATTTCTGGTAGGGCTGCCGCCCAGCCATTCATCAAAGTTGAACCCAAGGCATAGCCCCCTACCATGACAATCGTTGCCAAGATAAGTCCTAACCACTGAGATTTCCCTTTAAATCCTGCGAAAAATCCCTGCAAGCCATGGTTGATCAAGCTAAAGAACATCCACTGAGGGTAGCCTGATAAGAGGTCAATCAAGAAACCTGCTAAACCTCCAACGACAGCCCCCTCTTTACTGCCAAAGTAGAAGGCCGCAAAGAAGATACCCGCATCTAAGAGAGTTAGAATACCTGTTGGTGTCGGGATTTTTAAGAAATAACCTAGAACCACAGAAAGGGCAGTTAATAGAGATACAAGGGCGATTTTAGTTGTTTTGGTTTGCTTCATATTGTCTTACTCCATATTGATCTGCTTGTGCAATAGCACGGTAAACGAAAGCTTTAGAACTCTCTACTGCTGGGAAAAGTTCATCCCCTTTAACCAAGTGACTGGCAATGCTTGAGGCAAAAGTACAACCTGCACCAGCATTTTGTCCTTGGATAACGGGATTTTCTAGGACAGTAAAGGTTCGTCCATCATAAAAGACATCCACAGCCTTGTCCTGACTGAGGCGATTGCCTCCCTTGATAATAACTGCTGGCGCTCCTAAATCATGCAATTTTTGAGCTGCAGCTTTCATGTCTTCCAATGTTTTGATCTCTTGACCCGCTAACAATTCTGCTTCAGGAAGATTTGGCGTAATCACACTGACATGAGGGAAAAAACGAATCAACTCTTGGCAGAGCTCACTAACAGCCACGTCGTGCGTTTCCTTGCAGACCAAAACGGGGTCCAATATCACAGGCACTCCTGGACGTTGCTTGATAAAGTCCAAGGCCTTCTCAGCCACACTAACAGTAGGGAGAAGGCCAATCTTAATCCCCGCAAACTCGACATCACGCAAGCTATTCAACTCATGTTGGAAAATAGTATCATCTGTTGGAAAGACCTCAAAGCCCTTTTCGGTCAAGGCCGTCAAACAAGTGACAGCTACAAAGCCATGCAAGCCGTTTAAGGTATAGGTGGCCAAATCAGCTGACAAACCACCACCACTAAAAATATCATTCCCAGAAAGGGCTAAAATACGATTATTCTTCATAACGAATCTCCTTTAAATACAAGCCATTCGGTGCAGCCGTGGGACCTGCAAGTTGCCTGTCCCTCTTCTCCAAAATCAAGTCAATCTGCTCAACTGGCATTCGATCATTTCCGATTTTGAGCAGTGTCCCCACCATATTGCGAATCTGTTTATACAAGAAACCATTTCCCGAAAAGGTAAAGGTCAAGAATTGGCCTGTCTCATCAGCACTAAGACTAGCTTCTGTAATGGTACGAACCTTGTCCTCTACACTAGTCCCAGATGCTGTAAAACCGGTAAAATCATGGGTTCCTTCTAATTTCTTGACAGCCTCCTGCATCCGCTCTACATCAAGCGGATAAGGAAAGTGAGTAGCATAGTGACGGCGCATGGGATTTTTAGGACGCCCCCTATCTACGATAAATTCATAAGTCTTGCTATGCTTGGCGTAACGACAGTGAAAATCATCTGCCACGATCTCAATCGAAATCACATCGATATCTTCAGGAGACTGAGTATCCAGAGCAAAACGGAGTTTTTCCTCATCCATCTGATAGGGTAGGTCAAAATGAATAACCTGACCAAGAGCATGAACCCCACTATCCGTCCTACCAGCACCGTGAACAGTGATGGCTTGCCCCTTATTGAGTCTCGTCAACGTTTTTTCGATTTCCTCTTGAACGCTCCGCGCATGAGGCTGGCGCTGAAAACCGGCAAAGGCAAAACCATCATAAGAAATAGTTGCTTTATATCTTGTCATAACTTCTATTTTATCAGGAAATAAAAGTGTAAACAAGTTTAAAAACCAATAATTGTCTGGGTACAAAATTCCCAAAAAGAAAAACTTAGGAAACCAATCCTAAGCTCTTTTTTGAAGTGCGTACATAACAAAGATAGAAGTGACAATCAACCAACATCCTAAAATAGTGAAGACTAACATACCGTTTTGAGTCACCAAGCCAATCGCCCCAAGAATGAAAGGTGTCGTGAAGGCTCCAAAACTACATCCTAAAACCGCAAATGAAGTTGCTTGATTGAGGAGCTTGGCTGGGATTCTTTCAGAAAGAAGCTGAAAGACAGTGGTCAAGGCCACACTGTAGGAAAAACCTGCCACAACACTTCCAACTACCATCACACCCAATGACGGAGACAAAGCAATCACAATTTGCCCCAATCCAAAGGTGATGCCTGACCAAAGGAGCAACCTTTCTTTAAACAGAGAGATAAAGAAAGAAAAACTCACACCTGCCAAGATACCAATCAACTGCATGATACTTAAAACCAAGCTCGATAACTGGGCATCCCCTAGACCTCTTTCCACCATCAGACTAGGAATACGAATGGTGATAGCTGTATTGGTGCAGACAACAACTGCTGCTTCAACAGCCAATAGAAAAATCAAGCCTTTCATCTGTCCTGTCAAACGAGTCGTTTCGGTCTCTTTTCTCTTTGTTTCTTTCTTTTCTTTCCCATAAGGGACAAAGAGCAGATAAAGGATCAATACTAAAAACCCCGCACTGTAGGCCAAGAAGGTCACTGTCCATCCCAAGGATAAGAGTTGACCTACAACTAGAGTCAAAATCGATGCCCCGACAACTTCTGCTGATCCGCGAAGACCCAACATCTGGATCCGTGTCTTTCCATGATAGCGTTCACTGATGATGGAAATGGCCTTGGCATTGATCATCCCAACACCCAAGCCAAATAAAATCCGCATCGCAAAGACAAAGTTGTACTCCTGATACCAGAAAGGGGCTGTCCCACCGATAGAAAGGATGAGAAGTCCCAGACTAATCTGAAGTCTCTCAGGAAACAACCGCTCCAAAAACCCATTTAAAACCAGCATGATCATAATTCCAAAAGAAGGGAGACTGACCAGGAGCTCGATTTGTTCCTTGGGGTAGCCTTGATAGTAGTCAAACATGGCTGGCAGAGCACTTGAGATGGAAAAGGAGGTAATCAAAACGAGGGAGAGGGCCAAAATACTAGCCCGTTCTAAATATTGTTTCATGAATTTTCTTTCTGTATATTTCTCACTGTTTATCCTTTTAAAAGGAAGATGGCAAGAAAAGAAGGAGCCCGATTGAACTAGAGACTCCGTCCTAACTTTCCTAATAGGAAGACTATTTTCGCTTGATTTGCTTGATCAGATAGAAGATGAAGCCTGCAACCATATACGCTGCAAAAATGATCAAACACCATTTGATAACCACGTCCCAACCCTTGTTCACATTTAAAAAGAAATATGGGAAGGGATTGTCCTTGGAATTCGGAATATTGAGTTTTAAGACCAGGCCGTTAAACAAGGCAAAAATCATATAAACCAAGGGCAAGATGGTCCATAAGACTGGATCCCAGATCTTGTATTGACCCCGTTTATCAAAGAAGAGGGTGTCAGCTAAAAACCAGAGTGGAACGATATAGTGGCAAAGGAAATTTTCCACACGGTAAAAGTCTGTCGCAATCGGAGCAAGCATAAAATGGTAAATCACACAGGTAATCATGATACTCATGGTAACACCACCCTTGAGACGAAGCAAGGTCGGACTTTGCCAATTTTCACCTGAACGGCTCATCACACGGAGCAGATAACCCGTGAAAATCGTTACCAAAAGATTGGACAACACTGTATAGTAAAGGAGCATACCAAAGCCACCGTGTTTGGTAATCTCCAAATAAACTCCTGTAAATGCCGCTAAGAACAAGAGGACACGACTATAAAAGATAAATTTATAATTCAGTTTCATGGCTAGATTTTCTTAACAAATTCTGACTTGAGTTTCATAGCTCCAAAACCATCAATCTTACAGTCGATGTTGTGGTCACCTTCTACGATACGGATATTTTTAACGCGAGTTCCTTGTTTCAAATCCTTTGGCGCACCTTTTACTTTCAAGTCTTTGATAAGGGTTACAGTATCGCCGTCAGCCAATTTATTTCCATTGGCATCGATAGCAACAACACCTTCTTCTACTTCTGCAACTTCTGCAGGATTCCACTCATAGGCACACTCTGGGCAGACCAAGAGACTTCCGTCTTCGTAGATATATTCTGAATTACATTTTGGGCAATTTGGTAAGTTGTTCATAAGTCCTCCTTAAACTAACAATTATTCTTTAAAATTCATATGTTATTGAACAGCAACTATTATACCGTAAAATCCTACTTTTGACAATGTGTCCTAAGTCCAGCAGACAAAAAAATCATGCAACTTTTTACAGTTACATGACTTTTAAAAGATGATTGATCATGGGCACTTATCAAGCGCCTCATGATAAAAGGGGTAGCAACTATATTTTACAAACCAGGAGCTTGTCCAAGTTCTGCTGTAAGCATCCAAACTGTTTTCTCAAGTTCAGCCTTAGCCCCAACAAAGATATCGTTTGTAACATCATCACCTTCTTCGTCAGTTACATCCAAAGCTTTTTGGAAAAGAGCGATGAGGTAGCGATAAATTGCTAGAACACGTTCCAAGCTTTCTTCAACGTTACGGAATTCTCCTTCTTCTTCTTCGATTTCACTGTGTTGAAGGAATTCTGTCAAAGTTGAATAAGGTTTTCCACCAAGAGTAATCAAACGTTCACTGATTTCGTCAAGATAGCTATCAAGACTGTCCATGTATTCATCCATTTTTGGATGCCATACGAGGAAGCCACGACCACGCATATACCAGTGAACTTGGTGAAGGGCAATGTGAGCCACATACAAGTCCGCTACTGCTTGGTTCAATACTTCCTTTGTTTTTGCCAATGCTACTGGCGCTGTTTTAGATAATGTTGTTACGTCTTTTACTGCTTCTTTTTTCAATTCAACCATATTGATCACCTCATAATATTATTTTTGCAACCATATTTATTGATTACTATCTCAGTATACTACTCCTAGTAGACAAAAGCAAGAAAATTAACCCATATTAAAAAAGTTGTAATTGACTGATAATTTAAGAAAAATATACAGTCTTTAAAAAAAAGACAGTCTTAGCAGACTGTCTGGAATAACTGAGATTATTTTACAAAATCAAGCAATGCCAAGAAGCTTTCAGCTTCAAGTGACGCACCACCAACAAGGGCACCGTCAACGTCTGGGCAAGCCATGTATGAAGCAACGTTTTCAGGTTTAACAGAACCACCGTATTGAACACGAACTTTGTCCGCAACTTCTTGACCAAAGTCTGCAGCTACAACGTCACGAACGACTTTACACATTTTTTGTGCATCGTCTTGTGAAGCTGATTTACCAGTACCGATAGCCCAGATTGGCTCGTAAGCGATAACTGTTGAAGCAACTTGTTCAGCTGTCAAGCCAGCCAATGCAGCAGATACTTGAGCACCTACGAATTCAGCCGCTTTACCAGCTTCGTAAGTTTCAAGTGACTCACCACAACAGATGATTGGAAGCATACCGTTTGAAAAGATTGCTTTTGCTTTTTTGTTGATATCTTCGTCAGTTTCATGGAAGTAGTCACGACGTTCTGAGTGACCGATCACAACGTAGTCTGTACCGATTTCTTTCAAAACTTGTGGGCTAGTTTCACCAGTGAACGCACCTGCATTTTCAAAGTAGCAGTTTTGAGCAGCAACTTTAAGGTTTGAACCTTTAGCAGCAGCAAGAACAGCTGTCAAATCAACTGCAGGAGCTGCGATACCTGCTTCAACAAGGTCTGATGAAGGAAGTTTTGATGCAACGGCTTCAACGAATGCTTTTGCTTCTTCTGGATTTTTGTTCATTTTCCAGTTACCAGCGATAAATGGTTTACGTGACATTTCACATACCTCTTTTTTCATTTTATTCACTATTATTCTATCATATTTATAAGGAGCTTGCAAATCTTACTCTAATTTTCAAGATTTTTCAAGCGACTAATCTTGCCACAAATTCATGGCATCGAGGAAATCAGCTGAAGCCTGAACTTGTTTGGGATTGTTCGCTTCTCGCTCTGCTCGTTTGGCCTCCACCTGAGCCACAGACTGGATACCTTCATGGCGCCAGTTACGAAGGATTGCCTGAATGTACTTCCAGTTTGGTTTGCCATTAAAAACCGCCTCTCGGAGAGCTTCCTTGATCAAATCCGCCTTGATTCCATCTTCTTTGACAGTCTTGGAAAGATCTTCGATTTCAAATGGTGTTAACAAGCGCCCCAATTCCTGCTGAAAGGTTTCAACCAGATCCTTCAATTGATTTTTGGAGTTTGGGGCAGTTGTAGCTGGAGCTTGGGTATCTAGCAAGCTATCCAAGCGTTCAAAAGCCAGACTAGCATCAAAAATCAGCTCAATTTCCCCATTTAGTTCAATGGTCCGATATTGTAGCAAACCATTTTCAGTCAAATTCGAAATGGATTGGTTGACATCTGCCACTTCTTTCCCAATGATTTCAGCTATTTGGCTAGGCGAAACATCTCCTAAGGCTGTGGTATTTTGTAAATAGAAAAATTGCCAGACGAGAAAATCTTCGCTGGAAGGAAAGAGTTCCTTAAAATGCAAGAGCAGGGCACTTGGTAAAACCAAGTTCCCTGATTTAAAAGCGTCAAAATATGTCATAATTCCTCTTATAAATATCCAAATGCAGCCGCATCATCCTCTACCTTTTTCCAGTCAAAAGGGGTTTCCTGATAAACTGCATAGTTCACCCAATTGCTGAAAAAGAGGGCAGCTGATGAAGACCAACAGAGACACGGTGTCTCATTCACATCATCATTTTTAAAGTAGTTCTCTGGGATATGAGGGTCGAGCCCCGCCTCATAATCACGAAAATACTCTCTTGCTAAAGTGTCACGATCGTACTCCAAATGACCAAAACTATAAATCTCACGCAAATCTCGACTAGCTAAGATAGAAACACCAACCTCAAGACCTTCTGACAGAATCTCTAGATTGGTCTTGTTTAAGATTTCTTCTTTTAAAATCTCAGTGTGACGAGAATGAGGAGCTACATAGCGATCATCAAAACCTCTAAAAAGAAGGTGCCCTTCTTTCAAGGTATCCTGTGGGTAAATACCTGATAGCTTCCGATCCATCTGGTGCTTTTCAACACCATAGCGAGCATAAAGACCTGCTTGGGCACCCCAGCAGATATGAAGGGTCGAATAGACATGGGTCTTGGACCACTCAAGCACCTGACTGAATTCCTCCCAATAGTCCACTTCCTCAAATGGTAAATGCTCAATCGGAGCCCCTGTGATAATCATCCCATCAAAATACTCGTCCTTGACTTCAGGAAAAGTTTTATAAAAAGTCTCCATATGCTCTGCACGAGTCGTCTTGGAACGGTGGCTCTCCATATAGAGAAAGTCTATGTCCAATTGCAAAGGAGTATTTGCTAAATGCCGTAACAACTGGGTCTCTGTGACCACTTTTTTGGGCATTAGGTTTAAAATCAAAATTTTCAAGGGACGGATATCTTGGTGGGCCGCACGTTGATCATCCATGACAAAGATATTCTCTGTCCGTAAAATCTCAACAGCTGGCAATTTTTTATCAATTCTAATCGGCATAACCTTCTCCTAACTGTACTCTTTTAGAAATAATTGAATGTGTTTGAAGTCAAATTTCAAACACTTAGTCCTTTTATTATACTGCAAGAAGATATAGTTTTCAATTATAGTTTTTCTCTAACTAGCTATAGTTTGTTTATATAGCAGATGAAGAGAAAACAGCCCCAAGGACTGTTTTTCATTAATAATGCATAAGTACCTTGTAATCGTAATCTCCGATTTTTTCACGGCCTTTAAGCTCATCCAACTCAATCAAGAAGGCACAACCGGCTACAACTCCACCAAGTCTTTCAATCATCTCAATGGTTGCTTTGACAGTTCCACCTGTTGCCAAAAGATCATCTACGATGAGAACACGTTGACCTGGCTTAATCGCATCAGCATGCATGGTCAAGGTATCAATACCGTACTCTTTCTCATAGTCAGCAGAAATGACTTCACGTGGCAATTTCCCTGGTTTACGAACAGGTGCAAAGCCAATTCCCAACTCAAAAGCAACAGGACAGCCCACGATAAAGCCGCGAGCCTCTGGGCCCACGATCATGTCGATTTTCTTATCAGTTGCATACTGAACAATTTCACGAACAGCGTAGCTATAAGCATTTCCATCTGCCATCAAAGGGCTGATATCACGGAAGGTAATACCTTCCTTAGGATAATTTTCAATCGTTGCGATATAATCTTTTAAATTCATCTTTTTCTTTCTTTCAAAGTTTTTTACTCTCTATTATAGCATATTTTCTGTGAAAGAAGAAGAGGAAACGCACTATTGCTACAAAGCTGATCAATGAACTGATTTTTCTAAAAGGTAATACTCATCAAAAAAACGAGCACTTTCGTACTCGTCTTCTCTTTTATAAACTACTGATTAAAGTGAGTTTACGTCAACTTTGATACCAACACCTTGAGTAGTTGTGATTGTCAAGTTTGTTACGTAAGTTCCTTTAGCTGTAGCTGGTTTTGATTTTTGGATTGTTTCGTTGAAAGCTTTGAAGTTTTCAACCAATTTTTCAGCTTCAAATGATACTTTACCGATGATTGCTTGAACGTTACCTGCACGGTCAGCACGATAAGTGATTTTACCACCTTTAGACTCTTCAACTGCTTTAGCAACATCCATTGTTACAGTACCAGTTTTAGGGTTTGGCATCAAGTTACGTGGTCCAAGGACACGTCCAAGACGTCCAACAAGAGCCATCATATCAGGTGTAGCGATAACTACGTCGAAGTCCAACCAACCGTCGTTGATTTTCGCAACAAGGTCATCTTCACCAACAAAGTCTGCACCAGCAGCTTTTGCTTCTTCAGCTTTTGCACCACGTGCGAAAACAAGAACGCGTGAAGTTTTACCAGTACCGTTTGGCAATACCATTGCGCCACGGATTTGTTGGTCAGCTTTTTTAACGTCAATGTTCAAGTTGTAAGCAACTTCTACAGTTGCGTCAAATTTTGCAAAGTTAGTTTCTTTTGCAAGTGCTACAGCTTCTTCTACACTGTATGCTTTTGTGCTGTCGATTTTCTCAAGAGCAGCACGAAGTTGTTTGCTTTTTTTAGCCATTTTCTATTCTCCTTGTAAGTGGTTCAATCGATTTTCATCTCCCACGTCACTTCTCGAAATGATGAAGTCTTGCGGGTTTTCAGTCTATTATTTTCCTTTTCTACTTCGTTCAGTTCCTTTGCTGTACCCAAGTACAAGCGTCAGTCACTTGCCTAGTATGAAAAGCAACTAATAGACTGCTGTGAGATTTTCTACTGTGTTATTGATTAGTCAACAACAGTGAATCCCATAGAACGAGCAGTACCTTCGATCATACGCATTGCAGACTCAATGTTTGCTGCGTTCAAATCTGGCATCTTAGTTTCTGCAATTTCTTGTACTTGTGCACGAGTAACTGTAGCAACTTTAGTTTTGTTAGGTGTACCTGATCCTTTTTCAACACCTGCAGCTTTTTTCAAAAGAACAGCAGCTGGTGGTGTTTTTGTAACGAAAGTAAATGATTTGTCTTCGTATACTGAGATAACAACTGGAATAATCATACCAGCTTGGTCAGCTGTACGAGCGTTGAACTCTTTTGTGAATCCCATGATGTTGATACCAGCTTGACCAAGAGCAGGTCCAACTGGTGGAGCTGGTGTAGCTTTACCAGCAGGGATTTGCAATTTTACAAGTTTTTCGACTTTTTTAGCCATTTTTAAATCCTCCTTTGTGGTTTTGGCGGTAATTAGAGATTTTTACCTCCCACAAGTACACTTTACGCATACCTTTCTATTATACACTATTTATCTAAAAATGCAAGAGAAAAATTTCTTTTTTAATCGACGTAATCTCCGCCTTCAAAGCCATAGTATTCTTCCAAACTAAGACCACTTGCAGCAATTTCTTTGGCTTCTTTTCCAACGTAGCGAAGATGCCATTCTTCCGCCATGTAGCCAGTCTCTTTTTCCTTGCCTTTGAGATAGCGAACAACAAAGCCATAGTCAGCCGCATGATCCAAGAGCCACTGAGCTGCCTTCTCCTCTGTCACCAATTCTCCATTAGTCCCAATCAAATCAAAAGCAAGACCTGTTTGGTGTTCACTGTATCCAGGGCGGGCTGAGTAGCGATCTGCCTCTTCCTTGCCATCTTGATTCACATAGTCTTGATAAAGTTTGGTTTGAGTCTCATAACTTCTAAAGCCACTGTAATGATCGCTGATTGGGTAGCCAGCTGCTTGCATTGCTGCAATGAGTTTCAGCAACTCCGCCTTGGCTGTTGGATTTTCTCCTGGATTGTAGTCTTTTGACAAAGGATAGTGCTTATTAGCTACGACGATTTCATCGTATTTCCCTTGTATACTATAGTGATCTCCCTTATTGACAACTTCTGCCTTCTTCTGACTAGAAGCTTGAGATTTGCTCCCTACAGTACCCTCAGGTTGACTAGTTTGTTCCATTTTTTGAGTATTCTCTTCATTTTTAGGTGTTTCTTGAGAACATGCTGCTAGGGTTACTGCTAGCAAACCGGATAAAACGATGTATCTTTTTTTCATTTTTTTCTTCCTCTCTTAAATCACATGCTTCTCTAATTCATCGGATAAGGCTTTAATCATTTGTTCCAACTCACGGGATTGCACTTGGCAATCTTCTGCCGCCATTTCTTCCCAGGGCACCCACCAGACTGGACCACGACCATTAAGACCATGACCATTCATATCACCTGCTCTTCGCGGAAAAAGATGCCAATGAGCGTGGGCATCGCCATTTCCTAGGAGTTCAATATTCATCTTTTCAGCCTCAAATGCTTTGGCAACAGCTTCTTGGACCAAACTCATTTCCTCAAGAAAACGAAGTTTTACAGAAGTCTCCATATGGTGGAGTTCTGTGACATGCTCCTTTGCTAGAAATAAGGTATAGCCCTTAAAGTATTGGTGGTCTCCAATAACAACATAGCCTGTTTCTAGTTCTTTTACAAAGTAGGGATTCTTCCCTGCCTTTATCCATTCAATTCTTTGACAAATCAAGCACATATTAGTCTACCAATGCGCTCTTGAGATAGGCATCGACCATACGCTCAGTCGCCACGACCGAATCAATGTGTGTTCGTTCGTAAGAGTGACTGGATTCAATACCAGCTCCAAGGAGGGCGTGCTTGACCTCGGCTCCTGCTGACATAGCTGCGGAAGCATCCGAGCCGTAAAATGGATAAATGTCGAGCTTAAATGGAATATCTTGCTCCTTTGCCAAAGCCACTAAATGTTGACGGAAGTCGTAGTGATAGGGACCTGAAGCGTCCTTGACACAGATAGATACTGTGTACTCATCTGTCTGTTGGTCATCTCCCATTGCTCCCATATCTACTGCTAGATATTCCACTACCTGAGCTGGAATATTGGAGTTTGCACCGTGACCAACCTCTTCAAAGACTGAAAAGGCAAAATGAGTTGTTACGGGCAATGCAATCCCCTCTTCCTTATAAACACGAAGAAGATTGAGCAAAATCGCTGCGCTGACTTTATCATCCAAGTGACGGGACTTGATAAAACCAGTCTCTGTCACGACTGTCCGTGGATCAAAGCTGATAAAATCACCGACCTCAATCCCAAGAGCACGAGTTTCTTTTTCATTGGTTACTTTTGCATCCAAACGCACTTCCATATTGTCCTGTGTGCGTTCTGCAGTTCCTGCATCCTTGTAGACATGACAAGAAGTCTGGTGGATGAGGATGGTTCCAGATACCTTTTTACCTGTGCTAGCCACATGAACCGTACAGTTCTCCCCTTCAATCATGTTCCAAGGGAAACCACCGACACGGTCCATTTTGAGACGACCGTCTGGTTTGACTGCACGAACAATAGCTCCTAGCGTATCCACATGGGCAGTCACATAACGTTGTTGCTTATCATTTTGACCTTTAATGGTCACATTGACACCGCCCTTGGCTGTACGAACCGGCTGGTAACCAAGCTCTTCTAAAGTATGGACTAGGTAGTCTGAAATCTCACGAGTAAAGCCTGTTGGAGATGTAATAGCGGTTAATTCTTTGATATAGTTTACAGTTTGATTCATTTCTTCACCTCTTTCCTACCATTATAACATTTTTCTAGTCAGACTCCTTCTCAAAAGGAGAAAAACTATGTTTAGTTGTTTTCACTATAGATCCATGTTATAATACAAATACTTTGATTATGAAAGGAAAGTAAAAATATGAAATCATACTTTAAAGTATCACTAGCCCTTGTGGCTTCACTTGTCCTCCTACTCGGATGTTCCAAACAGGCATCAACACCTGCTAGCAGCAGTAGCAAAGAAGACACAACAACTCAGTCAAGCGAGACCAAACAAAGCAGTCAACAATCATCTGAAAAGAAAGATGAGACAGAAACTCACACATTTGTCCACAATAGCAAACCTGGGATTCATTCTACCTTGACTTATACTGTGAAGGGAGATGACGTTGTAAAACAAACTGTTCATAATGTACTTGACCCTGAAAAACTTAATAATACCGCGGAAGGTATTAAGGAAATTGTTGACGATACTTATAAAGGTTATGAAGGGGTCAAAGGGGTTACACAAAAAGTTGAAATTCAAGACGAAAAAGTTATCCAAAACATCGAGGTTGACATGACTGTCGCGAGTCTTGACGAATTGAAAAAAGCAATGCCGAACGAATATTCTGGTATTGGAAACCGTGTAAGCTTTGCTGCCTCGAAAAAAATGCTTAAAGAAGCTGGTTATACTGAACAAACCAACTAATGAGTCGTGCTCATACAAAAAATTCTTGGTTGATGACCAAGAATTTTTTTATTCCATCTCAAAAACGTCACTCTCTTGTTTGTTTGGTAAAACCAGTGAAAGCAAGATTCCGATAATAGCTGGCACTAGCCATGGTAGAGAGGCAGCTGCAAACGGAAGAGCATTGACGAGATTTGCTAGGAACTCAATCTTAAAAGAACTTCCAAGGACGCTTGCAAGAGCAATCGCTGTAACAAGCCCAATAGTTAACTGCATACCTGGTTTTGATAGGGCGACAAACTTATTAACAATCACAATCATCACAATGGCGATGGTGATTGGGTACAAGATTACTAGTACTGGAACTGAATACTTAATGATTGCATCAAGACCAAGATTTGCAATAGCAAATCCAATCAAGGTAAAGGCAGTTGCATAGACCTTGTAGCTGATTTGTGGGAAACGTCCGTTAAAGAACTCTGCTGTCGACACAATCAATCCAACTGTCGTTGTGAAGCAGGTTACAGTTACCATAACAGCAAGGAAGAGTTGAGCTGTTGAACCAAAGATTTCCTGAGTTGCTTGTGACAAGATATAAACACCTGGTGTTCCACCCTTCATCGCTTCTGCTGGTACTGGGAAATGATTTCCAAGGAATCCTAAACCGATATAAAGAGCGCTAAAGGCAAGAGCTACAACGATACCAACCACCCAAATAGTTGAAATGTATTCTTTCTTACTGGAGAATCCAAGTTGTTTCAAGGTTTGAACTGCAATCACACTAAAGGCAACTGAGGCAAGGGCATCCAAGGTATTATACCCTTCTAGGAAACCTGTCCCAAAAGCAGAGGATTGATAGGCTTCTGAGGCCGCTTGAGGGCTTGTTCCACCATATTTGAAGGCACCTAGTACAACCAAGATAACGATCAACAAGGCAAAGACTGGCGTTAAAACACGTCCGATTCGATCCAAGATTTTTGATGGATTAAGCGAAATCAGATAGGCTGCTGCAAAATACAACACAGTAAAGATAATCAATCCTAGGCCTTTATTTGCTTCAGACAAGAGGGGGCTAATCCCAACTTCATAAGCTGTTGTGGCAGTACGTGGAATGGCAAAGAAGGGACCAATCGATAGATAGAGGACTGCAAGATAAAGCGTCGCAAACCAAGGTGAGATTTTCTTAGAAATCTCGTGAATGTATCCTTTCGGGTTTAGTGTTCCAATAATGAGAGTCAAAACGGCGATACCGACGCCTGAAAAGACAAAACCTGCAATGGCAGGAAGAAAATGTTCTCCAGATAGGGCACCTAGAGAAGGCGGAAAAATCAAGTTCCCCGCACCAAAAAATATTCCAAACAGGAGCAAACCTGTTAGGGCACCTTTTTTAGCCATAAAGAATCTCCTTCATATTTCTAAAATACTGACCTAGTATATCACGAATAAGAGTATGAAAAAAGCATCACGAAGTAAATATTGAATGTTTTCAATATTTTTAAAAATAAGAATTATCTAAAAACAAAATCCCTTACTCAGTTGGAGCCGAGCAAGGGAAAACTAGGATCTATCGCCATATAGGTTTAAAGATTTTCAAAGGCCGTCATTCCACCTTGGACATTGATAACGTCATAACCCTTTTCAGCTAGAAATTGACAAGCACGCGCTGACCTCATCCCAGATTTACAAATGACATAATACAAGAGGTCCTTATCCAATCGATCAAAGATATCAGCTAATTGACCAAGTGGTAGGTTCTGAGCACCTTCTAAATGAAGCGCCTCGAACTCTTCTACTTCTCTCACGTCTAAGACTGAAAGGGACTCTTTCTGATAGAGCTGGTAAAATTCATCGAAGGCTATTTCTTTCATTCTTTTTCTCCTAATACTCTTCGAAAATCTCTTCAAACCACGTCAGCGTCGCCTTACCGTAGTTATGGTTACTGACTTCGTCAGTTCTATCCACAACCTCAAAACAGTGTTTTGAGCTGACTTCGTCAGTTTTATCTGCAACCTCAAAACAGTGTTTTGAGCTGACTTCGTCAGTTTTATCTGCAACCTCAAAGCTGTACTTTGAGCAGCCTGCGGCTAGCTTCCTAGTTTGCTCTTTGATTTTCATTGACTATAAAATCGTTTTAATTCTTTTTTTCAAATCTGGCACCACTTCTGACTCAAACCAAGGATTCTTAGCCATCCAGATTTGATTACGTGGTGACGGGTGCACCAGAGGGAAAAATTCTGGTAGATAGTCTTTGTAGTGTTTCACCCGCTCTGTCACCTTGCCACTAACTTTCTCCTGTAAATAATAGGCTTGGGCATATTGCCCAATCAAGAGAGTTAATTGAATATCGGGCAACTCTTGCAAGAGTTGTGGGTGCCATTTTTCGGCAAAGCCTTTACGGGGTGGAAGGTCGCCTGATTTGCCATGTCCTGGGAAATAAAAGTCCATGGGAATAACTGCAAACAAGCCCGAATTGTAAAATGTATCTTCATCTACACCTAGCCACTCACGCAGACGATCACCACTCTTATCCTTCCAATAAATCCCAGCTTCTTGCGTTTTAAACCCCGGAGCTTGACCGACAATATTGATGCGAGCAGTTTTTGGCGCCGCAAAGAGAGGTTCGATTCCACGTTCTGTGTAGCTGGCATTCTGCGAATCCGCCATAATAGCTTGCTTGATTCTTTCGATTTGAGACATCTGTTTTCCCTCCAAAAAGAAGTCCAAGCATAAAATCTCAGACTTCTATCGTTTTATTTGATCAATTCATAGATAGCTTCTGCATAGATTGCTGCTGCTCGGAAGAGATCGTCCAAGGCGATAAATTCATTGGCTTGGTGCATGGTGTCAATTGAGTCCGGGAACATCGCACCATAGGCAACCCCACGTTCCAGCAAGCGACCAAAGGTACCACCACCGATGACTTGCTCGTGACCTTTAAGACCAGTTTGTTTTTCATAGACATTCAACAAGGTTTGCACAAGTGGATCTTCCATCGGTACATAGTGAGGTGTATGACCATGGGCAGAGAGGCTAACAGAAGCAACTGGCAAGTTTTCAAGGATTGACTTGATTTGCTCTGGGCTTGTTCCTTTTGGATAACGGAAGTTGAGGGCAATGGTATTGTCAGCACTTGCTTCGTCAAAGCGGAAGACACCCGCATTCATAGAAAGGGCACCCATTTTTTCATCCACATGAGCAACCTTGAGATTTTCACCCTCATGGTCATTCAAGAGAATCTTACCAGCAATGTCGAGGTAGTCTTTGGCTGGTCCAGCAAAGTCAAATTGGCTGAGGAAGAATGCTAGGTAAGTAGCCCCATTGACACCTGAAGCAGGCATAGCACCATGGGCAGATTTACCAATCACAGTCACCTTGTACTGACCGTTTTCTTCTTGGAGTTCTCCTCTAAGTTTGTGCTCTGCAACAAAGGCATCTAGTTTAGCTTGCAAGTCAGCTAAGACACCTGAAACGACTGCTGTTGCTGATTCAGGTACCATGTTTTCACGCAAACCACCTGTAAAGCTGTGAAGACGAGCAGCACCTGCATTTTCACCTGCAAAGTGAAGGTATTCTGTGATATTTCCTTTTTCACCATTGATGATAGGGAATTCAGCGTCTGGAGAGAAGCCAAAGTCTGGTTTTGCAAGTCCTACATGTTCAAAGTAGTAGTCCATATCTGCCCAGCCTGATTCTTCGTCTGTTCCGACAATAAAACGAACTTTCTTAGAAGTTGGAAGACCCAATTCTTTGATGATTTTCAAACCATAGTAACAAGCTGTTGTAGGTCCCTTGTCATCTGAAGCTCCGCGCGCATAAAGGCGACCATCTTTGATAGTTGGTGTATAAGGGTCCGTGTCCCAACCGCTACCAGCTGGCACCACGTCCATGTGAGCAAAGATTCCGAGAACTTCTTCTCCTTCACCAAACTCAAAATGTCCTGCGTAGTTATCAACATTTTTAGTTGGATAGCCATCGCGGTCTGCGATTTCAAGGAATTTCTCCAAAGCTTTTACTGGACCAGGTCCAAAGGGATGCTGCGCATCTGCCTTGCTATCATCACGTTCTGAGTTGATTTCCAAAAGGCTAAACAAGTCAGCCAAGAGGTCTTCTTTGCGTTTTTCTACTTCTGCTGTAAAATCAATTGCTGTCATTTTTTCTTCCTTCTATCTTTTCTCTATGATTTCATCTACTGGCAAGCGGTAGCTTGGTTCTAATTTCTCGTCTGTGTAACCCACTGTAATCAAGAGTTCTGGGCGGAAACGGTCTTCAATGTCCAAAACTTCGTTGGCTTTTGATTTGTCAAATCCAAGGATAATGTTAGAACCGATTCCTTGGTCTGTAAGAGCCAGAACCAAGTTCATGGCAACCAAACCTGCATTGAGGGCTAGGTAGTCGCTAACTTGTTGTTCACTGTAACGCGCAAACTCGGCAGGCAAATTCTTCATGAAATATTGAAGTTGCTCTTCTGAGAAATTCTTTGCGCCACCAACACGGGCAATCTTGCGAGCACGTTTGGCAAGATCTGTATCTGTAAACAAGGCAATGGTCACTGGCGCTGATGATACCTGCTCAAAGTTCGAACCATAAGCTAATTTTGCCAATTCAGCATTTTTCTCACGAACAACCACAAACTTCCATGGCTGGCTATTGTGGGCACTTGGGGCCAAGGTTGCGATTTCGATAGCCGTACGCACATCTTTGGGATCTACCGGTTTATCAGTAAAATGCTTGGTCGCATGACGTTTTTTATTTAATTCAAGAAATTTCATAATCGATTTCCTTTTCTAATTCTACTGCTTCCATTCTACCATAATTTGAAAGAGCTTGCAGAGATTTTTCATAGAGTTAGTACTTCTTTCAGACTCTCTACTATCCACTTGTAGCTTTTTATGTAGGTATCGTTTTGGATTTAAACAAATCAAAAAGCAGGTGATAATTCACCTACTTTCTCATATTATTGACCAGATGTGTATGGAGCAACTGCTTTATACGCTGACTCCAGTGCTTTCTTCATTGTATCACGTCCAGTTTTCAACTGTTGAACAAATAGAGTACGAGTTTGTTCTGGCACTACTGTATCATCAGAACCAATACTTGAAAGGCTTTCGTTAAATGACTCTCTTACAGTCTCCATAGACTTAAGCGCTGGTTCAACTTGGGCGTTATATGCTTCTTTTCCACTCTCTGGAATTTTCTCCCCAATTTCAACTGCATGCTTTTTATAATTGTCAACTAGTTTACCAAAGACTTTCTTCACATCTCCAACAGTTTTAGCATTATCAATTTCTTCATCGGTGATCAAAACAACCTCATTATTTTCTGTCTTTGAACTAGACGTTGTTGATGAGATCTCTGAAGAAGAAGTTTGCTCTACAGAACTTGAATTTTTAGTCGAAGATTCAGACGTTGTTTTCCCTGAACATGCTGCTAAAACAACAACAGATAAAAGAGCCATACTGGCTGTAATAATTTTCTTCATAATGTTCTCCTTTTTATTAAGAATTGAGTCCATTTTATAACAAAATAATTTCAATGTCAAACTTTAGCTAAACCATCTTTTCTAAGCAATTCGACTACAAACCTCACTTCCAAATAAGAGCGTCCATTTTATTTCTAACTTTACAAAAAATCAAAATAATCCTTCACATCCTCTACATACCCATGCTTTTCGATTAAACTAGCTAAGAGTTCCAGATTGTGCCCCCGATAATTGTCATCTCGGCGTAGTTCTTCATACATTTCGACAAAGGGAAGACCCTTGGACTTGGCCAATTCTAACTCCGCTTCATAATCATAAGAAACTTTTCGGAATAGAATATTTACCAATTCCCCATCTTCTACTTCTATCACGGCATACTGGGCACGGTGATTTTTTAACGCCTCCCAATCAAAATAGGGCATGCCAATCGTACCTGGATTGATGATTTGTTGCCCTTGACTTCCATAACGAAGCAACTGCTTGTGGACATGACCATAGACTGCCACGTCCGTTTCCTCATCTAGGAGTTGGTCAAATTTATCTGTATCATTTCCAACCAGTAGATCCCCACCATAGTTTTTGTCAGGTAAATTATGAGAGATAGAAAAGCGCAGTCCATCAACTTCTTTCTTTTCTAGCATAGGTAAGTTTCGTAGCCAGACAATCGTTTCAGGATCCATTCGCTCCATCAAAAACTGGGTCATACGTAAGAGCTGGACTTCCTGTGGGTCTTCTAAGCCATATTGCCCATCTAAAGCCTCTAAGACACAATCATCCCAATTGCCTCGAACACTTGCTGTGATAGGAAGTTCCTTTAACAGAGCGACCAAGTCATTTGCACCTGGACCAGGTAGAAAAATATCTCCCAGAAGCCAATATTCACTGGCTCCTTGAGTTTTAGCATCTGCAATCACTGCTTCTAGTGCAGTCACATTGCCATGAATATCTGATAAAATTGCGATTTTATGGTTCATGATGGTTTTCCTTTTTCTATTTCATCTAGCCAATTGTGAAACTCCCAACGAAGAGGAGCTTCCTTGCCTATTCTTTGCCTCAAATGTTCTTGATATTGAAGATAGAAAGCGTAATCTCCCCAACTACTCCACACTTGAGAAGGTTTTGGGATACACAACTGTTTGTTCGCCCTCTCTAACACGATGTTATCTATCGGTACGTGTAAAAAAGGAAAAACGGAGTCTAGGGTTACAGCTTCAAGCATATAGAGATACTTGAAAGTCATATTAATCCACTTTTGAGCATGACCATAAGTGAATCGAATCCCATTTGAGCGATAGCAATCTATCAGAGCATCACAAGTCCTATGATGCCAACTATCAAAATCAGTTTGACACAGCTTGTCCCGATTCAAGAGATTTAAAATCGCTTCTTTGATACACTTAGAGGCCCGATTTCTCATCTCCAAGCGCTGTTTATCTGGCATGCCATGAAATCGCAAGGTTCGATTAAAATCAAGATAGGCTCGAGTAGTTGCAGCTAAAAATAAATCTTTTGAATTCCCAAAGTAAGCAAATCGTAAAAAAAGGAGTATATCTCTGTCAATCTCAATCCTATTCATTTCTTCTACTTTCTATCTAGATACTTATTCTAATTCTTTTAATGGTTCCGCTACTTGAGCCAACTCCACTTCTCCCTGCGGGTTCAACTTTCTCTGAACAGCTTCTGCGACTACCCTTGGCACACCAACTTCGACAATTTCATCCACACTGGCTTCCTTGATTTTAGTGAGAGACTTGAAATGCTTCATTAGATTTTGCTTGCGTTTAGGTCCCAGACCTTCAATCCCATCCAATTGAGATGAAAAGGAGTTTTTAGAGCGCAGTTGACGGTGGAAAGTGATGGCAAAGCGGTGCACCTCATCCTGAATGCGTTGGAGGAGGAAAAATTCCTGAGAATTGCGAGACAGCTCGACCACCTCAAGCGGATCTCCAAAGAGCAATTCATGGGTTTGGTGCTTGTCATTCTTTTGCAGACCTGCAATTGGAATATCCAAGCCTAGTTCATCTTGAATGACCTGCTTGGCAATATTGACTTGACCCTGTCCCCCATCAATGACAATCAAATCTGGAGGGGTTAAGCCCTCACGTTGAACTCGACCATAACGTCTGCGAATAACCTCACGCATACTGGCATAGTCGTCTGGTCCAACCACAGTCTTGATTTTGTACTTACGATAATCCTTCTTACTTGGTTTGCCGTTGACAAAGACCACCATGGCTGAAACAGGACTGGTTCCCATGATATTGGAGTTATCGAAGGATTCGATACGGACTGGAGTCGGGATTTGGAGTAAACGACCTAGATTTTCAATAGCCCCTTGGGTCTTTTCAACTGATTTCTCTAGCAGATTGAACTTCTGCTCCAGACTAACACGGGCATTTTTTATAGCTAGATTGACCAGTTGCTTTTTTTCTCCACGTTGGGGTTTGAGAATCTTGGTATCCACCAAGGCCTTGACGGCTTCTTCGTCAATATCCTGCGGAATCAGCACCTCATTGGGAACCAGGTGGGATTTTTCTTGATAGAATTGTCCCACATAGGTCAAGAAGTCCTCATCCGGATCATTGTAGTAGGGGAAGAGATTGACATCCCGCTCAATGAGCTTGCCTTGACGGACAAAGAAAACCTGGACACACATCCAGCCCTTATCCACATAGTAGCCAAAGACATCCCGATTTTGCAAATCTTTCGCCATGACCCGTTGCTTGGTCCGAAGCGTTCCAATCGCCTGAATCAGGTCACGGTATTCAGCCGCACGTTCGAACTCCATACTTTTGGCTGCCTTTGCCATCTTGTCCTTGAGGTCATCTATGATTTTGTCATCCTGTCCTTTTAGAAAATCAGAAACCTCCTGAGCCATGGACTTGAAATAGGCCTCATCTTTTTTACAGATGGTATGGGCCATACATTGGCCGATATGATAGTAAAAACAAACCTTAGAGGGTGGGTTGGTACACTTACGAAAAGGGAAAATCCGATCCAGTAGTCGCTTGATTTCATTAGCTGCCCCCACATCGGGATAAGGGCCAAAATAAAGACCACCGTCCTTTTTGACCTGACGGGTGATAATAAGCCGTGGATAGCGCTCATTGGTGATTTTGATAAAAGGATAGGACTTATCATCCTTGAGCATGATATTGTACTTGGGCTTGTTTTCCTTGATGAGGTTGATTTCCAGCAGAAGGGCCTCGATATTAGACTCGGTAACGATAAATTCAAAATCTACAATCTCAGATACCAGAGCCTCCGTCTTGGTATCATGACTTCCACGGAAATAGGAACGCACGCGATTGCGCAGATTTTTAGCCTTTCCTACATAGATAATGGTGCCATTTTTATCCTTGTGAATGTAGCATCCAGGACTGGTCGGCAAGAGCTCCAGTTTTGATTTGATCAAGTTATTCATAGTTCCATTATAGCAAAAAGGCCGTAACAGGACGAACAAAAAGCCCCACCAACCGCTTAATGGAGGAGCTTTAATTTCTTTTCGGATTGCACCGACTTCAGCTAGTCGCTACTGGTATAGAGTTCTTGAACAGCCTTCACATCCCGAGGCTGAATCCCACAATAGGAACCTGCCGGCTGCATGACAGAAATCTCGCTGGTGTGATCCAATCCGATGGCATGCCCCAGCTCATGTTCTGCCGTGTGCACGATCCGTTCGTAAGAATATCCATAGTTTGGATTGGATAGATAATAGTGATTCAGGCGAACCGTTACAGATATAAATTGTTTGGTTAACAAATTGGTTTGACTCTCGGCTTGACCAGCTACAGCGGTCGATCCATCATTCATCTCACTTGCCACAATATCTGCCTGGCTAGGATCCGCAACCACCTCAAAGGTAAAGGATCCCGTTTGATTCCAGTTTTTTATAGCTTCTGCATAGGCACCTTGGAAGGTCTCATCCATTTGAGGTTCAATATAGATGCGAGCTGAGGCCTGAGCCCACTTGCCTTCTGCATGTTGGTGACTGTCTGTCTGAGACAAGACTTCCAGCGTTCCCGTCTCCTTCCATTGATTCCAGCCACCTTGACCTATCTTGCTCATTTTTTCAACCTGATTGACCGCAGAATGAAAATCACCAGTCAGGTACCAAAGCACTCCAAAGGCAATAAGCAGTAGAATGGCCACAGTCCAAACCAGACGCCAGAAGAAACGCCAAATTCCCAAAAGAAATCGGAAGAATAATCGAATAATCCAGAACATGACGCCCCACCTTTCATAAAAATAAGAACCTATCTTGAAATCACATTCTCCTTGATCAAGATAGATTCTCTATTTTACTGAAGAAAGCTGAAAGAAACCTAAAACTAAGATAAACGTTCTTCCAAGACAAAGTCAATTGGTAGAGTAGCTAAAAAACGTTCCAATTGTTTTTCCCAGTAGTACCACTCGTGCTTACCTGGACTATGACTATAGGTCACCTCAAAACCAAGATTTTTGAGGTTTTTCACTGCGAGGTTATTGGCAGAGTAAAGATAGTCTTGTTCCCCACACCAAGCCCATAGTTTGGTCTTTTTATCGGATCTTGCAGCCATGCTTTCAAGCGAATGAGGACTAGCTGTCCAGTCTTTAATCTCTCCAAAAACTCCTCGCCAGTAGGCAAGTGATCCCAAATCCTGACTTTCAGGAGAAAATTCTTGAAAACTGAGTGCACCGGAAAAACTAGCCGCATGAGAAAAACGATCGGTTGCGAGAGCCAGCTTGAAGGAACCATAGCCTCCCATGGAGAGACCTGCAATAAAGGTTTTTTCTCGCTTACTGGTCATATTGGGGAAGAAACGTTTCATGACTTGGGGGAGTTCTTCTGCTAGAGCAGTAAAGTAGTTAAAACCGTACTGGGTATCTGTGTACCAGCCATTGTTTGTATTGGGCATGATGACAATGAGATTGGTCCCACGCAACAAGCGTTCGACATTGGTACGTTTGAGCCAGCTATTTTGATTTCCTGACATTCCGTGCAAAAGGTAAAGCACAGGAATATCTGTGCAATCTGGTTCAGTCACTCGACTAGCATCTGGATAGAGTACGGTAACACCCCACTCCATATCCAAAACTTCAGAGTAATACTCAATATTCATAACTGCCATGATTTTCTCCTTTTACTATTTATAAGAAAAAGCCGAATTTCGACTTTTTCTGTAGGTATTCTGCTTATTATTTTGCTTCCATCACGACTGGCAAGATTGCTGGGCGACGCTTGGTTTGATCAAAGAGGTACTTGGTCAAATTGTCACGAACTTTGCCTTTGAGATCTGCCCAGTCAAAGTCATCCCCTTGAAGATACTCTTCTACCGTTTGGTTAATCAATTCTGAACTTTCACGGAGAATGTCGCGACTTTTCTTAAGGTAGATAAATCCACGCGTATGAACACGAGCCTTAGCCACAATCTTCTTCTCACGACGGTTAACAGTAATCGCCACGATAAAGATTCCATCCTCTGACAAGACCTTACGGTCGCGAAGAACGACATTCCCAACATCACCAATGGCATTTCCATCAATCATGACATCGCCTGCAGAAACTGCGCCAGCTGGGACGAAGTCTCCATGTTCATAGGACATGATTGTTCCCTTTTTAGGGATGAAAATGCGCTCTGGCAACATTCCAACTGCCATGGCAGCCTTGGCATGCGCATCCAACTCACGGTACTCCCCTTGGACAGGGAAAAGATATTTCGGTTGCAAAAGATTGATCATCAACTGCAAATCACGCGCATTCCCGTGTCCTGATACTCGCAAACTCTGGGTAATGAGTTTTACCACACCACCAGCTTGGTAAATCATATTTTCAACGCGAGCCACAACTGCTTCTTTGGCGGTGGATGGAGTTGTTACAATATAAACCAAGTCCCCATCCTTGATTTCTACATAACGGTGGCGCCCAACAGACATCTTGCGAAGTCCATTGATAGGTTCACCCATACGACCTGTCTCTAGGATAATCAACTCATGGTCTTCAAAACGAGACATTTCTTTTGGTTTAATCAAAAGGCTTTCATTAGCTAGGGACAATTTTTTGAGACGAATCGCTGTACGAACGATATTTTCAACATCAAATCCAGTCAAAACGACTCGGCGGCCAGTCTCCGCAGCTGCATCAAAAACCTGCTGGATACGAGAAAGGTTGCTGGCAACTGCTGCAACGATGATACGACCGTCCCAGTCAGCGATGGTTTGGGTAATTTCATCCCCAACTTCACTCTCGCTCGCCACCTGAATATTGCTGTCTGCATTTGCAGAATCACTGAGAAGTGCCAAGACACCGTCACGGCCGATTTCGGCTAAACGCGCAAAATCCGTCGCATAGGATTCACTAGCCGTCTGGTCAAATTTGAAGTCGCCTGTGTAAACAATGTTCCCTTTTGGTGTTTTTAACACAACTCCCAGGCTTTCTGGGATAGAGTGAGTCGTACGGAAGAAGGAAACCACCGTTCCCCCAAAGTCAATCTCCGTGTTTTCATCAATCACATGGAAGTCATTGAATTTCTTAACCGTATCATTTCCTTTGACAAAGAGTTTCGCCAACTCAATGGTCAACTCAGAACCAAACACAGGCACCTTAGCCTCTGCCAAGAGATAAGGCAGGGCACCAATGGCATCCGCATGCCCGTGGGTCAAGAAGACCCCTGCGATACGGTCGCTATTCTCAAAAAGGTAGTCCATGTTTGGAATGACGACATCAACCCCTAGTTGTTCATTTTCAGGGTATTTAAGCCCTGCATCCAAAACAAAAATAGATTCATCGATTTCAGCGATGTACATATTTTTCCCATTTTCTCGTACACCACCTAGCGTTGTTAAACTGATATTACTCATTTTCCCTCCGAAACTTAATTCATCTTGATTATAGGGTAGGTTTACCCTCTTATTCTAAAAGTTCTAAAACTTTCAGCCGAATCTTTTCCTACCATTATACCATTTTTTTGATGATTTTCAAAACGAAGATTTGTTTTCAAAAAAGAGTTGGTTACCCAACTCTTTCCTAACTTCTATTCTTTTTCCATTAAAAAGTCATAGATATCTTGCACCGTACCCAGCGCCATCATTTCTTGATCTTTAACGGTCTGTTTGAGATTTTGGTAAATCCGACTTTCTCCAATTTCCCTTTTTGGTGCTTCTTTATTGACTGTCATGACACCATCTTTGATCGTCACAAAGTCCAGCTCTTCAAACACTTGGATCATCTTGACCAGCAAGATTTGTTGAATATTGAGATAAGTTGCCAAATCTTTGAGCTTGTAGCGAATATCAAACTCTAGGAACTGGTAAATGGTCTTGTACAATTTTGCAAACTGTTCTCTAGTTCCATAACCTGTCAGATAGTAGGCCTTGTCAATGTCATTTTTGAAATAGACAGCAGAGAAATGTTGTTCCTGAAAAATGGCCTTCAGCAAGGTAATATCCTCAGGAATATTCTTCACAACAACCGCTTCACTGGCCGCTAGATCTGGCAACTCTCCAGAGAAATCCAAAACTGGAACCCCTTCTGGCAAGACTGCATTCTTCCCACGAATGTTAAAGAGTTGAACACCTTCCACACGCGCATCCACCATCATCAACTGGAGGGCAGTTTGGCCATTCCATTGATTGACAGACAAGGTGACTGCCAATTCTAGTTTTTTTGTTTGAGCAAACTCTGTCGCCCATCTACCTTGTCCGAAGGCTACCACTTCAAAACTCGCCTCACCCTTGGAAATTTTTAGTTTGAGGTGGGTATTGCCTGCTCCCATAGTACGAGCACTTTCGACATGAAAATCCTTGATATAAAAGACAGGTTTCTGATTATCCATCCCAAAGGGTGCCAAGCGTTCAAAGCTTTTAACCGTTTCCAAGCTAAGTGTCTCCAAATCTAGCTCTTCATCTAGATTTAACTTGTTCTTACCACTAGCATCTGCGCCTTTTTCACGGATATAGTCTTCCAAAACCTGAGATAAATCTGAAAGCTTCTCCACTTCCAGCGTCATTCCTGCTGCACCAGCATGGCCTCCAAAGGCTATGAAGAGATCGCGATGGGGATCCAAGGCTTCAAAAATATCGACCGCTTCCACACTACGAGCGCTACCCTTGGCACGACCGTCTTCTATATTCAGAACGATGACTGTCTGACCCAGTTCTTCCAACAAACGACCAGCAACGATACCCAGAACGCCAGGATTCCAGCCTTCCTTGGCCAAAACCTGGACCTTCTTCGCAGGATCCACCATGGTCTTAGCTTCTTCATAGATTGACTGAACGATTTCCTTGCGCTCTTCGTTTTTCTGGTGAATCATGAGGGCAATCTCATGCGCTTCCTCGTCGTCAAATCCAGTCAGCAAATCAATGGCAGGATTAGGATCATCCAAGCGCCCCAAGGCATTTAAACGAGGGGCAATCTGGAAACCAACCGTTTCTTCTGTTACTTCATTAGCAGCAATCCCAGCCATATCCAGCATTTCTTGTAGGCCAATACGCTGAGTATGCCCCAGCATTTCCAGACCATATTGAACCATGATACGGTTTTCATCTGTCAAGCTCACCATATCTGCAATGGTACCGATAGCGACCAAATCAAGCAATTCCACTTGCACTTCTTCTAAAAGGGCGCAAGCCAGCTTGAAAGCCACTCCACAACCAGCTAAACATTTGAAGGGATAGTCCGCATCTGGATGCTCAGGGTGAACAATCGCATAGGCATCAGGAAGGGTTTCAGGCATGGAATGATGGTCAGTCACAATGACATCCGCTCCCATAGACTGGGCCAATTCAATGGCTTCGTGACCTGCAACCCCATTATCCACTGTCACAATCAGGGAAATTCCCTCTTGCTCGATAAAGTATTTATAGACACTGGCATTTGGACCATAGCCATCGGTAAAACGGTTGGGCAAGTAAACTCGGCACTCCGCGCCAAGCTGTTCCAAACTTTCCTTCACAATCGAAGCTGAAGTCATACCATCCGCATCATAGTCTCCATAGACGAGAATATTCTCCCCTTCTTCAATAGCCTGACGAATCCTTTTCACTGCCCTGTCCATATCATGGAGCAGATAGGGGTCATGCAAGTCCTCTAAAGAAGGTTCTAAAAACCTCTTTAGACTTTCCTCATCCTGAATCCCTCTTTCAAATAATAACCGAGCCACCTCAGGACCCAGCCCAGCCTTCTTGGCTATCTTTGTAAAATCCGCATCTTCTACCTGCGGGGCAAACTGCCATTCATAAGTAGGAGTTATCAAAAAAACATCCACTCTTTCTAAGAATTCTATCGTTTCATTATAACATGATTTAGGCATTTTCTCTATCCAGATTGCTTTTTTATAACATTTTAGTGAATTTTTTCAGATATGATTTGACAAGAACATTCTTTTGATGTAGAATCATGTTATAAAATCTAACACAAAGGAGATCTCTCATGGCTTTAGTAGAATTTAAACACGTCGAAAAATATTACGGAGACTACCACGCACTCCGCGATATCAATCTCCGTTTTGAAAAAGGACAAGTCGTTGTCTTGCTTGGACCTTCTGGTTCTGGAAAGTCCACTCTTATCCGTACGATCAATGGTTTAGAGGCTGTTGACAAAGGAAGTCTCCTAGTCAATGGACACCAAGTAGCAGGTGCTAGTCAGAAAGATTTAGTTCCTCTTCGCAAGGAAGTCGGCATGGTTTTCCAACATTTTAACCTTTATCCACACAAAACAGTGTTAGAAAACGTGACACTTGCGCCCGTTAAAGTTCTAGGAATTGATAAAAAAGAAGCTGAAAAAACAGCCCAAAAATATCTGGAATTTGTAAATATGTGGGACAAGAAAGATTCCTATCCCGCCATGCTATCTGGTGGTCAAAAACAGCGGATCGCCATTGCTCGTGGTCTTGCCATGCATCCGGAACTACTCCTCTTTGATGAGCCAACATCGGCTCTTGACCCTGAAACCATCGGCGATGTTCTAGCAGTTATGCAGAAGCTGGCACATGACGGGATGAACATGATCATCGTTACCCACGAAATGGGATTTGCTCGAGAGGTTGCAGATCGCATTATCTTTATGGCTGACGGAGAAGTTTTGGTGGATACGACAGATGTCGACGACTTTTTCGACAATCCAAGCGAACCTCGTGCCCAACAATTCCTCAGCAAAATTATCAACCACGAAAGTGACAAAGTCAAATAAGGAGGCGCCTATGAAAAAGAAATTCTTTTTATCAGCATTATTGATTAGCCTTTTCGGTCTTGCTGCTGCCAAACCAGTACAAGCCGATACCAGCGTCGCAGATATTCAAAAAAGAGGCGAACTAGTTGTCGGTGTGAAACAAGACGTTCCCAATTTTGGCTACAAGGACCCCAAGACAGGGACCTATTCTGGTATCGAAACCGACTTGGCCAAGATGATTGCAGATGAACTCAAGGTCAAGATTCGCTACGTTCCGGTTACCGCTCAAACCCGCGGTCCACTACTAGACAATGAACAGGTCGATTTGGATATCGCGACCTTCACTATCACAGACGAGCGTAAAAAATTATACAACTTCACCAGTCCCTACTATACGGATGCTTCTGGTTTTTTGGTCAATAAATCTGCCAACATTAAAAGCATTGAGGACCTAAACGGTAAAACCATTGGGGTTGCTCAAGGCTCCATCACCCAACGCCTGATTACTGAACTGGGTAAAAAGAAAGGTCTAACCTTTAAATTCGTCGAACTTGGTTCCTACCCAGAATTGATTACTTCCCTTCACGCTCACCGTATTGATGCCTTTTCTGTAGACCGTTCTATCCTATCTGGCTACATCAGCAAACGGACAGAACTACTAAATGATAGTTTCAAGCCATCTGACTACGGTATCGTCACCAAGAAAGCAAATACCGAGCTAAACGACTATCTTGATACCTTGGTCACTAAATGGAGCAAGGATGGTAGTTTACAGAAACTCTATGACCGCTACAAGCTCAAACCATCTAGCCATACTGCAGATTAAGGAGGACACCCTATGACAGATTTATCATCTTGGACAGCCTATTTTCAGGATTTTGGACAATTTTTCAATGGTTTCCTCTTCACCCTTGCCCTAGCGATTGGATCTTTTATCCTCGCCATGCTTTTGGGCATCTTCTTCGGGGCCATGTCAACCAGCAAACGCCCATTCTTGCGTGTTTTGGCTCGTATCTTTGTCGAATTTTACCAAAATACTCCCCTCTTGGTGCAGTTTGTCATCGTCTTTTATGGTTTGCCTCTTATCAGTGACCACACCATCATGATTCCCATTTATTGGACAGCCGTTCTCTGCGTGGGACTCTATCACGGCGCCTATATCGCTGAGGTGATTCGTTCAGGGATTCAGTCTATTCCTAGCGGTCAGATGGAGGCCGCCTTGTCCCAAGGTTTTACCTATATCAATGCCATGCGCTTGATTATCTTGCCTCAGGCCTTCCGTATCATTCTCCCTCCATTGACCAACCAAATTGTTAACCTCATCAAGAACACCTCTACAGTTGCCATCATCTCTGGAGTGGACTTGATGTTTGTGACTAAATCTTGGTCTGCTCTCAACGGAAATTATATTCCAGCCTTTTTAGGTGCTGCTCTTCTCTACTTTTCCCTATGCTTCCCTGTTGCCCAGTTTGGTCGCAAGATGGAGCAAGCCAACAAAAAAGCCTATTCACTTTAGGAGGTTACTATGGAATCTATTTTAGAAGTTTTGACCCCAGATAACCTAGTCTTTATCTTTAAAGGATTTGGCTTAACCCTTTACATCTCTTTGATTGCTATCATTCTCTCTACCCTTATCGGAACTGTGCTAGCTGTTATGAGAAATGGGAAAAATCCTGTTTTACGGATCATCTCCAGCATTTATATCGAGTTTGTACGTAACGTTCCCAACCTCCTCTGGATTTTCACCATCTTTTTGGTGTTTAAGATGAAGTCCACACCAGCTGGTATTACTGCCTTTACCCTCTTTACCTCAGCAGCCCTGGCTGAGATTATCCGAGGTGGTCTTAATGCTGTGGACAAGGGTCAGTACGAAGCAGGAATGTCGCAAGGATTCACTTCTGCGCAAATCCTCTACTATATCATTCTCCCACAAGCGATCCGCAAAATGCTGCCAGCTATCATTTCACAATTTGTAACTGTGATCAAGGATACCAGTCTTCTCTACTCTGTTATCGCCCTACAAGAACTCTTTGGCGCCAGCCAAATTCTCATGGGACGCTATTTCGAACCAGAGCAGGTCTTCAGTCTTTATATCCTGATTGCCTTGATTTACTTTATCTTTAACTTTGCCATTTCTAGCCTGTCTCATATGCTAGCAAAACGTTGGCAACAAGCTGCAGAATAAAAAAAGAAATGTGAACGTCTATTTTTCGTTCACATTTTTATATTTTCATTCAGGCGGATTGTCCCAATAATCGTCAACATCATAGCCAATCATAATAAATCCAACAGGAATTTCACCATCATAGGTACCAAACGGAAATAAAAATTTATTTTGCTACTCTGATACCTACAATTTTGGTATTTCCCATACATTTTTTCCATATAAAACACTGTTCTAACAGCTCCACAACTTTTAATTCTTTATCAGTACCATTTTCTATTGGATTTTCTCCGACAAAATACGGACACTTAATGTATTCAATTTTATAAATCAATTCTTTCGAAGTCTTTTATAGCTTTCTGATAAGAAAACCAGGTGCATAAGTTAAATATGGCAACACCAAAAAGTAATATTACTATCTGTGGTACGTTCAAATTTGAAGAATCATTCAAACTTTCTAATCCAGGAATATGGTGTAATATCTCTCCCATGAATATTATAACAGTTGCGACTGCGCAGAATAGGATAAAAGGCTTCCCAATCTTATAAGCTGTTTTAAAAAAGCCTTCGAGAAAAACACTGTTAAAGGTTGCAAATACAAGCATTATATAGCCAAGATATGCAGCATTTGCATTCATCAACGGATTTGTCACATACGGTGTGGCATCTCCTAAGAGTCTCATCCGAATAATCGTCAGAAAAAGACATAATATGAAAGCTATGCACTCGATAGATAAAACAAATAAATATTTAGACGTAACCACATCTTGTTTTCTAACTGGCAACATGACCGTGTAGGTGATGTCATCACATTCTCGAACTTGTTGATAAGTATAAAAAATACCAAGACAGATAAAAAAGGAACCGACAAGAATAGGATACCTTGGAATCATCGTAATAGCTGAAAAAGTTATAAACCAATAGCTCAAAGGATTTGCTGTTAGTTTCATTTCTTTATAGAGAAGTTTTCTCATCACAAATTCACCTCTTCCCTTTCAATATGCACCATAATATCTTCAAGTGTGGATTTCTGCCCTATTTCTTTCGTGTAATGACTGATAAAATCCTCTTTTCTCTCAGATAAAAGCAATTCACCATTTTTTATATAAGTAATAGTATCTGCACACTTCTCTAAATCACTAGTAATATGAGTAGAAAACAAGATTGCTACTCCTTTTTCTGCTAGTTTTCGAAAGATTTCATTCATCTCATCTCTAGATACTGGATCAAGTCCACTGGTTGGCTCATCTAAAATCAAAAGCTTAGCATGATGAGAAAGAGCTAAAGTAAGATAAAATTTTACTTTCATCCCCTCAGACAGTTCCATAATTTTCTTATTTTCATCAAGCTTAAATGCATCAAGATAATGACGATACGATTCATCATCCCAGTTATCATAAAAAATACGAGTAATGGCGACAATATCCTTTAATTTTTTTCTTTTATAATAATTGGTTCCTCCCACTGCATAACCAATTCGTTGTTTGATTTCATCTTCATTATCCAGATAATCCATTCCAAGAATACGGACATTCCCTGCATCTGGATGAACAAGATTTAGAATGGATTTAATCGCTGTAGTCTTACCTGCTCCATTCCTACCGATAAATCCCATAACCTCACCTGATTTAATATGAAAACTTATAGGTTTCAATTCAAATGCTGAATATTTTTTTGTAATATCATTTACCACTAAAACATACTTCATTTTATTCATCCTCCTTCTCTTCAAAAGCAATTTCCATCAAGTGTGCAAAGGCTCCCTTCGGCGGTATGGCAATTCCACGCTTTTCATCACCAAGAAGCAGAATCGTATCGCCAGGTTTGATATTAAAGACATCGCGCGCCTGTTTTGGTATTACTATTTGACCTTTTTCTCCAACTGTAGCTGTCCAAGCATATTTACCTTTTGGTGCTTTCATAACTGTTACCTCCTTTATGGTATGATTTGTATAACTAATTATACCACTTATCCTAAATAATACAAGTGCAAGCTACATCCAGTTGCCATCATAATAAAATGCTCGTTAAAATCTGTACCACTCATCCCAAAACTAAGAATCTTAGACATCTTAACCCTAACTTTTTGTAAGTGGTGCTTATTCATTAACTACTCTCTCTAGAAAATATGTGACTACAAACAAAATTGAGGATTAAAAAAATTCATAAGCACATTGATGCCATGAATCAAAAACAGCATTATTCTCTCCTATAAGAGAGGACACTCCTAAAATCAGGAAAGCGAAACTAAGATTTTTAAAAATATCTTATTGCAAACAAAAATATAATATGCTACAACGCTTTTGACAAAACGTGTCGAAAGGTAGAAAGATGGCAAAAATAATTGATTTAAGGCAAGAAAATATTCACAAAGTACGATCCTGTTTTTATCAAGGAGGAACATGGACCAAGAATCAGTTATCCTGTCAAACAGGGATTTCTCTGGCAGGAACTACCTATATCTTACAAATATTAGAGAATGATGTTAATGTTGCTTCTCTTGGTTATTGTAGTATTCACCCAGAATTTAGAACACTGGCCCTTCTCTACCAGCTAGATACAGATTTTGCCGGTTCTGATATTATCATCAATAAAAGATTGTATCGTGGAAGAAATGGTTTTGCAGGGGAAGTCGGCTATCTCATTAATGGATATAAACCTCCAAATCTCCAATCACGTTCAAATGACTTCACATTTCTTTTGTTAAATCAAATAACAGCACTAACATCAGTCATTGCTCCGGATGCTATTCCATATTATTGTCCATCTTTAAAAGAAAATATAAAAATTTCCGACACCTATCTTCCTAAAGAATCCCACCCAATCCTTGAAAGATTGACTGAAATAGACCCATTCATACTGAACGGAGTTCAATCAATTGGAAAAAACAAGATTCTAAGAATCAAAAGAAGAACAATCTGAAAAGGAGAATTAAATGATTTCGTTATTGTTGGCAGTCATCTATCTGGCCTTTATTAGTTTAGGCTTACCTGATGCTATTTTAGGAAGCGCTTGACCAAATATGTATCGTGGCTTAAATTCAACTATTACTGGGGCAGGCTCCATCTTTCTGATTACCATAAAATACCTCTGTAAGAGAAAATCAGAGCTAAAATCAATAAAACATAGAAAGCGAGAAAAAGCCATCTCATCTTCACACATAGAGCAATATATTCTCTGATAAAGGCCGATGGGATATAGTAGGCGGCTGTACGGCAACCAAGACCATCTCCCTTCATCCCAATACGTCGAGCATAGGTACTGGTACGAAAAACATGGTAATCATTTGTCACAAAGAGAAAACGTGGACTGGCCACCAGCTTCTCTCCCATTTCTTTTGAGAAGAGAAGATTCTCATAGGTTGTCGTTGAGTCTTCCTCTAGGAGAATCGCTTCTCTCGGAACATCCGTCTCTTCCAGCAAATAATTACAAATTGCCTGAGCCTCGGAAATCTTCTCATCCCCACCTTGACCACCACTTGCGATGATTTTAACATTGGGATTGAGAGACTGGTGATAGGCTTCTACTGCCTTGTCAATGCGACTCTTCAGTAAGGGAGTGACTCTTTCTCCATTCAACAAGCCTGCTCCGTGAATGATGATAAAATCATAATATTTTTTCTTAGGAATAAAAAGATACAGGATAGAATAAAGCAGAAATCCTGCAAAGGCAAAACCAAAAATCAAATACGAATAAATCAAAAAGAAAAAGATAATATTCACTAGATGATTGGTATAGAACAAGCCCTTAGTATCGCTCACTCGAATCGCCATGATTACAAAAAAGAATAGAATCACGCACCCTAATCCTAGAGACAAATAATTTGCCTTGGATTTTCCTTCTTTTTTCAATAACACAAATCCATTATAAATAAGGAAAAAACCACTTAGAAAAACTAAAAGAGGCAGCAGGAGAAAAATCCCTGCAAAGAAAACCATGTGCACTTCTTTCTGCCCAGCTTCGTAAAAAAGATTGGCAATGGACATATAAGAAAAGAGCAGAGACAAAAGCAAGAGAGCTGGATTCCAGAGACTGCGATTGTCCCTTAAAAACGAAACGAGAAAAAGTAAGACAAAAAATCCTGTGATAAAGTACATAGTCTCCTCCTTTGATGACTACATTGTACCATAATTATAGCAATAGAAAAAGAGAACCTTAGTCCTCTTACTTAGAGAGTTTATTCTGAGCATCTGCTACAACCTGAGCCAGACTTGTCTGACGAAGTTGGTTCTCCATAGCTGCTTGAACATCGAACAACTTTTGGTCCAAGACTGCATGGATATTAGCACCAATTGGGCAATTAGGATTTGGATTGTCATGGAAACTAAAGAGCTTACCGGATTTTCCTAAACACTCCACAGCTTGGTAGACATCCAACAAACTGATATCCTGAAGGTCTTTTATTATCTCAGTTCCTCCCGTACCACGAGCAACTGAAATCAATCCAGCTTTTTTGAGTTGCGATAAAGTCTTACGGATAATGACTGGATTGACTCCGACACTGGCCGCAAGAAAATCGCTGGTTACCTTACTATCTGTATCCTGCATTGCAATAATAATCATCATATGAGTCGCAATTGTAAATCGGCTTGAAATTTGCATCTTCTTCTCCTTTCACCTGAGATTCTCATCATCTCTCTTCTCATACTCATTATACCCCTTTTTGATGTCATGTCAATCATTACTACCATCTAACCATGCATCCAACTCAATATCATGCCCCTGTTTTTGAGCAATCTCATACAGAAGTTCCTGGTTATGAGTGTGGTGAATCCCATTTACCAAACTTTCATAATAGACCTGGAAATAAGGGAGCTTTAAATCTTTAGCCAACTGCAATTCAGCTTCTACATCATAATCCACCCGACGAAAATCAACATCAGCCAAACCTGCTTCATCAAACTCTAAGATCATATACTGGGCCCGCAGGTCCTTACGCAACTTCGCATCTAGAAAGAAGGGTTGCCCAATCGAACCTGGATTAAGAATCAACTGTCCATCACTCCCATAACGAAGCAACTGTTGGTGGATATGACCATACACTGCGATGGAGGCGTGTGGATTCGTCACTAATCTATCAAAATCTTCTTGTTTTCCCGTATGGATCAATTCTCTACCCCAGTTTTTATCAGGGAGATGGTGAGTGATTCCTACCGTCAGATCACCAAACTGACGATGAACTTGCACGGGTTGATTGTGGAGGTCTTCGATTTCTTCAGGGCTGATTTCTTCTAATATATACTGACATTGACGTAGGAGGTAGCGATGACTAGCTTTTGTCAAATCTAGCTTACGATGCAAGCCTCTCCAGAGACTATTTTCCCAATTTCCCAGAACTCTTACTGTAATAGGCAAACTTGCTAAAAGATCCAAGATCCTTCTACGTCCTGTTCCTGGCATAAGAATATCCCCCAAAAGCCAGTACTCATCTACATTTGCCTTTTTAGCATCAGCCAGCACAGCTTCCAGGGCTGTCGTATTCCCATGTATGTCTGAAAGAACTGCTATTTTGGTCATTCTTTCTCCTCATTTCCTCTTACTTCTTTTGTTAGTATTATAGCAGAAAACACTCAAAAAGAGCACTATCACTACTCACTGGATTAACTTGTAAAGGCTTCCAAGACGTGCTATAATATAAGCAGAGAGTTCCCCTTCATTTAGGATTATGTGGTCTTCAACATCTCTCAATTTTTGTAGATTGGAGGACTATTGCCATGCGGAAATATCTTAAGTATATTCCATACTACCTTGTCATTTTCTTCTTTTACTGGCCCCTCTATGAGTTGCTTTTACTGCTGATATCTGATTCTTATACGCTGAAGGGACTTTACATTTATAACATCCTCCTCTTTTCTCCCCTAGTAACCTTTATCGTATCGCTACTTTATAGCTATCGATTTCGTTTCTCACTTTGGTGGCTACTCGGTATTGGTCTGGTCTTTTGCTTTACCATCATCACCTTTGGTGAGTTCATCCTGCTTTACTTCCTAGCCTATGAACTCTTTGCCCTACTTGGATTGGCTGCTGGCATGGGTATCAAGCATGTCTTCCAAAGAGAGAAAAACAAAAAAATTATACAAAAACCTTGAAAATTCTCGCAATCATGCTATAATAATGCATAGAGACAAGTCACTTAGTCCCTTTCTACTAGAGAGTGCGTGGTTGCTGGAAACGCATAGAAAGCCTAAACTGATACTACTCTACTGATTTTTATGCAAACATAAAACGGTGGCCACGTTAAAGCCAATCTGAGGTGTCCCTCTTTTTTGAGGAACATAAATGAAGGTGGAACCACGTTGCGACGTCCTTTTAAGGATGTCGCTTTTTGATTTATTAACGAAAAAATCAAAAGGAATTTCTATTTATATTTCAAGGGCACCTTCACCATAACTAGGCTAATAAAAACTTTATAAGGAGAAAACCATGATTAAGATTACTTTCCCAGATGGCGCTGTTCGTGAATTCGAATCTGGCGTGACAACTTTTGAAATTGCGCAAAGCATCAGCAATTCCCTAGCTAAAAAAGCTCTCGCTGGTAAATTCAACGGCAAACTCATCGACACGACTCGTGCTATCACCGAGGATGGAAGCATCGAAATCGTGACACCTGACCACGAAGATGCCCTTTCAATCTTGCGTCACTCAGCTGCCCACTTGTTCGCCCAAGCAGCTCGTCGCCTTTTCCCAGACATTCACTTGGGGGTTGGTCCAGCTATCGAAGATGGCTTCTACTACGATACGGACAATGCTGCTGGTCAAATCTCCAATGAAGACCTTCCTCGTATCGAAGAAGAAATGAAGAAAATCGTCAAAGAAAACTTCCCATCTATTCGCGAGGAAGTTACCAAAGACGAGGCCCGTGAAATCTTCAAGAACGACCCTTACAAATTGGAATTGATTGAAGAACACTCAGAAGACGAAGGTGGTTTGACTATCTACCGTCAGGGCGAATACGTGGACCTCTGCCGTGGTCCTCACGTCCCATCAACAGGTCGTATCCAAATCTTCCACCTGCTCAACGTAGCTGGTGCCTACTGGCGTGGAAATAGCGACAACGCGATGATGCAACGAATCTACGGTACAGCTTGGTTTGACAAGAAAGACTTAAAGAACTACCTTCAAATGCGTGAAGAAGCCAAGGAACGTGACCACCGTAAACTCGGTAAAGAGCTTGACCTCTTCATGATTTCACAAGAAGTCGGACAAGGTTTACCATTCTGGTTACCAAACGGAGCGACTATCCGTCGTGAATTGGAACGCTACATTGTCGACAAGGAAATCGCTGCAGGCTACCAACACGTCTACACTCCACCAATTGCCTCAGTGGAACTCTATAAAACTTCTGGTCACTGGGATCACTACCGTGAAGATATGTTCCCAACTATGGACATGGGAGACGGTGAAGAGTTTGTCCTCCGCCCAATGAACTGTCCTCACCATATCGAAGTTTATAAACACCATGTACACTCATACCGTGAATTACCAATCCGTATCGCTGAGATTGGCATGATGCACCGATATGAAAAATCTGGTGCCCTTACTGGCCTTCAACGTGTACGTGAAATGTCCCTAAATGATGGTCATACTTTTGTAGCTCCAGAACAAATTGAGGAAGAATTCAAGAAAATTCTTCAATTGATTATCGACGTGTATGAAGACTTTAATTTGACAGATTACCGTTTCCGCTTGTCTTACCGCGATCCTGAAGATAAACACAAATACTTTGACAACGATGAAATGTGGGAAAATGCACAACGCATGTTGAAGGCAGCTATGGATGATATGGAACTGGACTACTTTGAAGCTGAAGGTGAAGCAGCCTTCTACGGACCAAAATTGGATATCCAGGTTAAAACTGCCCTTGGAAAAGAAGAAACCCTTTCTACTATCCAGCTCGACTTCTTGCTTCCTGAACGCTTCGACCTCAAATATGTTGGAGCAGATGGTGAGGAACACCGTCCAGTCATGATCCACCGTGGGGTTATCTCAACTATGGAACGCTTTACAGCTATCTTGATTGAGAACTACAAGGGCGCCTTCCCAACATGGCTTGCACCACATCAAGTGACCCTCATCCCTGTTTCTAACGAAAAACACGTGGACTACGCATGGGAAGTAGCCAAGAAACTCCGTGACCGTGGTGTCCGTGCGGATGTGGATGAGCGCAATGAAAAAATGCAGTTCAAGATTCGTGCTTCACAAACTAGCAAGATTCCTTACCAATTGATCGTTGGGGACAAGGAAATGGAAGACGGAACAGTCAACGTTCGTCGCTATGGCCAAAAAGAAACACAAACTGTCTCAGTTGATGACTTTGTTCAAGCTATCCTAGCTGATATCGCCAACAAATCACGCGTTGAGAAATAAAACAATCACAGTCTGAGAAACATTTTTCAGAGCCAGAAAAAGCAACAACTATTTCAGCTGTTGCTTTTTATATTTTATTTAATCTGAGCTAGTAGTGACTGGTTAAACCAGCACAAATGGTATCCTCATAAACAATCCTTTCTATCCACTAACTGCTGGATATAGGGATTTGCTTTCATGAGTTAGATAAGTTGACTATCCTCAATCCTTGTCTGCCTCATTTTCTTTTACGAGATCTTTTTGTGAATCTTTTTCAGAGAGTTTTTGATCGATATACTTGTCAATGGTTTCATAAAATTCCTTGGTCATCTCACTATCTAATTTTTGCGAATTATTGACTTGATTGACTTTCAATTGAACAGATTCAATACCGTAAGAGGCTTGTTTTTGGCGAATTGTTTCTAATTCTTCTTCTGAAATCGGATCTCCAACAACCGTCAAGACCAATTCATTTTTCTTTGACTTGTAAACTTGATTAATGACCGTATAATTGGCGAACTCTTTTCCTACGAACTGTTTGATCTCTTGTTTTCGTTTTTCATTCATCGTCAGAGTGACTGCTGAATAGCTGGCTGGAAGAACCAATAATACAATCAAGGATATCAAGCCAATTTTCATTTTAATGTTTAGCTCTTTAAATGAACTTAAGGCAGATTTTTTCATCATAATTTTTGTTCCAACAATGTTGGTTAGCATGATAAAGACACAGTTGATCAAAAAAAGATAAAGAGCCCCAAATAAAAATCGTACATTTCCAATAGCTAAGCCATAACCCGCAGTACAGATAGGTGGCATCAGAGCTGTTGCAATGGCTACTCCTGGCACGATATTGTTTGCTTCTTTTTTCCTTGAACCAATGACACCTGCTATCCCACCCGCAATAGCAATGAGAATATCCCAAATGGTTGGAGAGGTTCGTGCAATCAACTGGCTACTTGCATAAGATAAGGGAGAAATCCAGAAATACAGAGCCGAGACAAGCAAGCTAACCAATACTTGAGTAAATAAAACCTTTAGAGATTGCTCGATTAAACGCGTATCAAAAATAGCTAAACCAAACCCCAGTCCAGCAATCGGTGTCATAAGAGGGGAAATCAGCATAGCTCCAATAACGACAGCTGTTGAATTCATATTTAGGCCGATAGAGGCAATAAAAATCGAACACATTAAAATCAATATATTACTTAATCGAACATGAAGGTCATCATATAATTTCTCACGGTATTCCCGTGTTGAATAGTTTCTGATCATTGGTTACTCCTTTTATTTCATATAATTTTGTTTCTGCATGGATGATGGTAGAGAGACTTCTGTCCAATCTTACATATTTTTAATCCTCATCTGTCATTCTATTGAAGATTATCTTTTAAATATCCATCAGTCCATCATTGATATTATATCAAAAATTTTACAGTCTTTATCTGAAGAAATCTATCAATTGAACAGATATAGAAAGTTATCGTCAACCTCATGGTATCATCGACTACTTCAATGACCTCGAGAACTAAACTAAGCATATGATAAGCAAAGGCCAATGGAGAAATGCAAAAATTACAGGAAGGAAGAAAACTGTCAAGATTTGCTTGTTAATGGTTTGCTTAATCTGCTTTTGATCTAGACCTACCTTTTCGTTCGTGGTCTTCATATCCCTCAGAGATTTGTTTATAGTAGATAAAATAATTTACTAGGCTACACGGTTAAAGATAGAAAAGCCCAGTTGTCTTATCCTGGGCTCTTATCTACTCTTCTCACTCAAGGACTAAGTTCACTTGAGCAAACTGAATCCGCACTATCGTTCCTTTTCCGACCTCAGACTCGATACGAATCTGGTGACCCAGTTCTTCAGAAATTTTCTTGGATAGGTAGAGGCCAAGTCCAGACGACTGCTGGGTCAAACGCCCATTGTAGCCTGAAAAACCACGTTCAAAGACTCGGAGTACATCACTGTTTTTAATCCCAATCCCCGTATCCTTGATACAGAGCTCCTGGCCTTCCATATAAATCTCTAGTCCACCTTTCTTGGTGTATTTGAGGCTGTTTGAGAGGATTTGTTCAATGACGACCAACAGCCACTTCTTATCGGTCACGATGATTTTGTCAAGGTCATGTAGATTGACCGTCAGTCCCTTTTGGATAAAGAAAAGAGCATACTTACGAACCACTTCCTTAACCAAATCCTCCACTTGAACCTTTTCAAAGACCAAGTCATCGTGGAAGCTTTCCAAACGAAGATACTGCAACACCAGATTGGTATAGGAGTCAATCTTAAAGATTTCCTGTTCCAGTTGCTGCTTGACCTCACGATCAGATACTTCTGCTACCAAGAGACGGCTCGCTGCAATAGGAGTCTTTATCTGATGAACCCACAAGGTGTAGTAGTCAAGCAAATCCGTCAGTTTACTTTGGGCTTCTGACTTCTTTTGATACAATTCAGACTCACGCTCTTCGAGTTTTTCCGCTAGCACACATTCCAAAGGAGACTTTGGGTCTCTTTCAGCATAGAGTACTTCCTGCCGGTAAATCTGAGCTTCTGCAAAAATATCCCAAACCAAAAATAAAAGGGTTAAAAAGCTACTGAGGAGGAAAAAATAGAAGAAATAAAATCCTATACTAGCGAATAAAAACTGAAAGAGAAAAACAAGAAAACCCAATGAAAAAATATAGACAAAAAGACGACTGCGAGAACGCAGATAGGCCAGAAAAAATAGTTTCCAATCAAGCATGTTTCAGTCCGTACCCTATTCCCTTCTTGGTTTCGATAAATCCTGCCAAGCCTTGCTCCTCCAACTTTTTGCGCAAGCGAGCAACGTTGACAGACAGGGTATTGTCATCGATGAAAAAGTCGCTGTTCCAGAGTTCCCGCATCAGGTCATCACGCGCCACGATATTACCCGCATGTTCAAATAAAACGCGTAAAATCTGAAATTCATTCTTGGTCAAACTCAGGACTTCCCCCTGATAGTGCAGGTCCATAGACTTGGTATTGAGGATCACACCCGCATACTCCAGCAGACTTTCATCCCGTCCAAACTCATAGGAACGGCGCAACAAGCCCTGAACCTTGGCAAGGAGCACCTGCTGGTCAAAAGGTTTGGTTATAAAATCATCCGCACCCATATTGATCGCCATGACAATATCCATCGCCTGATCTCTCGAAGACAGAAACATGATAGGTACCTGAGAAATCTTGCGAATCTCCTGGCACCAGTGGTAACCATTAAAAAGAGGCAAACCAATATCCATGAGGACCAAATGAGGTTCTGACTGAACAAAAAGGCTCAATACTTCCATAAAATCTTCTACCAAAACGACCTCAAACCCCCACTCAGAGAGTAGTTTACCAACTTGTTGCCGAATAACTTGGTCGTCTTCTACTAGTAAAATCTTGTGCATGCGCTCCTCCTTTGTTCTTATTATAACAGATTTTCCCTATGGATAAAACGCAAACCTGTATTTAAACCATCTCGCTAGCAGTATAGCAAAATCTAGTAAGCCTACTAGCTAATTCTAGATAAATGTGATAGGATAAATATAGAGAAAGGAGCTTTTATGGCCAATATTTTTGACTACCTCAATGATGTAGCATACGATTCCTTTTATGACCTCTCCGTGAACGAGTTAGATGTTCTTGCCTTGACTGAATTAACCTACCTTGCTTTTGATGATGCAGTCACCCAAGAACCAAAGCGCCTCATAGATCTTGCACCTCAAATTCCTAGAGACACGACGATGCTGACCAATAAAAACCGTCTCCAGTTATTGGATCAACTCGCTCAACACAAACGATTTAAAAATTGCAAGCTCTCAGAATTTATCAACGATATTGATCCTGAATTGCAGAAACAGTTTGCAGCCATGACTTATCGTATCAGTCTCGATACCTATTTGCTTGTTTTTCGTGGAACGGATGACAGCATCATTGGTTGGAAAGAAGATTTCCATATGACCTATATGAAGGAAATCCCAGCTCAAAAACATGCCCTCCAGTATTTAGAGGACTTTTTTGCCCAACATCCTAACCAAAAGGTTATCCTAGCAGGACACTCAAAAGGGGGCAATCTAGCTGTCTATGCTGCCAGTCAACTTGATCCAAACTTGCAGAAAAACATTATCGCTGTCTATACTTTTGATGCACCTGGGCTTCACAAGGAACTAACCGAAACACTAGGCTATCAAAACATGATAGACAGAACAAAAGTATTTATCCCACAAGGTTCTATCATCGGGATGATGCTGGAAATTCCGGATAAAAAAATCGTTGTTCGAAGTACTGCCTTGGGTGGCATCGCCCAGCACGATACCTTTAGTTGGCAGGTTGAAGACAAACACTTTGTCCAACTGGACGAGACCAATAGTGATAGTCAGCAAGTCGATACAACCTTCAAGGAATGGGTTGAAACAGTCCCTGACGAGGAACTACAACTCTATTTCGACCTCTTTTTCGGAATCATTCTCGATGCAGGCATCTCCTCTATCAACGATCTTTCTTCCTTCAAGGTCATTGAACACATTCATCAACTCTTTGTCCAAGCTCAATCCCTCACTCCCGAAGAAAGAGAAACCATGGGGCGCTTAACCCAACTCTTGATTGACACCCGATACCAGGCTTGGAAAAATCGTCAAGACACGAAAAAGACTTTCTGATACCCTAAGTATCCTCTTCTATGCTATACTTAGTTTAGTACATTCTTTGAGATTGGAGCCAGTATGAAAATCCATAAAACCGTGAATCCCGTTGCCTATGAAAATACTTATTATCTAGAAGGGGATCAACACTTAATTGTGGTTGACCCAGGTAGCCATTGGGAAGCTATTCGCAAGACTATTGAGAAAATCAACAAACCAGTTTGTGCGATTCTCCTGACCCACACCCACTACGACCACATTATGAGTCTGGACTTGGTCAGAGATACTTTTGGAAATCCCCCTGTTTATGTAGCAGAGAGTGAAGCTTCTTGGCTTTATACACCTGTAGATAATCTCTCTGGTCTCCCTCGTCACGATGATATGGCAGATGTGGTCGCAAAACCAGCAGAACACACCTTTGTCTTTCACGAGGAATACCAGCTTGAGGAATTTCGTTTTACAGTTCTACCAACCCCAGGGCACTCTATCGGAGGTGTTTCCCTCGTTTTTCCTGAGGCCCATCTAGTCTTGACGGGTGATGCTCTTTTCCGAGAAACCATCGGACGGACCGATCTTCCTACAGGTAGCACGGAACAACTCCTCCATAGTATCCAAACTCAACTCTTCACCCTTCCTAACTACGATGTCTACCCTGGGCATGGTCCAGCTACGACTATCGCTCACGAAAAGACTTTTAATCCCTTTTTCTAGCAAGCAAAAAACCAAGGATAATTTCCTTGGTTTTTATCTTACCAAATAATCACACGATCCTCTGGTGAACGCCACATACCATCGCCTTCTTTGACATCGTAAGTTGTAAAGAAGTCATCGAAGTTTGGCACTTGCACATTGACACGGAGTTTGGCAGGCGCGTGCACGTCGACACTGGCCATGAGTTTCATCAACTCAGGACGACCTTTCATGCGCCAGATACGAGCAAAGTTGTGGAAGAATTCTTCAGCAGAGAAGTCTGGTTCTCTCTTAGCAGCTTCAAGGGCTGCAGCAATTCCTCCTAGGTCGGCAACATTTTCTGATACAGTTAGTTTTCCGTTGATTCTTGCACCGTAAGATTCTTGCCCATCAAACTGGTCGATAACTTTTTGTGTTTTTTCTTTGAAAGCAGTATAGTCACTCTCTGTCCACCAATCCTTGAGGCTACCATTTTCATCAAAGGACGCACCATTTGTGTCAAAGGCATGAGAAATCTCGTGAGCAATAACAGCACCAATCCCACCGTAGTTGGCAGAAGACGATTGATGCAAGTCATAGAATGGAGCCTGTAAAATAGCCGCTGGGAAGACAATCAAGTTCTTCTGAGGATTGTAGTAGGCATTGACCATATGAGCTGGCATCCCCCACTCCTTGTAGTCAACCGGTTGGTTCCACTTGCTCCAGCTGTGCTTGATTTCCACACGCGCAAAGGCTAGGGCATTCTCAAAGAGACTAGCAGTTTCATCCACTACTTTGTCCTTGTAGCGTTCTGGCAATTCCTCTGGATAACCGATATAAGGCTTGATGACATTGAGTTTGACAATGGCCTTGTCTCGCGTTTCAGGCGTGAGCCAGTCGTTCTTAGCCAAGCGTTCCTTATAAACGTCAATCATAGTCGCTACTTTTTTCTCTACGTCAGCCTTAGCTTCTGGGGAGAATTTTTCATGCGCATACCAGAGACCAAGAGCCTGCTTGAAAGGACCTTGGGCTAAGTGATAAGCTGCCTTGACCTTGTCCTGTGCTTCTGGCACACCTGAAAGGGCACGTCCGTAAGCACCTGATAAGACACGAATCTCGTCTGTGAGGTAGCTGGTTGAGAGATTGACCACACCCAAAATCAAGGTTGCTTTGAGTAAAGGCCACGCTTCTTCACTATAAAATTGATCTGCTGCTTGCCAGAAACGTTCCTCGTCTACGATAACCTTATCTGGAGTTTGTCCAAGAACTGTTTGGAAGAAATCATCCAATGGAAGTGCAGGGGCAAATTTCTTGAAATCTTCATAAGCGTATGGATGGTAGAGTTTGGCATATTCTGAACTTTCTTCGTTAGAAAGCACTACAGCCGCAGTGCGACGGTCCAATTCCAATCGTTTCTCTAGTAAATCTGCGATTTCCTCATCTGAAAAATCATAGGCTTTGAGAAGATTCGTAGTACTTTCCTTCCACAAACCTAACAACTCCTCACGCTGAGGATGGTCTTCAGCGTAGTAGGTTGTATCTGGCAAGATAGTTCCTGGAGCACTGGCCCAGAGAACATTGGTTCTGGCATCCATAAAGTCTGGTGATACTCCAAATGGAAGGAAGTTTGGCTTCCCTGCTAGTTCAAACTCTGTCAGTTTGCTGGTGAAATCTGCAAAGCTCTCCAAATCTTGGTATTCCTTGAGCATTGGCAAAACAGGATTAATCCCATCTGCTTCTCTCTTGTCAAAATCACGTACCATACGATGGTACTTAACAAAGTTTGCGAGGATGGCATCCTCTGGGACTTTTTCACCTGCCAACCACTTGTCCGTATTCGCCAGCATCAACTCTTCAATTTCCTCATCAAGGTCAATAAAACCACCTGTTCGAGATTTGTCAGCTGGAATAACAGCTGTTTTTTCCCATTCGCCATTGATTGCATCATAAAAATCGTCTTGATAACGTGTCATCTTGTTCTCGCTTTCATTTTTTCACTTATTCTTAGCTTAGCAAAAAACACTTGGAAATGCAATTAAAAATGGTTTCTCTTTTCACTTCATTTTTCAGTTATTATTTTAAATTTTTCAAAAATTAACTTGACTTAATTTTTTTTTTAAGGTATATTAAAAGACAGGAGGAATACAACTGTATGATACGTATCGAAAACCTCAGTGTCTCCTACAAAGAAACGTTGGCACTAAAGGATATTTCACTAGTGCTCCAAGGACCAACTATTACCGGAATTATTGGTCCAAACGGTGCTGGAAAATCAACTTTATTAAAAAGTATGTTGGGAATTATCCCACATGAAGGTCAGGCCTTTCTCGATGACAAAGAATTCAAGAAATCTTTACATCGAGTTGCCTATGTCGAGCAAAAGATCCATATCGACTACAATTTCCCTATCAAGGTCAAGGAATGCGTCTCTCTGGGACTCTATCCATCCATCCCACTCTTTCACACCTTAAAGGCTAGTCACTGGAAAAAAGTGGCAGATGCACTTGAAATCGTTGGACTCTCAGACTATGCTAATCGCCAAATCAGCCAGCTCTCAGGAGGACAATTTCAACGTGTGTTGATTGCCCGTTGCTTAGTGCAGGAAGCTGACTACATCTTTCTAGATGAGCCATTTGTCGGGATTGACTCGGTTAGTGAAGAGATTATCATGAATACGCTGAGAGACCTTAAAAAAGCTGGTAAAACAGTTCTCATCGTCCATCATGACCTCAGCAAAGTCCCCCATTATTTCGACCAAGTTTTGCTTCTCAATCGAGAATTAATAGACCTTGGCCCAACTAAAGAAACCTTTACCGAAGCCAATCTTAAGAAGGCCTACGGTAGCAAACTCTTTTTCAATGGAGGTGACCTATGATAGCAGAATTTATCGATGGATTGCAACATTTCCATTTCCTACAAAACGCCTTGATAACAGCTATAGTCATCGGAGTGGTTGCTGGAGCTGTGGGATGTTTTATCATCCTACGTGGGATGTCTCTCATGGGAGATGCTATCTCTCACGCAGTTTTGCCCGGCGTAGCCCTTTCCTTTATCCTGGGAATTGATTTCTTTATTGGAGCCATTATCTTTGGCTTGATGGCCTCCATCATCATTACCTATATCAAGGGAAACTCTATCATCAAGAGTGACACTGCCATTGGTATTACCTTTTCATCTTTCTTAGCCCTAGGTGTCATCTTGATTAGTGTTGCCAAGAGTTCGACAGACCTCTTCCATATCCTTTTCGGGAATATCCTCGCTGTCCAAGACATGGATATGTGGATTACCATTGGTGTGGGGGCAATCATTCTCTTGATTATCGGGATTTTCTTTAAACAACTATTGATTACATCCTTTGACGAGCTCCTGGCTAAAGCCATGGGAATGCCTGTCAATTTCTACCACTATCTGCTCATGGTGCTCTTGACCCTTGTGTCCGTCACCGCCATGCAAAGTGTTGGAACCATTCTTATCGTGGCTATGCTAATCACCCCAGCTGCGACGGCTTATCTTTACGCTAATAGCCTAAAGAGCATGATTTTCCTTTCATCAAGTCTAGGAGCTCTAGCTTCTGTTGTGGGACTCTTTATCGGCTATAGCTTCAATCTCGCAGCAGGATCGAGCATCGTGCTCACATCTGCCAGTTTCTTTCTCATTAGCTTCTTTATCGCTCCAAAACAACGATATTTGAAACTGAAACATAAAAAAATCAATAAATAAGGGGAGACCCTTTCTGGAGGAATCTAATGAAAAAATTAGGTACATTGCTTGTACTCTTTCTTTCCGTTATTGCACTTGTAGCATGTGCTAGCGGAAAAAAAGATGCTACTTCTGGTCAAAAACTAAAAGTTGTTGCTACAAACTCAATTATCGCTGATATTACCAAAAATATCGCTGGTGACAAGATTGATCTTCACAGTATCGTTCCTGTTGGTCAAGACCCACACGAATACGAACCACTTCCTGAAGACGTTAAGAAAACTTCTCAAGCTGACTTGATTTTCTATAACGGTATCAACCTTGAAACAGGTGGCAATGCTTGGTTTACCAAATTGGTCGAAAATGCCAAGAAAACTGAAAACAAAGACTACTTTGCAGTTAGCGACGGTGTAGACATCATCTACCTTGAAGGCCAAAACGAGAAAGGCAAAGAAGACCCACACGCTTGGCTCAACCTTGAAAATGGGATGATTTATGCTAAAAATATTGCTAAACAGCTCATTGCCAAGGACCCTAGCAACAAGGAATTCTACGAAAAAAATCTCAAAGACTATACTGAAAAACTAGACAAACTGGACAAGGAAGCCAAAGAGAAATTTAACAATATCCCTGCTGAAAAGAAACTCATCGTAACCAGCGAAGGATGCTTCAAATACTTCTCTAAAGCCTACGGTGTTCCAAGTGCCTACATCTGGGAAATCAACACGGAAGAAGAAGGTACTCCTGAACAAATCAAAACCTTGGTTGAAAAACTTCGCCAAACAAAAGTTCCATCACTCTTTGTTGAATCAAGTGTCGATGACCGTCCAATGAAGACTGTTTCACAAGACACAAACATCCCAATCTACGCACAAATCTTTACTGACTCAATCGCTGAAGAAGGCAAAGAAGGCGACAGCTACTACAGCATGATGAAATACAACCTTGACAAGATTGCTGAAGGTTTGTCTAAGTAATCCACTAAAAAACGTCGTTCTCACGTGAATGGGCGTTTTTTTATCACTTAATTTCCGGTCAAATCATTGGAAAAATCTGACAATTCTCGGTAAAATAAAAGAAAAAAGAATGGAGTAGTTTCATGACCACTTTTCTCGGAAATCCTGTAACTTTTACAGGTAAACAACTGCAAGTCGGAGACAAGGCACTTGACTTTTCTCTTACAACAACCGATCTCTCTAAAAAAACGCTAGCTGACTTTGATGGAAAGAAAAAAGTCTTGAGTGTTGTCCCTTCTATCGATACTGGTGTCTGCTCAACGCAAACACGTCGATTCAACCAAGAACTTGCCAACCTTGACAACACCGTCGTTCTTACCGTTTCTATGGACCTACCATTTGCCCAAGGACGCTGGTGTGGGGCTGAAGGTCTTGACAATGCCATCATGCTATCAGACTACTTTGACCATTCTTTCGGGCGCGATTATGCCCTTTTGATTAACGAGTGGCATCTCCTTGCACGTGCCGTCTTTGTTCTCGATACTGACAATGTCATCCGTTACGTAGAATACGTTGACAACATCAACACGGAACCAGATTTTGAAGCTGCTATTGCTGCAGTGAAAGAACTGGACTAAAATCAAAGCCATTAGGGCAGAAGGCTAGAGAAATCTAGCTTTTTTTGATATACTAGATGGAGAGAAAAGACAAGAGGAAACGAATGACGCCAAATAAAGAAGACTATCTAAAATGTATTTATGAAATCGGTACGGAGATGCAGAAAATCACCAATAAGGAAATTGCTACCCGTATGCAAGTCTCTCCACCTGCCGTAACAGAGATGATCAAACGCATGAAAAGTGAAAATCTCATCCTCAAGGATAGGGAGAATGGCTATCTATTGACAGATATTGGGCTCAAACTAGTCTCCGAACTCTATCGCAAACACCGGTTGATTGAGGTCTTTCTAGTTCACCATCTCGACTATACCAGTGACCAGATCCATGAGGAAGCTGAGGTCCTAGAGCACACTGTATCTGACCTCTTCGTAGAGAGACTGGATAAACTACTGGGCTTCCCTAAAACCTGCCCCCACGGAGGAACCATCCCAGCTAAGGGAGAGCTCCTGGTCGAAATCAACAACCTACCTCTAGCAGATACCAAAGAAGCCGGTACCTATCTCCTGACTCGGGTTCACGATAGCTTTGATCTGCTCAAATACTTAGAAAAGCATGAAATTCATATCGGTGACCAAGTCCAAGTCAAGCAGTTTGATAATTTTTCCAATACCTTTACACTGGTCAACAAAGACGAAGACCTCCAAGTTAGTATGGATATCGCCAAACAACTCTATGTCGAAAAAATCAACTAATTTCTCAAGTACCCCAACCACCCCTGAAAATTTTATTTTCAGGGTTTTATTTCTATCATTTGATTTTGCTTTCATTTAGTTGTAGAATATTTGTTAAAAAAAGAAAGATAGTTTAACATATGAAAAAATCACTAAAAATTTTTGCGACATCTAAATGGTTTGACCTTTTCGGGGTTGCTTTGGTCGTTGGGATTGCGATTGCATCTGGTTACCTCAACTCACGTCTCGACAAATTTGTAGACTGGGGACCATGGACTGCACTTGTTCCCTTTGGATTGATTTCCGTAACCAACGTTGGGATTTCCATGTTGTCCACTCGTTTCACGGGAAAATTAAGCAAATGGGGAAATTACTTTGGCATTATCAATACGATTTTGTCTGGTACCATTGATTATATCCTTGGAAATAAGGCGGCCATTATCACCTATCCTGTTACCTTTCTCATCTATACCTTTGCTATTAAGAAATGGGAAGCTTCGCAAGAAGGTAGACCCAACCAAATGAGCCAAAAACAGGTAAAATTGGCAGCCATCATCATTTCAATCATCGCCTTCCTCTTTGCCTTTGTGACCAACTATATCGGCTATGGAGGAAAGATGAATCTCCTTGCCTACGTGACAACTATTGCCTTTGCACTGTCCCTCATTGCCAATGCTTTAAACGCATTGAAACTGACAACTCAGTGGGGATTTTGGTTGATTTACAATTTTGTGCAGCTGACAAAGGCTGGCATTCAAGGCAACTTCGCTAATATCGGTAAATACATCTTTTATATCCTCAATGCAATCGGAGCTTTATTTGTCTGGAATGACAAAGAAGATAGATAACAGAAGGAGACTCAAATAAAGAAAGAAAGACGACTTAATAGAATCTTCCTTCTACTATTTATTATCATTTTATACTCTTCGAAAATCTCTTCAAACCACGTCAGCTTCGCCTTGCCGAAGATATATGTAACTGACTTCGTCAGTCTTATCTACAACCTCAAAGCAGTGCTTTGAGCAACCTGTGGCTAGCTTCCTAGTTTGCTTTTTGATTTTCATTGAGTATTAGTTGTAACTCTCATTCGTTTAGTGTAGAATGAAGCTAGATAAAAGAGGGAGGTTTTCCTATGAAAAAGCTCTTTAGAATCCATTTTGCAGCCATTGCACTCTACGATTTGCTACTATTAGCAATTTTTATCTCCAAAACCGATCTCTCTGTAGGCTGGCTCCTGCTGTCTGGTTTTATTTTCATCCTTGCTCAAGGACTACTGCTATTTCGCTTGGTCTTCCGACTCAAACATCATTTCCCTGAGATTTATCCTCAAATCAATAAAAAGATTCGCTTCTACTATTTAGGAGTTTTCACCATTGACTTTCTATTATTTGTCCTTTTAGCCTTCACTAGTTCTCAGCGATTTTCCTCTCTTATGCCAATCGTCACTTCTTGCCATTCTACTTTTTATTATCTGACGGCTAACTACCTAAGAGAAAACTATCCAGACTTTTACGACAAACACATTTCTTTATGTGATTGTTTCTAAACAAAAACCAAGCCAGCTGGGCTTGGTTTTCTTATCTATTTTTAGTATCAAGGATAATGGTGACTGGTCCGTCATTGACCAGCTCCACCTGCATATCCGCTCCAAAGATACCTGTCTGAACGGGCACTTCTTGTGCTAGTTTTTGATTGAAAGCGTCATAAAAGTCTGATGCCATATCAGGCTTGGCTGCACCTGTAAAGGCTGGACGATTGCCCTTCTTAGTATCTGCAAAGAGGGTAAACTGAGAAATCGAAAGGATTTCCCCTTCAATATCCTTGACAGATAGATTCATCTTGCCTTCTGCGTCTGAAAAGATCCGCATATTGACAAGCTTTCGGACAGCATAATCCAGATCTTCCTCTTGGTCCTCTGGACCTACACCGACCAACAGTAAGAGCCCCTGATTGATTTTCCCCTGAACCTGACCTTCGATACTCACTTGGGCTTTTTTAACCCGTTGGATAATGATTTTCATAATAGCCTTTCTAGTAACTGAGGGGAGAATTAGCCGTTGGTCCGTTTGACAGAGTAGACCTCAGGCACACTCTTAATCTTATCCACGACTGTAGTCAGTGTAGAGAGGTTGGAAATACCAAAGGAGACATGGATATTGGCAAATTTCATATCCTTGGTTGGTTGAGCATTAACGGTCGAGATATTCTTAGTTGTGTTGGAGAGAACTTGTAAAACATCGTTCAAAAGCCCTGTACGGTTGAGACCATAGATATCGATGTGGGCAGTGTATTCCTTGCTTGAGAATTGATCTTCCCATTCCACATCAAGGAGACGTTGCTCGTAGTTTTCTTGGGCACGTAGATTCATACAATCCACACGGTGAATAGCTACACCTCGTCCCTTGGTAATGTAGCCGACAATGTCGTCACCCGGAACTGGATTGCAACACTTAGCAATCCGCACTAAGAGACCTGAAGCACCTTCAATGACCACACCACCCTCATGCTTGACCTTGAGGGTTTCTTTGTTTTCGACCTTAACTTCGCCACCTTTGACAAGCTCTTCTGCTTCCGCCTTTGCCTTGGCGCGTTCTTCCTCACGACGTTCCTTTTCGGTCAAACGGTTAAAGATCGTAATAGCACCAATTTCTCCAAAACCAATAGCTGCATAGAGAGCCTCTTCTGTCTTGTAGCTGGTCTTTTGAAGAACCTCGTCCATATGACGCTTGTCCATGAATTTATTGGCTACATAGCCGTTTTCTTGGAACTGGGCCATCAGCATCTCACGGCCCTTGTTAACAGATAATTCCTTGTCTTGATTTTTAAAGAACTGACGAATCTTGTTGCGCGCCTTGCTGGTCTTGACCATATTGAGCCAGTCACGACTCGGACCAAAGGAATTCGGGTTGGTAACAATTTCAACCTGATCCCCTGTCTTGAGCTTAGTTGTCAGCGGAACCATACGGCCATTGACCTTGGCACCAGTTGCTTTTTCACCGACTTTGGTATGGATTTCATAGGCAAAGTCAATCGGTCCTGAATCTTTTGGTAGGGAGCGAACCGCACCATCAGGAGTAAAGACGTAAATCTCCTCCGCCAGATAGTTTTCCTTAACAGAGTCCACAAATTCCTTGGCATCATCAGCCTGGTCTTGGAGCTCCATCATCTCCTTGATCCAGTTCATCCCAATAGCAGATTCCTTGCTGTTGACCTGCCCTTTAATGCCTTTCTTATAAGCCCAGTGAGCTGCAACCCCGTACTCAGCCACTTCGTGCATTTCCTTGGTCCGAATCTGGAATTCAATCGGCCCTTTTGGCCCATAAACGGTTGTATGGATAGACTGGTAACCATTGGCCTTACGATTGGCGATATAGTCTTTGAAGCGGCCTGGCATAGGTTTCCAAAGTTCATGCACATAACCCAGCATAGCATAGACATCACTCTGGGTATCTAAGATACAGCGAATGGCAATCAGGTCATAAATTTCCTCAAAGCGTTTCTTCTTATCCTGCATCTTGCGGTAGATCGAATAGATATGCTTAGGACGACCATAGATTTTCCCTTTGAGATTGCGTTCGGTAGCGTACTCTTCCAACTTGGTTACGACTTCATCAACCAAAGCCTCACGTTCTCTGCGTTTTTCCTTCATCATGTGGGTAATCTTGTAAAACTCAGTTGGATTGAGGTAACGGAAAGATAGATCTTCCAACTCCCACTTGACACTGGAAATCCCCAGACGATGAGCAAGTGGTGCGTAAATTTCCATAGTTTCTCTGGAGATACGTTCTTGCTTGTCCTTTCGCAGGTGTTTGAGAGTCCGCATATTGTGCAAACGGTCCGATAATTTAACCAAGATAACACGGATATCCTCAGACATGGCCATAAGCATCTTGCGGTGATTTTCAGCCAATTGTTCCTCGAGTGATTTGTACTCAACCTTACCAAGCTTGGTCACTCCATCAACGATAATCCGAACATCGTGACCGAACTCTCTCTCCAAATCATCCAGTGTCGCATCTGTGTCTTCAACCACGTCATGCAAAAAACCACAGGCAACGGTTACGGCATCCAGCTTGAGCTTAGCCAAAATTCCTGCTACCTGAATGGGATGGATAATATAGGGCTCACCTGATTTCCGAAACTGCCCACTATGACAATCAACTGCGTAAATCAATGCTTTTTGTACAAAAGCAACGTCTTCCTTTGATAAATATTCTCTCGTTAAAGCGACTACCTGATCGCCCGTCAAATTCACTTCTTTCGGCATCTATACTCTCCAATTCTTCCTACCATTTTATCACTTTTTTAAGGATATGAAAACTAGAAAAGCCTGTTTTTATGCCAATACCAATCATTAAAAAAACACTGCCAGATTTCTCTAGCAGTATTTTGACATTTCATTTGCTTAGTAGACTGTTTTTTCAGTTTCTACGTCGAAGAAGTGTGCTTTGTTCAAGTCAAATCCAAGTTCAACTGTTGCACCTGTTTGCAAGTAGTCACGAGCATCCACTTTTGCAACAAATTCGTCTTTACCAACTTGGCAGTAAAGGTGAGATTCTGAACCAAGCAATTCTGATACTGAGATAGTAGCTTTGACAACTGATTCTGGGAATGTTTCAAGGAAAGCAGGTTCTGCATTCACGTCTTCTGGACGAATACCGAAGATCAATTCTTTTCCTTCGTAGCCTTTTTCACGAAGAACTTTCAAAGCACCTTCTGGAACTTTCAAGCGGAAACCGTCAGAAACAATTTCATTGCCTTCTAATTTCACATTGATGAAGTTCATAGCTGGGCTTCCGATAAATCCTGCTACGAATTTATTAACTGGGTTTTTGTAAACTTCTTGAGGAGTACCGATTTGTTCTACACGTCCGATAGTACCTGTACCAGCAGGGTTCTTAGTTGCTGACATGATAACGATACGGTCTGCAAGAGTCATCGCTTCTGTTTGGTCGTGGGTTACGTAGATAGTTGTAGCCCCGATACGGCGGTGGATTTTCGCAATTTCAGCACGCATAGATACACGAAGTTTGGCATCCAAGTTTGACAAAGGTTCGTCCATCAAGAACACTTTTGCATCACGGACAATCGCACGACCCATGGCAACACGTTGACGTTGACCACCTGAAAGGTCAGCTGGTTTACGATCCAAAAATTCTTTCAAACCAAGAATTGCTGCAGCTTCTTGCACACGTTTGTCGATGTCTTCTTTGCTGTATTTACGCAATTTCAAACCGAAAGCCATGTTGTCATAAACAGTCATGTGTGGGTAAAGAGCGTAGTTTTGGAATACCATGGCGATGTCACGGTCTTTTGGAGCCACGTCATTGACAACCACGCCATCGATAGATGCAGTACCTTCTGTAATGTCTTCAAGACCCGCAATCATACGAAGAGTTGTAGATTTACCACATCCTGAAGGACCTACGAAAACGATAAATTCTTTGTCTTTGATGTCCAAGTTGAAGTCTTCAACTGAGTAGTGTTCGCTGTTTGGATATTTTTTGTAAATGTTTTTAAGATTTAATTCTACCATCGAGGTAAACTCCTTTTGTCTTTTGATAGTTTTATTATAGATGAAAACGCTTTATTTTTCTATGGCAAGGTGACCAAAAAAATAAAAAAGTTCTGTGCAACTTGCACAAAACTTTAGAGAATATCTGCTAAAATCAACTGATAACACAGGGTGAGATCCGTCAACTCCTTCAACTGTAGCCCTGTCAATTCTTCCCATTTATCAATCTTGTATTGGAGAGAATTGCGATGCAGATAGAGTTGCTGGGCTGTTTTAGTTAGGACAGCACTGTTTTCCCAAAGAGAGAGAATGATTTCCTGAATCTGGTCCTGATCCAAGATCATCTGGTGCAGGCATTCTTTGATTACCTTCAGGTCCACTAATCTTTCTCCCATACTCCAAAGATAGAGTTGTGAAAAGGTGTGTACACCTTGGTGACCCTGACGCCACCATGTCTTAAACAAGTCCCGCTCTGCTTGGATTAAATCTGACAGAGCCTGATACCCAGTCTGAGACCAAACCTGCCCCAACATGATAGACAGACGAAGGCCAAAGTCATACTCAACCGCTTCAATCGTATCAGATAAGATTGAGCGGACAGAGCTGTACTTATCTTGTTGAAGCACGAATACATAATCCTGAGCACCGACCTGTAGCACTGTCTGGCAGTTGGGAAAAAGAGTCCGCATCATATCCAACCAAGAGGCTAGATTTTCCTGTTGGTAATAAGATAGATGGCAATAAACCAATTGAATCTTTTTGAAAGCTTGCGGTGCCTGCCCCTTCCCCTCAATCAGATAGGGATACCAAGGATTGAGCGAACGAGCCTGCTCCTGCTGGGTCAAAAGGGCAACCAACTGCTTTTCACGCTCGCTGAGCCCAGCTTCCTCCAGTAAAATCCACTGCTGAGAGGCTAAAGGAAGAGTAAGATAGCCTGGTCTCTCAATCGGCTGATCTGAAATCTGAGCTTCAGGAAACCAGTCCTGTAATTCCTTTGCAATCATATTCTAGCCCTCCACTTTTTGGATGCACCAAGAAATTAAGGTCTCTAGACGCTCCACATTTTCAGTCAGATGGAGATAGCCCATCACTGCTTCAAAACCTGTAGACATGCGGTAAGTCACCACATCTGCATTTTTAGCCTTTGTGTGACTATTGGTATTGCGACCACGTTTGTAGATTTCTTCTTCTTTTTCCGTCAGGATTTGCTCCTCCAACATGAGGGAAATCAAGCGAGCCTGAGCCTTGGCTGACACATACTTAGTCGCCTCTTGGTGGAGCTTGTTGGGTTTGGTCATCCCTTTGAGGATAAGATGGCGACGAATATACATGGAATAAACCGCATCCCCCTCAAAAGCCAGCGCAATCCCATTAATGAGATTGACATCAATCACGTGTCCACCTCACTCCATCCTTGGTGTCAAGGAGCTTAATTCCTTGAGCCGCCAATTGGTCACGGATTTGGTCCGCTGTCGCAAAGTCACGATTGGCACGCGCTTCTTGGCGTTTTTGGATCAAGGCCTCGATATCTGCATCCAAAACTTCCTCGATAAAGACAATTCCAAAGACTTCCAACATAGCCGCAAGAGCTTCCTTAACACTTGCATCATAGTTGCCAGAATTGATCCATTTGGCCATCTCAAAGACAACTGTGATACCGTTGGCAGAGTTGAAATCCTCATCCATAGTGGCAACAAACTTATCTTTAAAAGCCTGCAACTCTTGAGTATCTACAGTCCCAGAAAATGGTTGCTCGTAAGTGTTCTTCAGATATTTGAGATTGGTCTCTGCATCCCGCACTGCCTTTTCAGTAAAGTTGATTGGTTTACGGTAATGCTGAGTCGCAAAGAAGAATCGAAGCACTTGACCATCAATGGTTTTGAGGGCATCATGGACGGTGATAAAGTTGCCCAAGGACTTAGACATCTTGACATTATCAATGTTAACAAAGCCATTATGCATCCAGTAGTTAGCAAAAGTCTTGCCTGTTTTTGCTTCTGACTGGGCAATTTCATTGGTATGGTGAGGAAACTCCAAATCAGCTCCACCACCGTGGATATCAATGGTATCTCCCAAAATCTCTGTCGACATGACTGAACATTCGATATGCCAACCCGGACGACCAGGTCCCCAAGGACTGTCCCAAGAAATCTCGCCTGGTTTTGCAGCTTTCCAAAGGGCAAAGTCTACAGGATTTTCCTTGCGAGCTGTTTCTTCATCGGTACGACCTGAAGCACCCAGCTCCAAATCTTCCAAGGTTTTGTTAGCCAATTTGGCGTAATTGTGGGATTTTTCCACACGGAAATAGACATCCCCTTGGCTCTCGTAAGCATAACCTTTTTCAATCAAGTCTTCCACAAAACGAATGATGTCCGCCATAAACTCCACTACACGCGGATGGCGAGTCGCAGGTTTCACACCCAAGGCCGTCACATCCTCACGAAAGGCAGCGATGTACTTGTCCGCAACCTCCAGAGGCGTGATACCTTCTTCCTTGGCACGGTTGATAATCTTATCGTCTACATCTGTAAAGTTGGAAATATAGGCAACTTCGTAGCCACGGTATTCGAAATAACGACGAATGGTATCAAAAGCCACCGTCGAACGGGCATTCCCAACGTGGATATAGTTGTAGACGGTTGGCCCACAGACATACATCTTAACCTTACCGTCCTCGATTGGGACAAATTCTCGCAAATCACGAGACATGGTGTCATAGATTTTAATCATAAAATACTCCTATATCCTACTATCTATAAAAATTTCAGCAATAAATCAAAAAGAGTAGCAGCCGCACTTGCAACTTCAATAGTTCTTAAAATTGGTTCATACTTTTCTACGAAATATTCCAATTTTTGTTTATCTTGCGGAGAAGTAATGATACTATCAATTTCGCTATCATTAATACCATGTCGAATCAATTCTGTTTTGTATTCATTCAACACTGAAATAATTTCATTATAGTAATTGCTATATCTGTTATCTTGATAGTTATTACCAGCATAGTTATTTTGAACGGGAGCATTATGGACTATACTGGTTGAGTAGTTATTATATTCCTCTCTAGGTTTAATCGTAAAAACGATATAAAAAGGGGCGAATAATTCTTTGCTATCTTTCTTATATTCTAGGTCTATTCTATCTAATATAACATACTCCAGTTTTGGATCTGCTTCATTTGTTCTCGGATCAATTGCAAAAACACTTTGACCAGGAAAAAAATTATCAAGAATATAATCGTACTTTCGTGGTTGATACTTTGTGTACTCAAACAATAAGCACAATTTCCCATCAATTTCTTCTTTTTGACCTATAATATCGCTATAATCTGCCTCCATGTCCATTTTCATTTCTTTTTGTTTAGAGTAAAAGTAAAAACAGATAAATGAAAAGAAAACTAAAATAATAAAAAAAATATCCATTCCGACCACTTCCCTTACTTATATATAACTGTTCTCTACAACCCCGACGATCTGTGACTGGCTTCTTTAGCCTGCTCGAGTTTATTGACGTAGTACTCTCGTTTTTCTTCGACTTCGTGAATGACCGGCTCATCCTTCTGTCCATGAACTCGGACGATCTTAGCCGGAATACCGACAACCGTCACATCACTAGGTACGTCTGCCACGACTACTGCAGCAGCACCGACTTTGGCATTTTCACCGATTTCTACCGGTCCGATGACTTGGGCATGGGCTGATATGAGAGCTCCTTTACGCACAGTCGGATGGCGTTTGCCAACATCCTTCCCTGTCCCACCAAGTGTTACTCCGTGATAAAGAAGAACGCCTTTTTCAACAATCGCTGTCTCTCCAATCACCAGACCTGAACCGTGGTCGATAAAAACACCTGAGTCAATCTGGGCACCCGGATGAATCTCAATCTGGGTCCAAAAGCGCCAAAACTGACTGTGCATCCGAGCTAGGAGTTTGAAGCCATGCTTCCATAGAAAATGCGAGAGACGGTGGGCAGCTAAGGCCTTGACACCTGGATAAGTCAGCAAAACTTCCAAACTGTTGCGTGCCGCTGGATCATTTTCTTTTACAATATCAATGGTTTCGCGCCACCATCCCATACATTTCTCCTTTTCTTATTCTGAATCTTTTGGTGTTTCTGTAAATTCTTTCTTAGGTTTGTGGTCCTTGTGATGACGTGGACGGTGAGGTCGCTCGGACTTTTCGCCTTTTTCATCATGCTCAGGTTTTGGTGGACGTGGAAGAAGAGCCTTCATAGAAGCATCAACACGTCCTTTTTCATCAATCTTGATAACTTTGACATCGACTTCGTCTCCAATAGCCACCAAGTCTTCGACATTATTGGTACGCGTCCAAGCCATTTCCGAAATGTGAACGAGGGCGTCTGTCTTGTCAAAGAGGTTAACAAAGGCACCGAATTTCTCGATACGAACAACCTTGGCATGGTAAACTTCATCTACTTTAGCCTCACGAACCAAGCCAGCAATGATTTCCTTGGCACGGTTAATAGCAGCTTGGTCACTAGAGTAGATCGATACGTTTCCTTCTTCGTCGATGTCAATCTTAACGCCTGTTTCAGCGATGATCTTATCGATGGTTTCTCCACCCTTACCGATGACAATCTTGATCTTGTCCACATCAATCTTGATAGTATCAATTTTCGGTGCGGTTGGAGCCAATTCTGGACGAACTTCTGGAATGGTTGTTTCAATCACATCAAGGATTTCAAAACGCGCTTTCTTGGCTTGGGCAAGAGCCTCTGTCAAGATTTCTGCAGTGATTCCTTGAATCTTGATATCCATTTGAAGGGCTGTAATCCCCTCACGAGTACCTGCTACCTTAAAGTCCATGTCTCCAAAGTGATCTTCCAAACCTTGGATATCGGTCAAGACTGTGTAGTTATTTCCATCTGAGATGAGACCCATGGCAATCCCTGCTACTGGCGCCTTGATTGGCACACCACCAGCCATAAGGGCAAGAGTTCCCGCACAGATAGAGGCTTGAGAAGAAGAACCATTTGACTCCAAGACTTCTGCTACCAGACGGATAGCGTATGGGAATTCTTCCAAGCTTGGCAAGACTTGAGCAAGAGCACGCTCACCGAGAGCACCGTGACCAATTTCACGACGACCAGGCGCACCGTAACGACCTGTTTCCCCTACAGAGTATTGAGGGAAGTTATAGTGGTGCATAAAGCGTTTCTTGTACTCTGGATCCAAACCATCGATGATTTGAGTTTCCCCCATTGGAGCCAAGGTCAAGACTGAAAGGGCTTGAGTTTGCCCACGAGTGAAGAGACCGGAACCGTGCACACGAGGAAGAAAGTCAACAACCGCATCCAAAGGACGGATTTCATCAACCTTACGACCGTCAGGACGTACCTTATCTTCTGTAATCAAACGGCGCACTTCAGCGTGTTCCATTTGTTCCAAGATTTCAGCCACATCACGCATGATACGGTCAAATTCTTCGTGGTCTACATATTTTTCTTCGTAAACAGCAGTAACTTGGTCTTTAACTGCTTGAGTTGCAGCTTCACGAGCCAATTTTTCTTCTACTTGAACCGCTTTTTGGAGGTCGCTGTTGTAGGCTGCGATGATTTCAGCTTGCAAGTCAGCATCTACATGAAGCAATTCCACTTCTGCTTTTTCCTTACCGACTGCCGCAACGATTTCTTCTTGGAAGGCAATCAATTCTTTGACTGCTTCATGCCCTTTGAGAAGAGCTTCCAACATGATTTCTTCTGACAATTCTTTGGCACCAGACTCAACCATGTTAATAGCGTGTTTGGTACCAGCTACTGTCAATTCAAGAAGCGATTGCTCTGCCTGTTCTTGAGTAGGGTTGATAATGATTTGGCCATCAACATAACCTACTTGTACCCCAGCGATTGGTCCGTCAAACGGAATATCTGAGATAGAAAGTGCCAAGGATGATCCAAACATTGCCGCCATTGGAGCAGAGGCATTTTCATCATAAGAAAGGACGGTGTTGATCACTTGCACTTCGTTACGGAAACCTTCCGCAAACATTGGACGGATTGGACGGTCAATCAAACGCGCTGTCAAAGTCGCATCTGTTGAAGGACGTCCTTCACGTTTCATAAAGCCACCAGGAAACTTCCCAGCCGCATACATTTTTTCTTCGTAGTTGACTTGAAGTGGGAAGAAATCCCCAGTTGCCATCTTCTTAGACATAACGGCAGCAGTCAAGACAGTTGACTCACCGTAACGCACGACAACTGCACCATTTGCTTGCTTAGCAACCTGACCAGTCTCTACAATCAACTCACGACCCGCAAAAGTCGTTTGAAACACTTGTTTTGTCATTTTAATCCCCTTTGGATTGATGAAATTATACGCCTTGCCTACAAAGATCAAGATACTAAGCCGTTAAGCAACTCAAAGGAAAATAGGAAATCGAACGACGGAGCGACTGCTCCTAGGTAGATTTATCTTTTTCCACAGAGTTGTAGGCGTGTTCAATTAATCAAGATATTTTGGACGGTTAGGCTTGCCGAACATTTCTGTAGAAAAATAGGAAGGTGACGCCGCACTCGATGAGTGCTAGGAAGCTTATCTTTTTTCCTAAGAAATGAGACCAAAATTCAATTAAGTATCTTTTTGATAGTTCCCTGAAATAGTGTGAACTGGAGGTAAAATTATCCAGTGGATGATTTTAGAAATCCAGGGAATTTCATCCCTAATTTTTGAGCCAAATGTTTCAAAAATCTCGTCTTAGATAATAACATTGTTATCATCTAAGATACCACTATAGCGTAAAATATCTTTTAATACTCACTTCGTTCGTATTTTTTATAGACACCTATTATCAGGTTTTAATAAAAAACTTCTATAACTTAAATACCCTCATCTTTGTATCAAGTACGTACAGAGTCTATTTTATCATATTTTTCTTAAAAAGTGCGGGCTTTTCTATTAAAAAGGAACCATTCCCCTCACCTGAGAAGAATGGTTTGCTTTTTATTATCCTAAAGACTGATGATTAAACAAGGCATGGGTTGCTTGGTGGATGTATTTTGCTGTTTCAGCATTGTTCATGGTGTAGAGATGCACACCTGCAACATCCTGAGTGACCAAGTCCACGATTTGGTCCACTGCATAGGCAAGTCCTGCTGCTCTGAGCGACTCAGGGTCATGCTCATACTTGTCTAAGATAGCTTTAAATTTACGTGGAAGGTGGATATTCTCACAAGTCTTCAAGAGACGAAGCGCTTGGTTACGGTTCAGAATGGGCATGATCCCCGCATGAATAGGAACATCAATCCCTGCCAAGGTACACTTGTCTTGGAAATCATAGAAACGCTCATTGTCAAAGAAAAGCTGCGTTACGAGACTTGAACAGCCTGCGTCTACTTTCTTCTTGAGGTTTTGGATATCCGAGATCTGGTTTGGCGAGTCAGGGTGTCCCTCTGGGTAGCAAGCTCCAACAATCTCAAAGTGAGGAGCCTGTTCCTTGATGAACTCGATCAAGTCCGTTGCGTAGCGAAAATCCTTTTGTGGCTCCACATCAGAGATAATATCCCCACGTAAGGCCAAGATTTTCTGTACCCCAACCTTATCCAAGTCTGCAATGGTTTCAGCAACTTTGTCCTTGGTCAGATAGATAGCTGGCAAGTGGGCAATGGTTGGAATCGCCAAATCATTCTGGATAAAGTCAGCCAAACGAACCGTTGTTTCCTTGATATTAAATTTATTATTGCTGGCAGTCACACTGATAAAGTGCGGTGTCAGCTCCCGCATATCCTGCAAGGCTGAAATAATTTTATCATTACCCACAGCTGGGTTTGGAGGGAACACTTCAAATGAAAGTGACGGCGTTTGGCGTGACATAGTCATTATCCTTTTCTTTTTGATTTCATGATTGCTGAGCAGCTAGGCCAACAGTTCCTTGAACAGTCAGTGTCAAGAGAGAAATCTTATCTTACAATTTCTCACGCGCAGCTTTTGCTGCTTCGACAAGGCGGATCAAGCTTTCTTTTGTTTCTGGAATACCGCGTGTTTTCAAACCACAGTCAGGGTTGATCCAAACTTTCTTGCTTGGTACTTTGGCAAGGATAGCATCGATTGTGTGGTCAATTTCGCCTTCATTTGGCACACGAGGTGAGTGGATATCGTAAACCCCAGGTCCCACTTCTGTTTGGAAGTTTTTCGCTTTGAGTTCGTCCAAGATTTCAAGGTTTGAACGGCTTGCTTCAAAGGAAATAACATCCGCATCCATGTTGTCGATGGCTGGGATGATATCTGTAAATTCTGAGTAACACATGTGAGTGTGGATTTGAGTGTCTGGCGCTACTGTAGAGTGTACCAAGCGGAAGGCTGGAATAGCCCAGTCAAGGTAGTCTTCGTACCAGTCGCTACGACGGAGTGGCAATTTCTCACGAAGAGCAGCCTCGTCAATTTGGATAATCTTCACGCCAGCAGCTTCAAGGTCAAGAACTTCATCCTTGATAGCAAGGGCGATTTGAAGAGTTGAGTCCTTGATAGAGATGTCTTCACGTGGGAATGACCAGTTAAGGATGGTAACAGGTCCTGTCAACATACCCTTAACAGGTTTGTCAGTACGGCTTTGTGCGTAGCTAGACCATTTCACAGTGATTGGGTTAAGACGAGTGACGTCACCCCAGATGATTGGTGGTTTCACCCCACGCATACCGTAAGATTGTACCCAACCATTCTTAGAGAAGAGGTAACCGGACAAGTTTTGTCCGAAGTATTCAACCATGTCGTTACGCTCGAACTCACCGTGTACCAGCACGTCAAATCCAACTTCTTCTTGCCATTTGATCCATTCATCGATAGTTTCAGCAAGAAAGGCATCGTATTCTTCTTGTGACAATTCACCCTTACGGTAAGCCAAACGTTTGGCACGGACTTCCTTAGTTTGAGGGAATGAACCGATGGTTGTTGTTGGAAGAGCTGGAAGTTTAAAGGCTTCTTCTTGGATAGCTTCACGTTCTGCAAAGGCTGGCAAACGAGTGTAGTCTGCGTCAGTCAATCCAGCGATGCGCGCACGAAGTTCTGCATTTTCACCCACACGCTCAGTCGCAAAGAGTTCTTTGTTAGCTGCAAGAGCTTCTGCACCTTGACCATTGCGGATAGCATCCAAGTCACGAAGTTCTTCCAATTTTTCAACCGCAAAGGCAAAGTGGTTCAAGATTGCTGGTTCAAATTCTTCATTGGCAGTTGTAAATGGCACATGAAGAAGTGAGCATGAACTTGTCAAGACAATGTTTTCAGCTGGGATTTGCTCAAGAACAGCCAAGCTCTTTTCGTAGTTGTTGCGCCAAATGTTTTTACCATTGACAATACCTGCATAGAGAGTCTTGTCAGCTGGGAAACCACCTTTAACGAGTTCAAGCGTTTTCTTACCTTCAACGAAGTCAAGACCAATGGCATCTACTGGCAAGTTCACAAGGTCAGTGTAGACGTCACGAACGTCACCGAAGTAAGTTTGAAGCAAGACTTCAAGACCTTTCTTGTCAGCCAAGAGTTTGTTGTAGAGGTTCAAGAAGAGAGCTTTTTCTTCAGCTGTCAAATCTTTGACAAGAGCCGCTTCATCGAGTTGGATGCGAGTCGCACCAAGCTCCGCCAATTTAGCAAAAACTTCTTGGTAAGCAGCCACTAAGCCGTCTACGAAGTCTTCAGCTTTCACGCCTTCTTCAAAGTCTGATAATTGAAGGAAAGTGAATGGACCTACAAGGACAGGACGAGTGTTCAATCCAAGTTCTTTAGCTTCTTGGAACTCATCAAAAATCTTGTGACCTGCAAGTTTGACTTGAGTGTCTTTTTCAAACTTAGGAACGATGTAGTGGTAGTTGGTGTTGAACCATTTCTTCATTGGAAGGGCACGAACATCCCCTTTTTCACCTTGGTAACCACGCGCCAAAGCAAAGTAGCGCTCAAGGTCAGATAAGTCCAAGTTTTGAACAGAAGCTGGCACCACGTTGAAGAGGAAAGCTGCATCTAGGAAGTTGTCATAGTGAGAAAAGTCGTTTGATGGGATTTCAGTGATGCCTTTTTCTTTGACGATGTTCCAGTGTTTCGCGCGCAATTCTTTTGCTGCTGCAAGGAGTTCTTCTTCTGAGATTTCTTTTCTAAAATATTTTTCAGTTGTAAATTTTAATTCGCGGAATTCGCCCAAACGAGGGAAACCGATGATCGTAGTTGACATGATGTGTCCTCCAAAATTTGTTGTTGAAACTATCTTAACAGAAAAGAAAGCGCCTGTATAATTGTAAATAATTAGGATTTGATATAGTTTGAAACTATATCATTATTTTGAACAAAAGAAAAAGACTTGAGACCAGTGCCTCAAATCCTTTGTATGGCTTGTTTTGTGTTGTCTTTTAGTTAAAATGCTCAAACAAGCTATTGATAATTCTCATAAGTGACTATGGCTTGATATTAGAAAAGACTATAGGTTGATCCCCTTCTCTCGGAGATTAGCCAGGCACTCCTCATAGTATCCTGCATCATGCTCACTGTAGACGGGATTGTCCAACTTCTCCTCAGGCAAGTCTTCATAGGGAGGGCAAATTTTGCCACGGTAGTCCTTATCCAGCCACTCTGGACTGACATTGTAGCCACGGTCAGCCATCTCCTTCATGATCAAGCGATGATAGGCATAGAGATGATAGGGCGAGTGGGTAAAGACATAGTTAACCGTCGCATGCTTTCTCCCCCAGCCATTGCCACGCAGGGCGCAGCACTCTCGATGTTGACCCAAAAGTTGAGGACGGGGAAGTTGTGAAATCAAAGCCTCATGCCAAAGTCTCATGGGAGTCTCCTTTCAGTAAAGTCGAATGTTGCAAGTAGGTATTGGGATAGCGTTCAAGCAAGTATCGAGTCTTAGCAATCAAGTCTTCCTTAGAAGCCTGACCAAAGCGGTAGCGATCCAGTAAGAGCATATAGTCCTTACGCTCGGCATCTGTCGCTTTCTTTTTGAAATAGCCCCAAACATGCTGGAAGGCATTGCAAACCTGACCCTTGTGTTCTGGGATTTGACAGGCACGGTCAATCATCTCTTGAACCAGACTCAGCTCCACCTGTTCATTCTTCAAATATTGACGAATCTCATTGTAAATATTGCTAGAATGGCTCAAAACGAGGTATTTATTTCTAGCCCAGAGTTGTTGGCACTGGGATTTTTGATTAGTTTGTTCCATCTTTCTCCTTGTTTTCTATCCGTTTCCAGGAAATATGGAAACAAAGTTGTATTTAAAAAATGAGTGAATTATAAGCGAATCAATATTTTTTGTAGCTCCTGATTTTTCTAATAAATCGTGTTCGACAACCCCTTAAATACCTGAATAAGTCTCTACTAACAACTGAATCTTACGTAAAACTTCTTGCTTTTTCCGTTCACGCGCTCCCTGTCTACGAGAAGTTGGTGGAATAATCGAATCCAAATCAGTCCCACTATTTTCAGCATAACCTCGTTGAATTGATTTGTCGATAAACAATTGATAGTCATCTACAAGTTTCTCAGCCTCAGCTAGGTCTTGAATCGCGATTTTCTTGCGCTCCTTGCCATATTCGTAGAAAGCATGGATAATCCCATCATGGTCTTTCAATTTTTGCAAATCGGTGTCATTGATAAATCCAATAACCAACTCTTCTTTGGCACGGATATCAATACTAGAACGAATCACGCGACTAACTTCTGCTTTCATTACTTCTTTAGACTCAGAATTCTTCGATTTTTCAACAATCAATGCCAAGATATAGTCTAGGTTAATCTCATCAGTTTTTAGTAACTCAATTTCAAATTCGACATCTGAAAGGTCAACATCCAAATCCTTAGTCTTTTCATAGTTTTTAAGATTCAAAAATTCATCTCGAATTTCCACATAGGCACTTCTTAAATCTTGAAGATAACCTTCAGAAATAGGTTTGTCGATTTCTTGGAATTCGTCATAATTTCGAAGAACATTATCAAGTTTCAATAACTCACCAAATAACTTAACAAACTCTTTTTTATCGTGCTCTGTTTCAATCTCTTGCGGATTTGGGAATTTTTCCAGAATTTCCTGACAAACCGCAGTATATCCTTTGACCTCGATACCCGTTACCTGATCGACAAAACCATCCATGTATTCACTAAAGCTTTTTTCTAAGATGATTTCAAGCTTATTTGTGTCTCCAAAAGTCTTAATAGCTTCTTGCGTAGCCTTTTCTAAATCACGAAAACAAACAATATTTCCAAAAGGTTTAACCCTATTAAAAATTCGATTGGTTCTCGAGAATGCCTGAATCAATCCATGATAACGAAGGTTTTTATCGACAAAGAGAGTATTCATGGTCGGAGCATCAAATCCTGTCAAGAACATACCCACTACAATCAGTAAATCCACTTCCTTGGACTTAACTCGTTTAGAAAGGTCACGATAGTAATTTTGAAACTCTTTACCATCTGTCGAAAAGTTCGTCTTGAACATTTGATTATAGTCGTAGATTGCCTTAGCCAGAAACTCTTTAGAAGATAGAGACATAGCTGTATCTTGAGGGTCTAGCTCTTCGTCTTGAATTTCCCCATAAGCTGACTGTTCTTCGTTAGGTGCAAAGCTAAAAATGGTTGCAACTTTTAAGCGTTTAGCTTCTGGTAAAGCTGCTTGTTGTCGCTGGATTTCTTCATAGTATAATTTTGCTGCTTCAATACTTTGTACAGCCAGCATGGCATTAAATCCAAACAGTTGTTTTTGCTTATGAGTATAATGTTGATTTCGATGCGTTTTGTCATTATAAACTCTCAACAGGTACTCTGTGATGGTTGCTATCCGTTCTGGATGCAAAAGGAGTTCCTTCTCCATCTTTTTGAGTTTCTTCTCATCAAGCTCTTGACCAACTGCTTTTTCTGCTTCTCTATATTTATTGATTTCAGGCTTGATATAGTTATAGTCAACCTTGAACTTCAATACTTTTTTATCTCGAATAGCATCTGTGATAACGTAATTATGAAGTTGTTCTCCAAAAACTTCCTGGGTCGTTTCACCCGTTAAGCTATTTTCTGGGAAAATCGGTGTTCCTGTAAATCCATACAAAGCATACTGTTTAAAGGCCTTCTTAATCCGCTTCTGCGCCTTCCCAAACTGCGAACGATGACACTCATCAAAAATCAAGACACATTTTTTAGCATAGACTTCATGATTTGGATTTGCTGTTATAAACTTGTTTAACTTTTGAATGGTTGTGACAACGATTCGATCATCATTTTCTTCGATACTTCGTTGGAGTTCTTTGGTATTGTTGCTACCATTGACTGAATTTGGCTGGAATTTTTGATACTCCTTCATGGTCTGATAGTCAAGGTCTTTTCTATCAACGACGAATATCACTTTGTCAATGTAGTCCAACTCTGTTGCCAAGCGTGCAGTCTTAAAGCTGGTCAAGGTTTTCCCCGACCCTGTCGTATGCCAGATATAGCCACAAGCATTGATAGAGCCAAAGTTCTTCATTTCATTGGAAGAATGAATCTTGCGCAAGATACTCTCAGTTGCTGCTATCTGATATGGGCGCATGATGAGCAAGGTATTATCAGCATCAAAAACACAATACTTGGTCAAAACTTCTAAGAGGACTCGCTTACTTAAGAAAGTGACAGTAAAGTCCTCGAGGTCATGAATTGTTTTATTTTTGCGGTCCGCCCACTCACAGGTGAACTCATAATGATTTTTATTTTGAGCTGTCGTATTTGCAAAGTAGCGTGTATAAGTGCCATTGGAAATCACAAAAATCTGAATATATTTGTATAAAGAATTTTCACTATTGAAACTTTCCTTACTATATCTATGAATTTGTTCAAAAGCTTCTTTAAGACTAACCCCTCGTCTCTTCAATTCAATCTGAACTAACGGCAGACCATTCACTAAAATAGTCACATCATAACGGTTGGTATGACTGCCCACTTGGGTCACCTGGTTGATGACCTGCATGCTGTTGTTATGAATGTTTTTCTTATCAAGGATGAAAATATTTTTAATTTGCCCATCATCAAAGACAAAATCATAGATATGATTTTCTTGGATTTTTCGTGTTTTTTCAACTAACCCTTCATTGGGACAGTCTAAATACTCCATTACAAAGCGATTCCACTCAACATCCGAAAAAGTCACCTTATTAAGTTTTTCTATTTGCACCTTGGCATTGGCTAAGAGTTCGGCAGGCGTATGAATATCTAGTCGCTCATAGTTTAGGCTATTAACCAGATCAGATATCAGCTGATTTTCCAAGTCTGCCTCAGACTGATATTCTCTATCTGTGCGATACTCTGGTTGATACTCAGCCAAGAGAATCCCTTCATTTGTTTCCGCAATTACTTCATGTATTTTTGAATAATCAACCATATCATGCTTCCTCGGTATTCTTTGTATATTCTAGTGCAAATGACTAATATCTTTATTGAAATAGTATTTCTCAATAAACTTCTTGTAGATCACTTTAAATTGTTCTTTATCATCTTCTGTAATATCGGGAAACTCTTCAACCGATTGTTTATCATGACTAAATAAATTTAAGTATCTTCTATGAACCTTATCTCTTTCACTTTCAGGTATAATTTCTTCCCACGATTTATATCCTAAAAAAGTAGAAGTTTTTTCAAAAAGTGATCTTAATAAATTATAGTGATATTTTTCTAATTGATTCACTTTAATAGCTTCATCTATTATATCTATAACCTTCAAGTGGTAAGCAAACGGAGAATCAGAGGTCTCTTTCAAATGATAGGTTTCATCACCAGTAGTCAAATCCAACTTGTGTTCAAGTACAAATCTACTACATGAATCACCTTTTAATTCATTAAATAACACGTTAAAAAATAGTGGATGATGAGTTGTGATAATAAATTTTAAACCACTAGATTCATGAACGGTTTCAGTCGTTTTTTCAAACTTACTTTCCTTTATTAAACTAGCTAAATCAACAGCCATTTCAATTATTTTTCTGTCATCTAAAGAGGAAACAGGATCATCTATAAAAATATACTTTAAATTTGGGAAAGAGTCCTGAGCATTCTTACTTTGAATAACTTCATTCAGAAAAGTATAGAAAATACTCCAGATAAAACTATTTTCTTCTCCTTTAGAAATTTTTATATTATTCTCTGTAATTCTTTCATCTTCACCATGTTCATTTTTGGCAGTATAGGTTTTTGAAAATTTAACTGTCCTAAAGTTGTCTTGGAAATTTGGTGAAATAATTTGCTGTTTACTTCTTAAATCATTACCTTCAGGGAAAATTCCAAGGTAATCTTGAAATAAATCAATTATCTCATTTTCCTTTCCCTGATCTTCAAGAATATACTTCAAAAATGTTGATTCCAGATTTATATTTAATTTTCTATCCCAATCGTCTTGCAAATCATTATCCCAAGAAAATAAATCTTCTGTAAATGCATTAAAATAAAAAATTTTCTTTTCGTCTATCCCCTTATTCTGAAGTTGACCAAGTTCATCGCCATCCAATTTTTCCTTAACAGCCATAGATAGTCTAGTTTTTCCACTTCCATTAAAAGCATATAGAAGGGAACTCTTTGATTTTTTTGAAATAAGATTATCCGCAAGGCTTTCCAATGTTTCGAATTCTGTCATAGTATACTGTCACCTTTTTTATTAAAATTGAACATCATTTTTCTCCAATATTCATATTGTTTTTGACGCAGTTCAATCTCCTTAGGCAATCCGATGTTTAGGTCATTACAAACCTTGTCAAAGTTGTCTAGAACTTGAACAATACGAGATTGGATTTCGAGAGAAGGGACTGGAATTTTCAATGATGAAAATGTAGATAAATTAAGATTATCCTGTGCACTACCATAACTCTTATTTGCAAGATAATCTTTTATTGAATTTAAGTAATAGTAAACATATTCTGTAATGGCAAATTTTGGATTTGCAACAAACCCTATAATACTATCAGGGAAACAAGCATCAAATCCTAATAATCCAGTTTCCGCTATATTAGCAGCAATTGTGATACACAATGTTCCCTTTTCCCACTGCTTACTTTGTTGCAATCCAAAAGCACTATAAGTTTGAGAATAGTTTTCAATCCATTTACCAGCCTCTCTTATATCTCCCGTCTGTATGAACGGTATATCGCCACCATATAATCTTGCATCATTTCTAGGCCTATGTTTCGATTTCCCTCGACCAAAATCTTTTGCTACTTCTTCTAGAGTCTTCCACTCAACCTGATAGAACTCATCCTCAAATGATAAAAGCTTATCTCGATAATAAGAATATTGCTTTTTACGTGAGGTCAATTCTGAGGTCAATTCTGAGGTCAATTCTGTAACATAATCAGTCATTTTGTCAAGTGTTTGCACTATTTTTTCTTGGATTTTTCTAGGAGGGATAGGGATTAATAATCCCTCTAAAGATGATTTATTTAAGGCTGGTATGCCATCAAACGTGCATAAGTTTTCAATTTCTTTGGAACTATTCTTTAAATAAAAATATAAAAATCTAGGTAGTAATACTTCCTCATCTTTAGCTGTCGCAGAATAATTCAAATTTCCTCTAAAATACTTACCTTCATTCCAAGAAACATAACCAACACCTGCTCCTCGTGAAGTTATTCCAATAGGATCATTTTGTGTGTTAAAAATATTGATATAACCTAACGGTTCTTTTCCACTATTAATTACCGGGAAATTCCCTAAATTATTTTGAATAAAAGTCTTATTTATATTTTTTCCTGCCTTTACTTCACACACTTCCCCCAACTCTTTCCACTCAACGGGACAGTTTTGGATTTCTTCTAGGATGTTCATCACTTACCTCCTTCCTTGGCTAGATTTTCAATGCTTTTAATTTCTTTGAGGTAATCTTTTTCAACTTGACTAAGGGTTTTGGCTTGGTAGCTCTTATATTCCTTATCTACCTTCTGCTTCATCTGTTCACGAGAGATCGAACCACTGTTATCCAGTAAGTCTTCTCCAGTAGCCTGAAGGATACGATCTACATGTGTCGCCCAGTCCGCCATAGTCATGACTTCTTCTCGCTCTGCCTGTCTTTCAGCAAAGTCTAGATATCCTGATACAAGCTGATTGAGTCCACGGAGTTCCTTTTCTGTCAGATAGTTCTTGGCAACTTTTGCTTCAGATAGGGTAGGGAGGTCGCCCTTAAAAGTGGTCAAGCCCATAAACTCCTTTTCACTATCAACACGATTGTAGATGAGTTCGCTCGCAGTATTGTGGTGAATAGCATAATGCATCTTGTTTTGTACTGTCGCAAAGAATTTCTTTGCCTCTGGTGAGTTTGCATTGTAGTCACTTGATGTAGCAAAGAGATCCAAAACCTGACGGTAAAAGACTTTTTCACTCGAGCGAATGTCTCGGATTCTTTCAAGGAGTTCTTTAAAATAAGAGCCTCCACCCAAGTTTTTCAAGCGCTCATCATCCATAGCGAAGCCCTTGATCAGATACTCTTTCAAGACTGTCGAAGCATAATGTCTGAACTGGATTCCACGAAGAGAACGCACACGATAGCCAATTGCCAAAATCATATCGAGATTATAGTAGGCGACTTTTTTTGACTGAGTTTTACCTGCTATTGCACCGTGACGAGTGGTTGTCAACTGATAGTTGACAACCACTGTTTCATCCAATTCACCATCTTCAAAGATAGCCTTGATATGTTTACTAATGTTTTGCTTGGAAGTCTGAAAAAGCTCAGCTAGTTCTTGTTGGGTCAGCCAGACCGTTCCATTATCCAAGTGGAGTTCAATAGCGGACTCCCCGTCATCAGTTCTATAGAGAATCACATCATTAGTCATGGCTCAATTCCTCTACAATCTTATCTATCTCTACACGCAAGTGGTCAATCTTGGCAACAGTCTCAGCGATTTCTTTATTGAGCACATCTATATCAATCTTCTCACGTGTGTCTTCTTGTTCGACATAAGTTGACACAGATAGATTGTAATCCTGCTCTGAACCAATCACATCATTATCAACAAGAGCTGCTTTATAGTCTACACTTTGATAATTAGCGAACAATTCAACAATATGCTCAATATTGCTATCTGTTAAAACATTGTTATTGGTCTCTTTTTTGAACTCTTTACTCGCATCAATAAAGAGTGTTTTATTTTCAAGTTTATTCTTCGCCAGAACTAAAATCGTAGTTGCGATAGAAGTGCCAAAGAAGAGATTATCTGGAAGGGCAATGACTGCTTCAACAAAGTTGTTATCTACCAGATACTGACGAATGGTCTTTTCAGCACCTCCACGATAGAAAATGCCTGGGAAACAAACAATTGCTGCCCTACCTTTATTAGACAAGTGGTTGAGACTATGCATGATAAAGGCAAAGTCAGCTTTTGACTTAGGAGCTAGTTTCCCTGCTGGAGCAAAACGGTCATCGTTTATCAGAGTTGGATCTCCATCTCCCACCCATTTAACAGAATACGGAGGGTTAGAAACGATAGCATCAAAAGGCTTTTCTTCCAGATGCTGAGGATTTAAAAGGGTATCTCCTCGCTTAATATCAAAGTTATTGTAGTTGATATTGTGTAGGAACATATTCATACGAGCCAAGTTATAGTTGGTCATATTGATTTCCTGACCAAAGAAACCATCCTCCAAGATATGGTCTTCGTATTGTTTTTTCATTTGAAGAAGGAGAGAGCCTGAACCACATGTTGGGTCATAGACCTTGTTAATCTTGTTTTTTCCGACCATGACTAGTCGAGCTAACAGTTTAGATACTGTCTGTGGTGTGAAAAATTCACCCCCACTTTTTCCTGCATTACTAGCATAGTTTGAAATCAAGAACTCATAGGCATCACCAAAGGCATCAATGTCATTTTCCTCAAAATTGCCAAAGTTAATACTATTGATACCATTAAGAATGTCAGAAAGGCGTTTATTTTTTTCTGGAACAGTTCCACCAAGGATATTGCTTCGTGTGTCCAAGTTATCAAACAAACCTTTGATATCGTCCTCTGATTTGAACCCAATCGCTGACTTCTCAATGTCTTGGAAAATATTAGCTAAGTCTTCGTTTAGATTTTCATTTTGCGAGGCGTTCTTGACGACATTTTCAAATAATTGACTTGGAAGGATAAAGAACCCCTTATCCTCAACTGTCCCTGGTTTGAAATCTTGCTCAGCTTCTTGGTCACTTAAGTCAACATAACGGAATTCTAAATCACCAGCCTCATGCTCCGCACGGTCAAAATAGTCTGCCATGTGCTCTGAAATAAAACGATAGAACAGAATTCCTAGGATATATTGCTTAAAATCCCAACCGTCTACAGCTCCACGAACATCGTCTGCAATCGCCCAAATTTTACGATGCAGCTCCTTGCGTTCTGCATTTTCTTTACTTGCCATTTTTACTTTCCTTAATTAATGTATTATCTTTTCTATTTTATCATATTTCAAGAAAAACCACTCGACCTGACTAGAGCGAGTGGGCTATAAACTATTCTTAACTTTATTAAGGTAGTAGCTCTTTGTTCATACGGTCCTTATCATCACTCTTTACGAATACAATATTCCGTTTACCTGTTAACTCTATCAGTTTTTCCTTCCCAAGGATGATTGCGAGATTCTTAATAATTGAACGTTTAGCTGGTTCATCAAAGTAAGTGTAAATAAATCGATATAGATACTCACCTTTCTCTGCTAATTCAAAACATTTTTGGAATATCTCTTTATCCAGAGGATCTACAGAGTGACCAAAAACAATGATATTTTTAGAAGTAATATAACTCTCAAAATCATTATCAGGAAATTGAATAGTTTGTCTGAAGAATTCTTCAAATTTATTTCCGGTCTCTTTAACAACTCTTTGGTAATACTTCTGATAAGGAATCAAATCACTGTTGACATCATTTTCTTTATCCTCAATTCCAAAGACCATGGTATTGAGCCTATTAAACGTTCTATCTAAATCAATTCGACCATGTATAAAATGAGTTCTTTCTTCAACAGTTCTAAATAGATAACTTGACGTGTTGGTATAATTAAAGTTTAAAACATAAGAACTTAATAAATGAGGTACTGCATCTAAAGCTGTTGGTCTTGCTTCAATCCCTCGAACTTCAAAATCTAAATAATCTATATATGACAGATAGATTTCTAACAATTCAATCAATAGATCAAGTTGCCTGATAAATTTACTATTTAATTTTTCAAGTGTAACTTCTCTTTCCAAAGAATCCCAGCCTTCCTCTTTATAAAAGGAAATAAAGCTTCTTGCAACAAATACTTTTGAACTATAATTATTTTCACTTACTAATTTATCTTCAAGTACCCAAAATTGATTTGCAGGAGCAATTTGAAATAGCAAATCACTCTTCTCCTTAAAATACATTATTGCATCTGCAAGTTGAGAAATCATGGTTTCAAGATTTGACCAATTATCCCCAAGGGTATCTTTATTCTCATTAATAAATTTCAAATACAAATTATCCTTATATTTCTCAATCCTTATATTTTTAACTTTTAGGAACTCCAGTAACTCCTCATTTGGATTAGAGAATAATTGTTTTTCAAAGTAAATAAAATTGGTATACTTTGTTTTTCGCCCCATTGCAATATCAAAACCATTACCTAAAATTAAAATTGTATCTGCCATATTTTCTCCCTTTGCTTTTTTATTTTCTAGAGGGGTATATTTTACCTCCCCTACTCCAACTGGCTTTTAACCTTCTTCTTAGTCAAGATACGGTCATTTTTGTTAGAGAGAGCTTGGATACGAGCTTCAAGAAGGATTTTCCGTCCGGCCTCTGTTCGTGTGTAGATCAGGTGATAACGTCCAATAGTTGGCGTCAGAAAGTCGAGGAATTTCTGTGCATCTTCCTTGCGCTTGTCAAAAAGACTAGGAACGACATAGTAAGGTGACTGACCTTGTCGGACTTTCTCTGCCTTCAAGAGATAGCGCTGATTGTCCACTGGAGCAAAGAACTCTCCCACAGTCTGTGCAAACAGCTCCTTGTCCCTCATGCTTCCTCCCTTGAGATAGGCAAAAACCATATAGTTGTCCTTGTCCTCCTCTACCTGAACACGGGATTGATCGTCCGTTAGATGCCCCGAATCTAGCAGAGCCTTTCGGATCTGCTCACCAAGGAATTGCATACGCCTATAGGGGCTTTTATAGAGGAGATAGCGTGATGTAGCAAAAGCTAGAAAGAGGAGACAGGCTGCCGTAAGCCACCAAACTCTAATCAGTCTCAATCTAAACAACAAGAGCAATAAATCCACTGCTAGGAGCAACAAAGACATGCGAACCCATTTTAAGGCATCAAACTGGAGCATGATTGGAATCTTCTGTTGTTGAGCAGCGACTTCAGTGACAATCTCAAATCTATCTGCCACTACGAGAGCATCTTGCCATTTTTTGCGCAAGCCTGCTCGATCCTTTGAGAGACTCTTAACTCGCTCATTATACTCGCTGATTTGCTTTTTCCTAAAGGGGGGCTTGGGAAAATCCAAACGATCCAAACCGGTCTCAATACTCTCCTGATTATAGGCCAAGCCAAGAAAATGCTCCATCCGTCGCGACAAGGTCTCCAGATCCTGATTGCTCTCTGGTCTAGGCTCCTCACCAGGAAGAGTGATAAGTGCTTGCGCTTGAACGGCTACCAGATGCCAAATGTTACTGGTCTTTTCTGGATGTCCCGGCCAGATACGAATGGCACGGCCACGCATCTGGTTACTTAGCATAAAGCTCCCCACAAAGCTTCCGAGGATTAGGGAATTAACACAAGGAGCATCCCAACCCTCTCCGAGGAGAGATTTGGTTCCGACTAGGACTTGAATCCGCCCTCGTTGAAAAAGCTCCGTCACTGTCGCTACGATTCCCTTAGCTGAGCTTGGAAAACCAACCTGCACATAATCTTTTGGATCTAAGTGACCAATAGATGAGAAACTAAGAGGAACCTGAGGCAAGAGTTCCTTCAACTCTGCTGCCACATCGGTAGGCAAAATAACGACACTACCTGACAAGACAGCCAAAGACACAGGGATCTCTTGCTCCTGAGCTTTTCGACGAATGCTTTCAAAATAAGGGAGTACCCCCAACTGAGAAATGGTCGCCTGATCATCTCCCAGATAGGTGGCAAAATCCTTTCGAATATAGTCAGCTAGTACTAACTGTCTCAGTTCCTGACCTAGACTCTCATACTCTGTCCAGAAGATATCGGCGATGGCAGACAACTTCCCTAGAGATTGGGTTAAAAGTTGATCGGAAGTCTTGGACTTAACTAGATAAACCTGACGTTTTTCCACCAAGCCACGCGCCTTCAAGTCAGCCTCTAACTTTTTCTTATATCCATCTGGATCCTCATACCAATCTGGTGTCTGATAGAGTATGCTCTGCAACAGTGTCTCCAGCCAGTAGGAGGTCAATGCTGGAAGCTTCTGGGTTCCCAGTAAATTTTGCAAAGAGGGAGGAATCGTTAACCTCTGAGAATGCATATAAATCAACATAGCAGACAAGTACTTGGGATCTTCTAAGAGCAAATCTGATGAAATGTCTCCTTTGAGGCCTTTGAACCTGCTACAAATGTTTGAAAATCAGGATCGACTATAAGGTGGTGAATATAGTCCCACTTAGTCTCCTCAAACCGTTTGAGACGTTTCGCCTCTTCAGCTGTTGGTGAACAGATATAAACAAAATCCTGATGAGGGCAGAGGGTGTCTTCCTTGACTAGTTCAGGTACCGTGATTTCTTGGTCAATTTCCCCACACATTCGGATATAGCGTTCCCAAAGTTCAGGTTCGCTGTCATAAGGTGGTGTCGCTGTCAGGGAGATGACTTGCAACTGTCCATACTGCTTGCGAAAGACTTCCAGACTTTTCCACCATTCATTGCGCAGGTGGTGGCATTCGTCCAAGCAAAGAGTAGCAACTTTCTGTGCTCTTAGACTTGCAAGCAAATCAAACCCCACAAAATCCTCTGCTTCTCCATCTTCTTGTGATTGCAATTGGTTCATGGCGCTATGAAAAGCCTGATATGTCACAATCGTTAATGCCTTCATCTCCTTTAAGTTTTGGGAAACGAGATCTGAAATCTTCTGTTCGTTCTCTAAAAAGGCTGTTTGGATCCTATCTACCCATTGTTCACGAATGGTGACAGTTGGAACCAAGACAAGGGCTGGGTTGCCAAAACGAGCGATCAGCTCGATACCAATGGTGGTCTTGCCGGACCCTGGTGCCGCCACTAGGTGAACATGGCCATCTGTTTGATAGTTCTGAAAACGATCTAAGACTTCCTTTTGGTACTTTCTCCATCTTCCTTTAAATTTTAAATCTAACATTTCTTTCACCATTATATCTCTTGACTTACTCCTTTAATTGTACCACACTTATATAAAAAGCAAGATAAGGAATCAAATTAGTCTTTATAAGAAAAATATGGTATAGTAGAATCATACTATCTATGAGGAGTTTACATGTCACAGGATAAGCAAATGAAAGCTGTTTCTCCCCTTCTACAGCAAGTCATCAATATTTCATCTATCGTCGGGGGAGTCGGCACCTTGATTTTCTGTATTTGGGCCTATCAGGCGGGTGTTTTACAATCAAAGGAAACCCTATCGGCCTTTATCCAGCAAGCTGGGGTTTGGGGGCCACCACTCTTTATCTTTTTACAGATCCTACAAACCGTCGTTCCGATCATTCCGGGAGCTTTGACCTCAGTGGCTGGGGTCTTTATTTACGGCCACATCATCGGAACCATCTACAACTATATCGGCATCGTGATTGGCTGTGCCATTATCTTTTACCTGGTACGCCTCTACGGAGCTGCCTTTGTCCAGTCCGTCGTCAGCAAGCGTACCTATGACAAGTACATTGGTTGGCTAGATAAGGGTAATCGTTTCGAGCGTTTCTTTATCTTTATGATGATCTGGCCTGTCAGTCCAGCTGACTTTCTCTGTATGCTGGCTGCCCTCACCAAGATGACCTTCAAACGCTATATGATTATCATCATTCTGACCAAGCCCTTTACCCTAGTGGTTTATACTTATGGTTTGACCTATATTATTGATTTCTTCTGGCAGATGTTTTGAGAATAGAAAAATCCGTTTGGTTTCCCAAGCGGATTGTTTGTTTTATTTTGCGACACTCTTAGCAAGGACAAAATTTCCAAGTGTGGCAGAACCATTGCCTGCGACTGCTGGAGTCACGATGTAGTCACGCACGTCAGGTACTGGTAGGTAGCCGTTGAGAAGAGCTGTAAATTTCTCACGCACACGGTCCAGCATGTGTTGTTGGGCCATAACCCCACCACCAAAGACGATGACGTCTGGACGGAAAGTCACAGTAGCATTGACCGCAGCTTGAGCGATATAGTAAGCTTGAACATCCCAGACAGAGTTGTTGAGTTCAATATTTTCACCACGAACACCTGTACGGGCTTCGAGACTTGGACCAGCCGCAAAGCCTTCCAAACAGCCTTTGTGGAAAGGACAAACGCCATTAAATTCTTTTTCTACATCCATTGGGTGTTTAGCTACATAGTAGTGACCCATCTCAGGGTGACCGACACCACCGATAAACTCACCACGTTGGATAACACCTGCACCGATACCTGTACCGATCGTGTAGTAAACCAAGTTTTCGATACGACCGCCAGCATTGTTACGAGCCACTACTTCACCATAGGCAGAGCTGTTTACATCTGTGGTGAAATACATAGGTACGTTGAGGGCACGACGAAGGGCACCAAGTAAGTCTACATTTGCCCAGTGAGGTTTTGGAGTCGTTGTGATAAAGCCATAGGTTTTTGAATTTTTGTCGATATCGATGGGACCGAAGGAACCGATGGCAAGACCTGCAAGATTATCGAATTTTGAAAAGAACTCGATGGTTTTATCGATAGTCTCGATAGGAGTTGTTGTTGGAAATTGTGTTTTTTCCACAACATTAAAGTTTTCATCACCGACAGCACAGACAAACTTTGTACCGCCCGCTTCTAAGCTTCCATATAATTTTGTCATGATAAACCTCTTATCTTTGTTTTCTCTATTATAGCACATTTTAAAGGGCTAGATTTCTCAATATTTTAGATTTTCCTCTGTAAATCTTACCATCCAAGTAAAAACGAACAAACATAATATTTGTTCGTTTTATTTTTAAATCTGATTTTCGAAGAGGACTAGGCTTTCACTTCGATGATAGCGTCACCCTTGACAACTGAACCGCTTGCGACTGGTGTCACAGAAGCGTAGTCTGCTGTGTTGGTTACGATAACCATTGTTGTGTCGTCAAGACCTGCAGCAGCGATTTTGTTTGAATCAAAGGTTCCGAGAACATCACCAGCTTTGACCTTGTCGCCTTGAGCAACTTTTTGTTCAAAGCCTTCACCGTTCATAGTCACCGTGTCGATCCCAACGTGGATCAAGATTTCAGCTCCATTAGCTGTCTTCAAACCGTAAGCATGTCCTGTAGCAAAGGCGATTGATACTTCTGCATCAGCTGGTGCGTAAACCACGCCTTGGCTTGGTTTCACTGCAATCCCTTGTCCCATTGCACCACTTGAAAAGACTGGGTCATCAACATTCTCAAGGGCAACTACGTCCCCAACGATTGGAGTTTGGATTGTTTCATTTTGAGGAGCTACTGGAATGTTACCAGTTGTTTCTTCTTGAACCAAACGTTCTGTCGCTACTTCAGAAGCAACTTCTTTTTCGTCCTCGTAACCAAACATGTAAGTAAGTGCAAAACCAAGAACGAATGATACAGCTACCATAAGGATGTATTGGAATAATTGACCGTTACCAATGTACAACATTGTACCAGGGATGACTGTGATACCATTACCAGTACCAGCAAGTCCAAGGATTGAAGCAAGTCCACCACCGACTGCACCAGCAATCAATGAAAGGAAGAAAGGCTTACGGAAACGCAAGTTAACCCCGAAGATAGCAGGCTCAGTAATACCTAGGAAGGCAGAAAGAGCAGCTGGGAAAGCAAGAGTTTTCAGTTTAGGATTTTTAGTTTTCACACCAACGGCAACAGTTGCAGCACCTTGAGCAGTCATAGCTGCAGTAATGATAGCGTTGAATGGGTTAGCGTGGTCAGCAGCAAGCAATTGAACTTCAAGCAAGTTGAAGATGTGGTGAACACCTGATACGACGATTAATTGGTGAACTCCACCAATCAAGAAACCACCAAGTCCGAATGGCAAGTTAAGAATAGCTTTTGTTCCAATGAGAATGTAGTTTTCAACAACGTGAAAGACTGGTCCGATAACAAACAATCCAAGGATTGACATTACAAGGAGTGTTACAAACGGTGTTACCAAGAGGTCAAGTACATCTGGAACAACCTTACGAACTGCTTTTTCAAACTTAGCTCCGACAACCCCGATGATGAAGGCTGGAAGAACTGAACCTTGCAAACCTACAACTGGGATAAATCCGAAGAACTGCATTGCAGTTACTTCACCACCAGACGCAACAGCCCAGGCATTTGGAAGTGAATCAGAAACGAGCATCATACCAAGAACGATACCAACAGCTGGGTTACCACCGAATACACGGAAAGTTGACCAAACAACCAAACCTGGCAAGATGATGAAGGCTGTATCTGTCAAGATTTGAGTATATGTTGTCACGTCAGCTGGAAGTGTCATTCCAAGAGCAGTCAAGAGACCACGCACACCCATGAAGAGACCAGTTGCTACGATAACTGGGATGATTGGTACAAAGACGTCACCGAAAGTACGGATAGCACGTTGGAACCAATTTCCTTGTTTAGCAGCTTCTGCTTTCATATCTTCTTTAGAAGATGTTGGCAAACCAAGTGCAACCACTTCGTCATACATCTTGTTTACTGTACCAGTCCCAAATATGATTTGGTATTGGCCTGAGTTAAAGAAAGCTCCTTGAACTTTATCCAAGTTCTCAATCACTTCCTTCTTGATTTTCCCTTCATCTTTGACCATGACACGCAGACGAGTCGCACAGTGGGCTACACTGTTGACATTCTCACGTCCGCCAAGGGCTTCGATGACCTTTTTTGCAATATCCTGATTGTTCATTTGCAAAAATCTCCTTATAAAAATTTTGTTCTTGTTTGAAAGCGATTTTATTCGCCCTACGACTATTATTTTATCACGTTTCTAAAATATGTCAAGCGTTTTGCAGAAATTTTTATTTTACTTCTTTTACTCCTGATTATTCTTGCTCGTTTTTGAGGGATATTTTCTTTTTCCTCAAAAAAATATCCTTATGTTAGAGGGTTCAAAGCTTTTTATTTACATTTTCTTTCATTTTTTCGTGAAAATTTGTCAAATTTCCTTTGCTTAATTTCTGGTAATCGTTTGACATATTTTTCTCTTTTTTAACATAAAAGACTTGCTTTTTTTGTCGAAAACGTTTACTATTAATAATAGAATAGAACTTATGGAGGAAAGATAAAATGGAATGGACAACTGAGCGTCGTTACAGACGCTACGAAGACTGGACAAATGATGAAGTCAAGCAAATCAAGGAAAAGATGGCACAATCTCCTTGGCATACTCGTTACCATGTCGAGCCTAAAATGGGGCTTCTCAATGATCCAAATGGCTTTTCTTATTTTGATGGCAAATGGATTCTCTTTTACCAGAACTTCCCCTTTGGTGCAGCCCATGGATTGAAGTCTTGGGTGCAGCTTGAAAGTGATGATCTAGTACACTTCACAGAAACTGGAGTCAAAGTTTTGCCTGATACTCCATTAGATAGCCACGGTGCCTACTCTGGTTCTGCCATGCAATTTGGCGATAACTTGTTCTTGTTTTATACAGGAAATGTCCGTGATGAAAACTGGATTCGTCACCCATACCAGATTGGTGCTTTGATGGATAAAGATGGCAAGATTACAAAGATTGACAAGATCTTGATTGACCAACCATCTGACTCTACTGACCACTTCCGCGACCCACAAATTTTTGACTTCAAAGGTCAATACTATGCTATCGTCGGTGGACAGGATTTGGAGAAAAAAGGCTTCGTCCGTCTCTACAAGGCTGTGGACAACGACTACACAAACTGGCAAGCAGTTGGCGACCTTGACTTCGCTAACGATCGCACTGCCTACATGATGGAATGCCCAAATCTGGTCTTTGTAAGCGAGCAACCTGTCCTTCTCTACTGTCCACAAGGATTGGATAAAAAAGTTCTAGACTACGATAATATCTTTCCAAATATGTACAAAATTGGGGCTTCCTTTGATCCTGAAAATGCTAAAATGGTAGATGTGTCTCAACTTCATAATCTAGACTATGGTTTCGAGGCCTATGCAACTCAAGCCTTCAATGCTCCTGACGGACGTGCACTAGCAGTAAGTTGGCTTGGTTTACCAGATATAGCCTACCCATCTGATCGATTTGATTATCAAGGTGCCCTCTCACTGGTTAAGGAACTGACCATCAAAGACGGCAAACTCTACCAATATCCAGTCGCAGCTATCAAGGACCTCCGTGCTTCTGAAGAAGTCTTCTCGAATCGTACTCAAACCAATAACACCTACGAAATCGAACTAAACATAGAAGCCAATAGTCAGAGCGAGATTGTCTTACTTGCTGATAAAGAAGGCAAGGGACTTTCAATCAACTTTGACCTTGCAAATGGTCAAGTGACAGTGGATCGTAGCCAGTCTGGAGAACAGTATGCCCAAGAATTTGGGACGACTCGTTCTTGCCCTATCGATAATCAGGCTACTACTGCTACTATCTTCATCGACAAGTCAGTCTTTGAAATTTTCATCAATAAAGGAGAAAAAGTATTTTCTGGTCGTGTCTTCCCACATGCGGACCAAAATGGGATCCTCATCAAGTCTGGAAACCCAACTGGAACTTACTATGAATTAGATTATGGTCGCAAAACTAACTGATGTCGCAAAACTTGCAGGCGTCAGCCCCACTACCGTCTCACGGGTCATCAATAAAAAGGGTTATCTATCTGAGAAAACCATTCAAAAGGTTAATGAAGCCATGCGAGAGCTAGGCTACAAGCCTAACAATCTGGCTCGAAGCCTCCAAGGAAAATCTGCCAAGTTGATTGGACTTATTTTCCCAAACATCAGTCATATCTTTTATGCGGAGTTGATTGACAAGTTGGAACATCAGCTCTTCAAGAATGGGTACAAGACCATCATCTGTAACAGCGAGCATGACTCTGAAAAAGAACGGGAGTACATTGAAATGCTGGAGGCCAATCAGGTAGACGGTATCATTTCTGGAAGTCACAACTTGGGAATTGAAGACTACAATCGTGTGACGGCACCGATCATTTCCTTTGACCGAAACCTATCGCCAGACATCCCTGTCGTCTCCTCTGATAACTACGGTGGCGGGGTCCTCGCAGCCCAAACTCTGGTTAAGACAGGCGCTCAGTCTATCATCATGATTACAGGAAATGATAACTCTAACTCACCAACTGGACTGCGCCATGCTGGCTTTGCCTCTGTTCTCCCGAAAGCGCCTATTATCAATGTTTCGAGTGACTTTTCTCCCGTCAGAAAAGAAATGGAAATCAAGAATATCTTGACCCATCAGAAACCAGATGCGATTTTTGCTTCGGATGATTTGACAGCTATTCTGGTGATCAAAATCGCTCAGGAGCTGGGAATTTCTGTTCCTGAAGAGCTCAAGGTCATCGGCTATGATGGGACTTATTTTATCGAGAACTACTACCCTCACCTGACAACGATTAAGCAACCTATGAAAGAGATTGCCCACCTCACTGTCGATCTCCTCTTGCAGAAGATTGAAGGCAAGGAAGTTGCGACAACTGGTTACTTCTTACCAGTCACCCTATTACCAGGAAAAAGTATTTAAGTACAAAAAACTCAGACGAATTCGTCTGAGTTTTTTATGATCTTAAGTTTTCGAGATAACGCTGGGCTGTCTCTAAGTTAAAGGTTTTATCTGCGATGAGGCGCTCAACGAGAGGAGCAACTTCGGACTCACTAGCACCTGCTAGGAGAGCTAGGGATTTGGCCTGCAATTTCATGTGGCCTTGCTGGATACCCGTACTTACCAAGGCTTTGAGGGCCGCAAAGTTTTGGGCGAGACCGATGGATACGATAATCTGAGCTAATTCTTTGGCAGAAGGATTTCCCAGTAGTTCATGACTGAGGGCTACACGCGGGTTGAGACCGATTGAGCCACCCTTGGTCGCTACCGGCATGGGTAGGGTCATCTCACCGACCAATTCTTCTCTTTCCATGTCCAGTGTCCATTGACTAAGACCTTGATAGCGTCCATCTCGACTGGCAAAGGCATGGGCCCCAGCTTCGATGGCACGCCAGTCATTACCAGTGGCAATCAAAATGGCATCAATACCATTAAAAATCCCTTTATTGTGAGTAGCTGCTCGGTAGGGATCAGCCTGTGCAAACTGGCTAGCCAAAGCTATTTTCTCCGCAATTTCTCGTCCTTGGTCCCTTTGGGGACTCAAGTAGCGAAAGGCGATACGACAGCTTGCAGTCACCAGAGAATCGGTCGCGTAGTTGGACAAAATTCCCATAAGACTCTGTCCCTGACTGAGTTCTTCTAAGACTGGTTTCAAGGCTTCCAGCATGGTGTTAAGCATATTGGCTCCCATGGCTTCCTGAGTATCGACATGGAGATAGACGACGAGAAAGTCTGTTTCACCTTTGATCTGCTCTACATGCAAATCACGCGCCCCACCACCACGTTTGACGATGGAGGGATAGGCTTGATTGGCAAGTTCTAAGAGCTCCGCCTTCTTGCTGGCAATCTTCTCTTGCGCTAGATCTGGATTAGCAACTTGATAAAGGGCTACCTGACCAATCATCTGGCGCTCATGTACTTGAGCAGTAAAGCCACCTGCTCGCTTGATGATTTTACTTGCATAGCTGGCCGCAGCAACCACTGAGGGTTCTTCTATCACATAGGGAACTGTGTAGTCCTGACCGTTCACCAAAAGCTCTGGAATGATAGAATAAGGCAGAGAAAAAGTTCCCACTACATTCTCACTCAGCTGATCTGCAACCGCCAAGCTGATTTGTTCATCCTGCTCCAGACTGGTTTGCTTTTCAGGACTAAGGAGCGCCTGATCTTTCAGTAACTCAAGGCGCTCATGGTATGACTTTTTAGAAAATCCATTCCAACTTAACTTCATTATTTTTCAACCTTGCTATAACGACGTTGGTGGTCGAGAATTTCAACCAAGGCATAGTCTTGATTTTCAAAACCTGCAAACTGGGCTGAACCAGATTCATCCAACTCTACCTCTTCGAAGAAGACTTTTTCATAGTCTTCAACAGACAATGCTGTACGTTGCTTGAGTTTGCTCAAGCGATCCTTATCAAGGTAAGTTTCATAACCTTCTACCAGTTCTCCACTAAAGAACTCTGAAACCGCTCCACTTCCGTAACTGTAGAGGACAATTTTATCTCCAGCCTTCAAATTTTCTGCATTTTCCAAAAGGGAGAGAAGCCCAAGGAAGAGGGAACCTGTGTAGATATTCCCAATCATCTGACTGTAGAGAATGGACTTATCAAAGTTTTCTTGCAGACTATCCTTTTTCTCCTGAGACAAAGTCTTATCCATCATCTTGCGCAAGCCTTTTAGGGCCAACTTAGGATAAGGTAAGTGGAAGCAGATGGCCGCAAAATCATTCATAGTCCAATCAAAACGTTTCTTGTATTCATCCCAAGTCGTCGTAAGACTGTCAAGATATTGCTGAGTTGAGTACAAACCGTTTACATAAGGAGTGGTTGAATAGTTTGGGCGCCAGAAATCCATAATATCACGCGTTTGGGCAACATTATCATTGTTAAAGGCCATGGTACGCGGATTTTGCGTAATCAACATCGCCACACTCCCAGCTCCCTGAGTTGGTTCACCTGGAGCCGTTACACCATACTTGGCAATATCGCTAGCGATGACCAAGACCTTGGACTTTGGAGAATTTTCCACATGCAACTTGGCATAATGGAGGGCAGCTGTTGCTCCGTAACAAGCTTCTTTGATTTCAAAACTGCGAGCGAACGGCTGGATACCTAATAGACCGTGAACAAAGACCGCTGCTGCCTTACTCTGGTCAATTCCTGACTCGGTCGCCACGATGACCATGTCGATTTCTTCTTTTTCTTTATCTGTGAGGATAGAGTTGCTTGCACTGGCAGCTAAGGTGACAACATCCTCAGTCAATGGTGCAATGCTAATTTCGTTTAATAAGAGACCCTTACTATATTTATCCGGATCAACTCCTCTTGCTTCTGCTAGGTCTTGTAATTTCAAGACATATTGACTGGTCGCAAAACCAATCTTATCAATACCGATTGTCATATTTACCTCTGTTTTTTCATTCATTGTAAAAAATCGTTCTATTCTATTTTATCACAAATAGGAACAAATGAGAGAAAAAAGACTTGATTCAACAAATCAAGTCTTTGCTTTGACAGCATTAGGAGGATATGCCTCGCTGTTTTCGGATATAGTAATAAAGTTTCAGAATCACTGTTCCACTTGCCATCCCGATAGAAATGACTAGAGCCAACATAACTACTAGTGTTGCACTGGTAAGGGCATGACTGTAATCGCCTGTCACAAAGAAGGCTGTCGTTCGATAGGATAGATAACCGGGCACCAAGGGGGCAAGAATGGCCAAGACAAAGACCACTGCTGGCGTCTTATATACAATACTTAAAATTTGGCTGATACAAGAACCAACCACCGCTGCAATAAAGGTCGCAACAATAACATTGGTTGGTTCTTTGAGCACGAGGTAGAGGAGCCAGACACCCATTCCCAGAACACCACCAGGTAGGAGCATGGAACGCTGAACATTTAGTACGATTAGAAAGGTGATAATGGCGAGTAAACTCGCCACTGCTTGGAGTAAAATACTTGTTAGAGTCATCTTATGTCATCAAAACCAGGGCGACGGAGGTGCCGGCCCCTAAAGCGAGGGTAATGAGCAAGGATTCAAACATCTTGCTCATACCAGAGTTGATATGGTTGGTCATGATATCCCGAACTGCATTTGTCAGAGCAATCCCTGGAACAAAAGGCATGACGGCTCCCGCTATGATCAAGTCTGCCGTCGAAGGAAATCCTGTATAGCGGGCCCAGAACTGGGCAATCAATCCAAAAACAAAGGCACCCGCAAAGGCGGTTACAAAAGGAATGCGGACAAACTTCTCTACATAGAGAGAAAAAGCAAAACCAAGTAAGGTCGCAATGGCTGCACCAAAAGCATCATAGGTATTCCCCCCGAACATAATCGAGAAAAAAGGGGCACTGAGAGTTGCTGCAATAGTCACTTGGAACTTGGTATAAGGAAGAGCTTGATTCCTGATTTCCTTTAGCCTTTCAAAAGCCGTAGAGAGATCGATCTGCCCTCCGACAAGCTCCCGTGATACTTGGTTCACATCGCAGACTTTTTCGATGTTGTAGGAGGAAGAAGTTACTCGTTTCATACGAGAAATATTGGTATTCTCAATAGAAAAGAAAATAGCTGCTGGCATGGCAAGAACGTTGCAATCCACTATTCCCTGTGAATGAGCGATACGGATCATGGTGTCCTCCACCCGATAAATCTCCGAACCGCTTTTTAAGAGAATGGTTCCAGCTAGCATAATCACATCAATGACGGCATTCAACTCTCTCGATTCGTCCATTTTCTCCTCCTTTTCTGTTTCCTATATTTTATCACAAAAATCAATGAAAAAAAATCTTTGTCATGAAATCATGACAAAGATTCGTTTAATCTCGAGAACTTTCACGGGTTCCTTCACTATTTGATTGACTAGTTGAAGGAGTGTTTCCTTGTTGGTTCCCCTGATTTGGAGTTGTAGAAGAACCTTGGTTCCCACGTTGTGCAGAACTAGAAGATGAAGTTGATGGTGGTGTTTTCGGTTTGTAGATGGAAAGTTTGATACGCGTGCTAGCAAGGTCAACCTGTTCACCCGCTTTTGGTGTTTGATCTACAACTGTACCTTCTGCTGTTCCTTCAGGAGCAGTCGAAACCTCGACAACCTCAATATTGGCCTCTTTTACACCGACAATCTGAGTCAAATTATTCTTTGTAAATTCGAGACTTGAACCAATATAACTTGGCATAGAAACACTTGTTACTCTCTTAGCAACTGTTAAAGTAATTGTGCTGGCTTTTGAAAGATCATAAGTCGTACCTGCCGCAGGACTTTGTCTGAGAATAATTCCAGGTTCGCTTTCGCTGGATTCTTCCTCTTCCATCTTGATTAGATTCTCAGGAACCTTCTTCTCCTTGAGTTCGGCTACAACTTCCGTGTACTTGCGTCCGACGTAATTGCTCAATTGGAAGGATTGCTTCCCAGAAGAAACAATCAAATTGACCTTGGTCCCTTCTTTTCGGCCACTACCAGCTTCCGGATCGGTTCGAATAACGCGTCCTTCCGCTACTGTGTCGCTGGCTTCTGACTTTTCTTCACCGGCTTCAAACTTGGATTTTTTAAGAGCTTCTTTTGCCTCTGCAACAGTTTGTCCAGCCACATCAGGAATAGCAATCGTTGCTGGTGTTCTAGATAAAATCCAGACCAAAGAGGCTGCAACTAATAGAAGACTAGCTAAAAGAATCATATAGCGAGCCTTAAACTTCCGCTTTTTAGTTGGCTTTTGCGTAGGTGCTTGCTCTGGTGTTAATTTCTTTGACTGAGGACGTTCTTCCTGCGCCGGAGCTTTTGGAATCGAGGTCAGTGTACTTTGTGGAACTTTAGGTAAAGTCTTCGTGTCTGCCTTACTCGCATCATCAAAGATCAGTTTCGGTTCATTTCGACGATTATAAGACAAGCTAGTTGACAAGTCCATATACATTTCTGAAACAGACTGATAGCGATCAGACAATTTCTTAGCAGTTGCCTTGATGACAACATTTTCCAAAGCCTGAGGGACAGATGGGTTTTCAGCAATGACGGACGGAAGTGGCTTCTGGAAATGCTGGAGGGCAATCGTAACCGCGCTATCTCCATCATAAGGGATATGTCCCGTCAGCATCTCATAGAAGATAATCCCCATTGCATAGATATCACTCTGGAAAGTCGCTTTAGAACCACGCGCTTGCTCAGGTGACAAATAATGAACCGAACCCAGCATCGAGTTGGTCTGGGTCAGACTCGTCTCTGCAAAGGCCACTGCAATCCCAAAGTCAGTAACTTTAGCAGTTCCATCTGGTGTCAAGAGGATATTTTGAGGTTTCAAATCTCGGTGAACAATTCCTCTAGCATGAGCTAAACGCATAGCCAAAAGAATCTGTCCCATAATCCGAACCGCTTCTTCATTTGAAAGAGGATAGTGTTCTTTGATATAACGCTTGAGGTCAAGTCCTGCTACGTATTCCATAGCTAGGTACTGTTGGCCATCTTCCTCACCGATATCTGTTATCCGGACGATATGAGGATGGTCCAGATCCGCCATAGCCCTCGCTTCCCGCTGGAAACGTGCCACAGCAATCGGGTCCGTCTGGTAGTTGGTCCTCAGGACCTTAACTGCCACCTCTTCCCCATCTAGGATCAAATCCTTGGCCAAGTAAACATCTGCCATGCCTCCTCGACCAATCTGCTTGACAATCCGATACCGCCCGGCAAAAATCTTGCCGATTTGGATCATTCTGCCGCCTCCTCGTTCATGTAAACAAGGGCAACCGTAATGTTGTCTAAACCTCCTGCATTGTTAGCAAAACGAATGAGGGTTGCCGCCTTGTCTGCTAGGGAAATATCACTGGTTACAATATCATAAATTTCGCTTGCCGAAATCATATTGGTCAAACCATCACTATTGAGCAAGAGATAATCTCCTGACTCCAGTGTAATCATCCCAAAATCTGGCTGGATTTCATCTTTTTGTCCGATAGACTGGGTAATGATATTCTTTTGAGGGTGAGTTTCTGCTTCTTCTGGAGTCAATTGACCAGCCTTGAGCAATTCATTAACCAAAGAATGGTCACTCGTCAACTGGTGGTATTCTTCTCCACGAATCAAACCGATACGAGAATCTCCAATGTGAGCATAGATGGCTTGGTTGTCAATAAACGCAACAGCTTCTAGCGTTGTTCCCATGCCTCTGTAAGCTTCGTCCTGACCTAGTTGATGAATTTTTTGATTTTCAATCTCCAGGTAGTGGGCAAACCACTCACGAACTTCATTGACTGAGTCGATTTGGGTATCTACCCAATCTACACCGAGGTCTGTGACCGCCATCTCACTAGCGATATTTCCTGCACGGTGTCCTCCCATCCCGTCAGCCAAGATAATCATAGTGCGTCCTGCTCGGTTGACAAAGTGATTGACATAGTCCTGATTATTTGTCCGTTTCTGACCAACATCTGTTAATAATGCTATTTCCATTGTGTCAGTTCCTTCCTATTCTGATATCTTGCGAAATTGGCTGATAAAGAATCCATCACTTCCATACAATTCTGGAGTGATCAGGATGCAACCATCTTTCAGGATATCTTTACATTCGTGTTCTAGTTTAACCTGCTCGAACTCGGGATGACTTTCTAAAAATGCTTCAACAACTTGAAAGTTCTCCTCAGAGACAATAGTACAGGTACTATACGTTATTATACCACCTTTACGTAGTGTTTGACAAACACTACCTAATATTTCCAGCTGAATTTCCTGTAAGGATGTGAAATCTGCTGTTTCTTTATTGTATTTGATGTCTGGTTTGCGGCGTAAAAGTCCAATCCCAGAACAGGGAGCATCTACCAAAATCTTATCAAAAGAGTCTCGACCAAAAAACTCATGCACTTTTCTGGCATCCAATTTTTGTGTTTGCACTCGATCTGCCACACCTAAACGCTCCGCATTTTCTTGGATCAAGTCCAACTTATGATCATAAAGATCCAAAGCCGTCACCTTACCGGATGTGAGGTAAGAGGCCATATGGGCTGTTTTTCCACCCGGAGCGGCACAGGCATCCAAGACCTGTTCATCACCTTGTAGATCAAGAGTCGGAGCAACCAATTGACTGGATTCGTCTTGGATGGTAATGGCTCCATCCGCAAACAAATCATGGCCTGCAAAGTGGCCTTGCTCCTTGACCAGACCAGTGGCAGCCAAAGGGGAATCAGTCGCCTCTAACAAAGCTTTGATTTCCTCTTTTCGGCTCAAATCGGCTACACGAATACTGGCTTTGTTGCGCACCAAGAGACTTTTAAAGATGGCTTGTGCTCGCTCTTCACCGTATTCTTCCTTGAGTTTAGATACTAGCCAAACTGGGAGAGAATAGACAATGGAATCACGCTTATTTTTTCGCTTAATGCTGTCAATATCTGGCCAGCCTTCTCGTAAGATACGACGAAGGACGGCGTTGACTAATTTTTCACTGCCTTTTTTACGGGCTTTGGCTAGCTCTACCGCTTCATTGACAACAGCGTGATTAGGAATCTTATCTAGATACCGAAGTTGGTAGGCGCTCAGAAGGAGCAGGATATAGAGCCAGTTATCTAGCTTATCTCTGTCTTCGATAAAGTGGGACAGGTACCATTCCAGGGTGAGTTTTCGGGCTACCGTTCCGTAGACAATCTCTGTCACCAAGCCCTTATCTGCTGCTGAGAGTTGACTCCCCTTAAGGTGTTTGTTTAAGGCAATATTGGAATATGCTTGGTTGATAAAAACATCCTCTAATACTGCTAGAGCTAGACTTCTAGCCGTTTCTACTTTAGTCACCAAATCGTTCTCCTACAGTCAATGTCCGTCCCACTCCGTTGAGGAAGGAAGCAATGTCCATCTTAGGCTTCCCAGCTGGCTGCACTTGCTTAAGAGACAGAGCACCTTCAGCCGTTGCGACAATCAATTCCTTCTTGCCAATAGACAGAATCTCACCTGGAGCTCCCTGACCTTCTACTGGCAGGGCTTCATAAATCTTAAAGCGATCACCCTTGAGAAAAGTGTGGGCAACAGGCCATGGATTCATGCCACGTATTTGGTTGAAGAGTTGACGATTGGTTTTAGTCCAATCGAGTTTCTCTTCTTCTGGCTTAATATTTGGCGAGAAAGTGACCTGACTAGGATCTTGAGGCACAGGTTTGATCTCCCCAGCAATATAACCAGGAAGGGTGTCCAAGAGCAAGTCACGACCAACAATCGCTAATTTCTCAAACAAGGTTCCAACATTATCCTCATCAGTGATAGGAATACTGCGACGAGAAATCATATCCCCTGCATCCATTTCCTTAACCATCTCCATAATGGTCACACCAGCTTCCTCATCCCCTTGAATCAAGGCATAATGAATGGGGGCGCCACCACGGTGTTTTGGAAGGAGGGAAGCGTGAACGTTGACCGCAAAGTTCATGCTATCAAGGAGTTTACTTGGGAGGAACTGCCCAAAAGCAGCGGTCACAATCCCATCCGCCCCTAGCTTCATAATGTCTTCCATCTCTGGACTTCCAGATAATTTTTCAGGCTGGTAGATAGGAAGGCCTTCTTCTTTAGCAGCCTGCTTGACTGGGGTTTCTTGGATCACTTTTTTACGGCCGACAGCGCGGTCTGGCTGGGTCACAACAGCTAGAATCTCGTAACGGTCATCTGATAACAACCCCTTCAAAACTGTCGCTGAAAAATCGGGAGTTCCCATAAAGATTAGTCTTGTCATTTTTTCTCCTTCTTATAAAAATTGCTGCGGCTCATGGTCAATGCTGAGACGGAGCTCGCTATTTTCCCGTTCTTGAGTCAAGGCCAAAACTCGATTGAGAGTTGGTCCCAGCTCATCTTCTAAACGGTATTTAATCAAAATCTGGTAATGATAAAGGTTGTGGGTACGGGCGATGGGTTTTGGCGTTGGTCCAAGGATTTTACTAGTTTCCGATAAACCTGAGCGCAAAATCCCCATAACTTCATAGGCACGTTTGACAACCTCTTCTTCGTTCTTGTGAGAGAGGGTAATCCCAATAGTGAAATAATAAGGTGGGTAGCCAAGTTGGCGCCTGATACTCATTTCATAAGTGTAAAAGCCTTCGTAATCCTGATCTTTTGCAAAACGAATGGCATAGTGTTCCGGATTGTATGACTGGATCAAGACCTGCCCAGCCTTTTCCGCTCGACCTGCACGGCCTGCCACCTGAGTTAAGAGTTGGAAGGTTCTCTCGGAAGAACGAAAATCAGGCAAGTTTAGGGCTGTATCCGCATTGAGGACTCCGACTAGGGTCACATTTGGAAAATCCAAGCCCTTAGCAATCATCTGAGTTCCCAGCAAGATATCTGCTTCCCCTCGGCCAAACTGGTCCAGAAGAGCTTGGTGACTGCCTTTCTTGCGAGTCGTATCCACATCCATCCGCAGAATGCGAGCCTGAGGAAAGAGCTCTGCTAGCTCATCGTAGGCTTTCTGAGTCCCCGTCCCGTAGTAACGAATACTGCGACTCTGACAGTTGGGACAGACCTGAGGAATCCCCTTCGAAAAGCCACAGTAATGGCAGTTCATAGTCTTGGTATCCATATGCAGGGTGAGAGAAATGTCACAGTTGGGACAAGTATCCACCGTCCCACACTCCCGACACATGACAAAGCTAGAATAGCCCCGACGGTTGAGCATGAGGACTACCTGCTCTTTTTTATCCAAACGGTCTTGGATGGCCTCTAGCAAAGGAGGCGTAAAGTTTGACGTCTCATTCTGCCCGATATAGTCCCGAAAGTCAATCACTTGAACCTCAGGAATGGTGGCTAAAGGATTGGCCCGTTGGGTCAGACGTAAGTGTTGATAGACGCCTTTTCCAGCCCGCGCACGGCTCTCTAAGCTCGGTGTTGCCGAACCAAGGACTAGGGCTGCTTGATTGTACTGAGCCCGTAAAATGGAGACCTCTCTAGCATGATAACGGGGATTGCTGTCTTGCTTGTAGCTAGCTTCATGCTCTTCGTCGATAATTATAACACCTAGATTTTTCAAAGGAGCAAAGATAGCTGATCGAGCGCCAACAACAACTTGGGCATCGCCACGCTCAACCTTGCGCCATTCGTCGTACTTTTCACCATTGGACAGGCCTGAGTGAAGAATAGCCACTTTCTCACCAAATCGAGCAATAAAACGCTCCGTCATTTGTGGCGTCAGAGAAATCTCAGGAACCAGTAAAATAGCTGTCTTCCCCTTGTCCAAGGCTCCTTGGATGATCTGTAAGTAAACCTCCGTTTTCCCACTTCCTGTAATCCCTTGAAGGAGGAATGGAGGCTGTTGACTACCAATAGCACTGACAACGGCATCGCGAGCTTGTCTTTGCTCTGGGTTCAGAGACAAAGGCTGACTGGCCTCAATGCCTTCGAAATAAGCAGCTGAGCGTTGCACTTCCTTTTGGACTAGGGTTAGAGCTCCTTGTTCCACAAAGAAGTTGACTTGCTCCCGCGAATAAGACTCTAACAAGCTAGCCAGAGGAGCACTTTCAGAATGAGCTAGCAGATAGTCTCTCAGCTCTGCCTTTTTCTTAGCACGCGCAGAAATCTCAATCTGCTCTAGTCGAGTAGCATCAATCTCATACCAAGACTGGGTCTTGACCTTCTTTTGATCGACTGCCTGGTATTCTAAGCGGAGCAGCCCTTTTCTGGTCAAGCGCATCATTTCTGCCTGTTTGGCAAGGTCTAGAGAAGAAAAGGCTAGCGAATCTTCTGAACCAAACAGACGCTCTCGGTCTGCCTGACTCAGACCTTCCAGAGGATAGAGAATCTTATCATAACTGGAGCTTAAAAATCCAGGCAACATGGCTTTTAGAATGGAGATTTTGTAAGAAAAGACAGACTTGCGTAACTCCTCAGCCAGCCAGAGTTGCTCTTGAGTGAGAACAGGGGAAAAATCCAGCACCTCTGCAATCTCCTTCAAGTCCTGATTGGCAGCTTCTTCATCCGACTGGGACTCCAAGCCAAGCACAATTCCTTGGATCAAGCGATTGCCTTTGCCAAAAGGAACATGGACCCGCATACCGACTTCCAGCATCTCTACAAATTCCTCTGGGACCTTATAACTATAGGGCTGGTCCGTCTGCATCAGGGGAACATCTACGATAATCTTTGCGATCGCCATCTTCTCACCTCCTTCTTGTCAGTAAATTCTTGCAATAGAAAAAATAAGATTGAGTCCCCCCAACCTTAAATTTTTTCACCATCTTCTTTTTCTTTAGCGATTTGCTCTTTGATTTTCTTTTCTTCTTCTTCTTTGCGGCGTTTTTCTTCTTCGATACGGAGACGAACCGCTTCACGTTTTCCTTCTGGATCTGGGTGAATGGTTACATTTCCAGACTCGATTTCTTCCAAAGCGCGAAGAGTTGATTTTTCAGACTTAAACTCTTGAGTTGCTGGCGCACCGGCTTCTAGTTCGTGGGCGCGTTTTGCTTCCAAGATTACGAGTGAATATTTTGATGGTACCTTGTCTAGCAAGGTATCAATAGAGGGTTTTAACATCATTTGCTTGTACCTATTTCCTATAGTTTATCGAGTAGTTGGAGATTTTGGCAACATCTCCTGGTAGTGACCAATGACACGGTCCACACGGAAGTGTTCTGCTTCGATCACACGCTTGACACGTTCAGCAGCGAGGGGCACCTGATCGTTGACAATGGCATAATCATACTCACGCATGAGGGCAATTTCTTCCTTGGCTTTTTCGATTCGTTGGGCAATCACTTCAGCGCTATCTGTTCCACGACCTACCAAACGATCTTGTAATTCATCCAAATCTGGTGGTGTTAGGAAGATAAAGACAGCATCTGGAACTTTTTTCTTAACCTGAAGGGCTCCTTGGACTTCAATCTCAAGAAAGACATCGATTCCCTTGTCCAGGGTTTCATTGACATAGGTCAGAGGAGTTCCATAGTAATTACCGACATATTCTGCATATTCCAACATCTGACCTTGACGGATCAGCTCTTCAAACTCTTCACGAGTACGGAAGAAATAGTCCACTCCGTCCACTTCACCAAGACGTTGCGCGCGTGTCGTCATCGATACAGAGTATTGAAATTGATTCTCAGAACTCTCAAAAATCTCTCTTCTAACCGTTCCTTTCCCAACTCCTGAAGGACCAGAAAAAACGATTAGCAAGCCTCGGTCTGCCATTATGTCTCCTTTAGTTAGTCTGTGAAATAAAGTAAAATTTCTCTCGGATACTGATGATCGCGTCAGTTATCCTTCTACAGTCTTTCTATCTAGTGTAACAAAAAAGCAGTAATTTTTCAACTGCTCTTTCTTATTTATTTAGCATAATCTACTGCACGAAGTTCACGGATCACGGTTACCTTGATATTTCCTGGGTAATCGAGATTGTTTTCAATTTTCTCACGAACTTTGTGAGCCAAGATTGTGACTTTGTCGTCTTTGATTTGTCCTGGATTAACCATGATACGAATTTCACGTCCTGCTTGAAGGGCAAAGCTATTTTGCACTCCTTCAAAGCCATTGGCGATTTCTTCCAAATCGTGGAGACGCTTGATATAGTTTTCAAGAGATTCACTACGAGCACCTGGACGCGCTGCACTCAAGGCATCTGCTGCAGCAACGATCACTGCAATGACGCTTTCGGCTTCGACATCTCCGTGGTGGCTAGCAATAGTATTCACCACAACTGGGTGTTCCTTGTACTTACGAGCCAACTCCGTACCAATCTCAACGTGACTACCTTCAACCTCGCGGTCAATAGCTTTCCCTATGTCATGAAGGAATCCAGCACGACGGGCAAGAGCTGCATTTTCACCAAGTTCACTGGCAATGATACCAGATAACTTAGCAACCTCAATCGAATGACGCAAGACATTTTGTCCATATGAAGTACGGAACTGCAAACGTCCCATGATCTTCATCAAGTCTGGATGGAGGTTAGGCGCACCAATCTCATAAGCAGCAGCCTCACCGTATTCACGGATTTTATTGTCAATCTCCTGACGGTTTTTCTCCACCAACTCCTCGATACGAGCTGGGTGGATACGGCCATCCTTGAGCAACATTTCCATGGTCATACGAGCAATTTCACGACGAATTGGATCAAATCCTGACAAGGTCACCACTTCCGGTGTATCGTCGATAATCACATCGACCCCTGTCAAACTTTCAAAGGTACGAATATTTCGCCCTTCACGACCGATAATGCGACCCTTCATAGTATCATCTGGTAGGTGAACTGTCGAGTTTGTTGACTCTGCTACATAGTCACCAGCGATACGCTGCATAGCCTGAACCAAGATATCTTTCGCAATCTTGTCTGAACGTTCCTTCACTTCTTGCTCAGCCTCACGAATGCGGCTAGCAATTTCCTTAGTCAAGTTTTCCTCTGTCTGAGCCAAGATAATATCTCGAGCCTCAGTTTGGGAAAGGGAACCGATACGTTCAAGTTCAGCTTCTTTTTGTCTTTCGACTTCCTCTAATTGCTCTTCACGTGCATCAAGGTTTTTTGCTCTATCAGAAATACTTTGTTCTTTTTGTTCAAGTGTTTTTTCTTTGTTCGTCAAATTGTCGTCCTTACGGTCAAGGCTCGTAGCTCTCTCCGTCAAACGACTTTCAATTTGCTTGAGCTCCTGACGTTCTGACTTAAATTCAGCGTCCACTTCTTCACGGTATTTTCTGGCTTCCTCTTTGGCCTCCAATAGTGCTTCTTTTTTAAGAGACTTGCTTTCGCTCTTGGCTTCATTTAGCAATAAATCCGCTTCGCGCTCAGCTTGTCCTCGTAAATTAGTTGCTTCTTGTTCAGCATTTAGAAGCATCAACTCTGCAGCCTCTTGAGATGATTTCATCTTAGCTGAGATGCTGACATATCCAATGACTAAACCAATGATGACGGCAAAAACAGCAATCGCAAGTGTCATGATTTCCATGTTTTTACCTCATTAAATTTGTTTATCGAATGACATACATTCCTTAATATTCTATCATAAAAAACCGATTTTCACAAACCCAAATTGAAGAGTTTTGTGTGAATTTTAGGACGAATTTTAGACAATGAATCTTCCAAAAAATTCTACTTTTTCTAAATTACTAGTATTAGGCTATCACAATTTATAGCTCTCTTACTTATTTTTAAAAATCAGATACAAATCAGTAAAAAATTGAAATCTACAGCCTTTAAAGAACCTAATTAAAAAATATTTAATTAAATGCTATCCAAAACTTCTCTGTCTTCTCTTTTTTCGAAATATCGTTTTACTTTATCATATTCTAATTCTTCATAATCATAATAAGGATATTTTTTAGAAATTTCAAATTCAAAGTCGTCATTTCGATTGTATTCATACCCCAAGATTCTTAACTCATTTATCTCCGAACTTTTTTTCCATAAAAAATATAACAACTCTTCAAAATACGATTTTTTCTTATCAATAACTTCGATAATATTTTCCGAAGTAATACTAGAATATTCCTCTTTTAGAATTGCTTTATCAATCTCATCCCGATAAAGTTCACTATCTAAGGTGTCATACAGATACCCCATATATTCTGTCGGCTTCTCTTCAAAATATTTCACAAGTGACATAAGTACACTCTCTGTTTCCTCGCAACCATTCATCCACTTAATAATGTAGTCTGCTTTCTCATTATTATCAGTTCTATTTGAAAGTTCTTCTAACGACTTCTGGAACTCTCTCAGATTTGGTTTTTTTGCTTTTGAATTATTATTTTTATCTTGTACAACTCTTTCCTCTATATCTACATAATAAATTTTAAAAATCAATGATAACATTTTCCCAAAGTCATCATCTCTCAATTTACTCTTTTTCAAAATGTTATCTATGACTTCTCCTGTAGATACCATTCTATTATGATTCAGCTTAAATTTATTATCAATGAGATATTTCTTTGTTGATTCTATTTCCTTACTATTTAAAATTACAATAATTTTAAATTTTTTATTCTCAGAAAGATAGTCAATATAACCCAATAAATCATTGTAATCTGAAGGGTTATCAGATTTTGCTTCATCTAAACGCTCATCTGATTTTGCTACATATGAAACCCGTTCAAGATCATCAAAAATAACGATAGAATCTCGCTTCATTAAATTGGCTCCAACTATTTTAAAGAACCATTTAAAAACTCCTCCAATAAATGGAATAAAGTCCAAATTTCCGAGTATGGATTGTTTTTCTATCTCATTAATCAATATTTTCTCGGCTTGATCTCTTGTTTTGATCCCAAAACAGGAAATATAATAGATTTCTTTCTTTTTATAAATTTGATTTTCAAAAAACGTCTTTATAAAAAATGTTTTCCCACTTCCCCAAGAACCATCCAACCAGAAGACATTATGAATAGAATCTGAACTATTTAAAAACTCCACCAGATGACTTTGATAAGGATAGTCATCCAAGTCATATTCCGGAAATAGCTCTGGGTCCAGTTTCTTATAACTAACTTTTTTAAAAATTATGTCTAAAAACCAGAATAGTATTGTTGGTATAGTCAGTACTAACAATATTATTACACGATTCATATACAAAATTGAAATAATATCTTTTAAAAAATTATAATTAGATACAAATTATAAATAGGTAAAGCAAAGCGTTTAAATTGTTCAATCTCAAGTACAAGATACAGTACCCATATACTAGCTATAAATATTTTGTACCACTCAGCAATTCTAACATTACTACTCCATGATGGTCTTTTCAATAAATATTTCAATGGTTTGAAATTCAGAAAAAAATTAAGAATCCTCGTCATTATATTTTTCATATATACCCCTTTTAATCTATATTATCATGATTATACCACAAAATAAGAGTTATAAAGCGGATTCAAGGGACAAGAATCTAACTATTATACTAATATTTTTTCACTGATTTCTTAACTTAGGAAATCTGTCATTTTCCAAAAACTTTATCTTCAATTTACTAGCTAAAATTTCTACAATAAAAAAGCCTATCTTTCAGTAGACTTAGTAATGATCTTTGAAGGACAAGAAAGCCACGCTATCTCTATCTATCATATAAATCAGGCGATTTTCTGAGTCAATGCGACGAGACCAGGCTCCTTGGTAATCGTATTTGAGTGGTTCTGGTTTCCCCATTCCTACAAAAGGATCGCGTTGAATATCCTTGATTAATTTATTGATTCTTTTTAATGTTTTCTTATCTTGGTTTTGAAAATAGCAATAATCTGCCCAGGCATCTTCCGTAAACTTGAGCAGCATTTCTCACTCCTCAATCACATGCACCTGAGTGCTTCCAGCACGAACTTGAGCCATTCCTCGCAAGACCTTGTCAGAAAGCTCCTTGTTCTGAGCGATTCTCAGGGTTTCTTGAATACTATCCCACTCGCTCTTTGAAAGGACTACAATATCCTCATCTGGATTTTTATTGACCACCGTCAAAGGTTCAAATTCATCGTTTACCTTTTTCATGTAGTCTTTTAAATGATTTCGAAATGTTGAGTAAAGAACTGCTTCCATAACCATACCTCATTTTACCTCTTTTCCACTATTATACACAAAAAGAAAGAAATTGTCAGGAACTTGTACAAGATTTTTCTTTTCCATCTATTTATTCGAAAATCTTCTAAAAAAGTCCACCTTTCAGTAGACTTAGTTTAATTCTATTTTGATAGGCACTCTGCCAAAATTCTGCTCTGCAATACTTGGGTGTCCTAGTTGGTAGATCTGGTCTGCCTTTTGAGTCATAGCATCCCAAGGTTCTTTGCCAATTCGACTGACTAGATGGACCTGCCCTTTCAGAGACTTGAGGTGTTGTCTGCCTTTTTCGGTAAAGCCAAGGACATGAATGGCTTCTGGCAAGTCACTTTCTCTAGCCTGCACCAAGATATAGGTCAAGAGGCGTCTGACACGCGCCTTGGTATAACGCTTGGTCGCAACTACCTCGACCAATTCGTCAACAGACTGAGCCGTCTTGATAGCTTCCTTGATGCGCACAGCCATTTCTTGATTGACCTGATAGATCGTGGTTAGGTCTGGATTTGACAAGATTTGATAGCGGAGCAAGGGAAAATAGTCATCCCAGCTCACCTTACTCGCCTGCTCAAAGAGGGCAACCGAAGGCATAAAGCGTTCTAAGAAATCTTGGTCTGATTGATGCTGACGGAGAGCTGTTGCCGAGGCAAAGTCCACATCCTTATCCACAGAATGGTAACCCGCTCCCTGACGCTGAATCGGCTGAAGCTTGATGTTTCGTCCTGCAACCGCCTTGGCATAGGCCAAAGCCAGAACATGATTGGGGGTATGGCCTGAAAAATCAAGACCAGCAAATTCCTTCCACATGGCCTGGGTTTTCTGGGGATAAGATAGTGAATCAGGCAGATTTTCCACAAATTTCTCCATCTCAGTACCTCGCTCTGTGTATAAGTCAGCAATTTTCTGATAATCCAGAACTTCCTCTGTCCCGAAAGCTAGGCTATCAATACCTAACCGCGCCAAGATATCCACAGCCCCTTGACCGAAGAAATCTGCCGCCTGAACACTGACTAAAAAGGGCAATTCCACTACCAGATCCGCTCCATTTTCAAGCGCCATCTGAGCCCGAGTCCACTTATCCACGATAGCAGGCTCCCCTCTCTGCATGAAATTCCCAGACATGGCAACGATTTTCAGTCCCTTCGCCTGCTCAAGCAAGTATTTATGTCCATTATGAAAAGGATTGAACTCCACGATAATACCTGTGATGGTCATGATGTTCTCCTACTTTTGCGCTACAAAAAACCAACGGGTACTTGTCTCTGTCGGCTCCTTATCCTCAAAGTCCGCATAGAGTTTGAAGAACTTGAAACCAGCCTGTTCCAGCAAGATATCATAGGTCAAGACCTCATAGGTCCGCTCCTCATGCACTTCATCGTGGCGACTAAAGGAACCGTCCACTTCCTTGACAAAGAAGGTCAACTCATGCACGATGGAGTGAGGAGCTTCGTCCTCATAGGTGTCCCAAAGCATAGCAAAATCTTCCGCATTTTCATGGTAGGAATAGCCTGGGAATACTTCATCTGTCTGGTAGATCGAATGCACATCAAAGATGAATACTCCGTCTTCATTGAGGGCATTGTATACTTCCTTAAAGACGTCTCCTACCTCTACCTCATCCTGCATGTAGCAGATAGAGTCCGAGTAGCAAGTCACAAAATCATATTTACCAGCCTTAGATAAATCCAGCATATTGCCTTCAATAAAATCAATCTTTTGCTTGGCTGAAGTAGCTCTCTTCTCCGCAATCTTCAGCATACCCGCGCTCAAGTCAAGTCCTGTCACATCAAAGCCAGCCTGAGAAAAGCGAACAGACTGGATACCTGTTCCACAAGCCAATTCCAAAAGCTTCTTTCTCTCCTTGGTCTTAGGCAAATGACGTAGCGAAAAATCCGTCCATTTATCGTATAAACTATCATCCATGACCGCATCATAGACCGCCGCAAAGGTTTCATAAGTAGCCATAATTAAGATACAAAGAGCGTTAAAAGCAAGGAGAAAATAGGAAACTTTCTGCTGTATCGCCAGATACAAAGGAAGTTTATCTTTTTCTCGCAGCTTTTAGCTCGTGTTCAGTTTCGAGATGAACAAAACACGACGCTCTCACCTTTCTATCCATTTTTTTCTAAAATAAGCAAAGAAACCCAGTTGACTACAACTGAGTTCAATTGTAACGCTATAGTCTTTTCGTTTGCTTTTAGTACTAGGCAACGAATTGCAGGCATAACTAGGGTTAGACAAAATGAGTTAACGCCGTAATAGAAGATAAAGGAAAAGACTATAAAGTTTCAGATAAATCTACAGAATCCGCCTCATGCCATAGTTTTTCTAGGTTATAGTGGGCACGCATTTCTTCTGAGAAGATATGCACAACAACACCGCCGAGGTCTAGTAAAACCCAGCCTCCAGCTGCATCTCCTTCGACATGACTGCCTTTAAAGCCAGCTTCAGCTACTTTTTCACGGATATTGTCAGCGATAGCGTCCAACTGGCGGCTATTCATTGAGCTCGTGATGACAAAGTAGTCCGTCACGCTGGTCAAATTTTGTACATCAAGTGCAAGGATATCCTCCGCACGTTTCTCATCAGCCGCTTTCACGACTAATTCTAATAATTCTTTTTCGTTCATTTAGTCCTCTTTCAAATAGTGCACAAAGGCGTTATAGGTTTCAAGGGTTTGGGGATAGATGGGAAATCCCTGATAGGCTAGATGCTCAACGGTACGAGCTGTTTCATAGGCCACTGCCTTATTGAGAGATAGCTCCGCAATTTCACGCGCCACATCCACGCCTGGGAAGGCACGATTGTGCTCGATATAATCTGCGACGTAGACAACTTTATCTAGGTCGCCCATCTGACCAGCCCCAACTGTATGGATTTCAATAGCTCGCAGGATTTCTGGATCATGCAAATCCAAATCTTCCTGAATCTTGTAGATGCCAACCATGCCATGCCAGACATTATTTCCCCAGTTTTTGAGATCAGGGTCTAGCTGATGACGGTCAATCAAGTCTAGAAATTCCTGATCTGACAGCTTTTTAGCATAATCATGAAGAAGGCCTGCTAGACCCGCTTTCTCGGTATCGACTCCAAATCTCTCCGCTAACTCTATGGCTGCACGCTCCACCCCCAAACAATGGGTTAAACGTTTTTCAGGTAGAAGCTCTGCCATTCTTTCTAACAAAACCTCACGGGAACAGTTGATATAGTCTTGGTATGCCATCAGTAAAGCCCCTCCTTCTCGATGTAGTCTAGCACTGGCTGAGGTAGGAGAAAGTTGGGCTTCCGACCTTGGGCAATGAAGTCACGCACCATGCTGGACGAGATGTCCATGAGAGGCACATCCACCCAGATAACTGGATAGGAAGTCCCTGCCTTGTAGCGCGGGCGCTGAACTCCAACAAACTGAACCATGTCGACCAGCTCATCAATTCGGTACCATTTAGGCAGATAGTCCACCATATCAGCCCCGATAATGAAGTAATAATCCGTGTCTGGATGTTTCTCTGTCAAAATCTTCATGGTGTCGTAGGTGTAGGAAATGCCCTTGCGCTCTAACTCAATGGTTTCAATGGCCAGACCTTCAATCCCCTCTATTGCCAATTCAAGCATCTTGAGCCTATGGTACTCGGGGATGGTTTCCTTTTTATCTACATGAGGAGGTTGGTATTCGGGCATAAGCAGGACTTGGTCCAGTCCCAACTGTTGTCGGACTTGGTCCGCAACGATAAGATGGGCATTATGAACGGGATTAAAATTCCCCCCTAGAATCCCGACTTGTTTGCGTTTTTTCTCCTTGATTTCTGGCTCCAACTCTACCTTGGTAAAGGGAGTCAATAATTCGATTGCCATAGGCTCGTCTTCCTTTAATTCTCTGTAAAAACAGTTGTTTGGAGTAGGTTTTAGATTTCTTTGACTTTTTTAGAAATCTTGCGATTTTCTTTCTTGCTGGATTGTTTATACAAAATCAAGATGCGTCCGATTTTTTGGACTGTATCCACACCAATTTCTTCTTCCAAGATTTCAGCTACTTCGTGGATGTTTTCATCTGTGTTTTGCAAGAGCGTAACTTTAATCAATTCACGGGCGTCAAGAGCTTGACGGACGCTGGTTTTGATTTGGTCGTTGAGTCCATTTTTCCCGATTTGGATGATGGGTTTGAGGGTATGTGCCTGGCTGTTGAGGAAGGCACGTTGTTTCGATGTTAATGACATATTCTTTCTTCCTTTTTGGATAGTTATTTTAGGTGGTGAGGGACGGTCGGAACTAATTTTCAAAAGAATTCATCTTTGAAAAATGGATTTCCTGACCTCACAATTGAGCCTTGGTCTCAATTGTACCCTTTGCCAATCTATCGATTGGCAATCACACCACAGCAATAACTATCTTTGTATGAGCTCACTTTGTTCGCTCAGCGATTTTATTATAATACTTTTAAATAATTGCTTTGCGTGTGACAACGGCGACGCCTTCTGGTGCCCAGACGGCGACTTTGGCGGTGCCTGTTACGCGGATCCAGCCTAGGCCTGAGATGACTAGGTCGGTTTTGTCCTTGATGGTAAAGACATGTTGGACTAGTTTTGGAAAATCTTCTTTTTCCTTGCTATTTGGTGGTGTCAAAAGGGTTCCAAGGTGCTTGTCATAAAAGGTACTAGCGCCTTCAAGCTTGGTACGATGGAGTTTGAGTTCATTGTCAAAGAAAGCTGTGAAACCTTGCTTCTCACCTGCAATGAAGTCAAAGCGTCCCAAACCACCTAAGAACAGGGTTTGTTCAGGATTGAGCTGATAGGTTTTGGGCTTGATTTCCTTTTTAGGGCTGACATACTTGAGGTTTTTAGCCGTCAAGTAGTGGGCCATCTGGTGACGGTGGATAATTCCCGGCGTATCGTAGATATAAGATCCGTCATCAAGTGGAATCTCAATCTTGTCCAAGGTTGTCCCTGGGAAGCGCGAAGTCGTGATGACATTCTGGTCACCCGTAATTTCTTGGATAATAGCATTGATTAGAGTTGATTTTCCAACGTTGGTTACACCGACCACATAGACATCACGGCCCTTACGGTAGTGTTCAATCTTGTCAATGACTTCCTTAATGGCATGCTTGTTTTGTGCCGAAGTTAGGACGACATCCACTGGACGAAGCCCTTCTTCGTGGGCACGCTCCATCAGCCACTGGCTAATCTTGCCCGGCTTAACTGACTTGGGCAGGATATCTTTTTTATTTCCGACCAAGAGGACATCATTGCCCGATACAAAACGTGGCAAGCCTGGGATGACAGAGCCATTAAAGTCAAAAATATCTATGACATTGACCACTAAGGCATCACTGTCTCCCACCTCATGCAAGAGCTTGAGGAAATCATCGTCCGTCAACTGGACATCAGTAATTTCATTGTAATGGCGGAGACGGAAACAGCGTTGGCAATAAACTTCACCAGTCTCCAAACCTTTTTCAAGTGCCGACTGAGGAGTAAATCCAAGACCAGCCTTGTCTGTCGTCTGAATGGTTGCTCCACAACCAATACAGAGAATTTCTTCCATAGTTAAATTCCTTTTTTATATGTAATCGGTCCGTACTTTTCAGTGATTTTTCGCATGACACGGCGCTCGCGAGCTCGGTTAATCTGCGTTTTAATCGAGTCATGTTGGACCAAGGGTTTGACCAAGATTGAGCGAATACCCGCACGATGGGCTGCGCGAATATCTGTCATGAGTTGGTCGCCGATCATGACTACTTCATTTTTCTCGTAGTGAAATTCCTTCATAGCACGGTCAATCCCAAATGTGAAAGGCTTCAAGGCCCAATAAACGTAATCAATCCCAAATTTCTCAACTGCACGTTGAACCCGTTTTTTGGTGTTATTTGAGACTACGATGATGCGGATACCTGCGTCACGGAGATCATGTAGCCATTGCTTCATCTCTGGTGTCCCATCAGGGTTGTTCCAAGCAATGAGGGTATTGTCCAAGTCGACCAAAACAGCCTTGATTCCCTGCGCCTGCAGGCTTGGGACTGTCAAATCATAGACTGCTTCCACAGCAAAATCTGGCATGTAGTTTTCAATCGCCATTCTGGCTCCTTTTCTTTTTAATTTCTAGCAATATTCTTTAAACATTGGGCTAAGACTACCCATAAAATGAGACTAGCTATCAAAATATAAATCCAAGCATTTGGTTCATCTGCAAACGGTAAAGGAACATTCATTCCGAAGAATCCTGTAATAACCGCAAGGATAGCTAACAAGACTGAGATAATTGTCAAAGTTGTCAAATTATCATTTAGATTATTATTTAGGATGTTGTTGTAAGAGGCTGAGAGTTGTTGCAAAACTTGAGAAATCAAGTCTGTCATCGAAACCAACTGATGTGCTTCAATCATGGCATCGTCAAACTGCTCTCTTTCTACCTCATTAAAATTGCGATAAAGAGCATGCCCTTGGATGTGTTCCAAGAGGAGACGATTTTGTTTGGCAGCTGCTGTCAGGTAAACCATACCAGTTTCCAAGTCAGAGAGGGCAAAAAGATTTTTTTTAGTTGTTTTTTGACGAAGAAGTGCACTGATTTCATCCTTACTTTTATCCATCTCTTCAATCACTGGATAGTAAGCATTGCTAATAATCTCTAAACTGGCAAAAAGAAATTTATAGATTGAAACAACTTCATGGCTTTCAAGGTAGGTTGCCATACGTTTAATCACATAACTATTCTTGTGATTGCTAATTGTAATCAGCCGTTGTTTTTCAACGATAAAGGTCATCGGAATCGCTTCATAATATTCTTTATCTTTTTCTAAATCAAGAACATTATAAATGAAGGTTACCGTTCCCGTTTCACGGTGATAGTCCATGTGGGCACGCTCATTTCTATCCAGAGCATACTCGATAGTTTCCTTGTCCAATCCATAGACATCCGAAAGGTCTTCCATGTTTTTGATCTTGTCTACATCAAGATCTATCCATGTACAATCGTGACCTAATTTTTTCTCTACAAATAGCATACTCTCTCCTTTACCAAACTCCTTCTATTGTACCATAAATCTGCTAAAATAGCCGGCCTATTCAGTACGAGATAGATTGCTGACGACGGTGATATTGCGATTGGGAACAAAGTGAAGGGCTTGATCATCACCTCGCAGTTGCGTTGTACGGATCCCTACGCTAACGACCTTTCCAGAAACGGTAATCGGTCCATTTGTGAGAACGACTTCATCACCCACATCAAGCTGGCGTTCAAAAAGAATGAAGAAGCCATTGATGACATCAGATAGAAAGCCTTGCGCCCCCATACCAATGGCCACCCCAGCAATCCCCGCACCAGCAAGGAGGCTAGAAACTGGCAGTCCTAAAATAGACAGGATACAGTAGAGCAAGAAGAAATAAAGAATGTAGTTAAAGACATTCTCCAGCAAACGCGAGATGGTCTTTTGCCTTCCTGCATCTCGATTTGAAAATTTAAGTGAGGGCTTGACAATCTTTCGTACAGTCGCATGAAGCATCTTTTTAGCTATATAAAATAGTAAAAACAAAATCAAAAGAGAAATCACCTTGGTCAAGAGATTCTCTAATATGGTTGTTAAATCAAGTTTATCAAAATAGCGTTGAAAAAAATCTTGCATATAAAACTCCTTTTTCCTATTATACCATAAAATCGCCCTTCTCTTTTCTTTCATAATTATTCAATTATCGGCCCTATTTTCAAAATATCACTTGCCTCTATAGCATATTTATACTATAATTATAAACAATACATTTGAAGGAGACTGCTATGAAACGAATCATTAGAGCCTGGACCAAGGCAAGCCTCATCAAACGAATCCTTATTGGAATGATTTCGGGAGCTACATTAGGGATGCTCTTTCCAAACCTTACAGGAATTGGCCTGCTTGGAGACCTCTTTGTAGGCGGACTGAAAGCTATCGCTCCTATTTTGGTTTTTGCCCTTGTTGCCAACGCCCTTTCCCAACACCAAAAGGGACAAAACACCAATATGAAAACTGTTATTTTCCTATACTTGCTCGGAACCTTTGCTGCTGCATTGGTAGCCGTTCTAGCTAGTTTCTTACTGCCTGTGCAAATCACCCTGACCAGTGCAAATACAGAAGTTGCTGCTCCTGACGGTATCGGTCAAGTCCTCAGCAACCTCTTGCTCAAACTGGTGGATAATCCTTTGAATGCTATTGTTGAAGCCAACTATATCGGGATTCTCTCTTGGGCAGTCATCTTTGGCTTGGCTATGAGAGAGGCAAGTAAACACAGTAAAGAATTACTGAGAACCATGGCAGATGTCACCTCTAAAATCGTGGAATGGATTATCAACCTAGCTCCCTTTGGGATTTTAGGCTTGGTTTTCAAGACCATCTCTGACAAGGGCATTGCCAGTTTGGCTAACTACGGTATCCTCCTAGGACTTTTGATTGCTACTATGGCCTTTGTTGCTCTCATCATCAACCCGCTCATCGCCTTTCTCTTTATGAGGAAAAATCCCTATCCCCTTGTTTTGAAATGCCTACGTGTCAGTGGTATTACAGCCTTTTTCACTCGTAGCTCTGCTGCAAATATCCCTGTCAATATGAAACTCTGTCAAGACTTGGGGCTGAATCCTGACACCTACTCTGTCTCCATCCCGCTTGGTTCAACCATCAATATGGCTGGTGCTGCTGTTACCATAAATGTCCTGACTCTAGCTGCCGTCAATACACTCGGAATCTCGGTAGACTTTGGGACAGCATTTGTGCTCAGTGTCGTGGCTGCCATTTCTGCCTGCGGTGCCTCTGGAATCGCTGGGGGATCCCTTCTCCTCATTCCTGTGGCTTGTAGCCTCTTTGGGATTTCCAACGACTTGGCTATGCAAGTTGTCGGAGTCGGTTTTGTGATCGGAGTCGTTCAAGACTCCTGCGAAACAGCTCTGAACTCTTCAACAGATGTCCTCTTTACAGCGGTTGCCGAGTATGCTACAAACCGAAAACTTCGTCCCTAGTCTCTAACTCCTCGTTAAAAACTTGATTCTATTAGTTTAGGAAATTTTCATGTCCCTCACTCAACGTACGACCAAACTGGTCTTAGCGACCTGTCTCGCTTGTTTTCTCGCTTATTTTTTAGATTTATCATCAGCAGTTTCAGCTGGAATCATAGCTCTCTTAAGCCTCTCCGACACGCGCAGAAGCACGCTGAAATTAGCACGTAACCGCCTCTTTTCCATGCTCCTAGCGCTCGCTATCGGTGTTCTAGCCTTTCAGCTGACGGGCTTTCACATCTGGAGTCTGGGCCTCTACCTGGCTCTCTATGTCCCTCTTGCTTACAAAATGGGCTGGGAAATCGGCATCACCCCTAGCAGTGTCTTGGTAGGTCATCTCTTGGTACAGGAGTCTACTTCCCCAAATCTCTTGCTTAATGAAGTACTCCTCTTTCTCATCGGGACAAGCTTTGCTCTATTGGTCAACCTTTATATGCCCTCTCGTGAGAAAGCCATCCAAAGCTACCACCTTCAGGTCGAAGAAAAATTAAAAGACATCCTGCTTCGCTTTAAATACTATCTGTCTAGGGGAGACGGTCGCAATCAAGCCCAACTCGTTGACCAATTAGACAAGCTCCTTGATGAAGCTCTCAAACTGGTCTACCTGGATCACTCGGACCATCTCTTTCACCAGACGGACTACCACATCCACTACTTTGAGATGAGACAGCGACAAAGTCGTATCCTGCGAAATATGGCCCAGCAGATCAATACCTGTCATCTGGCCGCAAGTGAGAGTTTGATCTTGGCCCAGCTCTTTTCAAAGATTGCTGCCCAGCTAAGCCAGACCAATCCTGCTCATGACTTACTTGATGACATCGAACGCTATCTGCAAGTCTTCCGCAATCGGAGTCTCCCGAAAACACGTGAGGAGTTTGAAACCCGTGCCACCCTCCTGCAACTACTACGCGAAGCCGAAACCTTTATCCAGGTTAAGGTCGATTTTTATCAGAAATATGGAAACTAAAACGCAAAGAACCTCAGAGAATTCCTCTGAGGTTCTTGTGTTTTGGATTTGGAGAAAAGTTCTTCCTCTCGTACTATTCTCAAAAAAGAAATAGCAACTCCTAGTCGTCCATCACACCACCTGTCAGCTGGTACATGAGATAAATATGCTCCAAGACTTTTACCCTATCCATATGGTCTACATCTTTAAAGCCACCTAATGCTAGAAGTGGAACGAAACCGAAACACTCATCGTAGGCTAATTGAGCATGTTTGGCAACAGCTTTTTTATAGAGTGGGATATCAAAATAATCATCTGTAAAACCTTTGTCAGGTAGAAACTTGATAAAAAGTGATAAATTTTCTAAAAAAATATCAAATGTGCCATCTTTATATTTAATAATCCCCAAAAATTCGTTCTTCTCCCAAGTTATAATGTCCCCAAATGCCGTCGCGAACATAGGAAAAGCGTCATCTCCTCTGAAATAGCTATCTTGGAGAAGCTCAAGATAATCATCCGGATTAATTACCTTCAGATAACCATCAAGAAAAGTTCCTAGACCATCTTCCTGCCAAATTTGAACTAACTCAGCTGGAACTTGATTTTTATATTTTTCAACAACATCTTTGGGCATATCTGCCACTTTGACAAAATCTTTTAACATCTATTAATCCTCTGTCGCAATCTTCATAAAAGCCTGTTTAAAGTCTTCGTACATCTCAAAAGCAATTTTCATGACATTTTCAAAGTCATCATAATTAGCAATCACTGGATCCATGATTCTATAGTCCGGAGAGATGAGTCTCCTAGAAAACTCCATCAGTGGAGTCCCTAGTATAACTTTGTTTTGAGAGTCCCTAACACTCCATATCAATTCAACTAATCCTTTAAAGATACCAATATGGAATCCAAAAGTATAACCATTTTCTTTAATCGGTTCAATATAAAAGAATTTTTCACGCCCATCAAATTTAGCTCTATATCCTAAATCTTCGAAAACATCAAATATCAACTCACCTGTAATAATATTTAAGCGTTTTTCTTTAGGCGTTCTATCTAAGCTAAATTTATCTGAAAGCTCCTTATAGCGCTCCACAAAATTTATAACTTGCAAAGCCTGTTCAACTCTGCTGTCTAAATTCATCTGTCTACTCCTTTGTAAATCTTAGTTCAACTCCGTATTCTTTAGCAATTTCCTTATATTTTCAATCACTTCTTGTGGCTTATCTGCCACTTTGACAAAGTTTTCTAACATTTTATCCTCCAATTCGCATTAACAGCAATACTCAAAAATCGCATTCTTCAAAATGTAATCAAGCTTACTCTACTTTTGATTATGCTCCTTCTGAAAAGCTTCCATTGCCTTGAACTTCTCTAGTTCTTTTTCGTTGTCAGGCTGCTTGTCCAAGTATTTATATTGGAAAAAAGAGGTTCTAGCACTTGGTCCAAAGTCACTTTCAAGCCATGGGGCATAATCAAAGTCCACTGATAACTTATTATTTTCATCCAAATGAATCAAGCCTGCTGACCAATCACTCAATTCGTTATCCATGAATACTTTTTTTAGTTCCTGAGCTTTCTTAAATAGTAAACGATATTCGTCAAAAAATTCCGATTTGGATATGCCAAATTCTTGAGGGATATAAAAGAAATAATGGTACTCTCCATTGTATTCAAAGAAGAAATAAATTTCTCCACTCAAAGTTCTATCCACTTCAAAATTGATATACAAATCATCCCACTCGACCGGAATCATATCGTTAACTTGATGCACGATTTCGATAATTTTCTCATTAATCTGTTGTTCCATATTCCCCTCCAATTGATTCTATCATTATTCCACTACAATCCTAGTATACCATAAACCCTATATCCCACTCCTTGATAAACTGCAAAAAGACCACCTCGAAGGTGGTTAGAGCAAAAAAATTTTTGAACTAATTTTTGAACTAATAAAGTATAATAGAAAAATTCAAATCCATAGAGTATTCATCGTAGCTACCAGCTCCTTTCGGAGAGCTACTCTATCAAATTGCATATCTCATTTTCCATCAGATATGTAGTAGATTCAATCAATGACGGAATTCGCACATCAGCTGAAAGAAAGATCGGACATACAACGGATATTGATGAGTTTTAAAAAAAGCAGGTCTCTACTCCTGCTCCTGAAAAAAGATAAAAAATTGATTACACTACAGAAGGCCTCATAAAATCATAAACATCTATCTGATGCTCTTCAAACAATGCTTCTAACTTCTGCGCTCCTACTTCGGCTCCATGCTTTTCTATAAATTGAAGCTCAGCTTCTGTAATAGGGATAGCTTGTAGCCACGTAACATACTCTTCATCAAAATCAAAAGACTCCAATTCCCACAAGAAAGGCTGAGTGAAAAATATATGATTTACTTTCGCATTAGGATAGTAATTTCGAATTATATTTGGATAGACTGCACCAGGAGAGATGCTATATTCTCCTCTCACGATATTAAAACCACAATCTGCTATAATATTTGGAAAATATTCCAGCTCTGCATCAGCTGCTCCAATGATTTCAACTCTTAAAGGCTTATCATTTATTCGACGATAAATGGTATATTCTGATAAACCGATTGTTGCTGCAGTTGTTAAATAATCGTCCGGACGATTCTCTCCAATAAATAAATCTAATTTGTTATCGTGATTTCTAAATGTATAGGCTTGAGGAACTCCCCCTACAGCTCTGGCTATTTCCTGTGCAATTTTAATTTTATCGTATTTCATTTGATTCTCCTCTTAAAGTTTGCTCCAGCATGAGCTATGTTATCTTTCAGTTTCACTATACTCTTCTAAAAATTCTCACAGAAGGCGTCAGAGCTTGATGATACCTCTGCCAGATTATCACCAAATTAACTGACTCTACAATCCCAGTATACCATAAACCCCATGTACTAGCGTTTGAAAAACAATAAAAGACCACCTCGAGGGTGGCCGTTTATCAGTTCAAACTATTTCCATTATGTTCCTTCTGGATGGATTTCCATATCTACCGTTGGAAAATTATTTATCATATTTTACCTATCTTTTTAAGAGGCATATTCAAGAGCATCTGAAAGAAAACTTTCAAGTAAATCATCTAAAGAATTAAATTTTTCAACTACATCCGCAGATGGTATATCCAATTCTAAATATTCATCATTACTAGGATTATATACAAACCAACTAATATTATTCTCTCCAATAAAAACAAACTGTTTATTTTCTTCGACTTCATGCCAAATTTTATTATACTCAAAGAAATCATAAATCTCTGAAGAACAACTATCATCTGCTTTTAAACCATAAAGAACGCACCCATTAAATTCAAGACCATTTACTTTTGTTATAAATCATGAATATTCTTGCACCATGAATGTCTTAACTTCGTTTGTTTCATTTTGACTAAGAAATTTAATTTTCTCTAAATCAATTGGAGAATTTAGCTTTTCCCCATAACCAGATTCAATTCTATCTACTCTTCTTAAAAGTTCAAGCCACATTTATTTACCTCACTAATTATATATGTCCTTTCCAACAATTACCACAAAACTTCCTTACTATCCTTTATTTTCATTGTTCTACAAAATACTCTTTTGATAACTGGTAATAACTTTATTGTAAGATTTATTATCTTTAAAAATATGATTTCCATCACTTTCTCATATTCTCATAAATCTGTTTTTCCAACGCATCCTCCAATTTAGGTTCAAATGGGTCTTCTGTCTTATCAACTCTACAATCCTAGTATACCATAAACCCCATGGACTAGCGTTTGGAAAACAATAAAAGACCACCTCGAGGGTAGTCCTTTGTTATCAATCGTCCATTTCATTATTTTACAAGTTCTTCAACTGGATGGCCGTAAAAATATTTCATACCTTCCGTCCAGTCTTTATCTGATAAGTCATCAATATAACCAACCATCAAATCAATTTCATTTTTTGAAATAAGAGTATTGGTATCCACTGGGACCTGCTTGCCTGTGTAAATAGACAGAAGGGAAGCCTGAAGATAAAGATGGTATTTCTGTTCTTTTTGAGTAGCGATGTATAGAGCAGTCATAATTTCTTGTGTAAACAAACCAGGAAAAACCTGAAGAGTTTTGTAATAATAGCAATCTAAGTTCTTGTTCTTTATTACATCAAAATATAAACTTCCAACTTCTTCTAATCTTGCATTCTCCTCTATAATTGAACGATAGTTGAGAAAGCTATCCAAAGCATCTTGAGTAGCGTACTCCACTTCGGTTTCAGTATCTTCCCACTCCTCCCACAGAGTAAGAAGATAAGGAACGACTTCATAGGACATTGTTTCCACAGCGCCACCAACAAAAGTAAATATCGCAAATTCTGAAGCCGAACTTAAAAAATGAAAATTTTCAACCTTTTTTAAATCATCATGTGTACAAACTGAACAAAACAATCGAATACAAAGATTGAGCACTGCTTCATCTTTTGTCTGGTTCATCAAGTCAATCAGCAAGTTTTTTACTGTAAAATCTCCCTTTTTTAAGATTTCAGCAATCAGCAATACACATTCTCTCTCATCATTTACTGAAAGTAAGCCCCTTTTTAAATCTTCAAGCGCTACTGAACTAACGTGACCGAACGACATTCCTGGCATTAACAGTTTGTTTCCCATCCCCATTCTCCTTTTATCTCAATACTTTTTTGGAAATTTGTTACTTGCTTTCTGACCGATGCTAAGTTATCACCAAATTTACTGACTCTACAATCCCAGTATACCATAAAAGACCACCTCTAGGGTGGCCGTTTATCCATGAAACTAGTTCTCGTTATATTTTTGCTGGAAGGCTTCCATAGCCTTGAACAACTCAAGTTCTTTTTCATTAGCTGGTTGCTTGCCGAGGTATTTGTATTCAAAGAAATCCATTTGTTGGCCTGAGGTAAACCCACTCTCAAACCAGGGTGCGTAGTCAAATGTAGCAGTCAATTTTGTACCAATAATCTTTATAACACATGTTGTCCATAAAGCCTGCTCTTCATTTTTAAAGATTTCCCTCAATTCCCAAGCTAATTTGAAGGTGCGTCTTTCATTTTCTCTAAATTCTGAATTAGGCAACTCATACTTCTTGGGAATATAGAGATTATAGATATAGTCACTTTTTCCTTCTTCGTTGAAGAAATAGTAGACTTCTCCACCATCAAAAGTCAGGGTAATATTAATAAAAAGATTTTCCCAAGCTACAGGTATAGTCTTATGGACACTCTGAGCAATTTCCATTACTTTCTCATTAATCTGTTGTTCCATATGTTCCTCCGGTTGGGGTGTTCAAATTTTATCTGTATCTCTAGTATACCATAAAGAACAGAAACCAACTTACTCTTATAAAATTTGCTCAAATAGGGCAAAATTGCCTCAATAAAACAGTAAAATAGACCAATCATATCTCTAGGTATAGCAACTTTCTATCCTTTCCAACAAAAAACTCCACGAATCGAAAGCATTCGCGGACTTTTCTTACGACGTATTTAAGCAAAATGCCATACTAATTAATGGCCGTAATCTACGACACTAAGTTTTACAAATCGATTTCATTTGTAAAACGTGGTTACGACGGAAAAATCCACGAAGCTATAATATTCGTGGATTATTCCTAGTGAAGCGTTTAGGTAAGCCGATTTTACACTACGACACGGAGTTTGGCAAATCGATTCTATTTGCCAAACGTAGTTAGTAAGGCAGTTAGCTAGTTCGCCAAATAGCGACTAGCGTCCAACAATTAGGAACTTTAGTTCCAATTGTTGGTGCTGAGTTACATTTTCTCTTCCAACTCTACGTCTGGATACTTGTCTGCAAACCAGCGAAGGGCAAAGTCATTTTCAAAGAGGAAGACTGGTTGGTTGAAGCGGTCTTTTGCCAAGATATTTCGACTTGAGGACATCCGTTCATCCAAGTCCTCAGGCTTGATCCAACGAACGGTCTTTTTACCCATTGGGCTCATGACTACTTCTGCATTGTACTCGCCTTCCATGCGGTGCTTAAAGACTTCAAACTGGAGTTGTCCCACAGCCCCTAGCATGTACTCGCCAGTTTGGTAATTCTTATAAAGCTGAATGGCTCCTTCTTGCACCAATTGCTCAATCCCTTTGTGGAAAGATTTTTGTTTCATAACGTTCTTAGCAGAAACTTTCATGAAAATCTCAGGGGTAAAGGTTGGCAGTGGTTCAAATTCAAACTTATTTTTTCCAACTGTCAAGGTATCCCCAACCTGATAAGTACCAGTATCGTAAACCCCGATAATATCACCTGCCACGGCATTGGTCACATTCTCACGACTTTCCGCCATAAACTGGGTGACATTAGAAAGCTTGGCAGTCTTCCCAGTACGAGGAAGGTTAACACTCATCCCACGCTCAAATTCGCCCGATACGATACGGACAAAGGCGATGCGGTCACGGTGACGAGGGTCCATGTTGGCTTGGATTTTAAAAACGAATCCTGAGAAATCCTTGTCATAAGGATCCACAATTTCGCCATCTGTTTTCTTGTGTCCGTGTGGTTCTGGAGCAAACTTGAGGAAGGTTTCAAGGAAGGTCTGCACCCCAAAGTTTGTCAAGGCTGAACCAAAGAAGACTGGTGTTAATTCACCCGCTAAAATAGCTTCTTCTGAAAATTCATTTCCCGCTTCTTGCAAAAGTTCGATGTCGTCCTTAACCTGAGAGTAGAAAGGATTGCTTCCAAAGAGCTTATCCCCTTCTTCCAGACTGGCAAAACGCTCACCCCCTTTATAGAGCTCCAAGCGTTGGTTATAAAGGTCATACAAGCCTTCAAAGGCTTTCCCCATCCCGATTGGCCAGTTCATAGGATAGCTCGCAATACCTAGGACTTCTTCTAGTTCTTGCAAGAGGTCCAGTGGCTCACGACCGTCACGGTCCAGCTTGTTCATAAAGGTAAAGACTGGGATGCCACGGTGCTTCACAACCTCAAACAATTTCTTGGTTTGAGCCTCGATACCCTTGGCAGAGTCCACGACCATGACCGCAGCATCCACCGCCATCAAGGTACGATAAGTATCTTCTGAGAAATCCTCGTGCCCTGGTGTGTCGAGGATATTCACGCGCTTGCCGTCGTAGTCAAACTGCATGACAGATGAGGTTACCGAAATACCACGTTGTTTCTCGATATCCATCCAGTCAGACTTGGCAAAAGTCCCTGTTTTCTTTCCTTTTACTGTACCAGCCTCACGAATCTCGCCCCCAAAGTAGAGCAACTGCTCAGTAATGGTTGTTTTCCCCGCGTCCGGGTGAGAAATAATGGCAAAGGTACGGCGTTTCTTGATTTCTTTTTGAATAGTCATAAGTTCTCTTTCTTTGATTTTCTATTTTTAGTTGTTTCAGTAGTTAAGAATGATTTTTACATTGGATTTTACTATTCCTTTCAACTCTCCATTATATCGGATTTTGGGGAGTTTTTCAATTGCTCATCCGATGAAAAGGCAAGCTAGAGCACAGATTGCGCCTGATTTCTCTTTTTCCACCGTTTCTTGAACAAGATATCAAAGAGAACAAGAGCCAGTGAAAGGATGGCCGACACAAGGAGGTACTTTAGCCATAGAGGAGCATTCGAGATAAACGGTGTATCTCTTAAGAGACCATAATTTCCACCCGTCACCTGATTAACCCCAACTAGAAAGAGATTGAGGATAAAGGTATAGGCTACAATCATATATTTCTTGAGCAAGGTCTTATCATAGTGATTCATCAAGTAAACCAAGGAATTCACCAAAAGGGCATAGTGGCCAATCAAAAATGAAAAACTGGTAATATGAGGAAAATCATAGGGGTCAAAAACGGGGTAAACCAAAGCAAAGACCGCTCCACTTGCTCCTAAAAGGGCAAAATATTGCTTGCTCCGCCATTTATCAGGCAAGAAAACCACCGCAAACATAGCCAAACGACAATGATAAAATGGAAGGCTATTAGAAAATGGAATCCCAAAACCAACATACCAACTATATAGGGCTAGCAACTGGAGAATCTGAATCCACTTAAACAAGCGGACAAATTTCGGATTTTGGTGATAAGCAAGTGCTCCATAAATACAAAGCACTAAAAGAAGCATCATAGCCCCATACCAAAAGAGTGGAATAGGAGGAGGAACCGTCTGAGATCTGGTGATAAATTGATGGAACATATTTTTATCCTAACTCTTATTTTCTCTATTCTCTAGTTTAACCATTATAGCGAATTAAAAGCGATTTTTCAATTTCTATTTCTTTTCAGTTTGGCTCCCTTATTTATAGGAAAATATGGTAAAATAGAACAGACTAAAAATCATCATTTCACGAAAGGATGCAAGATGAAAATTACGCAAGAAGAGGTAACACACGTTGCCAATCTTTCAAAATTAAGATTCTCTGAAGAAGAAACTGCTGCCTTTGCAACAACCTTGTCTAAGATTGTTGATATGGTTGAATTGCTGGGCGAAGTCGACACAACTGGTGTCGCACCTACTACAACCCTGGCTGACCGCAAGACCGTACTCCGCCCTGATGTGGCCGAAGAAGGAACAGACCGTGACCGCTTGTTTAAAAACGTACCTGAAAAAGAAAACTACTATATCAAGGTACCAGCTATCCTAGATGATGGAGGAGATGCCTAATGACTTTTAATAACAAAACTATTGAAGACTTGCACAACCTCCTTGTCTCTAAGGAAATTTCTGCTACTGAATTGACACAAGCCACGCTTGAAGATATCAAGTCTCGCGAGAAAGCTATCAATGCTTTTGTCACTATCGCTGAAGAACAAGCCCTTGCTCAAGCTAAAGCCATTGATGAAGCTGGAATTGACGCGGATAATGTCCTTTCAGGAATTCCACTGGCTGTTAAGGATAATATTTCTACTGACGGCATCCTCACAACTGCTGCCTCAAAAATGCTCTACAACTACGAGCCAATCTTTGATGCGACAGCCGTTGCCAATGCCAAAGCTAAGGGTATGATTGTTGTCGGAAAAACCAACATGGACGAGTTTGCCATGGGTGGATCAGGTGAAACTTCTTACTACGGTGCCACTAAAAATGCTTGGGACCACAGCAAGGTTCCCGGTGGTTCATCAAGCGGTTCTGCCGCAGCTGTAGCTTCTGGGCAAGTCCGCTTGTCACTTGGTTCTGATACGGGTGGTTCCATCCGCCAACCTGCTGCCTTCAACGGGATCGTTGGTCTCAAGCCAACCTACGGAACGGTTTCACGTTTCGGTCTCATTGCCTTCGGTAGCTCATTAGACCAGATTGGACCTTTTGCACCAACTGTTAAAGAAAATGCCCTCTTGCTCAATGCGATTGCCAGCGAAGATGCTAAAGACTCTACTTCTGCTCCTGTCCGCATTGCCGACTTTACTTCAAAAATTGGTCAAGACATCAAGGGAATGAAAATTGCTTTGCCTAAGGAATACCTTGGTGAAGGGATTGACCCAGAGGTTAAGGAAAACATTCTGAATGCAGCCAAACACTTCGAAAAACTTGGTGCTATCGTCGAAGAAGTCAGCCTTCCTCATTCTAAATACGGTGTTGCCGTTTACTATATCATCGCTTCATCGGAAGCCTCATCAAACTTGCAACGCTTTGACGGTATCCGTTATGGCTACCGCGCAGAAGATGCAAGTAACCTTGATGAAATCTATGTAAACAGCCGTAGCCAAGGTTTCGGTGAAGAAGTGAAACGCCGTATCATGCTAGGTACTTTCAGCCTTTCATCAGGTTACTACGATGCCTACTACAAGAAGGCTGGACAAGTCCGTACCCTCATCATCCAAGATTTCGAAAACGTCTTTGCGGATTACGACTTGATTTTGGGACCAACTGCTCCAAGCGTTGCCTATGACTTGGATTCACTCAACCACGATCCAGTTGCCATGTACTTAGCTGACCTCTTGACCATTCCTGTCAACTTAGCAGGTCTCCCAGGAATTTCGATCCCTGCTGGATTCGCTCAAGGTCTACCTGTCGGTCTGCAATTGATCGGTCCTAAATACTCAGAAGAGACCATTTACCAAGCTGCTGCTGCCTTTGAAGCAACAACAGACTACCACAAACAACAACCCGTGATTTTTGGAGGTGACAACTAATGAACTTTGAAACAGTCATTGGACTTGAAGTCCACGTAGAGCTCAACACCAATTCAAAAATCTTCTCACCTACTTCTGCCCACTTTGGAAATGACCAAAACGCCAACACTAACGTGATTGACTGGTCTTTCCCAGGAGTTCTGCCAGTTCTCAATAAAGGTGTTGTCGATGCCGGTATCAAGGCTGCTCTTGCCCTCAACATGGACATCCACAAAAAGATGCACTTTGACCGCAAGAACTACTTCTATCCTGATAATCCAAAAGCCTACCAAATTTCTCAATTTGATGAGCCAATCGGCTACAACGGCTGGATTGAAGTGGAGCTAGAAGACGGTACGACCAAGAAAATCGGTATCGAACGCGCCCACTTAGAAGAAGACGCTGGTAAAAACACCCACGGTACAGATGGCTACTCTTATGTTGACCTCAACCGCCAAGGGGTGCCATTGATTGAGATTGTATCTGAAGCGGACATGCGTTCCCCAGAAGAAGCCTATGCTTATCTAACTGCCCTCAAGGAAGTCATCCAGTACGCTGGCATTTCTGACGTTAAGATGGAAGAAGGTTCCATGCGTGTGGATGCCAATATCTCCCTTCGTCCTTATGGTCAAGAAAAATTCGGTACCAAGACTGAGTTGAAAAACCTCAACTCCTTCTCAAACGTTCGCAAGGGTCTCGAATACGAAGTCCAACGTCAGGCTGAAATCCTTCGCTCAGGTGGTCAAATCCGCCAAGAAACACGCCGTTACGATGAAGCCAACAAAGCAACCATCCTCATGCGTGTCAAAGAAGGTACTGCAGACTACCGCTACTTCCCAGAACCAGACCTCCCACTCTTTGAAATTTCAGACGAGTGGATTGAGGAAATGCGTACTGAACTGCCAGAGTTTCCAAAAGAACGCCGTGCGCGCTACGTATCTGACCTTGGCTTGTCAGACTACGATGCCAGCCAGTTGACTGCAAACAAAGTCACTTCTGACTTCTTTGAAAAAGCTGTTGCCCTCGGTGGCGATGCCAAACAAGTCTCTAACTGGCTCCAAGGTGAAGTCGCTCAGTTCTTGAATGCTGAAGGCAAAACACTGGAACAAATCGAATTGACACCAGAAAACTTAGTAGAAATGATTGCCATCATCGAAGATGGTACGATTTCTTCTAAGATTGCCAAGAAAGTCTTTGTCCACCTGGCTAAAAATGGCGGTGGCGCGCGTGAATACGTGGAAAAAGCAGGCTTGGTGCAAATCTCAGATCCAAATGTCTTGATCCCAATCATCCACCAAGTCTTTGCGGATAACGAAGCTGCCGTTGCCGACTTCAAATCAGGCAAACGCAACGCAGACAAGGCCTTCACAGGATTCCTTATGAAGGCAACCAAAGGGCAAGCCAATCCACAAGTTGCCCTTAAACTCCTTGCACAGGAATTGGCCAAGTTGAAAGAAAGTGAGTAATTTACTCTTTATACACTTTTTTCTACTTTTAAGACGAGAATGAGACAAGGAGAATAAATGAACAAATTTTTACGATTGCTATTTGTCTTAGTCATCATCGCTATGTTAGGCGCTTCTATACTACAAATTTTCTTTCCATCGTACATGGGAAGCCACTCCGGGTACGGAATATCTGCTGGTTGGCAACGAGAAATTGGAATATGGAATTTAGCTGTATTGATTATTATTCTCGCTATCAATATTAAATACGATTGGTTCTATCTACGAATCGCACTTCTTGCTCTCATTATTGGCGGAATTGGAATAGGAACAAATCACTTACTCAATTATATGGAGTATCACTCTCCTGTAAATGCTATCGGTGTTTTTGAAAATTACTTGCTAGCAATAGGATGGATTGTGGGATGGCTCATCGAACGCCATTCCATAAAGAAGCTAAATGCTAGTAAATAACGCCTAGTATATCTTAAATGATTTTTAAAGGTTATTAAATAGTTTAATAATCATTCGAATTCAGAATGCTACCTTTTCAATCATATAGTTAGGAGACACATGAAAAAGTTTTACGCTCTTTTAATGACCTGCTTATTACTTGTTTTTCTATCCGTGCCTCAAATCGTTGATGCGGGTGTCGGACATTCCAGAAGTGGAGGGAGCAGCCGCAGTAGCTCCAGAAGTAGCAGCCGCTCAAGTGGAGGTGGAAGTCGTTCTGGCGGCTCATCCTACCACTACTACCGCTCTGGATACGGCTCATCCTCTGACAGTTCTACTAGCTCTCCCTATCTAGGATTTATGTTCATATTAGTTGGAGGAATCATACTAGTTGTTATCGTCAAATCCTTGCAGAGTAAGTCTGGAGATTCGAGTTCAACCTACACTAATAATGATTATCAAACGCTCCATCGTCGAGTTGAACACAACACACTGGCCATTAGTCGTGTTAAAAATGGGGATCCAAACTTTGACGCTGATGCCTTCACATCTTGGGTTAAGGAAGTTTATCTTAAATTGCAGGTTGCCTGGACTGAGAAAAACTGGAATTCAGTCCGTGCGCTAGAAAGTACTAGTCTCTACTCCCAACATAGTACCCAACTCGAGGACCATATTCGAGCTAAAACAACCAATGTTTTAGAGAAAGTTTGTATCGAAAACGTTCGCATCAAGGAGTTCATTGAAAATCCTGACGGAAATGATACCTTAGTGGTGATTCTGTCATCTACCTTGCGGGACTATGTCATTGACGATGAGACTCGTCGTGTCCTCGAAGGAAATCCTAAAAAAGATCTCTTCACCGTGTATCAATTGAACTTTATCCGTCAACATGGTAGCCAAACGCAAGCAGTCAATCCAGACCAAGTTGTGAGCGACCACTGTCCAAACTGTGGCGCCCCATTAAAAATCTCTGCAGTTAGCGAGTGTGACTACTGTGGTGCCAATCTCTCTCGCAGTCCAAACCAATGGGTACTTGATACCTATGATGTTGTGGATGAAGACGAGCTTTATAATTAGGAGGAATTATGGGATTTATACGTGCAGCCTTATCAGCAGGCTTAAATAGTTTTAATGATAGTAAATTCAAGGAAGCCATTGTCCTTCCAGATAATGTCTCTGGCGATGCCTTGGCCGTCAAGGGTCAATTACTCACAAAAGACCCAGATGGACGTTCTCGTCACAGCAATCAAAATACTGGACTTTTGTCAGATGGCAGTGTGGTTATCGTTCCCCAAGGCTATACCGCTGTTTTGGTAAACAATGGTACCTTCCTTGGTGAAGTCCTCGAAGCTGGTAGCCACGAATGGCAAGCTGGTGATAATGCCTGGCTCCTTGAAAAAGGTGGTTTAAAAGGCACTTGGGAAAACTTTAAAAACCGTTTCTCTTTCGGTGGACAAGTCATCACCCAACAAGAAATTATCTATATCCGCATGCAACCTATTGCAGGTAATAAGTTCGGCACACAAAATGCGGTCGAATACTTCAGCGAACGTTACCAACAGCTGCTTAATATCCGTTTCTATGGCTTGTTTGATGTAAAAATAGCAGATCCAGTCCTCTTCTACGTGAGTTCTGTTAGCCATCAAATTACTGACGGACAGCCATTTACTCTCCAAGATGTAGCTCAAGGAACGCTCCGTCAAAATATCGCACCAAAAATCGCGATTACCATTGCCAAATATACCAACGAAAACAAGGTTGATATCTATAGCCTCAATGCCAACCAAGATACCTTTAACGAACTCGCTAAACAAGAGGTCAACAAGGTTTGGACAGGCCTCTACGGAATTGAAGCAACTAATATCTTGCTTGAAGACCTCAGCTACGACCAAGAAAGTCTTGATATCGTTCGCAAGCTTGATAGTGAGCTCGTGGCAATGAAGTACAACACGATTGAAATCGAAGAACGCCGTGCTCGCAACGAAGCGCTCATTGCTGCAGCTGCCAACGAAGGAAATGGCAATGGGATGAACATGTTTATGGGCATGAATCTTGGCCAAACTCTCGGTGGTCAACTAAGCCAACAAGTCCAAAATCAAGCACCTGCTCAAAACACTGGGCAAGCTACTAGCAAGAATTTTTATATCGAAGTCGATGGAAAATACGTCCTCGTCACCAAAGACGAAGATGGAAATATCGTACCAGTCAACTAATTAAGCTCCTTCTGACATTTGAGTAATGTTGTCTTTTATGGTACAATAAAGAGTAAATTATTTATTAAAGAGGTAAAAACATGATTGAAGCAAGTAAATTAAAGGCTGGAATGACCTTTGAAACAGCTGACGGAAAATTGATCCGCGTTTTGGAAGCTAGCCACCACAAACCAGGTAAAGGAAACACAATCATGCGTATGAAATTGCGTGATGTCCGTACTGGTTCTACATTTGACACAAGCTACCGTCCAGAGGAAAAATTTGAACAAGCTATCATCGAGATTGTTCCTGCTCAATACTTGTACAAAATGGATGACACAGCCTACTTCATGAACACAGAAACTTACGACCAATACGAAATTCCTGTAGTCAATGTTGAAAACGAGTTGCTTTACATCCTTGAAAACTCTGATGTGAAGATCCAATTCTACGGAACTGAAGTGATTGGTGTTACCGTTCCTACTACTGTCGAATTGACAGTTGCAGAAACTCAACCATCTATCAAAGGTGCTACTGTTACAGGTTCTGGTAAACCAGCAACGATGGAAACTGGACTTGTCGTAAACGTTCCAGACTTCATCGAAGCAGGACAAAAACTCGTTATCAACACTGCAGAAGGAACTTACGTTTCTCGTGCCTAATCTCTAGAAAGAGGTCATTCTATGGGAATTGAAGAACAACTTGGCGAAATCGTTATCGCCCCACGTGTACTTGAAAAAATCATTGCTATTGCTACTGCAAAAGTAGAGGGTGTACACTCTTTTTCAAACAAATCAGTGTCTGATACCCTTTCAAAACTTTCTCTAGGCCGTGGTGTTTATCTAAAAAACGTGGACGAAGAGCTCACAGCTGATATCTATCTCTACCTTGAGTACGGAGTAAAAGTTCCTAAGGTAGCGGTTGCTATCCAGAAAGCTGTCAAAGATGCCGTTCGTAATATGGCTGATGTAGAACTCGCTGCTATCAATATTCACGTTGCAGGTATCGTTCCAGATAAAACACCAAAACCAGAATTGAAAGATCTATTTGACGAGGACTTCCTCAATGACTAGTCCACTATTAGAATCTAGACGCCAACTCCGTAAATGCGCTTTTCAAGCTCTCATGAGCCTTGAATTCGGTACGGATGTCGAAACTGCTTGTCGTTTCGCCTATACTCATGATCGTGAAGATACGGATGTGCAACTTCCAGCCTTTTTGACAGAGCTAGTTTCTGGTGTTCAGGCTAAAAAGGAAGAACTAGACAAGCAAATCACTCAGCATTTAAAAGCAGGTTGGACCATCGAGCGTTTAACTCTCGTGGAGAGAAACCTCCTTCGCTTGGGAGTCTTTGAAATCACTTCATTTGACACCCCACAGCTGGTTGCGGTTAATGAAGCTATCGAGCTTGCAAAGGACTTCTCAGATCAAAAATCTGCCCGTTTTATCAACGGACTGCTCAGCCAGTTTGTAACAGAAGAACAGTAAATAGAAAAAGTGTTTGACAATTATCAAACACTTTTTTCTTTGCCTACCACTATCTAAAAATCAAATAATAGATATAAAATAAGATCGACGGAGCATAGGGAATCGCATTATAGAAACTATGACAAACAATGGTAAATCGAAGACTACCCGTAACTCGATAAGCAACTGCAAATAGAAGACCAAGAATACTATAAATGATGAGACTGATGGGGTCACGATGAGATAGAACCAAGTGACTGAGCCCAAAGATGAAAGAAGACAAGAACACATCCAAATAAAATTCCGACTTCGGAAAGAAGGTATTCATAAAATAACCCCTATAGATTGTCTCCTCAACAACAGGTACAATCGAAATGTTAAAGATTAAAAATATAAGACTTGATAGAGTCGTTTCTCTTCCGTTTGAGTAAAGTTCTGAAAGAAGGTCTTGGAAAATAAAGCTATGGTTAATTAATCGAATATTCTGCATTCTAAATCCATTTAAAAAAGAATAGATAAGAAAACAAGCCACTAAGAAAGCGAGATAAGACCAGCGCCAACTCTTTTTCTCGAAGATAAAGAGCATCTTCTTCTTTTTCAACCACAAAACGAATAAAAAGAAAATAAGTAACACTTCTCCAACTAGGAAGATTATATAGCTGTCCATTCCTAAACCAAAGATCCTAGCTAGAGTTATGGCTCCTAATGGCGTTAAATAAATGTACAGGAACATTAAAATCATACAGATTCCTAAATGTATTGTCTTTTTCATTCTTTCTCTCCTAACGGTAAACTCTCTATTAGGGCTCTATAGAGGATAGACCATTGATTGTTTTTCTTATTTATCTAGAGTATTCATGTTTATCCATGGTCTATTATCAAAATAGCTAGAACAAAATGTTCTAGCTTTTAAATTTTCTTAGTATTTTCTAAAGCGTTGGTAACGTTCTTCGATAAGTTGGTCGAGTGGTAGTTCTTTCAACCTATCTAGTTCTGCACGCAATTCATTTTTAACGCAATCTAGCAGTTCTTTACTTGACAGTCCTGCCTCTGAGATTACCTTGTCTACGATTCCCATTTCTAGAAGTTCGTGTGAAGTGATTTTCATCAGCTCCGCCGCTTCCATAGCACGACTTCCATCCTTCCAAAGGATAGAGGCAAATCCTTCCGGGCTAAGTACTGCGTAGATTGAGTTTTCTAACATCCAGACACGGTTAGCTACGGCTAGAGCTAGGGCCCCACCAGATCCACCTTCACCGATAATAATCGCGATGATTGGAACCTTGAGGTCACTCATTTCCATCAGGTTTCGAGCAATTGCTTCACCTTGTCCACGTTCCTCGGCTCCAACACCTGGGTAAGCACCCGCCGTATTGATAAAGGTCACAACTGGACGGCCAAACTTTTCTGCCTGTTTCATCAGGCGAAGAGCCTTACGATAGCCTTCCGGATGTGGTTGCCCAAAATTTCGTTTGAGGTTATCATGAAGACTCTTTCCCTTTTGGATACCAAGGACAGTTACTGCCTGTTCACCTAACCAACCAATTCCACCGATGACCGCACCATCATCACGGAAAGAGCGATCTCCATGCAATTCGATAAACTCGTCAAAGATTCCATTGGCAAAATCAAGTGCAGTCAAGCGACTCTGCTCGCGTGCCTCTCTGACTATTTTTGCAATATTCATCCGCGACTTCCTCCATGCAATCTCACTAATTTAGCAATTGTTTCAGGCAATTCTCTCCGTTTGACAATTGCATCAACAAATCCATGTTCAAGCAAAAATTCTGCCTTTTGGAAGTCATCCGGCAAGGTCTCACGAACTGTATTTTCGATAACACGACGCCCAGCAAAACCAACTAAACTTTGGGGTTCCGCTAGGATAATATCACCTTCCATAGCAAAAGAAGCGGTCACTCCACCTGTTGTCGGATCGGTTAAAATAGTGAGGTAAAAAAGTCCTGCCTTGGAATGACGTTGAACTGCCGCAGAAATTTTAGCCATCTGCATCAGGCTCATGATTCCTTCTTGCATACGGGCTCCACCAGAAGCTGTGAAGAGAACGACTGGCAAGTTTTCTACCGTTGCATACTCAAACAAGCGCGTGATTTTTTCACCCACAACGGTTCCCATAGAAGCCATGATAAAGTTTGAATCCATGATCCCAAGGGCAACTTTTTGTCCCTTGATGCTAGCTGTACCAGTTAGTACGGCTTCATCCAAACCTGTCTTTTCACGCATAGTAGCCAGTTTTTTCTGGTAGCCAGGAAAGTTTAATGGATCTTGAGTTTCAATACCTGTAAACATCTCCACAAAGCTACCAGAATCAATCGTCAAATCCAAGCGTTCCTGAGCTGAAATACGGAAAGTATAGCTACAATGGGGACAAATTCGTTCGCTCCCAAGATCCTTTTGGTAAATGGTGTGTTTACAACCAGGACACTGGGAAAAGAGTTCATCCGGAACCTCAGGCTTGGCTTGTGGTTTCTGCCTTACGGAACGGTTAGGATTGATCCGAATATACTTATCCTTTTTACTAAATAGAGCCATAACTCCCCCTTTTAGTTCTCATACTGTTTGAAAGTCTATTCTTTTTCTTGGTATTTTGGCAAGAAAGTTTCCATCAAGAAGGAAGTATCGTAGTCACCAGCGATAACTCGGCGGTCTGAAATCAGATCCAACTGGAAGTCTGCATTGGTTTGCACTCCTTCAATATCAAGTTCATAAAGTGCCCGTTGCATCTTCATAAGAGCATCAAAGCGATTCTCCCCATGAACAATGATTTTGGCAATCATACTATCATAGTAAGGGGGAATGGTATAACCTGGATAAACTGCTGAATCCACGCGCAAGCCAACTCCACCACTTGGTAGATAGAGATTGGTAATTTTCCCTGGGCTTGGAGCAAAGTTAAATGCTGGATTTTCCGCATTGATCCGGCACTCGATAGCGTGACCTCGTAGGACAATATCTTCTTGTTTGAAAGGTAAAGGTTGCCCGGCAGCAATGCGAATCTGTTCCTTCACAATATCAACACCTGAAACAAACTCTGTGACTGGATGTTCAACTTGCACTCGAGTATTCATTTCCATGAAGTAGAAATTGCCACTCGCTTCATCGAGTAGAAATTCAATCGTCCCTGCATTTTCATAGCCTACAGACTCTGCTGCACGAACGGCTGCAGCACCAATTTCATGACGAAGGGTTTTGCCAATCGCAATGGATGGGCTTTCTTCTAAGACCTTTTGGTTATTCCGTTGGAGTGAACAATCCCGTTCACCAAGATGGACAACATGACCCTCTTGGTCCGCAAGAATCTGAACTTCGATATGGCGAGCTGGATAAATCACACGCTCAAGATACATAGCGCCATTTCCAAAATTGGCCTTGGCTTCACTGGATGCTGTTTCAAAGGCTGCGACCAAGTCTTCTGCCTTTTCAACCTTACGAATTCCCTTTCCACCACCACCTGCCGATGCCTTAAGCATGACTGGATAGCCAATTTTTTCTGCAACTGCAAGGGCCTCTTCAGCCGTGTGAACTTCACCATCAGATCCTGGGATAACTGGAACCCCAGCCTTGATCATTTGCTCACGCGCATTAATCTTATCTCCCATAGTATCCATTACAGCGCCAGAAGGGCCAATAAACTTAATCCCCACTTCATCACACATAGTGGCAAACTTGGAGTTTTCGCTAAGAAAACCAAAGCCTGGATGGATGGCTTCTGCTTCTGTCAAGACCGCAGCAGACAAAATTGCATTGATATTGAGATAAGACTCTGTTGCCTTACCAGGTCCGATACAGATAGCTTCATCCGCTAGGAGTGTGTGAAGAGCTTCCTTATCAGCAGTTGAATAAACTGCCACGGTTGCAATGCCCAATTCACGCGCAGCTCGAATAATGCGAACCGCAATCTCACCACGGTTGGCAATCAAAATTTTACGAAACATGGAGATCCTCCTTAGTTTCCAATTGCAAAGGTAAGAGTACCACTCGCTGCAAGCTTACCATCTACTTCAGCCTTTGCTTCAACCACGGCAATCGTACCACGACGTTTGACAAAAGTAGCCGTCATGACTAATTGATCACCTGGTACAACTTGCTTCTTGAACTTAACCTTGTCCATGCCAGCATAGAAGACCAGTTTCCCTTTATTTTCAGGTTTGGACAATTCCAAGACACCAGCAGTCTGAGCCAAGGCCTCCATGATAAGAACACCTGGCATGACTGGGTATTGAGGAAAATGACCATTAAAGAAAGGTTCGTTGATGGTGACATTTTTAATGGCAACAATGGTATCCTCGCTCACTTCCAAGACACGATCCACTAGGAGCATGGGGTAGCGATGGGGTAGAGCTTCTTTGATTCCTTGAATATCGATCATTTGATGCGTACCAATCCTTTACCGAACTCAACCATTTCTTCATTTGAAACGAGAATTTCTGTCACCACACCATCCTTAGGTGCAGGGATTTCATTCATGACTTTCATGGCTTCAATGATCACCAAAGTCTGACCTTTTTTAACACTGTCTCCAACTGTGACAAAGGCAGGTTTATCTGGTCCAGCGGCCAAGTAAGCCACCCCTACAAGTGGGCTCTCAACGACATCACCCTCCGGAGCAACCGTCGTTTCAGCTGGTGCTGGAGCTTCTTCCACTGCACTCTCTACTGGAGTTGAAGGGGCCGAAACTACTGGACTAGGAGCCACTGCAGCTGGCGCTGGAGCAACTTGAGCTGGTGCTTCAGAAACCATTCTTGCTTCATTCTTACTGAACTGCAATTCGTCCGTTCCATTTTTATAAGAAAATTCTCTCAAACTTGATTGGTCAAATTGAGCCATCAAGTCCTTGATCTCATTTAAATTCATAATTATTTATTCTCCCAACGTTTGAAAGCAAGAACCGCATTGTGTCCACCAAAACCAAAAGTGTTTGAAATAGCATAAGGGATTTCTTGCTCCAAGCCTTGTCCATAAACGACATTCGCTTCGATATAGTCTGATAACTCACTTGTTCCAGCTGTCATTGGTACATAGTTATGACGCATGGCTTCAATGGTAGCGATGGCTTCTACTGCCCCTGCAGCGCCAAGTAAGTGTCCTGTAAAGGACTTGGTTGAAGATACAGGTACTTCTTTACCAAGGACAGCTACAATCGCACCACTTTCTCCTTTTTCATTAGCAGGAGTTGAAGTTCCGTGGGCGTTGACGTAAGCCACTTGCTCTGGAGAAATTTCTGCTTCTTCCAAAGCTAGTTTAATCGCCTTAATCGCTCCTTGACCTTCTGGATGAGGTGAAGTCATATGATAAGCATCACAGGTATTTCCATAACCAACTACTTCAGCCAAAATAGTTGCACCACGTTTTTCAGCATGTTCAAGGCTTTCAAGAACCAACATCCCTGAACCTTCTCCCATCACAAAACCATTACGGTCTTTGTCAAATGGGATAGAAGCACGAGTTGGATCCTCTGTAGTTGATAGGGCGGTCAAAGCTTGGAAACCAGCGATAGCAAAAGGAGTGATAGATGATTCTGATCCACCAACTAACATGACATCTTGGAAACCAAACTTGATAGAACGGAAGGCATCTCCAATGGCATCATTTGATGAGGCACAGGCTGTATTGATTGATTTACAGATACCGTTTGCTCCGAAACGCATGGCAACATTTCCTGAAGCCATATTTGGCAAGGCTTTTGGAAGTGTCATTGGTTTAACGCGTTTTGGACCTTTTTCATGAAGACGGATAACCTGATCTTCGATTTCTTTAATTCCCCCAATACCAGAAGCCACGATGACACCAAAGCGATCCTTATCGATTGCTTCTACATCAAGATTTGCATTTGTCACCGCTTCTTGAGCCGCATACAAGGCATACAAAGAATAGTTGTCAAAACGGTTGGTATCTTTTTTGACAAAGTATTTATCAAATGGGAAATCTTGAACTTCTGCCGCATTGTGCACAGCAAATTCGCTGTGGTCAAACTTAGTGATTTCTCCAATTCCAATCTTCCCAGTTTGCAAACTGTTCCAAAATTCTTCCGGAGTATTTCCGATAGGAGAGGTCAATCCGTAACCTGTTACTACAACTCGATTTAGTTTCATCTGTCTTACCTATATCTTTCCTTATTTTTTACATGCTAAGTCCGCCATCAACAGCGAGAACTTGTCCAGTCAAATAATCCTGTCCAGCCAGGAACACTGTAGCATCTGCGATATGTTCTGCTTGACCAAAATGTTTCATTGGGATTTGGGCCAATGTCGCTTCCTTGACCTTATCAGATAAAACAGCAGTCATATCTGACTCAATCATCCCTGGTGCAAGAGCATTTACTCGTACGTTGCGATTGGCAACTTCACGTGCAACTGACTTGGTAAAACCAATCAAGCCTGCTTTAGAAGCTGCATAGTTGGCTTGTCCGATATTTCCCATCAAACCGACCACACTAGACATGTTGATAATCGCACCTTCACGTGCCTTGATCATCTGTTTCAAGACTGCTTGCGTCATGTTGAAGGCACCTGTCAAGTTGATCTTAATCACTTTTTCAAAGTCTTCTTCGGTCATCTTGAGCATAAGCGTATCTTGAGTAATCCCAGCATTGTTGACCAAGACATCAACAGAACCGAGTTCTGCAATCGCTTGATCTACCATACGCTTGGCATCTGCAAAGTCTGAGACATCACCTGAAATCGGTACTACTTTGACACCATAGTTTGAAAACTCAGCCAGCAATTCTTCTGAGATTGCTCCGCGACTATTCAAAACTACATTAGCGCCTAGTTGGGCAAATTTGTGAGCAATGGCAAGTCCGATACCACGACTTGAACCTGTTACAAAGACATTTTTGTTTGTAAGTTGCATTCTATTTCTCCTGTTTCCTGTTGTATTTTGTGGGAGAAGGGATCATTAGTTTCCTAACAAAGCATCCAAGCTTGCTTGGTCTTCAACGTTAGCTAGCTGAGCTGTTTTATCGATTTTTTTTACAAAGCCTGACAGGACCTTTCCAGGACCAATTTCAATAAAGTTGGTTACCCCAGCATCCTGCATCACAGCAATACTTTCATAAAAACGAACAGGTTCTTTGACCTGACGCGTCAAAAGCTCTTTGATTCGACCTTTTTCCATAACAGCAGCTTCCGTATTGCCGACTAGTGGGCAAGTAAAATCAGCGAAACTCACTCCCTCAAGAGCTCCAGCTAGTTGCTGACTGGCTGGCTCAAGAAGGGCTGTATGGAAAGGACCAGATACATTTAAAGGAATCAATCGTTTTGCTCCTGCTTCTTGCAAGAGTTCAACTGCTCGGTCAACTGCAGCCACCTCGCCACCGATAACGATTTGGCTTGGGGTGTTGTAGTTGGCTGGAGTCACTACTCCAACTTTAGAGGCTGTTTCACAAGCTTCCTCAATCACTTCAACTGGAGTATTAAGAACGGCAACCATCTTCCCAGAGCCTGCAGGTGCAGCTTCTTCCATATAAGCACCACGCTTAGCAACCAAGGCAACTGCATCCTCAAAGTCCAAGGTACCACTTGCTACAAGAGCAGAATATTCCCCAAGAGACAGTCCTGCCACCATATCTGGCTGATATCCTTTTTCTTTCAATAGTCGATAAATAGCAACGGATGTAGCTAGAATAGCTGGCTGCGTGTAACGAGTCTGATTTAACTTTGCTTCATCATTGTCAATCAAATCACGAAGGTCATAACCTAAGACTTGGCTAGCTTGATCGATTGTTTCCTTGACGATAGGATAGTGGTCATAGAGCTCGCGACCCATTCCTAGGTATTGAGATCCTTGACCAGCAAATAGAAAGGCTGTTTTAGTCATTTCTTGTAACTCCTGCCCAACGAGCAGCTTCTTCTTGAATTTTTTCAGCTGCACCGTAGTAGATATCTTTTAAGATTTCTTCAACAGTTTCTTCTTTAGAAATCAAACCTGCAATCTGGCCGGCCATCACTGAACCGCCATCCACATCACCATAGACAACAGCTTTAGCTAAAGCTCCTGCACCCATTTGCTCAAAGATTTCTAAATCTGGATTTTCTTGTTTAAAGGCATCTTTTTCAGCCTGCTCAAAATCACGAGTCAACTGGTTTTTAATGGCACGAACTGCGTGGCCAAAATGTTGTGCTGAAATCGTTGTATCAATATCACGAGCTTTTAAAATTTTAGCTTTATAGTTTGGATGAGCATTAGACTCTTTGGCAACTACAAAACGAGTTCCTACTTGAACAGCTTCTGCGCCAAGCATAAACCCAGCCGCTGCCCCCTCACCATCTGCAATACCACCAGCAGCAATAACTGGAATTGAAACAGCTGCAGCAACTTGGCGAACCAAGGTCATCGTTGTTAATTTACCAATGTGTCCACCAGCTTCCATACCTTCTGCAATGACGGCATCTGCACCAATTTTTTCCATGCGTTTTGCCAAAGCAACACTAGGAACAACAGGAATAACTGTAATTCCTGCATCATGGAAACGGTTCATGTATTTACTTGGATTTCCAGCACCAGTTGTAACCACCTTAACCCCTTCTTCAATCACGAGATCAACGATATCTTCTACAAAAGGTGACAAGAGCATGATGTTGACACCAAAAGGTTTATCCGTAAGTGATTTGATTTTATCGATATTAGCCTTTACGACCTCTTTAGGTGCATTTCCACCACCGATGATCCCCAAACCACCAGCTTTTGATACTGCACCAGCCAAGTCGCCATCAGCAACCCAGGCCATTCCTCCTTGAAAAATAGGATAATCAATGTTCAATAATTCTGTAATACGTGTTTTCATAGTGCCTCCATCATTCCTTGCTTACGTAATAGTTCGATAAGTTTATCATTTGAGTTTCAAACTATTACCTAAACAAGAGGGAGCGGGTCCCCCCTACTCCTTCTAGTAATATGTTAATTATTTTGTTTGCTCTTCAACGTAGGCAACCAAGTCACCAACTGTTTTCAAGTTATCTTCTGCTTCGATTTGGATATCGAAAGCATCTTCGATTTCAGAGATTACTTGGAACAAGTCCAATGAATCTGCATCCAAATCATCAAAAGTAGATTCAAGTGTTACTTCTGATGCGTCTTTCCCAAGTTCTTCAACGATAATTTCTTGTACTTTTTCAAATACTGCCATGATAGGACTCCTTTAAAATATAAAAAATTTATAACTATGTGTTTACCACATGATTACCTAGATTGTAAGAATGAGTGTGCCCCATGTCAAACCTCCACCGAAGCCTGATAGGAGAATCGTCTGGCTACCATCTAAACGAATCATGCCATTCTCCACACACTCTGAGAGCAAAATCGGGATACTTGCTGCACTGGTATTTCCATACTCCATCATATTAGCAGGAAGCTTATCTCGGTCTACACCGATTTTCTTAGCCATCTTATCCAAAATGCGGATATTTGCCTGATGAAGCAAGAGATAATCCAAGTCCGATGCTGCGATTGGACCATTTTCAATGGTTTCCTTGATCGATCTAGCAACATCACGATTTGCAAAATCAAAAACTGCTCGTCCATCCATCTTCAGAAAAGCAGGAACTGTCTCTTGATCTGAGAAGGGCGAAGCCAAAGCCGTTTGACCATAGGTCAAACACTCGCTCCGAGAGCCATCTGTATAGAGACTTTCCACGAGGAAGTGCCGTGTTTCGCTCGCTTCCAAGAGAACGCCACCAGCACCATCTCCAAAGAGAACAGCTGTCGAACGATCAGACCAATCAACTGCCTTGGATAAGGTTTCAGCCCCGATAACAATCCCTTTTTTGAACTGTCCAGAACTTAAAAACTTTTCTGCAGTTGAGAGAGCGAATACAAAGCCACTGCAAGCTGCTGTCAGATCAAAGGCAAAAGCTCTATGCGCTCTGATATTCGCCTGAACTCGAGCTGCTGTGGAAGGCATCATCGAGTCTGGGGTAATCGTCGCTACAATGATAAAATCAATCTGATCCGCTGTTAAGCTCCCTTTATCCAATAAGCTCTTCGCAACTTCTGTCGCCAAGTCACTTGTAGATTCCGTTTTTGAGATATGTCTCTGTTTAATTCCTGTCCGACTTGAAATCCACTCATCGCTTGTATCCATGATTTGAGCCAAGTCATGATTAGTGACCACTTGCTCTGGAATATAATGAGCAACTTGGCTTATTTTAGCAAAGGCCATTATTTCAAATCCTCCAAAAATTGATAAAGGTTCGTCAAGCCTCTGCCCATGACTTTCTTTTCCTCAGGACTCATGCCGTCAATAATTCTTTCGACCATGGCCTTGTGGAATCGTTTGTGAAGGCGGTGAACCAAACGACCTTTCTTTGTCAAATGCAGATAGACCACACGACGGTCTTGATCAGAACGAATACGCTCAATGTAACCCTTTCTTTCTAGGTTATTCAAGCTCGTCGTAACTGTTCCCAGGGTCTCCATCAGTTCTTTGGAAACCTTACTAGGCGTCGCCTCAGGGAATTTCCCAATCACATCGATCGTGTGCATTTCTTTGATGGAGATGTCTTTGAATCGACTACCTCGTAAGCTAACCTCCTCAATCACAAGGACGTTATTGAAAATAGATGTTAAATAATCATTTACTTGTTGGTAGTCCAAACTTTTTCCCTCCTCCTCAAAAAACTTTCACAATCAAAACATTTGATAGAAGAAGTATAACAAACTTCAAAGAATTGTGCAAGTATTTTTTTATTTTCCTGAAAATTTTGGTCTTCTCCTTTCAGAATGTGCTCGGACCCCTTCTTTAAAATCTTCAGTTAAAGATAAAGATTTTTGCAGTTTCAATTCCAATTCGGCATAATCTTGCCAATCCTTAAATTGACTTTCCCAAACCAATTTTTTAATCGCTGCGTATGAGTTTGCTGAACCTCGTCTTAATTTTTTCAGAACTTGTTCTCTTGTTTTTTCTAATTTGTCAACTTCACAAACACGGTATACCACGCCCCATTCTAGCGCTTTTTCAGCAGTTAAGGCTTCACCTGTCATAGCAAGTTGTGCAGCCCGTGTTACCCCGATACTACGACTCAAGAGATGAATCCCACCAGCGTCTGGCGCCAATCCAACTCCAACAAAGGCTTGAATGAATTTTGCCTTGTCAGTCGCTAAACAGAAATCAACTGCTACTGCCATATTTGCTGCAGCACCGGCAACCGCTCCATCTACCTCCATCAAAACAGGTTTAGGAATTTGCTTGATTTTAAAAGAAATTGTATTGACTAATTCTGCAATCTTATTCAAAGAAGGAATGTCGTCCTCATCCACTGCACGCTTCATCTCAACCAAGTCTCCCCCAACTGAAAAGACCTTCCCATTAGCATTAATCAAGATGAACTGAACAGCTTGATCCTGCTCTGCTAGGGTCAAAGCTTCTAAAATCTCCTCACACATTGGGATATGGAAACCATTTGCCACTTCTGGACGATTCAAAGTAATAATAGCAAGATCATCTACGATCTGATATAAGATATGATTCATAGCTTCTCCTTTTCTTTTGTAAGGCAATGAAATTATTTTATTTTCAAAGTATACCTTTTTTTGGATAAAGAGGCAAGGAAAAACTAAAGGAAAGTGTCTCAGCTGATTATTTACCCATCATTTATGAGTGTGAGTGAAATTTGACTCTCTTACTTTTAAACTGTTGTCGCTTTTCAGAATAAGTTAGCATTTACTTCTATTGTAATAGGAAGCTATTTTCTTCATTGAAAAATGCCCCTCTTTCTGCTATAATCGTATAAAATACTTACTTGAGGAGTCCTTATGAAGGTTGTAAAATTTGGTGGAAGTTCGCTTGCCTCTGCTGGTCAGTTAGAAAAAGTTTTAAACATCGTTAAAAGTGATAAGGAACGCCGTTTTGTAGTCGTTTCTGCACCCGGAAAACGCAATGCTGAAGATACTAAAGTAACCGATGCCTTGATTAAATACTATCGCGACTATGTGGCTGGAAATGACATCAGTGCTAGCCAAAGCTGGATCATTGACCGTTATGCCGCTATGGTTAGTGAACTAGAGTTAAAACCTGCTGTTTTAGAAAAAATCTCTAAAAGTATTCGGGCCTTGGCAACTCTTCCTATAGAGGACAATGAATTTCTCTACGATACTTTCTTAGCAGCTGGAGAAAATAACAATGCCAAACTCATTGCAGCCTACTTTAACCAAAACGGCATTGATGCACGTTATGTTCATCCAAGAGAAGCTGGAATCGTTGTCACAAGTGAACCAGGAAACGCACGTATCATTCCATCTAGTTATGACAAGATTGAAGGCTTGGCTGATAGCACCGAAGTCCTTGTCATCCCTGGTTTCTTTGGTGTGACTAAGGAAAATCAAATCTGTACTTTCTCACGTGGGGGTTCAGATATTACTGGTTCCATTATCGCAGCAGGTGTTAAGGCTGATCTCTATGAAAACTTTACGGACGTAGACGGTATCTTCGCTGCCCACCCTGGTATTATCCATCAACCACACTCCATTCCTGAATTAACCTACCGTGAAATGCGTGAGTTGGCTTACGCCGGATTTTCTGTCCTTCATGATGAGGCCCTTCTACCTGCCTACCGCGGAAAAATCCCTCTTGTTATCAAGAATACCAACAACCCTGATCATCCAGGAACTCGTATCGTTCTAAAACACAGTAGCGATAAATTCCCAGTCGTTGGGATCGCTGGTGATTCTGGATTCGTCAGCATCAACATGTCAAAATACCTCATGAACCGCGAGGTTGGATTCGGTCGTAAGATTCTTCAAATCCTTGAAGATCTTAACATTGGTTGGGAACATATGCCAACAGGTATCGACGATCTTTCAATCATCCTTCGTTCCCGTGAATTGACTCCTATCAAGGAGGAAGAAATTCTGCGTCAGTTAGTTCAAAAAGCCGAAGTGGACCATGCTGAAATCGAACACGACCTTTCAATCATTATGATTGTCGGAGAAAAGATGAAGAGTCATATCGGGGTAACAGCTACGGCAACACGCGCTCTATCTGAAAACAAAATCAACATCCAGATGATGTCCCAAGGCTCAAGTGAAGTTTCCATCATGTTTGTTGTCAATAAAGAGCAAGAAAAGGCAGCTATCAAGGCTCTCTACCACGCCTTTTTCGATGAAAGTAAGGAAGATTAATCATGGCCCAATCACTCAATAAAGTCATTGACCTACAAACCACTGGAACATCCTATCTTTCCATCTCGGGAAAAGTCGGAAAATTTCTAGTTGGGGATCAAGCCTTAGAGTTTTATCCTGATGTCAATGTCGAACAATATATCCAAATTCCCTGGTCAAGTATTCAGCAAATTGGAGCCAACGTAAGTGGTCGCAAAATCAGTCGCCACTTTGAAGTCTTCACTGATCAAGGAAAATTCCTCTTTGCTTCCAAAGACTCTGGAGCCATTCTCAAAATCGCTCGGGAAAAACTTGGCAATGACAAGGTTGTGAAACTTCCGACTCTACTCCAGACCATTGGTCAAAAATTCAAAAATCTATTTGCAAAAAAGTAGAAACTTTAGTATAATCATAGCAACGGATAAGTAGGTTATCCTCTTCTTCCAGAAAGTCTGCGGGTGCTGCGAGCAGATAGGAGGGGTAAGTGAAATTCTACCGTTAGTAACAATTACATACACAATCAAGTGCACACCTGTGAAGTTGGATGGAACCGTGGCCCTGCCACTCCAACGCTTTGTCAGGTGTGTTTTTTCATAAAGGAGTTCTTATGTTAGATATTAAACGTATTCGTACAGACTTTGATGCTGTCGCAGAAAAATTGGCTACACGTGGTGTAGATCCTGCTGTCTTAAACGAGATGAAAGAAATCGATGCTAAACGTCGTGACATCTTGGTCAAGGTTGAAAACCTCAAGGCAGAACGCAACACAGTTTCAGCTGAGATTGCCCAAGCCAAGCGCAACAAGGAAAATGCCGATGACAAGATTGCTGCGATGCAAAACTTATCTGCTGAAGTCAAAGCCTTGGATGCGGAATTGGCGGACATCGATGCTAAATTGACAGAATTTACCACTACTCTTCCAAATATCCCTGCTGACAGTGTTCCTATCGGAGCCGACGAAGATGACAATGTGGAAGTCCGTCGTTGGGGAACTCCACGCGAGTTTGACTTTGAACCAAAAGCTCACTGGGATCTTGGTGAAGACTTGGGTATCCTTGACTGGGAACGTGGAGCAAAAGTTACTGGTGCTCGCTTCCTCTTCTATAAAGGACTTGGGGCTCGTTTGGAACGTGCTATCTACAACTTTATGTTGGACGAGCATGGAAAAGAGGGCTATACTGAAGTCATCACACCATACATGGTTAACCATGATTCTATGTTTGGTACTGGTCAATATCCAAAATTCAAGGAAGACACTTTTGAATTGAAAGACACTAATTATGTCCTCATTCCTACAGCTGAAGTGCCTCTTACAAACTACTACCGTGATGAAATCCTTGACGGTAAAGACCTACCAATCTACTTCACTGCTATGAGCCCATCATTCCGTTCTGAGGCTGGTTCTGCAGGTCGTGATACACGTGGCTTGATTCGTCTACACCAATTCCACAAGGTTGAAATGGTCAAATTTGCCAAACCAGAAGAATCTTACGAAGAATTGGAAAAAATGACAGCCAACGCTGAAAATATTCTTCAAAAACTCAACCTTCCATACCGTGTCGTTGCCCTCTCTACTGGGGACATGGGCTTCTCAGCTGCTAAGACTTACGACTTGGAAGTTTGGATTCCAGCCCAAAATACCTATCGTGAAATCTCAAGCTGTTCAAATACAGAAGATTTCCAAGCCCGTCGTGCCCAAATCCGTTACCGTGATGAAGCAGATGGTAAGGTTAAACTTCTCCACACCTTGAACGGTTCTGGACTTGCAGTTGGACGTACGGTTGCTGCTATTCTTGAGAACTATCAAAATGCAGATGGTTCTGTAACCATTCCAGAAGTACTTCGTCCATATATGGGTGGAGCTGAAGTTATCAAACCATAAAAATAAGGTTTAGCTATTTCTAGCTAGACCTTTTTTCGTAACCAAATCAGATAAGCACCCAATACAAAGAATAAAATAGTGAGGCATATAACAGTTTCAGCAAACACCAGATAATCCAGAAATGGAAGTTTCAAGATCCCCTGAGCCATCTTGATTGAAGTAGCTGTGATAATGGTTGGGAAGGTGAGGGCTGAGAAGGCTGGTTGAAATCCTTGTTTTAAAATATTGGGCAGGCGAGTTAAAACAAAGAAAAAGAAGGACTGAGATGCCAAAATCATGACAATCAAGAGCCAAGTCGGTAGGCCTGCTCCTCCAACTCGAACTAGAGAAGCTAAGAGTAGGGAAAAGGGAGCACAGTAGATTCCTTCCTGTCCAAGCAAGGCCACTGGGAGTGGATCTTTCTTTAAATCACTATAAATAAGGGGATAGAGATAGAAGGTCAAGACAAAACCAAAACTCAAGGTCGCATAGGCAATTTCAATGATACCGACAAGAGGATAGGTCAAGGCTGCTACTGCTATCCCCACATAGAGTACCGTCCAGCTAGGAGTCGCATTGACCCTCCGACCTGGACAGGCAAATTTGGTGGTAAAAGTAGCAATCAAAGCCAAATCCAAGAGAAATGAAAACCACCAGATCCCTTGTGCTACTATAGGAAGAGCAGGGAATACGCGAAAGACATAGGTCGATAAAATCATCCCAGCCATGGGAAAGGTGGCCATCCCAGATAAAAGAGGGGGCTTAGTCAATTCTTTCTTGGTTTCTTCCCAATTAAAAAGATGAAGAATCAGAAAGAAAATCCACAAAACTAAACCAGTCAGACTCAATAAATGCGACAGAACAGGCAAAGTATCTGCAATCAGATTTCCTGCACCTGCTAAACCTAATAAACAGCCAGAGAATACCAAGGGGAGCTTTTTCATCCGAACCTCCAATAATCATGTTATTATTAGTATAGCATAAAAGCGCTTAAAATAGCATAGAAAAATGAAGACTGGATTGCTCAGTCTTCATTTTTCTTTCTGATTCGAACTAGGCATAAGGTTGTAATTCTGGGTTAATAGGCGTATTGGCTAGGTTGTTGGCATAGTTGCAAAGGCTGGCAAGACTAACACCGAGAACCACATCCAAGGCATTTTGTTGCGTGTAGCCAGCTTGCAAAAATTCAGCCAAGGCTTCATCTCCTACACGCCCTTTGGTATTGATGACCGCCAAGGTAAACTTAGCTAGAGTATCTAGTTTTGGATCTGTTTCAATCGGAGTGCGGTTGCGGAGAGCTTGGAGAAGATCATCATTCATCTGGATTTGTTTGATTGAAAAGGCTGTGTGACCTGCGACGCAGAAAGCACAACCATTGGTTACGGCAGCTGTGATTTGCACTACTTCGCGTTCCACTGGTGTCAGGCTATTGCGACGGTTGATAGCTCCGACAGTTCGGTAGGCTTCAAGCGCGGTCGGGGCATTGGCCAAGAGACCGATTAGGTTAGGAATATAGCCGTTGTTGTCTTTTTGTACTGTTTCAAGAACTTCTTTTACTTCTGCTGGTGCTGATTCTACTGTGTGGATTGTAAATGTTGTCATAAGAAACCTCTTTTCATTTTATTGTCATTTAGTCTATCATAGAATTTTCCCCTTGGATAATATATATTTTCAATCGCCTTGATAAGAAATGTCTATGAAATGAAAAAAATCACACTAAAAGTGTGATTAGGTTAATGTTTAAAATACTTTTTAGTCTCAGCAATGACGACTGGCGACAAGACTAAAAGGGCAATCAAGTTAGGTAAGGCCATCAAGGCATTGACGATATCTGCAATAATCCAGACCATGTCCAATTCGATAAATCCTCCCAACAGAACCATGACTACAAAGACTACACGGTAAAGCCAGATAAAGCGGACACCAAAGAGAAACTCAAAACAGCGCTCTCCGTAGTAGTTCCATCCGAGAATCGTCGTAAAGGCAAAGAGTACAAGGAAGATGGTCAAAAGAGCTGGTCCAAAGTGTGAAAAAACTGTTGAGAAGGCTGACTGAGTCAAGGCAACTCCATTCAAATCACCACTCCAAACCCCAGTTACCAAGATTGTTAAACCAGTCAACGTACAGATAATGAGGGTATCAATAAAGGTTCCTGTCATGGAAATCAAGCCTTGCTCGACAGGCTCATTAGTCTTAGCTGCAGCAGCTGCAATGGGAGCTGAACCAAGGCCAGATTCGTTAGAGAAGACTCCTCGCGCCACACCATTTTGGATAGCCATCCGAATGCTGGCACCTGCAAAACCACCTACCGCAGAAGCTGGACTAAAGGCTGAAGTAAAGATCAGTGCAAGTGTGGCTGGGATTTTCTCGATATTAAAGAGAATAACTGTAAGAGTTCCTAAAATATAGACAATAGCCATAAAAGGAACCACTGCTGTCGAAACTTTTGATATGGATTTGAGGCCACCAAAGACGGCAATCCCTACAAAAATGGATAAAATAAGAGCTGTGATAGCTGGATCAACTTGAGCTGTATTTTGAATGGATTCTGTAATCGAATTGACTTGGGTAAAGGTACCAATCCCTAGAAGGGCTACCAATACACCCGCTAGGGCAAAGAAGATAGCAAGTGGACGCCACTTTTCTCCCATCCCCAAAAGGATGTAATGCATGGGTCCTCCAGCTACAGCTCCATTTGCATCCTTAGTACGGTATTTGATGGCCAGCAAGCCTTCGGCATATTTGGTCGCCATCCCAAAAAAGGCTGCCATCCACATCCAAAAGAGGGCCCCTGGTCCTCCAACCTTAATTGCTGTCGCTACCCCGATGATATTTCCCGTACCAACTGTGGCTGCTAGAGCCGTACAGAGAGCAGCAAAGCTCGACACATCGCCGTGCCCCTTATCCTTGGTAAAGATCAGCTGAAAGGCCATAGGGAGACGAGCTACCTGCAAAATACCCAGTCGGATGGTCAAATAGATACCCGTTCCGACCAATAAGATCAAGAGGGGAGGCCCCCAAACGAAAGCATCAAGCGCTTTTAGCAATTCTAACATATCCTTCTCCTATCTTTCAACCCCAAAAGAAAGAGCACATGCAAGATACATGTACTCTGGAATGCTTAGATAAATGCCAAAAAGCGGTCTATCTTAGCTCTGTCCTTTTACCTGAGAGTTTGAGCAGTTGCCTGCCTTGCCCCTTCGGTGCCTTTACGGTCTCTCCAGAGTTCCGTCCATTTACAGTCATGGAAAACAAACCTTTCTCCACTTCTATTAAACTTCATTCGGTGTTGGTATTTAATTTTTTATTATTTTACAAGAAAAGTTAGTCTTTGTCAATATATTATTTGAAAAAAGATGGATTTTCACTTCTTTTTCAAAAAAAGAGACGTACTCTTTTTTAACCTTTAAAGGTCACAATGGTGGCGCCACTACCGCCAGCATTCTGTGGAGCATAGCCGAAAGTCTTAACATGTTTGTTTCTTTGTAGGTATTTGGTGACTCCTTCACGGATGACACCTGTTCCGATACCATGGATGATATCGACTTGCGCCATGTTATTGAGCAGGGCTTGGTCAATAAAGGCGTCCAGCTCGTTCATGGCCTCTTCGTACCGTTTGCCACGAAGATCCAGTCTGGCTTGCGGACCACGACCAGAAGCTCGTTTCACAACATTGACTTGTTTCTTCTTGACTGGGGCTTCTTGCTGGGCCTGAACAAGGTCAAATTCTTTCTCTTCCAAGGTCATCTTGATCAAGCCAACTTGGGCTTCCCAGCGACCATCCTTAAGCTGATTGGTCAGGGTACCACGCTGACCATAACTGAGAACAATGATATCATCCCCCACCTTTGGAGCTCGTTTTTTCTTGGCCTTTTGAAGAACCTTGTTTTTAGACAAGTCGACTTTTTCAGGAGCTAGTTTTTTCAGTTCTGCCTTGGCTTCAATGATTTCGTGGGGCTTGAGTTGAGACTTGCTGTGAAGATTCTTGAGAATCTGGTCACTCTCACTTAGAGCGAGTTCCACAATCTCGGCAGCCTGTTCACGCGCCTTGTTGAGCTCAGTTTCCTTTTCACGATTGAGCTCGTTATAGAGTTTTTTGAGTGCTCGGTTCATCTTGAGGTTTTCTTGCTCCACCTCACGGATATTGTCCAAGCGTTTGCGACTTTCAAGCGTTTGCTCTTCCAATTGCTCAATGATACGGTTGACATCATTATCTTGGTTGACCTGCTGGCTGGCATCTCCTACGATGACATCTGACAAGCCCAGACGTTTGGCAATTTCAAAGGCATTGCTTCGACCAGGAACTCCCTGCATAAAGCGATAGGTCGGACGCAGGCTGGCTGTGTCAAACTCCATGCTGGCATTTTGCACAAAGGCTGTTTCGATACCATAAGCCTTGAGTTCTGGATAGTGGGTCGTCGCCATAGTCTTGACCTGACGGAGACGAAGATCCTCCAGAATAGCCATAGCAAGCGCTGCTCCTTCCTGCGGGTCGGTACCTGCCCCGAGCTCATCTAGCAATAAGAGCGAGTGCTGATTGACCTTGCCAAGAATATCTACGATATTGGTCATGTGGCTGGAGAAGGTAGACAAGCTTTGCTCGATAGACTGCTCATCCCCAATATCTGCGAAGATTTCCTCAAAAATACCGACACGGCTCCCCTTATCAGCTAAAATAGGCAAGCCAGATTGGGCCATGAGTTGAGTCAAGCCCAGGGTTTTGAGCATGATGGTCTTCCCACCAGTATTAGGACCTGTAATGACAATGGCTGTTAATTCCTTACCAAAGTGTACATCGTTTGCAACAGCATTTTTGACCAAAGGATGGCGAACATGAAGGAGTTGAATCTCTTGATTCTCTGAAAGTTGAGGAACAACTGCTTGCATTTCTTGGATGAAACGTACCTTGGCACGAATTAAGTCTAAATGGCCGATGATCCAAGCGTCATTAGCAATCTCAGCAGCATGAGGGCGGACGCGTTCTGAGAGCTCCTGCAGGATGCGAATCATCTCATAGCGTTCGTCTGCTCGCAGACTAGCGATTTCTTCGCTCAGCTTGACCACCTCACGTGGCTCGATATAGACCGTATTCCCACTGGCAGAGATGTCATGGACAACACCTGCAATCTTATTGCGATAGGTGTTCTTTACTGGTAAAACTTGACGGCCATTTCTGCTAGCGATTATACCTTCCGTCAACATCTGCGCTTTTTGCTTGAGTAAGTCTTGCAAGACATCTCGAACTTGACTCTCGCTATCATGGATTTTCCGACGGATGCGTGCCAGTTCTTCGCTGGCAAAATTCTCGATAAATCCTGCATCATTTAGGGCTTGGAGACTTCCTTGCAAGTGTGGAAAATCATGTAGTTTTTCAAACCATCTCGCCAACTGCTCCAAACGTACATTTTCAAGATTGGCATAAAAACCTTGCAACTCTCTGCTAGCAAGCAAGACCCGTTTGAGGAGCAGGAACTCCTCAATATTGAGGTCCGCCCCCATCTCCAGACGCTTGCAGACAGCTGAAATCTCACGTGTCGCTAGGATGGTAAAGTGGGGTTGCTCCACAAATAGAGCTTGCATTTCCTCCATCTCTGTAAAGGCTTGCTTGATCTTATCCACCTTGGCAGTTGGGGCCAAGCCTTTTAGCTCCTCTAGTCCTTGTTCTGTCAGGAGATGCGGTTCAAACAAGGCTTTGATTTTATTAAATTCTAAGGTTTCTAGTATTTTTGTATTCATATTTTTTCCTTGTATACTGGTTTACAAGATTATAGCAACTAGGGGTTTTGACTTAGTCGTCCAATCTGTAAACAAAGGGCTAGGAAAAATCCCGCCCTTTTTATCCGATTAAATTTGTCACCCAGAGTTGTTTGATAAGATTTGTCGTAAAAGGGACACTTTGGATGATGTGTTTGGCTACTATACTTTTTTCGAGTGAATTTTGAATGACTGCCAGAGGCACCGTTGCAAGGATGGTCAGAGCCATTTGCAAGACAAATAAGGTTACCAATAGAGATAAAAGGCCTGCTCCGATACGCAACCATTTGACATCGAGCTTTTTAGTTGGAATCAAGTGCAGGAACAAACCGATAAAACGTCCGATACTATAACAAATTCCGAAAACTAAAAGGTAGGCTAGGCCCGCATAAAAGACCTTGTCTAGATGAAACAGCTGGTCTGAAGGGAAGAAAAAGGTTCCCTGTCCTTCCTGAGGATTGGCATAAGGGACAAGCAAGTGGAAGTGATCTCCCAATGATTTATAAAACTGTCCCGCAACAAAGGCTGAAATCACTGCCACGAGGAAATAATAAACTTGCAGGACCAAGCCTCTACGGTAGCCGATGTAAAAGCCCCAAGCCAGAACCAATAAGAGTAGGATTGAAATCATAGGGAGTCCTCAATCTTGCTCTGTTCTTGTTTGACAGCAATCAACTTGTGGCGGAGTTCTAACAACTCTTGCTCCTTGTCATCAAATTCAATCTCACGGTTGAGCTGTGTAGACAGACAATTGACCGCCAAAAGAAGCGCAATGGTTTCATCATCCGCCCCAGGCATTTGTTCTTTAATTGCTTGGTATTTTTCAGTCGCAACCTTGGCAATTTCCTCCATAAAGAGGTTGTCATGCTCGGTTGTCAAGGTTAATGTCTTTTTCCCGAATGTAAACTTATATCGATTTAGATTTGCCATAAAATTCACCTCACGATATTATACCAAATTTCGCTAACTTTGTCAGTTTTTACCAATTCTCCTGCTTTTGTGGTACAATAGAGACTATGGCAAGTATCACACTCACACCAAGTGAACAGGAAATTCAGAGCTTTTTAAGTCAGTATCAGAAGGCTCTCAGTCCTAGTAAAAATCCTTATATTCGCTATTTTTTGAGACTGCCTCAGGCAACAGTTTCCATCTATACTTCTGGAAAAGTCCTCCTGCAGGGCGAAGCTGCTGAGCAGTACGCCAGTTTCTTTGGCTACCAAGTTCAACAAGAAAACAGTGGACAAGATTTTCCTATAATTGGAACCGATGAGGTGGGAAATGGTTCCTACTTTGGTGGGCTAGCTGTCGTAGCTTCCTTTGTGACACCGGACCAGCACGACTTCTTGCGAAAACTCGGTGTGGGGGATTCAAAAACCCTGACAGACCAAAAGATTCGTCAGATTGCCCCTATCCTCAAGGAAAAAATCCAGCACCAAGCGCTCCTCCTTTCACCGAGCAAGTACAACGAAATTATTGGAGAGCGTTACAATGCTGTTTCTGTAAAGGTTGCCCTTCACAATCAGGCTATCTTTCTCCTTCTTCAAAAAGGAGTCCAGCCAGAAAAAATCGTGATTGATGCTTTTACAAGTCCTAAAAACTATGACAAGTACTTGGCACAAGAAGCCAACCGTTTTCCAAACAAAATTAGCTTAGAAGAAAAAGCCGAGGGCAAATACCTGGCTGTTGCAGTTAGCTCTATCATCGCGCGGGATCTCTTCCTCGAAAACTTGGAAAATCTTGGACGAGAACTAGGCTATCAACTGCCAAGTGGTGCTGGAACTGCATCTGATAAGGTTGCTAGCAAAATCCTTCAGGCCTATGGCATGAAGGGACTTCATTTCTGTGCCAAACTACATTTTAAAAACACTGAAAAAGCAAAAACACTTCTAGAAAGGTAAATTATGAATTCGTTTAAAACATTTCTAAAAGAATGGGGAGTTTTCTTCCTGATTATCGCACTGGTCGGTCTTAGCCGTATCTTTCTTTGGAGCAATGTCCGTGTAGAAGGACACTCGATGGACCCTACCCTAGCCGACGGAGAAGTTCTCTTCGTTGTTAAACATCTCCCAATTGACCGCTTCGACATCGTGGTTGCGCATGAGGAAGACGGAAATAAAGATATTGTCAAAAGGGTTATCGGCATGCCTGGTGATACCATCCGCTACGAAAATGACAAACTCTTTATCAACGGTGAAGAAACGAATGAACCTTACCTAGCTGAATACCTCAACTTGTTCAAAACAGAAAAGTTGCAAAACACCTATACTGGAAAAGGATTTGAAGGCAATAAGGGAGTTTACTTTAGAGAACTTGCTCAAAAGGCACAGGCCTTTACAGTCGATGTCAATTCCAATACCAGCTTCAGCTTTACTGTCCCTCAAGGTGAGTACCTTCTCCTTGGTGATGATCGTCTAGTCTCTAGCGACAGCCGCCACGTTGGTACCTTCAAGGCCAGCGATATCAAAGGCGAAGCAAAATTCCGTTTCTGGCCACTTAACCGTATCGGAACTTTTTAAGATAAGGAAGAGGCCGAGAATGCTAAGTCTCAGTCTCTTTTTCTATTGCGAGAAGAAGGACTTTTAGTCTCCTAGCTTGTTGAAAGAAGCTAAGGGTCCAACTCTCACGAACTCATGTAAAGGAAACCTATGGAAGTTTATTTTTCAGGCACCATTGAACGGATTATTTTTGAAAATCCCAGTAATTTTTATCGCATTCTCCTCCTAGATATCGAAGATACCGATGCGGAGGACTTTGACGATTTTGAAATCATCGTTACCGGAACCATGGCGGACGTGATCGAGGGTGAAGACTATACTTTTTGGGGACAAATCGTTCAGCACTCCAAGTATGGGGAACAGCTACAGATCAGTCGTTATGAGCGAGCAAAACCCACTAAGAATGGGCTAGTCAAATACTTTTCTAGCAGTCATTTCAAGGGGATTGGTCTCAAAACGGCCCAAAAAATTGTTGATAGCTATGGTGACAATACCATAGACGAAATTCTGGAGCATCCTGAAAAGCTGGAAAGCATTGCTGGACTCTCTGCCAAAAACCGTGAGGCTTTTGTCTCCACCCTCCGTCTCAACTATGGGACAGAAATGGTCTTAGCCAAACTAGCCAACTACGGGATTCCCAATAAACTAGCCTTTCAGATTCAAGACTTTTACAAGGAAGAAACACTGGATGTGGTTGAAAATTATCCCTACCAACTGGTTGAAGATATCAAGGGCTTGGGTTTTACCATTGCTGACCAATTAGCTGCCGAACTAGGCATCGAAAGTCAAGCTCCTGAACGCTTCCGTGCTGGCCTTGTCCATAGTCTTTTTCAGGGATGTATGGATACGGGCGATACCTATATGGAAGCCCGAGATTTGCTGGAACAAACCCTGACTCTCCTTGAATCTTCTCGCCCCGTGGAACTCGATCCCAGCCAAGTAGCTCAGGAATTATCTCATCTGATTGAAGAAGATAAGGTTCAGCAGATTGATACCAAAATCTTTGATAACAGCCTCTTTTTCGCCGAAGAAGGCATCCGCAGTCACTTGGTTCGTATCCTTGAAAAAGAAAAGCAGAAAAGTCAGGATTTGGAAACCATTCACAAGCATATCTCTACTGTCGAGCAAGAACTGGGGATTCAGTACGATACTATTCAAAAACAAGCTATCTGCGACGCTATCCAGAACAAGGTCTTTATCCTAACAGGTGGGCCTGGTACAGGTAAGACGACTGTTATCAATGGAATTATCACTGTTTATGCACTCTTAGAAGGACTTGACCTCAGGAAAAAAAGCAACCTGCCGATTCTTCTCGCTGCACCAACTGGTCGAGCGGCTCGGCGCATGAATGAATTGACAGGTTTGCCTAGCGCTACTATACACCGCCATTTGGGAATGACGGGTGACGATGATACCAGCCATCTGGAAGATTATCTGGATGCCGACTTCATCATCGTGGACGAGTTTTCTATGGTGGACACTTGGCTAGCCAACCAACTCTTCTCCAATATCTCCTCTAACAGCAAAATTCTCATCGTGGGTGATAGCGACCAGTTACCTTCTGTTAGTCCTGGACAAGTCCTGGCTGACCTGCTCCAGATACCTCTGATTCCGCAGACGCGCTTGGAACGGATTTATCGTCAGAGTGAAGAATCAACTATCGTCACCTTAGCTAGCCAGATTCGACAAGGCATCTTGCCAGCAGATTTCACCCAGAAAAAAGCTGATCGCTCCTACTTTGAAATCGCTAGTGGCCATATCCCAGCTACCATTGAGAAAATCCTCGGTGCTGCCCTCAGAAGTGGCATTCCGGCTCATGATATTCAGGTGTTAGCGCCTATGTATCGAGGAACTGCTGGCATTGACGCCATCAACCAACTCATGCAAGACCTGCTCAATCCTCAGCAAAAGAGGCAAGTTAGCTTTGAAGCAACTCAGTGTCACTATCGAACAGGGGACAAGGTCATTCACCTAGTCAACGATGCCGAGGTCAATGTCTTTAACGGAGACCTAGGCTACATCACAGACCTGATTCCTGGAAAATACACCGAGTCCAAACAAGACGAGATTGTCATTGATTTTGATGGCAATGAGGTCATCTACCCACGTAACGAATGGTACAAGATTCGCCTGGCCTATGCCATGAGCATCCATAAGTCTCAGGGAAGTGAGTTTCCTGTTGTCATCCTACCCATCACCAGTGCTAGCAAGCGCATGCTGGAACGCAATCTCATCTACACAGCTATCACACGGGCCAAGAGCAAGCTCATCCTTCTTGGTGAATTACAGGCCTTTGACTATGCAGTCAAGCACATCGGAACTGCCCGCAAGACCTATCTGATTGAGCGCTTCAGTGATTTAATTGAAAATATTGAAGAAAGTAAACAAGCCTTCTCTGAAACTGCCACAGCAAGTGACTCTGAACAATCCTACATCCTCACCGAAGAAAACTGGTCTAGTATTCCCGCTATGATTGGAATTACAGATGCAGACCTCAAAGAGATTTTTGGAAAATAGACAAGCAGAAAACCCACCTAGTCAGGTGGGCTTTTTCTCTTTTAAGATTATTTTACTGTTGCAGTGCTTGTGATCAATTCAACAGCTTTTTTGATAGTGATATCGTGTTTCAACATATCAGCTGAAAGCAAGTTTTGTACTTGTGCAACTTCCATATTGTAGTCTGCTGCCAATTGCTCGATTTCTTTTTGGATTTCTTCTTCTGAAGCGTCAAATCCTTCAGCTTTGGCAACTGCTTCGATAACAAGGTTAGTCTTCGTACGTGACTCAGCTTCTGTTTCGTATTGTTTGTGAAGATCTTCTTGAGTAGTTCCAGTGATTTGGAAGTACATATCAGGGTTGATCCCTTGGCGTTGCAAGTTTCCAAGGAATTCATTTACTGAACGGTGAACTTCTTCGTGGATCATTTCTTCTGGAAGTTCTACGATTTCAGCGTTTTCTACAGCTTTATCAATTGCTGCACCTTCAAGGGCATCTTTGTATGCTTCTTCTTTCGCAGCAGTCAATTCTTTGCGGTATTTTTCTTTCAATTCATCAAGAGTTTCCACTTCTTCGTCGATATCTTTTGCAAGTTCATCGTCAAGAGCTGGAACTTCTTTTGCTTTTACTTCGTGGATAGTTGTTACGAATTTAGCTTCTTTACCTGCAAGGTCTTCTGCTTGGTAGTCTTCTGGGAATGTTACGATAACATCAACAGTTTCGCCAGCTGAGTGTCCAACCAATTGGTCTTCAAAACCAGGGATGAATTGACCTGATCCAAGTCCAAGTGAGAAGTTTTCACCTTTTCCACCGTCAAATTCAACACCGTCGATAGAACCAACGAAGTCGATGACAACAGTGTCGCCATTTTCAGCAGCGCCTTCTTTGATAACCAATTCAGCCAAGTTGTTGCGTTCGCGTTCGATACGTTCTTCAACGTCAGCGTCAGTTACTTCTTTTTCTACATCAACTGATACTTCAAGGTTTTTGTAGTCACCCAATTTTACTTCAGGTTTTGTCACGACTTCAGCAGTGATAACCCAGTCTTGACCTTTTTCCATTGAAGTTACGTCAATTTTTGGTTGCGCAACCACTTCAAGACCAGCTTCTTTTACTGCAGCTTCATAAGCGTTTGGCAAAAGTGCGTTCATTGCATCTTGATAAAGAGCTTCTTCACCAAATTTTTGGTCGAAGATAGGGCGTGGAAGGTGACCTTTACGGAAACCTGGAACGTTAAGAGTTTTCTTTACTGAGTTAAATACACGGTCCAATTCTGGTTTGATTTGGTCTTGAGAGATAGTGAAAGTCAAGACACCACGGTTTGTTTCTTTGTTTTCAAATGATACAGACATTCTGTCATTTCTCCTTAAAATTTTTAATACAGTCCATTATACCATATAATAGCGACTTTTTTCAAGTAATGAATGCGCTTTTCAATAGTGCTAGAGGTACTTGCTCGCTTCCCTGATACTAAGTTCAGCCATTCTCTTCTTATTTTTTTCAATAAAACGTGCTACCCATTCGGGATTGGTTTTAGAGTAGTCTCTTAGAGCCCAGCCGATGGCTTTGTTGATAAAAAATTCTGTCTGGTCCAGATTGTTGACCAGGATCTTTTCCATCAGTTGAACGTTTGTTTTTTCTTTTCTTAACAACTGGTGGTCAATAGCGACTCGCCTCAACCAGATATTATCTGATAGGCTCCATTTTAAAAGCACTTCTTCAAGCTCCTGATGGTCGGCTACCAAACTTCCTACTACTCGATCTAGGATATCTACCGTGTCCCACCAAGACTTGGTCACGACCAGACGCTCAAGCTTAGGCAAATCATCCTTCGTTAGATAAGACTGCATGGCTTTCAAATAGTTGGCAGCTACATATTGGTATTCTCTAGGCTCCTTTTCCCAGCAGATATCTACAAAATCCCAGTCAATAACTCTTGTTTTTTTCGCTTCTGGAAAATACTTTTTATAGAGGGCATTTCTTTCAGGACCTGCAATACCTAGAAAGGGAAATTGATGGCGCATATAGGCTTCCATAGGCCCTGCTTTTTCAGGGTCTTTTGCTGCTTCTAGCTCCTCAAGTAAATCTGCAAGACTCATCTAAAAGTCCTCCTGCCCGACCAAGTGGTGCTGAAAGGCATAGACCGCCGCCTGAGTGCGATCGCTGACCTCAAGCTTGGCAAGGATGTTGGACACATGGGTCTTGACCGTCTTGAGAGAGATAAAGAGTTCATCTGCAATGCGTTGATTTTCGTAGCCCTTGGCGATGAGTTGAAGTACGTCTCGCTCACGCGCAGTCAGCTCCTCATGAAGCTCCATATGATTACGGTGGTATTCAACCTTCTTGCTGACCTCTTGTTCAATGGCCAGCTCGCCAGCAGCCACCTTACGGACAGCATGGAGCAATTCATCTGCACTTGAAGTCTTAAGCATATAGCCTTTGGCACCAGCATTCAAGACCGGCATGATTTTTTCATTGTCCAAGTAAGAGGTCACAATCAATATCTTGGCTTCAGGCCATTCTTTGAGGATGGCCAAGGTAGCATCAATCCCGTTCATCTCAGGCATGACAATATCCATGACAATGACATCTGGGCGCAGTTCCAAGGCCAAGTCAATACCTTGAGACCCATTGGCAGCCTCGCCCACAACTTCCACATCGTCTTGGAGATCAAAATAGCTCTTCAAGCCCAATCGGACCATTTCATGGTCATCTACCAGTAAAATTTTCATCTCTACTCCTTTATCATTCCTTGTCTAGCAGGGGAATACGGATATCAACCGCCAGTCCTTGCTTAGGTGCTGTCAAAAGTTGAACCGTTCCTGCCATATCTTCAACCCGCTCCTTGATGTTTCGCAGTCCATAACTCAAGTCATCTAAACTTCCTAACTGGAAGCCAATCCCATTGTCCACCACTTTCAGCTGCAATTCAACATCTGTCTGATAGAGATAGACATCCAAACAAGATGCCTGGGCATGGCGGAGGGTATTGCTGATCAATTCCTGTAAAATACGGAAGATATGTTCTTCAATCTTCTTAGGCAATTTAGACACATTTTGCTTGAGGCTTACCTTGAGATCACTCTTGTCCTCAAGCTCTTTTAAGAGGATTTGAATCCCCTCAACCAAACTCTTTTCTTCCAACTCAACAGGTCGCAAATGTAGGAGCAAGACCCGCAAATCTTTCTGGGCTGTTTCAAGGATAGCTGCGACACTTTGCAACTGGGTCTGCATCTTTTCTCTATCCAGCTTCAAAGCCTGTTGACTGACACCTGATAAAATCATATGGGCCGCAAACAACTCCTGACTAACTGTATCGTGCAGGTCACGTGCTATCCGCTTCCGTTCTTTCTCGATGATTGCTTCTTCCTTGACCAGGCTTTGATTTTCAGCCTTTTGAACAGCTTCTGTCAAGAGGTTGAGCTTGCCAGACAAGGACTTAAAACTGGCATCCAAGTCTGGATCTGCAAAGGCAACCACCTCTTTTCCTGCTAGCAGTCGCTTGAGATTAACCTGCATTTTTCTGCGAGAAATTTCTTCCATCACGCGCCAAAAAAGGACAAAAAAGAAGGTCATGGAAAGGCTAAAGACCAAGATCAAGAAGATGAGTTTCTCTGTTTTCTCGATATCCTGTAGCAAATAGGACCAATCCAGTTCAAAAATATCAAGTAGACTATTAGTCAAAAAGAGGATAAAGAGGAAAGAAGTCAGACCGATTAACAGATACGATTGCTTTTTCATCCTCTGACCACCTCCACATCGCCAACCATAGTAGTTAGGAAAATCTTGACGCTCTTGTTACTCTTGAGATAGTCTCTGGTTTCCTGATGATAGTGTTCATTGCGAAGGGCTCGCTTGGGTTGATTGAGGAAAGTTAGATCTCCATAGAGGCAGTTGACACTGAGGCTGATTTCCACATCTACAGGTACGATAATCCTAGTCGTTCCGACCATCTTTCTAAGGATAATGACATTGTCATGATTGGTTAGGATAACTCTTTCTAAATGAATGGTATCCTTGCCCATGAGGCGAAAGAGATTGATATCGCCAAATTGGCAGGTCTGGTGGCTAGAGAAATGATGGAGATTGCCAAACCAAGGATTGCGTTCATTTTTAACCGTTACCACCTCTTCAAAGACCAAGTCGGTCTCCTCTCTTTCTTGATTCATCATCGGATAGAGAAGAAAGAGACTGTATATGACCGCTACAAAGATAGCTAATATCACGAAGGGGTTGAGCATGACGATGAAAAAGAAAAGAATAGTCGCCACAAGGAGGAAAACATTATTGCCTTCTTTCCCTGTATAATAGCGGAGCAAGAGCAAGAAGAGGAATAGAATCAGCAGAAAACGCGAAAAATGCTCTGATACCATCAAAATCAGAGCTCCCGTCAATAGACAGGATTCGATAAATAAAAAGATTTGAAATTTTTTCATAGATGCATCCTCTCCCTACTATTTTATCACAATTCAAAAAAGTCACCTCGGTCTGAGGATGGAAAAAGCGGTTGACAAAGAGATACAAAAAAGGGCGGGATTCTTGTCCCGACCTCTTTAGATCTGATCATTTGCTTCTTTAAGTTTGCCATAAAGAATGTAGTCTACTTTTTGCAGATCCGCTATAGTGGCACAGTTAAGGGCACACATAATCAAGCGTAAATCTGCTTTCCAGCCTTGGACAATGCCAATCACTTCTTCGACTGTGTAGGTTTCAATCAACTCTAGAACGGTACGTGACAGTCCTACAGCCTTGGCACCAAATACCAAGCACTTAATCATATCAAGAGGATTTCGAACCCCTCCGCTAACCAAAAGTTCGACCTTGTCTTTCCATTCTTGAGCATTGAGGAGGGCTTGCATAGTAGACTGGCCCCATTGATTAAGGTAATCACGCTGGCCACTACGACGGTTTTCAATGTAAGCAAAGCTGGTACCACCACGACCTGACAGGTCAACCGTTCGAACACCCAGTTCATAAGCTCTCTCGATGGTCTTCACATCCATCCCAAAGCCCACTTCCTTTAGGACAATAGGAACTGGGTTTTGCTTGCTATAATCTGCTAGATGCGATTGCCAGCTTCGAAACTTTCTTTCTCCCTCGGGCATGAGTAATTCCTGCATGACATTAACATGCACTTGAAGGAGAAGAGGATTCATCTCTTCTACAGTCTGAAGTCCTAACTCAACAGGCTTGTCCAAGCCAATATTGGTTCCAAGGAGGATCTTTGGATGGCTAGATTTGACAGAAAAAGAATCATCTGTTGGATCTTTTAGGGCTGAACTATAAGAGCCCGTTACAAACAAAATCCCACAGGCTTCTGCCACCTGAGCTAGTTTTTGATTGATTTCTTTACCTTTGTTGCTCCCACCTGTCATGGCATTGATATAAAAAGGAAAGTCCCACTTTCGACCTGCAAACTCTGTAGACAAATCAATCTCATCCAGGTCATAAAGAGGCAGGGAAGAATGAATTAACTCCACCTCATCAAAGCTATTATAGGAACTTTTCTGCTCAAGGGCATAGCGGATATGCTCATCCTTACGATTTGTCGTCATGTCCTATCCTTTCTTGGTATAAGAGCTCAATCCCCAGATCGGCCCAACGATTTTTTAAGGTTTCGGTTGAGTGCTCATCAAAACTCAAGGCAATGCCACAGTCACCACCACCAGCGCCACTGCTTTTGGCAACAGCCTGCAAATCTTGACTGGCTTCTTTCAGCTGTCTCAGCGAAGGTGTGTAAATATCTGGGCTCAAACCTTCTAAAAGCTGACTGGCTGTTTCCAGCTGCTCGATAATTTTTTCTGCATTCCCATGCTCCAGGGCTTCTACCAAAGCAGATACCGTTGCTTTTGAGGAACTTAAAAAATTCTGGCCTATGTTTTGCTTGATTTGCTGGACCATGTCACTTGATACGGCCACTTCCTTGGTCCAGCCCACTAGGAAATCACATTCTAGAGCTGGTTGCACTTGTGAGATCGAAAAGCCCCAATCACGCTCCAAAACTGTAGCCAAGCTTTCTTCTTGCAACCAAGCAGCCACCTTTTGGCGATCAAACGACTGGTAGAGAATCAAATCTTCTGCCACAATACAGGCAAGGTCTCCCATAGAACCATTGTCGCCTCGCTTGAGCAAGACCGCGCTTGCCAGCTTGAACAAGAGTTCCGGATCAACCGTAATATCATATAGAGCCAGCAGGGCCTTGATCACCAAGACAACGACGCTACCACTAGAACCCAGACCAAACTTTTTGCCTTCGCGTTCCATTTTTCCACGGATTTCCAAGAAAAAAGGTCGCAAGGCTTGCCCACGATAAACGAGGAAATCTTCCACTAGAGCAATCGTTTCTTGAATCAAGCTGTAGTCAGGATTTGGCGTCAAGTCCACTGCAAAATCAAACAGATCTGAATAGATACGGTAGCTATCAGAAAAGGCAATCTCTCCCCTCATATAGATAGGTATCGCCTTTATCAAGGCCAACTGTCCTGGCTCTAAAATAGCATATTCACCTGCCCAGTATAGTTTTCCGCAAGTTTTAACAGCAATCATCTTGGCTCAAATCCTTTGTTTTTGACACAATCAAGCGGTAACGTTGACCGAAAATTTCTGACAAATGCTCCAAGTCTTTCTCCTGACAGAGGACCTTGACATTGGGACCGGCGTCCATGGTAAAGTAGCAGGCTTCCCCTTGCTCACGAAGTTGGCGGACAAAGTCCATGGCTTCATAGGACGCATCCGTCAGATATGAAAAGGTTGGCGATGCTGTTTTCGTCGTAGCGTGCATAGCAAGGGCATTCCTCTCCGTTAATTCCCCAACCTTGGCAAAATCATTCTCTTTGAGATAGACCAGCATATCCTGATAATCCTTCTCAGACTGACGAACCCAATCATCAAAGGTCGTCGAGGTTTCCACACAAAGTTTCATTCCATCACGGCTAGAAATTGGTTTTTTCTTATCCTCTAACACCAACATAATCATAGCTAGTTTCAGGTCTGTATCAACAGAGTAAATTTCCCCACTATCCTTATCCCAGGCACCTAGTGGTCCATAAAAGCTCCGAGAGGAAGAACCTGAGGCAAACTTAGCTTCCTGCGCCAACTGACTCTGATTCAAACCAAGCTGGAAATAAGCATTACAGGCCTTGACCAAGGCGGACAAACCACTGGAACTTGAGGACAAGCCCGCTGCGGTAGGCATGTTGTTTTGGGTATCAATACGGACAAAGCCCTCACCTTCTGGGCGGTAACGGTCAATGATTTTGCTCATTTTGGCATGCTCATCCTCACTCTGAAGTTGACCATTGATATAAAAGGCATCAGCAGTCGCATCCGTCGGTAAAGGCGACAAAGTCGTCTCTGTGTACATATTTTCCAAAGTCAAAGAGATACTGCTAGTAGCAGGAACCATCTCTTTTTCTTTTTTCTTTCCCCAATATTTGACAATGGCAATATTTGCGTAGGAACGTACTGTTACAGGCTTTCGATCCATGTCTGAACAGCTCCTTTCTCTTCTAATCTTTCTGCTAGTTCTTGAGCTTGAGTCAAATTGGTTGCCAAGGCTATGATACAGCCTCCTAGCCCACCACCACTCATCTTGGCACCTAGAGCACCCTGGCTCAGAGCCGTTTCAACGAGGGAGTCTGCCTCAGGGCTACTAACACCAATTTCTTTTAAATGTAAATGCGCCTGACTGAAGATTTGTCCCAGTCCCTCAGCATCTTTTCGTCTAATTGCCTCTTCTGCCTGCTGGGTCAATTCTCCCAGGGCATGCAAAAACGGCAGAGCATCCTTCCCCTTGCTTTGAACCACTTGGATGGCTTCACGAGTGTGACCATACACACCTGTATCTGCAATCACCAAATAGGCAGATAGGTTCATCTCAAGTTCTGTAAAACCAACATTCTTGATAAAGCGAATGGGCTGGTCACTGAGACAGGTCTTAGCATCCAAACCGCTTGGATTCATATGGGCAATCATCTCAGCCCGATTGACCAAGATTTCTAGTACATCATGAGGCAGGTCGGCTTGATAGTAGTCAAAAACAGCTCGAATGGCTGCTATGCTGATAGCCGCTGACGAACCCATTCCCCGTTTTTCAGGGATAGCCGAGTCAATCACACATCGAATGCAGGCTTCTTTGATATCCAAATACTCCAGCGAAGCATAAACCGCCATGGACAAGGTATCCTCCTCATAGAGACGCCACGGACTTTCAGCAGGGACCACCTTACATGTCACCTCCACCTCTAAGAGAGGCAGGGAAATAGCAGGATAGCCGTAGACGACCGCATGCTCCCCTATTAAAATAATCTTACTATGTGCCTGACCGACACCAACTTTTTTTGTCATGTTTTCCTTTAACCAGACGAAAAGACCGTCTCATTTCATACAGTAGTATTTTCTCCTATCTATTTTATTATATTTTCACAAAAAAAGCGATTGTTTCCTTCACAATCGCCTCTTTCATTATTGAACCCACTCGCCATTATAGTTGACCGAATAGCCTTCTACGGTCGTATTCACTGCTAAAGCACCTGAGCTGTAAGCGTAGTACCATTTGCCATTGACCTGGAACCAGCCTGTCTTCATATCTCCATTACTTGCATGTAAGTAGTACCAAGTCGAGCCTTCCTGATACCAGCCAGTTGCCATAGATCCTGATGAACGGAGATAGTACCACTTGTTCCCAAGGTATTGCGAGCTCGTTTTCATATCGCCATTTGGTTCATCTAAATAATACCAAGTTGAGCCTTCTTGATACCAGCCAGTCGCCATTGCTCCTGATGAACGGAGATAGTACCACTTATTGCCAAGTTGTTTCCAACCAGTTTGCATGATACCAGTTTCTGGATCTAGATAGTACCAAGTTGAGTTATCATTGGTCCAGCCACGCACTAGCTCCCCAACCGTTAAACTGTCGATACGAGCATCGAAGCTACCATCCTCCTGTAAATAATACCAATGCCCTTCGTCAGAAATCCAACCAGTTTTTAAAGTGTGATAGCTACGCTGATCTCCAAAATAATAGACTCGTTTCTCTGCTGGACTATCATATTGTTCCCCATGATGTTTGTTGGTATTTGTAGCAGTTTTTGCTTCTAAAACTTGCTTGCCAACAAATTCTTGTAGTACCCCATCTTGACCAAAGTAAAACCAATCTGGTCTAAAAGCAACATCTTGCCTTAGAGAAGAACCAATCGTAACCCCTTTGTGTGGAGCAGGTATATATTGCCAGCCGACAACCATCTCTCCAGATAAAGGATCAAAATAATAGTACTTACCATCAATCACTCGCCAGTAGGTTTCTTTGAGTTCCCCCTTCTTGTAGTAGGTTCTACCATTTTCTTGGACAAATTGCCAGCCTTCTGAATCAGCATCATCCGCAAAGACGGTGCTTGTCGCTAGCAAACCAAAGAAAAATACTGCGAGTCCAACTTGCATCATTCTTTTTACTATTTTCATTAGATCTTTCCTCCATAACTGATTGTAGCAAAGACTTTACTGTATGTCAATATATAGAAATCCCTCAAAAAAAAGCAGTTACACAACTGCAACTGCTTTTCTATTCTTGCATGGTGTACCCAACACCACGCACGGTTTTAATGTAGCTTTTTTGACCTTTTACATCAAGCTTGCTACGTAGATAACGGATATAAACATCCACGATATTGGTTTCTGTCGCACTTTCGTACTTCCAAACACTTTCCAATAACTGCTCACGAGTCAAGACCTTCTTGCTTCCCATGAGAGTGGCCAAAAGGTCATACTCACGGCGCGTCAGAGCAATCATCTCCTCGCCACGATAAACGGTATGATGTTCTACATCCATACGCAAATTGCGGTAAGACGTTGGGACCTTCATCTGGCTACAGTGTTGGTCGATAAAGTCCCGACCTCGGAAAATCGCTGAAATACGAGCCACCAGCTGATCAATAATCACTGGCTTATAGATGTAAGAAACGGCGAAGCGCTGGATTGTCTCAATCTGGTCTTGCAATTCTTCGCGATGGTCCAAGACCATGATCACTGAGGCTGGTTTTGTTCGACTCAGCCTCTCTGCAAAATCCTGGGCCGTCATATCCCCCAGACGAGCATTCAGTAAAATCAAGTCATAATCTGTCTGGAGAGCCATGGAGAGGGCTTTTTGCCCCTCCTCGACCAGATCAACACGGTATTGCTCTTTTTGGAGTTCCAGACTGAGAAAATGAGCGAGATTTCGTTCTTTCTCAAGTAATAAAATCCGTTTCCCCATGGCAGACCTACTTATTTCTCGTCATACCAAGAGTAGTGGAAGATTCCTTCTTTGTCTTTACGTTGGTAAGTGTGGGCACCAAAGTAGTCACGTTGTGCTTGGATCAAGTTAGCAGGAAGGTCAGCTGAACGGTAGCTATCAAAGTAAGTAATAGCTGCTGAGAAGGTTGGCACTGGTACACCAGCTTGAACAGCAAGAGCTACGATATCACGAACTGCTTGTTGGTACTTAGCAGTAACATCCAAGAAGTACTCATCCAAAAGAAGGTTTGCAAGGTCTGCATCACGGTTATAGGCATCCGTAATCTTTTGCAAGAAACGAGAACGGATGATACAGCCATCACGCCAGATAGATGCAATGTCCGCAAATGGCAAGTTCCAGTTATTTTCTTTAGAAGCCACACGTAATTGGGCAAAACCTTGTGCGTATGAGATGATTTTTGAGAAGTAAAGGGCTTGACGGATCTTTTCGATCAACTCAGCCTTGTCACCTTCAAATTTGAAGGCAGCTGGTTTTGGAAGGACCTTGCTAGCATGCACACGCTCTTCTTTGTATGTAGAGATGTAGCGAGCAAATACTGACTCAGTGATGAGTGACAATGGAACACCAAGGTCAAGAGCTGATTGGCTGGTCCATTTACCCGTTCCTTTGTTTCCTGCAGCATCCAGGATGTAGTCTACGATTGGTCCATCTTGACCTTCATCATCTTTACGGCTCAAGATATCAGCTGTGATTTCGATCAAGTAGCTGTCCAATTCACCCTTGTTCCACTCAGTAAAGATTTCAGCCATGTCTTCTGCAGAAAGGCCAAGCAAGTGTTGCATCAAGTCATAGCTTTCTGCAATCAATTGCATGTCACCATACTCGATACCGTTGTGGACCATTTTCACATAGTGACCAGCTCCATCAGGACCGATGTAAGTCACACATGGTTTGCCATCTTCTGGTGCTTTAGCTGAGATTTCTTCAAGAACATCCGCAACCAATTCGTAGGCTTCTTTTTGTCCACCAGGCATGATAGAAGGACCTTCAAGGGCACCTTTTTCACCACCAGAAACTCCAGTACCGATAAAGTTGATCCCTGAGTTTGCTAGTTCTTCATTACGACGGATGGTATCTTTGTAGAAAGTGTTTCCTCCATCAATCAAGATATCACCCTTATCAAGGTGTGGAAGAAGAGCTTGGATAGTTGCATCTGTACCAGGTCCAGCTTGAACCATCAGCATGATACGACGAGGTTTTTCGATTGAGTTTACAAAGCTTTCAACGTCATAGCTTGGCACAAAGTTCTTTTCAGGATGGCAGGCAATTACGTCTTCTGTTTTTTCTTTACTACGGTTGTAAATGGCAACTGTATAACCACGAGATTCGATATTTAGGGCAAGGTTACGACCCATTACGGCCATACCTACGACACCAAAGTTAGCTTTTGTCATGTGACACTCCTCTTATTTAATTTGTTTTATTTTATCATTTTTACCTATGAAAGAAAAGAATTTTGTAACGGACTCCTAATAGTCCAAGTCATCTGCATGGCCAGAACCATTCCCTACAAAGTAACCAGTCTTACAGTTGAGGGTGAAGAGGTAGGTTCCATCTGGTTTGTAGAGGTTGTAATAGCCGTTTCCGTTTACAATATTGACACGTTCGAGAATGTATTGGTTGCCAGTGATATAGCCACGAGCACGTGAGGTTGCTAGGATTTGTTCCAATACACCATCTGCAAACGTCCAAGCAGGGTTATTGCTATCGTCTACAGCTGATTGGTTGTAGGGTACACGACTAGCACTTCTTTGAAGATTAACCCCATCGCCAGATAAACCACCATTTGTATCTCTAGCCGGTGCTGTGGTACTTGTTGAAGGCGTCGTACTGCTTGCACTGCTTTCTGTAGCTGAACTTGAGCTTGCTTGACTCGTGCTAGAACTTGAGCTGGAAGCACTGGTTTGTTGACTCTTACCAAGACTAATCGCCTGATCTAACAGTTTATCAAGCTCTGTATTTCCCGTTTTAACTTCCGTGAACTTAGCATCCGCCTTGGCTTTAGCATTGGTATTCAAGACACCATCAGTAATAGCTGGACTTTCAAAGAGGGCGTTGACATCTTGAATGGCCTCGATTTGAGTTGCTAGGCTATCGTATTTTGACTTAGCTAGTGTATAATCACGGCTACCTTCTAACTTATCCAGTAAGGTTTTTAGCTGGCTCAACTTATCGAACTGGCTATTTTTTAAAGCAGTCTTATTGGCATCTGTATAGAAGGAATCATAAAGCGTATTGAACTCTTGCAAGTCGGTTTGCGATTCTTGATTTCCTGAAGATGATTGAGAAGACTGAATTTCTTGGTTCGAACGAGATACCTGACGGTAGACATAATACGTCCCAGCAAGAACAAGAATCGCAGCTACCACAGAAACGATGGTAATCACACGTTTCTTTTTAGAGCCTGTTTCAGGTTCCGTCTGTACTGATCGTGATAGGGAAGTATAGGTTTCTTCTTGTTCCTCATTTTCCTCATTCATTTCCTTGGATGCTGTTTCTGTTAAAACGAGAGGCTCTATTTCAGTACTTTCCTCATCTTGAAGTGGTGGAACAAACTGAGTAGTTTCTTCATTGTCTATCTCTTCACTAGATTCCTCGGAAACCAGGTCTGAATCGTCTACCTCTCCAGAAAGTTCACTTGTTTCACGAACTTCTTGGATCAATTCCTCTAAGTTTTGAGTAGAAGCCAACTCTTCTTTTTCAAACTGACGAGTTTCAAACTTATCTGCCTCGATCTCTTCGCGGTGCTGTTTGATGTATTTGTCCAAGATGTTGTCTTCAGGCAATACTCCAGCCTCAACCTCCTCATTCTTACGAATTGCTTGACCAACAGTCAAATCTTTTGCTTCGTCAAAGTCGAATTGTGGCTCTTGCTGTTCTTTTTTATGACGATCATGTCTTTTCTTGCTCATGAGTTTACCTTTCTATTTTACCTCTTGGCGTTTCACACGCTGACCAAAGTATTGATACAAATCCACTTTTAAGGTCCCGTTATAGAGTTTTCGTTTTTTATCCGCTGGACTTCCGTACTTACTTTCAAAAGCTTCATCACTCGTCAGGATAAACTTACTCCAGGTTTTCAGTGGTGCAAAGACCTGTCCCATCTCAGCATAAAGTTTCGTAACTCCTGCATCATCGGACAAACGCTCCCCATATGGTGGATTGGAAATGATAACGCCATTAATCTTGTCAGTGCGCAAGTCCTGTACCCGCATTTGCTTAAAGGTGATATCACCTGCGACACCTGCTGCTTGGGCATTTGCCTTGGCAATTTCTACCATACGAGCATCAATATCACAGCCCATGATATCCAGTTCTATCTCACGATTAATTTTCTTAGCAGCATCAGTACGGACCTCTTGGATTAACCGATTGCTGACCCAGTTCCATTCCTCAAAAGCAAAGGAACAGCGAAGGCCTGGTGCCATCTTTCTGGCAATCATAGCCGCCTCGATACAGAAAGTTCCTGAACCACAGGTCGGATCAATCAAGGGCTTGTCTGGATACCAGTTAGATAGTTGTAAAATGGCCGCTGCCATATTTTCCTTGATTGGCGCTCCACCCTTTTCCGTACGATAACCTCGTTTAAAAAGGCTAGAACCTGTCGTGTCAATCATGACAGTTGCCACATCTTTCAGAATAGATACCTCAATCTTAAACTCAGGACCAGTTTCCATCAAGGGAATTCCTTCTGGGCGGGCATAGTGTTTTTGTAATTTCTTCACAACAGCTTTCTTAGAAATGGCCTGAACACTGGGCTCGTTATGAAGTTTTGACTTAACACATTTGGCCTTTGAAATCGGGAAACGCGCCCCAAGCGGGAGATAGTTTTCCCAATCTAGAGCAAAAACACCTTGAAAAAGCTCTTCAAAAGTCTTAGCTGGAAAACTTCCGACTACAATCTTGATGCGATCCGCTGCACGAAGCCAAAGATTGGCCTCAATGATTGCCTTCACATCTCCTTGGAAGCGGACACGCCCATTTTCAACCTGGCAATCATAACCAAGTTCTCGCACCTCACGCCCAACGACTGCCTCGAGGCCCGCCGCAGCAGTTGCGATTAAATTAAATTGTTCTTTCATTTCTAGTCTTGCAAGACCTTTCTCTTGTTCACTTTAAAAAATGAGGTTGAGAAAGATTTCTCAGCCCCAACCTATATGCAATTTTCTATAAGCCATGTTTTGTTCCAGAAGTGACTAGGACCACTTCCTTCGATAATCATCTGTCTACCGCTAACAGCATAAATCTGCTAGCAGTCAGAGTACTACGTTCGTTTCCGTGCACTCCATGCCCCGACCAAAATTTGGGTTGCTAGCTTGAGGGGTTTACCGCGTTCCACTCTCTCCGTTTCCAGAAAGACTCCGTCACTGTGGCACTTTCAAGCCTATTCTGACCTATCCGAAGACTTAGCCATTTCGACTGCCGTAACGATCACTCGTCCCTAGGCTTATGGATTCGCCTAGCACAAACACTACAGGCATCACAGCCTGTGCTAGCATGGACTTTCCTCATGAAAAGAGAACCTCTTCACGCGATTATCCAAAAATTGCATTCATTCCTTAGTCAATTATCAATCTTGATTGTCTAAGATTTGCTTACCAAATACTTCTTTTTCGAGACGATTTAAGCGTTTCAAAATATCAAAATTTGTCATTGAAGTAGAAGCTGTTACTTCAATAGAGTCTGGTTGAGTTGGAGCCGCCTGTGGTTTACGAGACAACTCCTCCTTCAAATCGGCAATTTCTTGGCGAAGGGATTTGACCAAAGCCGCGTAGGTTTCATAATCCTTAATCACATCATCGAGGAATTCATCCACCTCTGCTCTGCTATATCCACGCACTTCGCGTCCAAACTCTTGTTCAAAAATATCTTTTGCTGAAAATATAATACTTGCCATGTCTCTCTCCATTCTGGGTTACTAGTATTATTATATAAAAAAAGACAAGTAAAAATCAAGGTCAAAGGGTTACTTTTCAGAAAAATTTTCTGCTAGTTCATTCAAGTCCTCAAATGTTAATTGCCTTGTAACATAGTCCGCTTGATTTTTCATCATTTGGTAAAAATATTGTAATTTAGTTTTGTTTTCCTCATCATAAAAAAGATAGCAAATATCTGTGTTCTCCAGTAAAAATTTCTGATAATCACGTAGTTGTCCCTTGTGTTCATATTGTGGATAGGCATATTTGACAAAATCAACTTGCTTGAATTCGCTCAACTTCACTTGATTTGCTTCATTCCAATTACTGCCATGGGTTTCAAAATCAAAAATGGTCGCCAGCTGAAATCCATAGTCTATTTTCATGTCTTTCGCCACCTGAAGCGCCCAGTACTCAAAGCCCAAAGCCCCAGTAAAGACAAGCCAGGTCACCCCTTCCTCCGCTAGACGTTCTAAGTCTCTCCGAATAGCTGTTTTGATAATATCAACGCGAATATCCTTGTCATTAAAGAGACCAAGGTCGAAGGCAGAATAACCTGAAATCAAGGCTGTTGTCATTTTTAACCCTTTCTTTGTAAATTTATGATATAATAGAGTGATGTTATTGTACCAATAAGGAGAATTATGGTCAACTATCCACATAAAATTTCATCACAGAAGAGACAAGTTCCCCCGTCACAAACTAAAAATTTCGCAAATCGGGGAATGTCTTTTGAAAAGATGATCAACGCTACGAACGATTATTACTTGTCGCATGGGATGGCAGTGATTCACAAGAAACCAACTCCCATCCAAATCGTACGTGTTGACTATCCCCAACGAAGTCGAGCCAAGATCGTTGAAGCCTACTTTAGACAAGCCTCAACCACAGACTATTCAGGGGTTTATGATGGATATTACATCGACTTTGAAGCAAAGGAAACTAGGCAAAAACATGCGATTCCGATGAAGAATTTCCATCACCATCAGATTCAGCATATGGAACAGGTCCTTGCCCAGCGAGGAATCTGCTTTGTCCTTCTTCACTTTGCTTCTCAGCAAGAAACTTATTTATTGCCGGCTGTTGACCTGATTCGTTTCTATCATCAAGATAAGGGACAAAAGTCAATGCCACTTGGATATATTCGAGAAAATGGATATAGGATTGAGCTGGGTGCCTTTCCCCAGATTCCCTATCTCGATATTATCAAAGAACATTTACTAGGTGGTAAAACAAGATGAACAAACAAACTATCCTGCGAATATCTAAATATATCAGTATCTGCTTCTTAACTGTATTTATCGCAGCTATTATGCTGGGCGGAGGTCTCTTTCTCTACTATGTTAGCAAGACTCCAGCCCTATCTGAAAGTAAACTAGTCGCTACAACGTCTAGTAAAATTTATGACAATAACGATGAACTCATCGCTGATCTTGGATCAGAACGTCGGGTCAATGCTCAAGCAAACGAAATCCCGACCGATTTGGTCAACGCTATTGTTTCGATTGAAGACCATCGCTTCTTTAATCACCGAGGAATTGATACTATCCGTATCCTAGGTGCCACCCTACGAAATCTTCGTGGTGGCGGAGGCCTTCAAGGAGCTTCAACTTTGACGCAGCAGTTGATCAAGTTAACCTATTTCTCTACATCAACTTCTGACCAAACCCTTTCTCGTAAGGCTCAGGAAGCATGGCTTGCCGTTCAACTAGAACAAAAGGCGACTAAACAAGAGATCTTGACCTACTACATCAACAAGGTTTACATGTCAAACGGAAACTACGGAATGCAGACGGCTGCTCAAAGTTACTATGGCAAAGACCTTAAAGATTTGAGCGTCCCTCAATTGGCCCTCCTTGCCGGAATGCCTCAGGCTCCAAACCAATATGATCCATACTCGCATCCGGAAGCCGCCCAAGAACGTCGTAATCTCGTCCTCTCTGAGATGAAAGGGCAAGGCTACATTACAGCTGAACAATACGAAAAAGCGATTAATACTCCGATTACAGATGGACTTCAAAGCCTAAAATCAGCTAACAGTTATCCTCCTTACATGGATAATTACCTCAAAGAGGTGATTGACCAAGTTGAACAGGAAACAGGTTACAACCTTTTAACTACGGGTATGGAAGTCTACACAAACGTTGATTCTAAGGTCCAACAACGTCTCTGGGATATTTACAATACGGACGAGTATGTCAACTATCCAGATGATGAGTTACAGGTAGCCTCTACTATCGTTGATGTCACAAACGGGAAAGTCATTGCCCAATTAGGTGCTCGCCACCAATCAAGCAATGTTTCCTTTGGAATAAACCAAGCTGTAGAAACTAACCGTGACTGGGGTTCTACCATGAAGCCTATTACAGACTATGCTCCTGCTTTGGAATATGGCGTTTATGATTCAACTGCTTCGATTGTTCACGATAGTCCTTATAATTACCCTGGAACCTCTACCCCTGTCTATAACTGGGATAAGAGTTACTTTGGAAACATAACACTCCAGTATGCTCTCCAACAATCACGGAATGTGCCGGCTGTAGAAACGCTAGAGAAAGTAGGACTCGATCGTGCCAAGACGTTTCTAAATGGACTCGGTATTGACTACCCAAGCATACACTATGCTAATGCTATTTCAAGTAATACAACTGAATCTGACAAAAAGTATGGAGCAAGCAGCGAGAAGATGGCTGCGGCTTACGCTGCTTTTGCCAATGGCGGTATCTACCGTAAACCTATGTATATCAACAAGATTGTCTTTAGTGATGGCAGTTCAAAAGAATTCTCTGATTCTGGTACACGTGCTATGAAAGAAACGACAGCCTATATGATGACAGATATGATGAAAACCGTCTTGGCATACGGAACTGGTCGAGGAGCCTACCTCCCTTGGCTACCACAAGCTGGTAAAACTGGTACGTCAAACTATACAGATGATGAGATTGAAAACTACATTAAAAATACGGGTTATGTAGCTCCGGACGAAATGTTCGTTGGCTATACTCGTAAATATTCAATGGCAGTTTGGACAGGTTACTCAAATCGTCTTACTCCTATCGTTGGTGATGGCTTCTATGTCGCTGCTAAGGTCTACCGTTCAATGATGACTTATCTCTCTGAAGATGATCATCCTGGTGACTGGACGATGCCAGAAGGCCTTTACAGAAGCGGAGAATTTGTCTTTAAGAATGGAGCACGCAATACGTGGACCCCTTCATCATCTACACAACAAAGTTCGACATATGAAAGTTCAAGCTCATCATCAGAAAGCTCAACTTCACAGTCTAGCTCAACTACTCCAAGCACCAATAATAGTACGACTACCAATCCTAGCAATAATACGCAACAATCAAATACAACCCCTGGCCAACAAAACCAGAATCCGCAACCAGCACAACCATAACATTTATCACCCAGAATATTCTGGGTGATTTTTTCATAGCAGTATCGTATTTATATGCTTAGCAAAAGCCTGAGAAAATTTCTTCTCAGGCTTTCTACGTACTATAAACCTCATTTGGAAAGATAAGAAACTGAGTTCGTAATCTTGTTAAGAGGTTTTACTAAATACTAGTCCTTCTTTGTTTTTGCTACAAAGAGAGCAGATAGGGCTAGGCTAACACCTGCTAGGAAGAGGGCTGTGTCAGATTGACTCTCACCAGTTGCTGGCAAGCTTTGTTCAGCTGTTTCTGTTCTAGCACTTTCTTGCTTATAATCTGGCATCTTACCTTGATCGGAAGCTAAAGAGCTAAGTTTAAACTCAGGTTTCTCTACTGTTGGAGCGGCTTGGTCTCCCACTGTTGCTAATGGGCCTGTGTACTCTGGAAGTTCATGTACTAGGGCTTCAACTGCATTGACACCGCCCTGAAACTCAGGCTTCTCAACTGTCGGAGCTGGTTGGTCGCCTACTGTCGATAATGGGCCTGTGTAGGCTGGTAGCTCATGTACCAAGGCCTCAGCCGCATTGACACCACCCTGAAACTCAGGTTTTTCTACTGTTGGAGCAGCTTGGTCTCCCACTGTTGCTACTGGGCCTGTGTACTCTGGTACTTCATGTACCAAGGCCTCAGCTGCATTGACACCACCTGTGAATTCAGGAATCTCAAGAACGGGTGCTGGTTCTTCACCCTTGCTTGATTGAACAGCTTCTTCTGTTAATTCTTGATAGAAGCTCGCCAATTCATAAAACTCAGCCTTGCCACCTTCCCAGGCTAATTTGACATCTAGAAGAGTACCACCATTTCGGATAGCGAAGGTTTGGAGACTGGATGTAATGGCACCGAGGTCTAGCCAACTGTCTTGCCCATCCTTAAGTGTTCTAGCAAGAACACGTGCTTGCGCTCCTTCAGGAAGACTGGAAACGAGACGAAGGTGGTTAGCTTTAGTTGGTTCAGACAAGTGATACACCAACTCGCCCTTGTCTTTTTCAGACTTGTAGCTGGTCAAGACTTTGCCGTCTACAAGATTATTGTAAAGATTACCTTGGCTTTCTCCACTACTTCCTTCTACTGTTGGATCATTGATTGGTTTGACAAATTCGCCATCATTGATGACCAATTCTGTAAAGCCTACAAAACGGGCATCATAGTCTGCTGTATAGAGGACACGGAGATAGTTAGCTTTAACTGGTGTCGTCAATTCACCCTCGATATAGCGATTTCCTGGCATCTTAGAATCATGTGTCCAACCATCTGTCAGTGAATCATCGTGTTGGCTATTGGCTACACCATCTCCTACTGTCACGACATCTGTCCAAGTTTTACCATCTTGGCTGACTTGGATCTTACCATCACGAAGGTAGTTTTGAGTTCCGTCTTGGATGTAGGCTCTGATCTTCTTGATGGTACGTTCGCTACCAAGCTTCAAGGTTACGTGGCCATCTTTATGGGCATAGTCTGAAAACTCAACGAAGTTATTGTAAACACCGTCAAATAGTTGATCTAGGTTGTTTAGTTTACGAACATCATTGCTTCCGTATGTTGGATGAATGCCCATAGTTGTAGATTCTAGTTTGGTTGGTTGCACTTCTTTGGTTGTCACAAGGAGAGAAGTGGCTGTCACAGTTTGTTCCTGATCTGTTTTATTGACCAGACGAACATAACGTACCAAGTGACTCACTACAGATCTGTCTGTCAACTGGCTAGCTGGCGTCCATTCTTGCGCATTTGCAGAGTACTCTAGAGTAAGAGCAGGGTTGGCCTGACCTTTGAGCTGGATGCTCTTGATCTGATGGATACGGTCAAGCTTCATTCCTAGATAGCTATGAGCAGGAAGTTTGGTTCCAGATGGAATTTGAAGCTCGTAACTGCCCAAGCTATCCACTACTGGTGTTTCCTTCAAGGCGTTGACGTTGGTGTCTGTTAACTCACTGTTTCCAGAGCGTGTCTCAACAGAGAAGTCCTGAATACGCCACCAGAGGTCGAGAGCCTTGGTATTGCGGACTCGGATGTAACGAGCGTTGATCGCTCTGGTCACTTCCTTGGTTTGTTCTCCTGATAGGCGATCCAACTCTTGCCATGCAGTTCCATCTGTAGAGTACTCAAGTACACCTGCAGCAAGCTTATCACCCGTTCCTTGGCGAAGTCGTACTTTAGTGACTGACTTGACTTCACCGAGGTCCAGTTGTGCCCATGCATCTACTGGTGTCGTATTGCTACCGTCAGCATTTGCCATCATGGCTTCTGTATTGTCCTTGCCATCAGTGATTTGACGGGCTGAGGTATTTAGTTTGTAAACCAAGTTTGAGCTTAGACTAACTATCGTTGCTTGTTGGCTACGAGCTTTTTCAACTGAACGGTTAACTGCAATTTCCTGAACTGCAAACCAAGTGTTCTCGCGGTCTGCTGTCGCAATCATGCGAACTGCCTTGGCCTTGATGTTGAGATTTTCAAACTTAAGTAGGGATTCATTTCCGACATAGCTTGGCTCTTTCAAGGTTACCCAGTTGTCATTTTCATCTAGATACTGCACTTCTGCCTTACTAAAGGTATCACGTGGATTTGCCTGCGTTCCCATTGCAAAGGTCAAGGTTTGAATCGCTATCGGTTTGTTGAACTTCATACCAATATAATCACCTGTCTTGATACTATTTGGTGATTTAATAATCGCATGAGTTGCCAAATCGCCGTCCGTCACTTCTGCCAAACCACCTTCTACACCTGTTCGATTGGTGATAAAGGTGCTGATGATTTGGTCTGGGTGCAAGACTTTTTGAACCTCAGACGCTAAAACTTCTTTCAAGGATAGGATAAATGGACGAATATGTTGAACACCCAATTCAGCTTTTTCCATATGGTCTACATAATGGAAGGTGTGAGTTTGAGACTGTTCGTACAATTTCAAACCTTTATAGTAGCTATTCCAAAGTTTGGCTGCATCGTTTGTAGCCATGGCTTCAGTTCCTGTAAGGAAGGCATCTAGGGCATTCATTTGGTCGATTGCATTATCCAACCAATAGTGGATTTGGGCAACCATTTTTTTATCGCCTGATGCTTTATAGAGTTCGGCTGCTTCTTTAATCTTGGCAAATTCAGCTCGCAAGGCTGCACGTTCTGCAGTCACATCCTGACCAGCTTTGAGCTTAGTCATGAAGTCTGTTAATTTTGGAGCTAAGTCTACCGATTCTTCTAGTTTGACAACACGAGTATCCATGTTTTGGTTGATCATGTGCTTACCAAGTTCGCGGAAGGCTGCTGATACCTTGCTATCTTCAAAATGACCATTTTCTACAAAGTTGAAGGCAATATCATTGATTTTCTTAGCTTCTTCTTCTGATTTCCACTGTTTCCATGAGTATTGAGCTCCTGAAAAGAGGGCAATCTTAGATGGTTCAGACTGTTGCATTGGGTTCAACATGATACCAGATAGCAAGCTAGGATCCACATTCGGATGAAGGAATTTCTCACCACCACCTAGAATCAAGTGCTGTTTAGAGTTATCTGTTACAGGCCAGTTAATCCAAAGTGAAACTGGGCGATAGGTCTTGCCACCTGCGGATAGATTGTTTTTGAGAGTTGAAAGGAAGCTTTCAGAGGCTTCACCCCAAATCTTACCCCCCGTCAAGGTCATGGTTGTTGATCTTGGGAGATTTTCATTGAGGGATTTCAACTCATCTTCACGTCCATTACCCCAATACTGTCCAGGAACAAAGATCATTTCTTTACGAAGACCGCTGTAAGTTCCCTGCATTTCAGTCAACCACTTGGTCATATCTTGCATCAAGCGGTTGTAGCTATTGTAGCCTCCAACTGGGCTTGGTGCATCATCTGCAAGGATACCAAATTCGCGGACACCCACTTTCATCAACTGGGTAAATTTGGCCTTGATAGTTGCCAAATCTTCTTGGTAATGTGCTTCATTGCCAAAGCGGATGCGGTTGTTCATGAATGGATGGATAGTCCAGACATAGCGGGTTTTACTTTGATTTCCGACACGAGCGAGTTCACGGATTTCAGCTAGTTTTTCTTCTGGATAGAGTTCACGCCATTTCTTGTTGTGGTATGGATCGTCTTTTGGTGCAAAGAAGTATTGGTTCAATTTCAAATCGCCACCAAAACGCATGAGTTCTGCACGATCGGCATTCGACCATGGGTTTCCATAGTAACCTTCGATGAAACCACGGTTCTTGAGCTCTGCGTAATCTTCTACTGTTACATTGCGAAGGACTGGTACTTGGCTTTCCTTGAGCATGTGTTTCAAGGTTGTCAAACCATAGAAGACTGCATCAGTGTCTTTTCCGACGATGGAAATCGAATTATCCTTGATACTCAAGACATAGGCGTCAATCTTGTCAAAGAGGCCTGCTGAAACATTGGACAAGTTTTGCTCTGCTTGTGAACCTTGTCCATGCACTCCAAGATAGATGTTGGTTGCGCCAGCGATTGCTGACTTACCAGTTGTATAAGATACTTGATTGTCCTGCAAAACACTCTTCAAGCGATTGCGAGTATAGATATCGAGTTGATCACCCATGACCAGATTGACTTGCTTGCGAAGAGCTGTGACACCTTCTCCATAAGTCACTTTTTGTGGAGTTGGGAAGACCTTGTACTCTTTCTTGAGATAGTCTGCGCTCTTGCTGGCAGCTGCAATGCTGTCTTCGCTAGCTGGTTTACTTGCAGTAAATTGATCTGCCAATTCAACTGTTCCATCACCGGTTTGGTCTACTTTTGGTTTTTCAGGAGTAGTTGGTTTTTCTGGTTGACTTGGTGCAGGCGTTTCTTGCTCTTCTTTGACAGGTTTCAATAGATGAATTTCAGCAGCACTTGCAAAGCCACCAACGCCTTCCAATACTTTCAACTCAATCTTGTTGGTATCTACCGCCGCAAAGTTGACTGTTTTTTCTTGGGCGTTGTTGTCCCAGTTTCCTTCTGAAACCTTGACCATTTGGCCATCTTTTTGTGCGTAGATTTCGTAGCGCGTCACAACACCATTTCCACCACCTGGACGTGGGAGATAAGTCAAACCATTGACTTTTTCTGCTTCTTTCAAGGTCATAGTAAGGGTGTATGGCGCAGTGTCACCAGTCCATTTAGTATGCCAGAAGGTATTTGGATCATTGTCAAAGGCCTTTTCAACAGCACCTTCAGTCGCGTTTCCTGGAAGTTGCTGACTGCTTGCGGTTGCTGTAATCTTATCATTTGAAATCAAACGAGGGTTTACAAATGCTTTGTCTGACAACTCTGCACTATGCAAGATTCCTTTGAATCCACCGATGCTTTCAAGCGGTAGTACCAAGCTATTGTGGGCAAAGCGAGGGTGGGCTGGATTTGCGATACGCTCAATCTTTTCACCATCCACATAGACTTCTGTTGACTGTGGTTTGGTTACGATGGAGATTTGATAACGTTTGTTCTTTTCAAGTTTTTTATTGAATTGGATATGGAACTGTTCAAATTGATAAGCAAGGTAGCCGTCTTTATCAGCTAGATAGATACGGTTGTCCCCACTTGTTGAGAAGGTTTGTTCACCGTCACCAGTGACAGTCACATCAAACTTCAAGACGTGACTTGGACCAACATCACCTGCTAAGCCTTCGATGCTGCTGTCTCTCTCAAAAGCCAATCCTTGCTCGCTTGTCTTCACCTTCCTACTTGCATAGTTCTTGACTGTTTCAGAATTGATGGTAAACAAGTCGCTTTGATCAATCTCTTTATCAGGATTTGACTGTGGCGCATAAGGACTCGTTGGTAGGGTGCGTTCTGCAAAGGTCGCAGCTGCACGGTCAGATCCCCAAGTGCGCTCTGCAGTGGTTTGCATGCTCTTAAAGAAGCGTTTAAAGATATCATAAGAGGTCAAGCCTGTCTCATGAAGGTCGATATTGTCATTCCAAACTGCGTGCCCACCACCAAGGATACTTGGATGAGAAGCTGGTAGAAGTGGACCTCCACCTGTTCTAAAATCATTCGGTGTCCAGCTATTGTACTGACGTTCGTAGTTAGCATAGTCCCCGTAGGCTGCTTGACTATTGCTTCCACTTGGCACACTATAGGTCGGCACATCTGTGATGTTGATAATTTTAGCTCCTTGAGCAATGGCTTCATTTGGTCGTTGCCATCCGATACTCCAGATATCAACCTCTACTCCGTTCCAATCAACAGGAGTGTTCCCACGTTTCGCACTGAGCGAACCCCAGATACGAGGGGTATAGCCTTTTCCTTTAATGTATTTGATAAGGTCATTGACATAGCGACGATAGCTTTCTCTGCTGCCATAGTATTCATCCGTTCCGATATGAACAGTGGACACGCCATGAAGCGGTGCATCTGGACCATCGAGGAGTTTGTCATAGACGGATTTGACAAAAGCCAGCGTTTCATCGTACTTGTTATCCAAGTCTAGCATAGCAACTCGTTCGACATTGTGCTTGCCTGCGTAATCACTAAGACTTCCTTGATACATGAGGTCTGGGCGAACTTTGACAAAGGATAAGGCGTGACCTGGTGTGTCAATTTCTGGTACTAGGTTGATATGTAAGGCCTTGGCAAGTTTAATCAGATTTTGCATTTCTTCCTTAGTATAATGCTCATCTGATGTCAATTTTTGACCATTCTTACCGACAATATCTGTCTCCACACGGAAACCAGTCTTGGCATGTTCAAGTACATACTTGAGTTGTTCTTCTGGAGTTAAATTCTTACCTGCCAAGTGTTCCTTAAGGAAGATATAGTTATCATTCAGGTGCAACTGCAAGTCGTTCATCTTGTAGTAGGCCATGTTTAGCATGATGTCTACAAGGGTGTCATAAGGGATAAATTTACGACCTGTATCCAGCATAAAGCCACGGTGGCTGAAACTTGGGAAATCACGAATTTCACCGTTTTGCAGATCCTTTTCTCCCATCTGAAGGAGCGTACGAGTGGCGTAGAAGGCACCTGTGTTTGTTGCAGCTTCGATGGTAATCACATCATCTTGGATAGTGATGCCGTAGCCTTCCTTGCCATAACCTTTGTTTTCAACCTTTTTAAATTCAATTCGTTTTTGTGCTTGCTTGTCACCTGTCGCAAGTTCCAATCCACGGCTTGCAAGGTCTGACTGGTAGAAGGTTGCAGCCTGATCAAAACCTGAATCACCTGTCGCAAGAACTGTATCTGAAGTGATAGAAGATTGGCCTTCTTTCCCATACCATTGTTGAACAGCTGGTGCTACTTTTGGTTTCACACCCACACCTTCGTCCTGATGTAGCCCCTTGATAACTACTTCAAACTCTTTGGTAAAGGTATGACTGTCTTTGATTTGTTGTACCATGACCTTGACACGTTGATCTGTCAAAGGTTTATAGATACGATTTTGAAGGTCAATTACACCTTGTTTATTGCTACCGATAAGACTGACTTTTCCTGGTAAAGTTGGTAAGACAAGGGACTGTCCATCTTCTGCTACTGTTAGTTCGGTTACTTGGCGGATATCCGTTACCTTACTATGGTCCGGAACGTTTGAATAAGCTCGAATTTCTTGGATACCAACGTTTCTCCAACCCATTGTGCCCGCTTGATAGTCATTGATCTCTAACTTGAGATATTTAGCTTGAATACTATTGGCTAAGTCAACTTTCTCGTCTAAAACAGGTTCTCCAGTCTTGGTATGAGCGAGTTTCCATTGTTTTTCTCCGTTAGCGCCCACGTCTTCTTGACCTGCGTAGTAGAGACTCCAAGATTTGATATTTGGATCATTTTGCCCATTACGAAGACGACGATCCCAGTCAATTTCTACATGCTTGATGAGAGTAGTTTTTGGAAGAGTTAATTCGAAGGTTGGTTTTGGTACATCTCTATCTGTTGCCCAACGAGTATTGTCATCTCCATCAATGGCCTTATCTGCAGTAAAGTTTGTCCCAGTCTCATGGTTGCTCGCCTGGGCAGTAGCACCCTCGAGATGGTTGACATCTTCTCTATCTTCGATTGTCTTTTCAGCTGGTTTTTCTGCTGGTGTAGTGGTTTCCGCAGGTTGATTGTCTGCCTTTGGTGTTTCAACCGGTTTCGGCGTTTCTGCTGGCTTAGGACTTTTCTCTGGTTTTGCCTCTTCACTTGCTGCAGGATTGGTTCCCTCATCAGTCGCTGGAGTTTCTTCATGGCTTGCTTCTGTTGCAGCTTCTGCATCCGCCTTTTCAAGCGCAGCGGCTAAATCATCTGGTAACTTATCCAAAGCTTGAACATGAGTAATACTTCCCTCTGTCTCTGAAGGTGTTGCTGTTTCTGCCGCCTGAACCATATTGGCGCCAAAGATACTAGCACCAATCATAACGGAGGCTGCACCGATTGCAAATTTTCTTATACTATAGTGACAGCGTTTCTCAAAAAAATGTCTATCCATCTTTCTCCTATTCCTTTCATCCGCATACATGAGTAAGCGGTATCATTTCTCCTTTGAAAAAGGAGAGAACCAAGAGGTCCTCTCCGGCTGTTTGTTCCTTTTTGATTCGAGTTGCTTTGAACAGCTGAAATCAAATCTCATTAATCTTCTTTACGTTTTGTCGCAAGGACCACAGCAGATAAAGCGATACTCACACCTGCTAAGAAGAGGGCTGCTTCTGAACCATGTTCTCCTGTAGCAGGAAGTTTCTCTTCATCTTTAGCTCCCGGAGTTTTGGTATCAGCTACTGGACTTGGAGTGAGCGGGTACTCAGGTTTTTCAACAGTTGGAGCTGCTTGATCTCCAGCTGTAGCCAATACACCTGTGTAGGCTGGTTTCTCGTTTACCAAGGCTTGAACCGCATTGACGCCGCCCTTAAACTCTGGGACTTCATTGACAGCTGCTTCAACTGCATTAATCCCACCCTTGAACTCTGGGACTTCATTGACAGCTGCCTCTGCTGCATTAACTCCGCCCTTGAACTCAGGAACCTCATGTACAGCTGCTTCTGTTGCATTGACGCCGCCTTTGAACTCAGGTACATCAAGAACTGGTGGTTGTTCTTCACCCTTGCTACTTGTTGGAGCATCTGGTTTCGTAGCAGAATCTTTTAATTGGTTGAGATAGTCTGCGAAGTAGGCAACCATTCTTTCCGTCAAGAGATGGTTATCCGTCGCATATTTCATGCTTGCCTGAACGCTAGCTACTTCCTCTTGATTGTCTTTATCTGTTAATTTCTGCGCCTTAGCTAAAGCTGCTTCATAGCCAGACATGTCAAGCGGTGTTTCTGCTACCTGTGGACGGTTAAAGATGAGTTCCGCTGCAGATTGGTATTTATCGCCACCATCTCCGTAAGTCTTGGTACCTGTAAGGACAATTTTCTTAGCCTTGATTGTCTTGCCAAAGTCAATGTCTTTTGGTTTGTTGTTATCTGGCCAATCTGTCACTGTGAAGGTATGTTCTTTACCAGACTCATCTGTGACAACCAGTTTCACATCTCTCAGGTTACCGTTTGAACCTGAACCACGTGGTACATAGCGAAGTCCTGTGATTTCAGTAGGTTCTTTCAATACCATGGTTGCAGGCTTGCCTACATCTCCACCATTCCAAGATGTATGCCATAGACTAGACACATTACCATCAAAGGCATTCTCTAGACCTTCACCTGGTTGAGCTGGTGCATCCAAACTTTCAAAGTCTTCTGCTACCAAGGCTGTCTTCTTCTGAACCAAAGCATTCTTCAAGGCTTCAATCTTGGCAATCTCTGCACGCGCTTCTTCCACGCTAATGTCATCATCTGCCTGACTGAGGTTAAAGACTGCCTCTTTCAAAGCATCCATAGACTCTTTCGTGTAGTTGGTCATGGCAACCGTTGGCAAGTAGTTCTTCAGAGCATTTTCTGTCAACATCTTACCTGTTAGGGTAATTTCCTCAATGTGAAGATTGTCCATCATGAAGTCGTTGTAACCACGGAAGTTGGCATTTCCGCCAGCATCTCCATGAGTATTGCTTGCGTTTCCAGTTGAGTAGATACCTACCCAAGTATCGCCTGTTTCTGCACCTGTCACGAGGAAGGTTGCCTTCTTGGCTTTCTTAGAATCCGTCCAAGTATTTGGCAATTCATGCATTTCCAAGTTGCTTGCTTGAGTACCACGACGACCTGACTGGAATTCTCCCTTACCAACTACAAAAGCATAGGTATTGTCTGATCCAGCTTCGTATTCAAAGGTTACACGGTAAGTCTTACCTGCTTCAAAGCGGAAGTTTTGCGGAATGGTTTGGTAAACCAAGTTACGACGGCTCACTAGTCCATTTGTCTTCAATGACCAATTTCCATCGATAACATCATCGACTTTCTTACCGTTCCAACCACGCTGTGTATATGGATCGTGTTTTTCAGACAAGTGAGTGCGGTTATCTTCGACACCTTCGACACCACCCACTACAAATGGGAATATTCCTTGAGCTACATTTTCAAAGTCTTGTTTGAAGGTTCCTTGACCTGTATCATGCTTGTCTCCGTACATGCTTGAATTGTTTTCAAAGGTACGAATTTCATCAAAGTAAGTTGCTTCATCACCAGCTTCACGACTCAATGTCAGAGTGACATTTGATACATCTGAACCTGTTGTAAAGAAGGCATACATATTTTGGAAGTAACTTGTATCATCAACTGTAGCATTTTCACGACGATTGTTATGAGCATATGCTTTGATATAGTTGAGAGCGAGTGACTTATTGGTATAAGTAGTCACTTCTTTTTCGCCAGTATTCACTGTGATACTTGCCTTAGCATTACTACGGTTATCAACACCAACATAAACCGCATACTTGGTATTTGGTTTCAAGCCAGTCAGTTTCTGAGTAAGGCTGACCTTGCTCTTATTGCCTTGGATACGAAGCATTTCATTTGCGCCTTGTGATTTGACAATTTCTGCCTTGGAAGCATCACCAGAAATGGTCCAGTGTTTCAAGGTTCCACTGTTAAATCCTTGGTCATAGATGTGCATGCCTTCGCTCCATGACATTTCAGGATTGGTTTGTTTTGAACGGTAGAGAACGTATGGTTGATTTGCGAGAAGGTCTAGGGTAATCTTACCATCTGTTACAGTTAGTTCTTGCTCTTCTGTCTTACCTTGGTCAGTTAGCTTGTAAAGGTAAACCTTGCTATTTGCCCAATCGCTTGGAAGTGTCCAAGTTGTTGCACCAGCTTGCGTATTGAAGTAGTACATTTTTTCCTTATCAGTAGGAAGTTTCTTACCATTTGCATCCCAGTTCCAAGGAGTCAAGTAAGATGAACCATCTTGGATGATACGTCCGTTGAGCGTTACTGTACGTTCGCGGTATTGCGGACTATTGACATCGTTTGACTTACGAGTCACAACAACCTTGTTACCTGCTGCATCGACTAGTTCAACCTTCATTTCTGGAGTCCATTTATAGGTGCTACCGTTATCAGACATGGTAACTGGTGTACCATTTTCCCATTTACTTACAGTGAAGTGTTGGAAGTACTTAGTCATGACGTCATGGGCAAAGAGGTTAGTCACGTAGCCATTGTAGTCACTTCTTCCTTGCCAACCTTCAAAGTCTTTCATGCTGTAGCCACCTAGAAGTGGGTAATTGGCTGCACCACCGTAACTTCTGTAGTCCCCTACCCAAGCATCTTTTTGATGGTTACGGATAAAGCGGGTGATAGCACTGTTGATACCTTTATTGGTGTAGCCACCGTAGGTCAAGTCAGCAGCCCAGTGATGGAAGGTAGAGTCGTACTCACCACCATGACCCCACTCAATCGCAAAGCGCCAGCCTTGTTTGTTGATCTCTTTAGCGAGAACGTGAGTAGCCCAGGCACCGTTATCACCTGATTGACCATTACCCCAAACGTCCACATAGATAAAGTCGAGACCGTCACCAAGTTTTTTCTTCAAATCTTCCCAACGTGCCAAACGGCCATGTGCTAGGTCATAAGCAGCATCAATGTTGATACCTTGGTCTAGCCAGTTCCAGCCATAGCTATAGCTACCATCTGGATTCTTACGGAGGATTTTTTCATTGAAGTATTTAGACTCAGGATAAGTCTCAGAAGCGTTAACATGGATACCTAGATGAGCACCATATTTCTTCGCTTTCGCAATCAAGGTCTTGAAATCTTCAACACCACCAATACGTTTACCAATATCAGCATAGTTCAAGTGTCCAGAGTCATGACCTTCACTACCATATCCTTTAAGGAGGACACCTTGGCCAAGACCATCTGTATGGAGATTGATTTTCTTGATACCATCTAGAGTCATGAGGAATGGGTTTTGTGCTTGTGAACCAAAGTTCATCGCGATACGATAAGCTGTAATATCCTTAACTTTTTCCCAACCTTGAGGGTTGTTCATAATGCTACGATAAGCAATGGCTCCATCTTGCCAATCGACTTTCTTATCCGCATTGGCATCTTCAGTGATAACAACCTTGGCACTTGGAAGTTCCTTGGTGTATTCTGGGAAGACAATGCCCTTATAAGCTTTTTCCCATTGCCATTCAGAACTATGAATTCCTACATAGTTGGCATTTCCGACTGTTTCCTTGTAGGCTGTCAAACGAGTCCAATCATACGAACCACCACCGTAGCTGTTTTGAGAGTTGCTCCAAACACCTGCAGCAAGCTTATCTGTAGAAACAAATCCATACATGTAACCCTTAGCCAAGTCTTTCATTGGATTGGTTACATCGATATGATCATCTCCGCTAACATGGGTATTGTTTGACATGGTTGCCCCATCAAACTTAGCACCAGCTTGATCACTCGAAACAGAGACTAAAGCATTGCCAAGGAAACTAATCGTAGAAAGCAATTTTCTTTCGTCATCAATCTTTTGACCTGGAGTAACTTGATTATGGTTGACAATCTTGGTCACATCAAAGTGCAATTGATTATCCACAACTTGCAAGCGTACTGTCATTTCCGCATTGATAAGATTAGCATCATCGCGAAGCTTCATCACGTACTCTGCTGTTGTCTCATTGATTTTTTTGTAGGTAACTTCAGGGGTGACTTCGTGTTTGTTGATAAATACTTTATTGAACTGTTGCACCTGTCCTGACAAAGTATGACCATTCAAGGTGTATTCCTTGACACGAGGGAAGGCTTGGTCGATCACTGCCTTGAGGACCTTGGACTGGATCGTATCATAAGTCACCTTGCTATCGTCAACAACTGGACCTGTTTCTTTCTGGGCAGGAGTATCATCTGCTTTTACACCTTCTTGATTGTCCGTTTTAACACTGACAACTGTTCGCTCATTGCCATAGGAACCAGCTTTTAGGACGATTTTCTTCTCATTTTTGAGAGTTTCATTAACAGCTGCTGGCAAAGTGACCGTATCAAAGAGTTTCTCATCATTATTCGTTGCATTGAGTTGTCCATCTGACTTGAGGGTAATTGATAGGCGGTTAATTGTTCCTGTCTCAGGCGCTGCTACACGTCCCCCCTTATACCAGGTGCTATCGGTTGGAGATTTATACTCCCAGAACCAGCCATCTTTGTCATAACCAACAAAAACATTGTTCTTGGTATCTTTAAATTTCAAGAAGACACCAAAGCGTGATTTGCTCTTTTCAGAATCATCTTTGAAGGTTAAATCAACCGTCGCATTTCCATTAGCATCAACTGTCAATCCTTGTTTTTCAAACAAGGCTGGTTTATCGCCATTGTCGTTCTGTGCAGTTGAAGACAATTGATTGTAGCGGGCACCCTTTTCTTCACGAACAGTAACTGTTCCCTGCTGTTCTTTTTTTGCTACCGTTTGCCATTCAGGGGTTACTGTCTTAGGGGTTTCAGGTTTAGCAGCTGCAGGTTTATCCTCTTTTGGTTTTTCTTCAGCCGGTTTTTCTTTCTCTTCCAAGTCTGCTGGTTTCACACTTGAAATTCCCTGCATGTGGTCCTGGATCCATTTTAGTTGAGCTGGTGAGAAGAGAATGCCTCCACTACGTTTTCCAACTACACCATTTTGATGCACACCGACTAGTTTGCCTTCTGTATCAAAGATACCGCCACCACTAGCGCCCGGTTTGCCTCCTTGGTAACCAATCCCTTGGACACCTTCTCCGTATGGTTCCACAAAATCAACTGTAGTATTGACAATCGGATTCAATTTCCCTTCTGGATAACCAAAGACATGGAGTTTATCTCCGATTTTCTTAACTACTGGCTTTTTGGTTACTTCAACAGGCGTATTTTCTAGAACTGTACGCAATCTCACTAGGGCCAAATCATTTTTGAAGCCTTTCAGATAGCCTTCACGATCCCAATGAATAATATCTTTCTTGCTAAACTTGACATCTGGCAATCCTGGATAAGAGATACTATAGATATCTCCATCCCCCTGATCATTGTCCACAACCTTACGGATATTGCCGTTTTGGCTATCCTTGATAAAGTTATGAGAAACCGTCAAGACAAGATCTTTAGCAATGACAATACCGCTACCTTCTCCTGATGGCGTCTTAATCTTAACAGTCGCACCGTAGTTTAATTCCCCATTGGTAGTCTTAGCCACATCTTCTGGGACGAGCTTTCCAGTATCTTGGGCCAATTGATCCTTGTCAACTTCGCGCCCATTGTCTTCAGCTTTCTCCAATTTATCTTCTAATTCTTTTGGCAGATTGCTCGGCTTTTCAGACTTTTCTTTTTCTTGAGCCAACAACTCTTCTTCTGTTTGTGGGCCTTCAGTAGTTTCAGCTGAACCAGGATTCTGAGCGGCAGCTTCCTTGTCAAAATCGTGCCCCTCATCACTAGCCTTCTTATCCAAATCAGCTAGTTCACTCGGCAAATTATCTGTTGAACCAACTCTTGCTTGATCAGCCAATACTGGGGCAGCAGCAAAGAAAGTCGCTCCAATCATCACCGAAGCTACTCCAAGCGTAAACTTACGAATGCTGAACTTACAGCGTTTTTCAAAAAATCGTTTATCCATGAACTCCTAAATCCTTTCATTTTCCAGTAAGCGTTTACATTTCTTTTTTAAAAAATACTCCTTTCTCTGAAAGTGCTCTGCTTAACTGTTATAAATAAAAAATAATTGTACTTTTAATATAACAAATAAAAGACCAGAAAGCAATAGGAAATAGGTAAAATTCACTAAAATTTTCTCTTTTCTGAAAAATCCTATCTCTCATCATTCAGGGACTTATACCAAGATAAAAAAGGACTTAACCATCATGTCGATGGCTAAATCCTTCACTTTTTTAAAGTTATTTCGCATGGTTTGCGAGTTCTTCTTGGGCCTTTTTATTTGACTCTTCTTTTTCTTTCAACCATTTTTCTTGAGCCTTTTGGTATTCGTCTGTTGTCACGGCTTTATCTTGTACTTCTAGATATTTGTACAAAAGGGCTTCACTCATACCCTTGTTACCAGAGTATGCAAATGGAAGTGTAAATGGTACCATCTTAGACAACATTGGACGACCAGTTTGAGAAGTTGTTGGAATGAGCAAGGCACTGTCTGTCAACCAAGCTTGGGCAGCAGCATATTTCTCATAACGTTTTGAAACATCAGTGGTTTCTTCACCAGCTTCCACAACCATTTTTTCGTAATCTTCTAAACCAACTTGCTTAGCCGCAGCGTTGTTTGTCCCAGAATCAAATCCTAGATATGTTTTCGTATTTTCTCCTACAGAAGGCTTGATAATATCAAGATAAGTAGATGGATCGATATAGTCTGGAGACCAACCCACGTTATCTGAGATATCCCAGTCTTCTCCAGCCGCAGTTTCAGCGAAGTAGGTAATGTTTTGAACATCATCTTTTTGGAGCTGTTGGATGTCGATAACCACATTATCTGATCCTAGATTTTCTTCAACTGACTGTTTAAAAGATTGAACACGTTGAACTTTTGTTGTATTGGTTTGATCTACAGGCATATCCAAGTGGATTGGGAATTTCACACCTTCCGCTTGAAGGGCCGCCTTAGCTTTAGCGAACTCTGCTTTGGCTTTGTCAGGATTGTAGAGTCCATCTTGGGCATCATCCAAGTTTACGTTGCTCCACTCATCTCCATAGGTCACCAATTTTTCCTTAACTAATTCCCCAAAGTTTTTCCCATCTGCCTGTACAAATGTAGGAGGAACAAATAAGTTACGAAGCAGTTTAGTAGCCCCGCTTGCACCATTTACTTGAGAAGCGTAGGCTGTTCTGTCAAAACCAAATGCAATAGCTTGACGGAAGTCCTTATTCAAAAGTGCCTTCTTGGTTGATACTTTTTCCTCATCTGTTGTCTTAGAAGTGTACTTATAAGACTGGCGATCGATATTTGTGCCTACTAAATAAGTAGTAGAATCTTGTTGGGTATAAACGATATTGTCTTTGAATGTTTTTTCAGTCTCTGAGTAACTAGCACTTGTTGGGAAGAGGCGAGCCATTGTAAAGCTACCGTCTTTGAAAGCTTCAGTTGGCTTATTAGTATCTTGACCATCCCAGAAGGATAATTTCACTTTATCAAGATGGACATTGTCTTTGTCCCAATAGTTTGGATTCTTTTCGAACTCGACTGATGATTTGGCTACGATTGATTTGAGTAAGAATGGTCCATTATAGAGAATGCTGCTTGGGTCCGTACCTTTAGCAAAGTCATCCCCTTTAGAGTTCAAAAATTCTTCATTAACAGGAGCCAGAACACCCATTGTTGTCTTAGAATTCCAGAAACTTTCTGGCTTGTTCAATGTGTATTGAACGGTATAATCATCAAGAGCTTTGATTCCTACTTGAGAAAAATCTGTAATTTCTCCTTTGACGTAAGCATCCAATCCCTTGATAGATTCCTGAACCAGGTAAAGACCATCTGATTTCTTATCAGCAGCATACTTAAGACCAGTTACAAAGTCTTGAGCTTTAACTTCTGCATACTCCTCACCTTCAGATGTATACCATTTTGCATCCTTTCGGAGTGTATACGTGTAAGTCAATCCATCCTTAGATACAGACCAATTCTCAGCCATAGATGGTACAAAGTTACCGTAGCGGTCATTTTCAAGCAAACCATCGATAACGTTGCTAGTAATATTTGCTGTAGCTGCCTTACCAGTTGTCAAATAGTTTAGGTTATCAGGATCCGTTTCGTAAATGTATGAGAATGTTTTCTCACCTTTAGCATTTGAACTTGATCCAGAGCACGCAGCCAGAGTCGCAGCTGCCAATAACGTCACACCCGCAAGGGCAAGTAGTTTTGAACTTTTCATTGTTTTCTCCTTTAAAACTTTCACCCCATTATAGTCCCTTTTCAGAAACATGTCAATATAATTTTCAGAATTTTTGAATTACTTTGGTAAATTCTGAAAAATAAGTTTTCTATTATAAAATTATTATTCTCTAATACTATATTTTTATATCTTAAACCAGCAAAACAAGGGTCGAAAATCAGATTTTTTATCATTTTTTTGCTATGATTAGATAGAAGAAAAGTTAAGGAGAAGACAATGATATTAATTACAGGTGCAAATGGTCAACTCGGTACCGAACTACGTTATTTACTAGATGAACGAAGTGTGGACTATGTTGCAGTGGATGTGGCCGAAATGGATATCACTAATGCTGAGATGGTTGAGAAAGTCTTTGCCGAGGTTAATCCAACTCTGGTCTATCATTGTGCAGCTTATACTGCTGTTGATGCGGCAGAAGATGAGGGAAAAGAACTGGATTTTGCCATCAACGTAACTGGAACTGAAAATGTAGCCAAGGCCTCTGAAAAATACGAAGCTACTCTGGTCTATATCTCAACAGACTACGTCTTTGATGGGAAGAAACCCGTCGGACAAGAGTGGGAAGTCGATGACCTACCTGATCCGCAAACAGAGTACGGACGTACCAAGAGAATGGGTGAGGAACTTGTTGAAAGCCTTACGTCACAACATTATATCATCCGTACTGCTTGGGTCTTTGGAAATTATGGCAAAAACTTTGTCTTTACCATGCAAAATCTTGCCAAAACCCATAAAACTCTCACTGTAGTTAACGACCAACACGGCCGCCCAACTTGGACACGTACCTTGGCTGAGTTTATGACCTACCTGACTGATAATCAAAAAGAGTATGGCTACTACCACTTATCAAATGACTCCACTGAAGATACCACTTGGTATGACTTCGCTGTCGAGATTCTTAAAGACAGTGATGTTGAAGTAGTTCCAGTAGACTCCAGCAAGTTTCCTGCCAAGGCTAAACGCCCCCTCAACTCAACCATGAGTTTAGCCAAAGCGAAGGCCACAGGTTTCGTCATTCCAACCTGGCAAGATGCCCTTAAAGAATTTTATAAACAAGAAGTAAGAAAATAAAAGATTACGACATACATAAAAAGCAAGAGGCTTTAAATTCTCTTGCTTTTTAGTATCTGATTACTTAATTACTTGTTGTGTCTTAGCATAGTTGGCTTCGACTGCTTCTTTTTCAGATTTCCACCATTCTTGGTTGTCTGTATACCACTTAATGGTCTCTTTGAGACCTGCTTCAAAGTTGGTAAACTCTGGCTTCCACCCTAATTCATCACGGAGCTTGCTAGCATCGATAGCATAGCGAAGGTCGTGACCAGCTCGGTCCGTCACATGGTCATAAGCATCAGCTGGCTGTCCCATTTCCTTGAGGATGAGTTCCAGCACTTCTTTATTGTTCTTCTCACCATCCGCACCAATCAAGTAGGTTTCACCGATTTGACCTTTAGTCAGAATCGTCCAAACACCTGAAGAATGGTCATTGGTATGGATCCAGTCACGAACGTTTTTACCTTCACCGTAGAGTTTTGGCTTGATTCCACTCAAAATATTGGTGATTTGGCGCGGAATGAACTTCTCGATATGCTGGTAAGGACCATAGTTGTTTGAACAGTTGGAAATAGTCGCTTTGACACCAAACGAGCGTACCCAAGCTTTGACAATCAAGTCTGAAGCTGCCTTTGTTGATGAGTAAGGCGAGCTGGGATTGTACTTGGTTTCAGCCGTAAATTTCTCACCTGGACCTTCTCCATGACCTGGCAAATCTTCTCGCAGAGGTAGGTCACCATAGACTTCGTCAGTTGACACATGGTGGAAACGAAGGTCGTATTTACGAGCTGCTTCCAAAAGAGTGTAAGTCCCAATGAAGTTGGTGTGGATAAAGGGACTCGGATCATTGAGCGAGTTGTCATTATGGCTTTCTGCCGCATAGTGAACAATGGCATCTGCTTGAGCAGCTAGCTTATCGACCAAGGTTGCATCTGCAATATCTCCAACAACCAACTCAACACGATCACCTAAAATTGCTTCAATATTGGCACGATTACCCGCATAAGTCAGCTTGTCCAGCACTGTCACATGGACATCTGGGAAGTTGTTATAGACATAATGAACAAAGTTAGAACCGATAAAACCAGCCCCACCTGTCACGATGATATTTTTGTATTCAGTCATTTTTATTCCCTAATTTTTTTACAAATCTTCTTTTCTTAGTGGTTTGACATCCTTAAGCAGTGGATGATGTTTATCTGCTTCCGAAACTTCTGCTTCTGCTAGGTTTTCCCACTGGATGCCCAAAGCTGGGTCTGCATAGTTGACAAAAGCATATTTAGGCTTGAGTTCAAGTGCCCAGTAGTCATTGACCAGATAGCTATAAGAAACTGTATCCGAGAGTACTTGGAAACCATTGGCTACGCCACGAGGGACAAAGATTCCCTTACTTGCATCAATCTCGGTCTGATAAACATTTCCAAAAGTCTCACCTTCACGTAGGTCAACCCAAGAACCCAGAACCTTGCCACCATCTGCTACTGAGATGTACTTGTCCCAAGGTTCAGCATGGAGGCCTCGGAGAACATTTTTGCGAGAAAAGCTGACGTTGTTTTGCAGTTTCCCTTCAGCAAAGAAGCTCTCAGGAAAACCAAGCGGTAGCATCTTTTCCTTCTGGAAATTTTCTTTAAACCAGCCACGATTGTCACCATGAACTGGAATGTCAAACTCTAACAAACCTGGAATGGCATCAATCTTGCGCACTGCAAGTGTTTTGCCGAAAAAATTATCTGTCATCTAGATTTCTCCAATCAAACGAAGCAAGTATTGTCCGTATTCATTCTTCTTGAGAGGTTGCGCCAACTTCAGCACATCTTCGCGGCTGATATAACCCATTCGGTAGGCAATTTCTTCTAGGTTGGCAACCTGAACATTTTGCATCCTTTGAACCGTTTCGATATATTGGGATGCTTCTAACAGACTCTCATGCGTCCCTGTATCCAGCCAGGCAAAACCACGTCCCATAAGCTCAACAGACAAATCCCCACGTTTCAAATAAGCATTGTTAACATCTGTGATTTCCAACTCGCCACGAGCGCTTGGTTGGATATGTTTGGCAATCTCTACAACATCATTATCATAGAAATAAAGACCTGTCACTGCATAGTTAGAGCGAGGATTCTCCGGTTTTTCTTCTATGGAAATGGCATTCATGTCTTCATCAAACTCGACCACACCAAAACGCTCTGGGTCCTTCACTTGATAACCAAAAACAGTCGCACCCTTCTCTTTCTTGGCTGCCTTTTGAAGCATTCTGCTCAAACCAGGTCCATGATAGATATTATCGCCTAAAATCAAGGCAACACTATCGTCACCGATAAATTCTTCACCAATAAGAAAAGCCTGAGCAAGTCCATCTGGACTTGGCTGTTCCGCATAAGAAAGTTTAATCCCAAATTCGGAACCATCCAAGAGCAGATCCTTAAAGCGGGGTAAATCCTGTGGTGTTGAGATGATTAAAATGTCCTTAATCCCAGCCAACATCAAGGTTGACAAAGGATAGTAAATCATGGGTTTATCATAAACCGGCATCAGCTGTTTTGATGCAGCTCGTGTAAGGGGGTACAGTCGGGTACCTGAGCCACCCGCAAGAATAATACCTTTCATAATAGAATAACCTCTCTTCGTTATTTTTCAATTACTAAACTCTTCCTCTACCACATTCAGAGCACGTTCGATTACCACATGCATATCATAGTATTTATAATCTGCTAAACGTCCACAGAAAATCACCTTATCATTCTGTGCCGCTTCTTCTTGATATTTAGCAAATATAGCATTGTTTCTCTCATCATTGATTGGATAATAAGGCTCATCACCTCGCTTCCAGTCAGCAGGATATTCACGCGTAATAACTGTCTTTGGTTGCGCTCCGTATTCGAAGTGCTTGTGTTCAATGATGCGAGTATAAGGAATTTCACGCTCTGTATAGTTAACAACTGCATTTCCTTGATAGTTTTCTTCATATAGAACTTCATGCTCAAAACGAAGACTACGGTATTCTAACTCACCATGCTTATAATCAAAGTATTGGTCAATCATCCCTGTAAAGACAACTTTTTCAGCAGAAGTCTCTAATTCTTGACGATTGGCAAAAAAGTCAACGCCAAGTTCTACTTCTAAATCCTTCAGCATATTTTCGATGATAACGTTGTAACCCCCAATTGGAATCCCTTGATAACGGTCATTAAAATAATTATTATCAAAGGTTAAACGAACTGGCAAGCGTTTAATGATAAATGGTGGGAGGTCTGTTGCAGAACGTCCCCATTGTTTTTCAGTATATCCCTTAATCAACTTTTCATAGATATCCGGACCAATCAACTTAATAGCTTGTTCTTCCAAGTTTTTAGGCTCAACATCTTTCATATGAGCCGTTTGTTCAGCTATCTTATCTTTCACTTCTTGAGGAGTCTTGGTTCCCCACATAGCATAGAAAGTATTCATGTTAAAAGGAAGATTGTAAAGACTGCCCTTGTAATTGGCTATAGGCGAGTTGATATAGTTGTTAAATTCAGCAAATTGATTTACATAATCCCAGACTTTTTTGTTTGAAGTATGGAAAATGTGGGCACCGTACTTGTGAACGTTAATACCTTCAACGTCCTCACAGTAGATATTACCACCAATATGATTACGCTTATCAATCACTTTTACTTTTTTCCCACGCTTGGTCGCTTCATAAGCAAAAATTGCTCCCGACAAACCAGCACCAACGATTAGATAGTCGTACATTTTGTTCTCCTTTTTATAATTTAACAATTCGATTGAAATAAGGGATTTTCATTAACATTCCAACAATAATGAAACTAACACTTAAAGTAAATATAGCAAAAAGTAAATATGCTCCTACAAAACTAAAACCAAATAGTTTTTCCCACAACTTCATAATGTAAGTGTGTATTATAAAAACTCCCATGGTTTGATTAGAAAGAAAAACAATCCATTTGTTGTTATCTTGATTCAATGCAAGTGAGAATATAGTTAGAAAAATTCCTAAACTTACAACTTTTACAAATAGAAGATCATAAAAATATTCAGCAAAAAAATTATGGTAAGTGGTTCTTCCTAAGAAAAATAATATTAAAGGCGAAACCAGGAACAAAAGTACTACGATTATTTTCATCCATCTCTTAAACCTATTTTTGATAGTATCTTTGTCAAATTGAGCTATAAAGCCACCTAAAAGATAATAGAAAAACCAAGTCCATAACCTAAAGGTTTGTATAACATATGTTTGTATTGGCATTTGAAGTACAATATTTGTTAACTCAAAAATCAAACCAACAACTAGTAATACAGATAGGATGTATAAATAACTTCTTTTTGAATTAAGGAATTTTTTCAAAACAGGCAAACATATATAAATAATTATGAGTGCACCAAAAAACCAAAACTGGAAGAAATACCCCTTTTGTATCAAAGAACCTATAATTTTTTTAATTGGATTAACTGTAAAGTCATGTTTAAAAAGCCAAATGATTACTGACCATGACGATACTGTTATTAGAATCCACTTTACTTTCTGCAGTATATAGGAATAGGTAATCTCTCTCTTTCCTAACAATAAATAACCATTAACCATAAAAAATAAAGGAATAGAATAGGTTCCTAAATAGTATAAATATGTCGAAAAATTCCATGAACCTGTCTCTTTAAATCCACCCATCGCTGTATGGAGTAGAACAACACCAACACATGCAAGTACTTTTAGTAGATCTAAGTTAATATTTCGATATTTGCGCATTCTAATTCTTCCTAATTATTTGTTTTAATTCTTTCACATCTACCACTTTTAGAGATAGAATCGCAAAAAGGTAAATGATTCCACCAATCACAGCAAATGCTAAAACATTTACGATTGGCGAAAAATGTATAACTGTTTTTGAAACTAGTAGGAGGCCATACATAATAGCTGATGCTAGAATGATCTTCATCATCGATCCGATAATCGGAACATCTTTTATATATTTGCGAGTAAAGAACAGTTGAATTGCCCAAACAAAGGCTTCAGTCAAGACCGAGACAATTGCAGCCCCCATATAACCAAGTTTGGGAAGAAACAACAAATTTAATCCCACACTGGTAATTGCGGGAACCGTTGTTGAAATCATAAATTCTTTATTTTTATTATGTGGAATTAAAATCTGAATTCCCATAATATTGGTCCAGCCGATAAAGAACATCCTAAAGATCATGATTGCTATCGCGAAACGTGCATCTTGAAAATCTTGACCAAGGAAAAATTGAACAAAATCGTCATTAACAATCAACATACCTGTCATAATCGGAAAAATAATCAAATTATAAACTAGGAATGAAATCTCATGCATCTTATTGACTTCTTCATGATTGTTTGTTGCTAATAAATTAGCAACTCGAGGCAACATGACGCTCCCCAATGACGTTACCAAGGTTAATAAAATATTCACCAATTTAAGTGCCTGATCATAGATTCCTACATCTTTTGTAGAGGCTAAAACTCCAAGCATCGTACGATCTAAAGTAACGTATAAAGAGATTGCTATCTGAGGAAGAAATAATAAAATAATTGGTTTCAAATGGTACCTAGCGTATTCTAAATCAACATGGGGCTTCCCAATAAACTCTCGGGCCGGCAACCACATACTTAATTGTCCCAATAGCTCAAATATTGTTAATAAGAACACATAAAGGTAAAGGTCGTTAGTAGATTTGACAAACAGGAAAATCGAGATTACCCCAACGAGTTTTACCGTAATATTTCGAACAGTAATTTTACGAAAATCCTCTAACCCTTGAAAAAGCCAGGAAATATCTAAACCTTTAGAAACTAAACTCAATCCCAAAATATAGGCTACTGGGTTTTGCATTGAAGGAAGGTTAACGCAAAAAATACAATATAAGGAGATTGAAAGGATTGTAGCACCTAATTGTAAAAAGTAGATACCCCAAAAGTTTTTATTAATCTCATTACGATGTCCAGAAATCACCTTGGTCCCATAGTTGGCGACACCTAAAGTAGCGAGCAATATAAAGTAAGTTACTATAGAACTATAATATCCATAATCACCTAACTCTTGAGAACTAAAGATTCTAGTAATATAGGGTGTAGTTATTATTGGGAGAACAACTACTAGTATCTGATATGACAAATTATAAACATAATTCTTTAAAATCTTCATCTTTAATTAACTTAGTCTTTCTAGGAGTATTTATAAGGACAGTGCAATAAAACTTAATTAGAAAAGAGGGAATAGCGCCTTGAAAGATTTATTAACAATCTACTTTTATAAATAAACTACTACTTATTAAATAGTTTCTTCTGAATTCTTTGTAAGAATCCTGGTTCTTCTGTTGAAAAAACTGGAAACTCTTTTACAGTTAGTTGTTTCTTACGTACCCATACGTTAATTAAACGTTCAGCAACAAAACCAATCATACGAGTATTGTAACTATCATATCTTGAATAATCAATCTTCTTATCTAGTTCAAAAAGAATCGGAAATAACCAACTGCAATATTCATCCATCATTTCTCTAGACATTATAAACATATTATAACAGTATCCTGTTTTTTCTTTAGAAAACCAATTAAAAGCATCAAGGTAATCTTTATTGTTTTCTGAAATAATCTGTCTACACATTTCCCAAACTTCATGATCGTGATTCTTGTTAAAAAACTCTTCAGCGGTATACCCATTATACTCGTTCATACCCTTTGATGGTAATATTACATCATAATCATTTAATTGTTTTAGAATATCATTCTTTGTTAAAATAGAATTCTGTTTAAAAAAACGCTTGTTTTTCCCAAAATAACGTCTATAATGGCATAAACCAACAATATCATCTTTAGAATTTTTCCAAATCCAATACAATCCTGTTAATTCACAAAATGTAAAGTTTCTATCAGAAATATTATTATCTCCCTGATTATCTCTTAAATAATTCTTTTCTCCAATATTCTTATTCGCGCCCACCAATATAGGGATATATAGGTCCTGGTCTTGAACTTGATTATAAGATTTATGTGTTGCGACGTATAGCTTCACTTCCATTACACTCCCTTAATATAAAACCTTAATTTTCTATAAAGACATTTAAATTTTAATAGAATAGGATTACTTGGCCAAACTCCAAAAAAAGTGTATATTACTGAATAATTTTTAGAGTATTTTTTCAATAACCATTGTATCGCATCAAAATAATTAAGGTTTAAAGATTTCCCATCTGACACATGCCATAACTCACTTGGAAAAACTAATACTGGCAAATTAATTAACTTCATCTGTAATGCATAGTCTGTTCCATATAAATGCCAGGTAGGACCGATTATACTAAATTGATTCGTACTAAAAACTTTTTTCGGAATAATAATCAAACACTCATCAATTGCATCAACTTCAACAGGGGTACTTATAGATTTACTAGCCGCCTTTGTTTTCGGGTCCCCATGGAAGATATTTGAAAAACTGACGACCTTTCCCTCAATATTCTTTACTCCTGCTACTCCTGCTACTCCAAATATGAAATTTCTACAATAAGATTCTAGTTTTGCTAACTCAAAGTCATCTTGAAAACTAATATCTTGATGAACAAAAAATAGATAATCACCTTTTGCTTGTTTGCCTCCAAAATTCAAAGCCTCAGCAGCAGAATTAAATCCATATTTATTGGAATCCACTATAATAAGTTCATATTTAACATCTTTTTGTCTAGATAAAGATGATTTAAGAATTGTATTTAACTTATCGTAATTATTCGATACGCATATAAGTGATATCATCTCCAATTCCCTCTCTTTCATCTAAAAACGTTCTCGCAATTAAAAACAAAAATGGATTAAACCACAATAAAAATAATTGTGGGTCAATACAAGCTCTTACTGACCAAAAAATTAACACAATCAATAAAGTTTTATTTTGATTAATTATAACTTTTCTCATTATAATTGAATAGCTTATTAACATAAGGAAAAAAATTATTGTTCCATAGCTTATAAGTATATTGATGTACGACGAATCTACATAAAAATAAGAATTTGCCGAAGTATCCCATTGAACATGAGTTCCAAATAATCTTAGAGGGTATCTCCTTAAACCTTCTTGACCAAATCTCAACCTTTGACTCAATAAGTTATTTATTAAAGATAATAAACTATTTCTACTATCAAATTTTGCTGTCAGCCAATAAGTCATATACGCCATAATTGGATAAATAAGAGTAAGTAAATATTTCAGAAATTTAAAATTCATATTGATTGATATAAATCTTCTCGAAAACGATATCAAAAGAAGGATAAATACCATAATAAAAGTAAGACGGGTATCTGTGTATTTATAAATAACTATATTTAATAGTACACAAATAAAAAGCTCTTTTATTGTCCAATATTTTTCACCTTTTAAATACACATATTCCAGCAATATACTCAGGAAATAATTCGGAGTAAATGATGTGTAATTAAAACCTAGCCCATACCGTGAGCGGATCACACCTCCTGAATATGTTAAGGTTAGCTCGTTTGGAATAATACCAAGTAAAGAGCTTACTACAACAGTTCCTACAACTCCAATCTGGCAGAACATTGTATTCCTTACCAAATTACGAAAATTAATATCCCTTGAAGAATATATAAGAGTCAAAGTATATGCTACAAAGGAGGCGTTACCATTATCATAACTTACAATAAAACCTATAAGAAGTATAATTGGAGTAATGATTATCGATTTTATCTTAGATTTACCTAACATAAATTTAAGTAACAGAAAAAACAACCCCACATACTCCCAAATTTTTATTATTCCATAAGGATGTATAAAATCTTTATAAAAGGTCGAAGTAAACAGCCATGCTATTAGCCAAGGATAAAAAGCTAATCCAAAAAGAAACTCATTCAATTTTACATCAGTTTTAACTCTTGATGGACTCACTTTGAATCCCCCCTTTACTTTCACTAATACTCTTTAACATTACTAGAATTACTCCTTCATATATAACACTATAAAATCAGTAATATATGACCTGAACGACCAATACAACTTATGATATTTAAATAATTTAAAAAATATAAATACATTCTTTTTCATAAATAGTTCTCTTCGATTTTTTCCCCATAGAATGTAGTCGTTCAAAACACTAATTTGTTCATTTGAAAGTGATAAATTATGTTGTTTACTAAATTTATCTAATCTCTGAAGCAAATCATCATAATAAATAACCTGCTCTTTTCTCCTTAGGAAACTTCTTTCTCTGCTACCAGTCGCGTTGCTATCGTGTCTTCTAAAATCGATAGTAGAGTAGGAGTAAATGTATAACCCATTAAGAAGCGAAGCTAGCCTCCATAACAAGGCATCATGTGCATCTTCGTTACTTCGGATTTCTAAAAAATATGGAATAATCTTTTTGTTCACCGCATAAACACACCCTGGCCTTCTAATATGAAAGAAGTTATCTAAAAAATTTGGTTGATACACTGCCTCACTATTATCCAAATCACTTTTATCCAATTTAATCTTGACACCATCACCAACATAAAAAGGTGTGTAATTAGAGGCTAACAACAAAATCTTATCATTATTTTCCATAATCTTAGACATTTTTTGAATTTTATCTAAATGCCAAATATCATCTTGATCACAAAGAAAAACGATATCTCCTTTCGCCTCCTCTAATAACATGGCAAAATTATTCTTCCATCCTTGATTCTCTTTATTTTTTTTTATAGACCAATTATCCAACTTATATTTAGCAATATAATCTTCAATTATTTGAACAGTATCATCTGTAGATGCATCATCACTAATCAATACTTCCTCAGCAAGGCGGGTTTGATTTCTTAGAGTATCTAACTGTTCAACAATATATTCATCACCATTAAATGTTGATAATACAATTGATATATTCATTGTATTCTTACTCCCCAATCAACTTTTTATACTCATTCTCTAATTTTTTAGCCTCAATTCTGATATCATAGTTTGATTTTTGAGCTAGGTCAATATTTTCTCTAGATTTTTCCAATCTGTTTATATATGAAAAATCTTCAATAGCTTTTATCCAAGTACTTACGTTATCAATTGGTAATTGTTGGATACTATTTGTGAAGATGCACTCATCAGAAATTGTCGTTGAAAGAATAGATTGAATTCCATTAATTTGCCACTCAATAGCAACTAAAGGCAACCCCTCGTATAAACTCGGTAATAGCATTATATCCATAGCAGAGATAAACGATTGCATATCCGAATACCGATTCAAAAAAACAATTGAATTTTCCAATTTTCGTTCTTTTACATATCTCTTAACATCCTCTACTTTTTCTCCTTCACCGACCAAAAACAATTTTACATCCTTCTGCTTACATTTCATTTCATCCATTAAATCCAAAAGAAATGTATGATTTTTTTGAATATTGAATCTACCTACATGTCCTAATGCAAGTGTATTTTCTTTTAATGAATGCGTTGTCCGAAATACTCGGCGAAGATGAGGATTAAAACTATATTTTTCTACATCCCTGGCATTATGTATAACTTTAAATCGTTTATCCTTAAAAAGCCATTCTCCTGCCTTTTCACCACACGCCCAAGATTGAGTATATAAAGTGTAAAAAAAAGGACGTAGCATTCTGTCTAGTAGAATATGATTACACGTTGTATTATGACTATGCGCTATTCTTACAGGAACTCCCATAATTTTTGCTATAAACAATTCAATTGACATAAGAGCACTACTCCCGTGAACGTGTACAACATCGTATTTTCCTACTTTTAAGAGTTCAAGGAATTCTCTCATATATGCCAGTATTGAGGATTTCTTTCTTTCAATTTCTACAATCTGAACACCTAATACTTGAAATTTTAATTTATCTTCTAACAACGGTTTATTAGTAGCTAGAATCGTCACTTCAATTTCACTCAAGTCCATGTATTCGAGGTATGAATATATAAATGTTCCAATCCCATCAGAAAACAAACCTCCTGTTGGAATATGCAAAATTTTCATCAAGTGTCTCCTTCTATGCTCTTCGTCATTTTTACTCAACTAATTCTGCAATCAAATTTGAAAAATGTTGTACAAAACATTCATTATTAGATTTAACGGCAATACTACTAGATGGATTCAGATATTCTCGGATTTTTTTAATATCCTCTATGACTACTAGATCATATCCCTCCTGAACAATCCTATTACAAAAATCTAACTGATGGTCATTCACATGTTCTCCAAATTTTTTTCTTCTCGGAACAACTACTGGTCTTTTCCCCTTAGCAATAACATTCATAAATGTAGCAGGACCACCATGAGTAATAACTATATCCGCTTTTTCCATTAGGTTATTCATCTCATCATATGAAAGAAAACGTTCCCATCTGCAAAATCGAGGTTGATAGTCTGAAAAACCAACTTGGATAAATACATCCGACGTAATGACGCCCTCTTCTTTCAATTCATCAATCTCTTTTATTAGTCTATTAAATTGTTGCTCATGCGTACCGACAGTTACAAAAATCATTAGAAAATTCCTCCCAAATTGATTGCCTTGGGATAGATTTTTTTCATTTCTTCCCATTGGACAATGAATCTATCTGTAACAGGGTATACTATTTTGCCAGTCATTGTCGGAGCGTCTACACGATCAAATACTTCTATGTAAACAGTTTTAGCACCAAAGATTTTACCTAAATAAAAGAACGGTATTGCAACCGCTGCCCCGGATGAAATGATAACATCTGGCCTTTCTTTATATAATATTCTTAAAGCAAGAAATGTATTTTTTATTAGATTTTTTATATTACGATTAGTCGGATAATAGCAATAATGACATTTTTCATTTGATAAAATACTTCGAGCATCTTCTTTATCAAAAGTAACCCATAGTCTATCTTTATCCTGCCAAAATGGTTTCAATAGATAGAGATGATTTAAATGTCCACCGCTAGATCCTACTAGACAAAGTTTTATCTCTTTTTTAGACAAAGTTATGAATTCTCCTATTTTTCTACGTATGGCCCAAAATCAATTTTAATTCGTTTGTGATGATTTCGTTGATTCTCAGGTGGAAGCTGCATATAGTCACCATACATATGTTTTAAGTATGCTTTATAATTCTTCATTCCCCATAATTTTATATCCTCAAAGGAATAACTTTCAACTTCGTCTAACCACACTTTGGGAAAAGTTTCTTTCTTTATTCCATAACTACCATCACTAACCACTACATTATCAGCATTGGTACTCTGCCCTAGTAATATACACTTCTCCTTCATCTTTTTCAAAAAAGATATTGAGAACACATGTGTGGCAAGCTTAGCTAGCTTATACGCTAATCGTTTTTTTCTATCGTTGTCCCCATATCCACATTTTATCCATAATAGATTTCGGAATAACCAAAATCCTTTAAGTTGAATGAATCGTCTAAAAGGCTTAGGACAGATATCATCAATCGGAAAAATATCAATATAAATTCCATCATGAACATTTGCATCTAAAGAAAATTCCTCAGAAACATGTGTATTATTGAGACGTAGTTTCACAAAATTAAATGGATAATTCAAATCTGTTTGATCTGTCTGTAGAAAATATTTTTCCCTATCCAAATCCGAAACACATAATTCTTTAAATCTTTCAAAATCCTCTCTTGGCATACCAAAATCCATATCATCGTCCCACGGGATGAATCCATTATGGCGTATAGCTCCTAGAAAAGTTCCTGCTAGCATCACGATTTTTAAATTATATTTTTCACATATTTTTAACACTTCTGAAGCTAACAAAAGTTCTAAGTTATGTAACTGTTCTAATTCATCTGTCATATAGTTATCTCAAACTCCGTTTTTAATATTCTCTAGTTGCCAATGAATTCTTGATTTCAGTTGTACTGATTTCAGGAGTCCGTGGTAAATAGACCACTTCAACTCCTTCCTTCTCTAAAAAATCAAATTTCCCTTTCCAATCATCTCCCATAACAAAGGTATCTATGTGATATTCATGGACATCTGTCACTTTTTGTTCCCAGGATTCTTCGGGTATTACTAAATCAACATACCTAACAGCCTCTACGAGTGTTTTTCTTTGTTCATATGTAAAATAACATTTTTTTTGTTTTTCATTCCAGTTGAATTCATCAGTTGAAATAACAACAATTAAATAATCGCCTAACGATTTAGCCCTTTTAAGAAGATTAATATGACCATAGTGCAACAAATCAAATGTTCCATATGTTATGACTTTTTTCATTTCTTACTTCGCCCCTTCTCTCATAAATACCACTTTGACGGTCTTTAACAATATTTCGATATCTTTCCAGATGGTCCAATCATCAATGTAGGCCACGTCCAGCTTGACAACATCATCAAAGTCCGTGATTTTACTACGTCCACTCACCTGCCATAGACCAGTAATTCCTGGCTTAAAACTAAGACGACGTTTCTGTTCAGGAGTATATTTTTCATACTCATCAACTGTTGGGGGACGTGTCCCAACCAAACTCATATCTCCCATTAAAACATTCCAAAACTGAGGGAGTTCATCTAGACTGGTCTTACGGATAAATCTCCCTATCTTTGTTATACGAGGATCATCATCGACTTTAAACATACCACCTTGCATGGTATTTTGTGCAAGGAGCTCTTGTTTCTTTTTCTCAGCATCCACGCACATAGATCTAAATTTATAAAAAGTGAAATGTCGACCATTTTTTCCGATACGAGTTTGAGAAAAAATAGCGGGTCCGCCATCTTTTCGAATCACCGGAACCAAAACAATACTCACCAATCCACAAATAAGTAGGCCGATAATTGAACCTATGATATCAATGAAGCGTTTAGCAATGACATGGCTTGTCTTATAAAATTTTGTAGAAAACGTAATGACATTCAAGCCTGCCATTCCGCGAATCTTTTTATCGCTACCTAGATAGTTATTGAAAGCATTCAGGTTGACTGTCACGTCAATTCCCATTGTTTCAAAAAGAGAGATGAACTCCCCGATGTCGTACTTTTCACTTGGTAAATTGATAAAAACTTCATCAACAACTTCATGGGTAGCAAAGTCTAAGATGTTCTCTGCAGGTACAACGGTTACGGATGCATGCTGAAAATTAGGCTGATCCAAAACACTGACCGCCACCAATTCCCAAAAAATATCTCCCGACTCTATCAGTCTATCCACAACTTTCTCAACTCTGGAAGTAGCTGTTATCAAGAATATCTTTTTACTCCCCTTGAAATTTGGAAAGATACGTCTCCTATAGCGTTTAATGCACAGATTCAACAAATACAACAAAATAGAATGTATTGTCAAAAAATAAATCATGCCTCGTCTAGAGATACTAAAACGATCTTCTAAAAAGAAGTTTGAAATACTGATGGCTAAAGCAAAGAAAACGATATATTTTGTAGTGCTGATAAACTCAGCCAAATAGCCCCTTTTAAAAAAATCACGCTCATAATCACTAATGCTAAAGACAACAAAATGCAGAATGAACAAGATGATAACAGAGGTGTTCACAATCTCTGTTTCTCTAACAAAACTAAGTAAATAAGCTAATATAATGACAAGAAAACTCTGGATTGCCGCCAAAGTAATCTTCAATCCTTTTTCTTCCATAATATCTTCCCTAAGCTATCTCTTATTTTTTCCCGTAAGAGCCATAAGCTCCATATGATCCATATTTTTCAACCGAGGTATTCAATTTATTTAATACAATCCCTAAGAATGGTTTACTTGTTTGTTCCAATTGTTCTTTGGCTTTTTGGATATCACGTCGATTTGTTTCACCAGCTGCAGTCACCAAAATCGAAGCATCACATTTCTGAGTGATGATAGCCGCATCAATCACAACCCCGATAGGAGCGGTGTCCACAATGATGTAATCAAAGTACTTTCGCAAAGTATCAAGCATAGTCTTAAAATTCTCACTTTGTAACAAAGCTGTTGGATTTGGAGAAACGGAACCAGCTTGAATGACAAATAAATTTTCAACATTCGTATCACATAACCCTTGTGATAAATCTGTTGTCCCAGATAAGAACTCTGTTAATCCCGTAATCTTTTCACGTGATTTAAAAACACCTGACATGACAGAATTACGAATATCGGCATCAATTAAAAGCGTCTTATATCCAGCACGCGCAAAGGCCCAAGCAATATTGGTAGAAGTAGTTGACTTCCCTTCCCCTGGTTTTACTGATGTAATTGAAATAACTTTTAAGTTATTTCCACTCAATTGTATATTGGTACGAAGCGCATTGTAATATTCCTCTGCTTTTCTTGCCAAATCTAATTTTTTTTGTGCAATTTCTAACGTTGGCATTTTTCTCTCCTATTTCAATTTATCCAAATTTGGAACTACTCCCAATAGTGCAATTTGCATAACATCTTCAACGTCTTCTGGTCGTTTAACACGTGTATCTAGGAGTTCAATAAGGAGAACCGCGACAATCATCACAACCGCTCCAGCGAGAAATCCAATCATGGTATTACGACGAATGTTTGGTGAAGATGGTGAGGTTGCTGGGCGAGCCTCTTCGAGTGTCGTCACATCTGAAACCCGTGTAACACTTATAATCTTTTGAGCTGCAACCTCTCTCAATGAGTTGGCGATGCGACTTGCTTCTTCAGGCGCACGATCTGTAACAGAGATCGATACGATACGTGTATCAGCCGGTACGGTCACCTTGATTTTACTAGCCAAACCTTTTGAAGGAAGATCCAGTTTCAAATCCGTTGCGACCTTCTCCAAAACGTCTTGTGATAGAATAATTTCGCGATAGTCTTTAACCAAGTAAGATCCTGCTTGCAAATCTTGGTTTGTCAATCCAGGCTTATCTCCCTGATTACGATTAACTACATAGATACGTGTCGTACTGGTATATTCAGGTTTTACGATAAAGCTACTGTAGGCAAAGGCTACTACCCCAGTTACGATTGCTACCAGTGCAATTAGAACTTTCCGTTTCCAAAGGATTTTAAGTAATTGAAATACATCAATTTCCATCATATTTTGTTCTTTCATTGTTTCTCCTAAATCAATTGATCCATTATTATTTTTCGTGGGTTATCTTTGAAGAGTTCCTTCGCCTTATCTTCGCCATACTTTTTAGCAATGATATCATAGGCTTCTTCCATATGAGGTGGTCTGCGATCCAAGTTATGCATATCACTAGCGATGACGTGAACTAGATCACGTTCCAAGAAATACTGAGCTCTCTTTTTCATGAATTTGTAGGTTTCTCCAAAGAGTTTTGGTTTCAAAACATGAGAACTATTGACCTGGGTATAGCACCCCATATCAATCAGTTCCTGAACTCGCTTTTCATTATTTTCTAGAGCATCATAACGCTCAATATGGGCAACAACTGGTGTAATCCCTAACATGAGAATATCGCTCAGTCCTTTATGTATATCTCGATAGGGTGTATTCATGCTAAACTCAATCAAAGCATAGTGACTATCATTGAGGGTTGGAATCAATTTCTTTTCCAATTTTTCGACAACATCTGGCGTATAGTATATTTCTGCACCATAGGCGATGACAAGATCATCTGCCACCTCCTTGGCCATTTCGCGAACTTTCAAAAAGTTAGTTGCTATTTTCTCTTCTGGTGTCTCAAACATCCCTTTCCGACGATGAGAGGTGGAAACAATGGTCCTGACCCCTTGACTATAGGCTTCTCTTAAAAGGTTTTTACTTTCCTCTATCGACTTCGGGCCATCATCCACATCAAAAACGATGTGCGAATGGATGTCTATCATGCTACTTCCCCTCCATCACATCATTGATAACAGCTTTTGCAGCAGCCAAGCTACTTTCATCAATTTCCATCATGTAGAGATTGCTATCTGGCATAGCGTAGGATGGAAGATCCGTTCTTCCAGTTCCTTTTAAGTCTTGGGAATTGACCTTATACTGACCACCACTATCCAACTGTGTATTAACCAAGTCCATCATGGTTTCCAAAGGCATATTGGTTTGAAGAGAATCTTGCAATCCTTGAATAATATTGTCATAGTTCTTTAAAGCATCTGTTGATGTTAGCTTCTGAATGATAGCAACAATGACTTTTTGCTGGTTGCGTCCACGATCACGATCTCCATCTGCTAGAGAGTAGCGCTCACGAACAAATCCCAGAGCCTGCTCAGAATCTAAGTGGACATTTCCAACTGGGAAATGGAACTTCCCGTGTAGAGAGGTGAAATCCTGATCATTATAAACATCTACGCCACCTAAAAGGTCAATCAACTTCAAGAACGAAGTGAAGTTCAAACGAACATAGTAATTGATATCAACCCCGTATAGGTTTTCCAGGGTATGAATCGACGAGTCTACTCCATAAATCCCCGCGTGAGTCAATTTGTCCTTTTGATTGTTTCCTCCATCCGCAATCGGAACATAGGAATCACGAGGCGTTGTAGTAAGAAGGATCTTTTTGGTATCACGGTTCACCGTCATCAAAATATTTACATCTGAACGTGAGACTGAGCTAATCGGACCATAGGTATCAATACCACTCACATAAATATTGAAAGCTTTATTCTTCGATACCTTAGGCGCAGCAACTTCTTTAGTCAATTTTTTAGTGTATATTTTCTTGATTTTAGAAGCATAGTCAGGATACTCTGCTTCAATGATATTTTCAAAGACACTGTTCAAGACAATCGCTTTCGCATCACCTGAAATCAAGCTCTTATAGGCTGCTAGGTAAGATGCACTTTGTTCAACCGCCAAGTCTTTGCTCTGAGTCGTCTTAATATCCGCTATCAATTTTTGGATATTGTCATTATCCGTTTCAGTCGGACCTGTCACACTATCTAACTGGGTAACGTTGTTGATTTCACTATCTTTTAAAACCACAACACTCATCGAATACTCTGAGTAGTTTGATGTCGCATTGATGTGATTAGTCAAGCCCACAAATTGGTGCAGAGCAAATAGCGAAACCGAACTAGTCAACACCGCAAGTATCAAAAAGAAAATCGTGAACTTTTCGGCTTTCTTATATACTATCAAAAGTAGAGCTGCGATAGCAGATAGTAAAACTAGAACTGTAGCTAAGATATTGAGATGCCTAAAGGCTAGGATGTTATGTCTAAAAATTAAGAACAACAAAGAGCCACTCAATAATAAATAAATGGCTAATAAGGCTATATTAATACTTCGCTTCACATTTCCTGAACGATTTCTCTTTGAACGTCTACTCATGGTAATCCCCTATACACGTTAATAATTATAATTATTATATCACAATCATGAAAGAAATTCCATCCATTCCTGCTAATATCAGCGTTTTCATTCATTTTTTCTTAGCTATATTTTGAATTTATGACTTCCATTAACGGAATCCTTGATAAAACAAAAACAAGGCCCCTTATTATGGGACCCCATTTCTGTTTTTATTTGATATGATTTTCAAACTCTTTTTGGCTCTTTTCGATAGCTTTTTTACTTTCTTCTTCCCACTTAGCCTTGGCTTCATCAAATTGTTTCTTGGTAACAGGGTCTTTTTGCAATCTCATGTACTTGTAATTATTTCCGTCACCCTTGATACCTACTAGGGAGTAGGCACGTGTAAACGGAGTTACTTTGGTTACAGAGGCTGTACCACCATTTGACATAGCAGACATGACTAGAGAATTGTCAATCATCCAAGCTTGAGCTTCAGCGTATTTTTCATAACGCTTAGCGACATCTTTATTCTCGGCATCTGCTTCTTTCAGGAGTTGTGTATAGGTATCTAACCCTAGACTCTTAATGAGTTCTTGGTCTTCCTTGGCATCAAGGCCAAAAATCTTGAGATAGAAGCCGGTTTCAGCATTGAAGGGGTCTAGATAAGTTGATGGATCCTGGTAATCACCAACCCAACCATCAAAGTTTAGGTCGTAGTCACGAGCTGCTGGATTTGGTGCTAGGAAGGCAACATTTCCAAAGTCATCTGTAGAAAGCTGTTGAACATCAATGACGATATTGTCAGAACCTAGTACTGTTTCAAGGGTTTGCTTAACCGAGTTCATACCAGAAACCGCATTTTTATTCGTCTGATCAACAGGAACATCCAAATGGATTGGGAAAGTCACGCCTTGGGCTTCCAATTCCTTTTTAGCTTCTGCAAATTTTGCTTGGGCCTTTTCCTTGTTGAAGTAAGCATCTTGAGCATCCGCCAAATTGATACCTGCCCACTCAGTTCCATAGTTTACAAGTTTAGAAGCTGTCACTTCTCCAAAGGTCTTATCTCCCACCTGGACAAATGTTGGTGGAACTAGAGTATTACGAAGGGTCTTGCTTGCTGCTTCTTCACCGTTAGATTGAGCAGAGTAGGCTGTTCGATCAATACCGAAGTTGATAGCCTGACGGAAGTTTTTATTTAAGATAGCTGTTTGAGCTGATTTCTTTTGTTCATCCGTTGTTTTAGCGGTATGATTATAGGTTTTGCGGTTGACGTTAAAGTTAAAGTACCAAGATGTCTTGTCTTGTAAGCTATAAACGATATTGTCTTGGTATTTTTCTTTTGTCTTAGCATAGTTCGAACTATTTGGATAGACTCCCGCAATTGAGTAGGCGCCATTTTCAAAGTTTCGAATGGTCATCTCCTGATCTGACCCATCAAAGTAGGCTAACTTAACTTTTTCAATGGTCACTTTATCATGGTCATAATAGTGTGGATTCTTCACATATTCGATCGAAGATTTTGATGTGAAATCTTTTAACAAATACGGACCATTATAAAGGATACTGTCTGGTGTCAAGGTACCAAAATCCTTATCCTTTGATTTCAAGAACTCTTCGTTAACTGGAAAAAGAATACTATTGGTTGTCTTTGAATTCCAGTACGGCTCTGGTCGAGTCAAGGTGTACTCGACTGTGTAATCATCCAATGCTTTGACACCAACAGTTGAAAAGTCATTGGTCACACCCGTCACATAGTCATTCAATCCCTTGATTGAATTTTGGATCAGATCCATGGCTTGCCCCTTGTTGTCCGCGGCATATTTGATCCCAGTGACAAAATCCTGAGCCTTGACTGATGCATATTCCTCACCATCAGCTGTATACCATTTGGCATCTTTTCTGAGCTTGTAGGTATAGGTCAAACCATCTGATGAAACAGACCAATCCTCCGCAAGAGCAGGTACGAGGTTCCCATAGCTGTCATTTTCTAACAAACCATCTACGAGATTGGTAATAACGGCAGTGTTATCTGCATAATAATCTAGAAGATAGTTAAAAGTTGTTGGATTCGCACTAAATGTTGATGAATAAGTGCTAGTATCTGTGTTGGACTGCCCACATGCCGAGAGCAAAATCCCTGTCGCTAAGACAAGACCTGTCCCGATTAGTCTTTTTTTCAGTTTAATCATCATCCACTCCTTTATGTCACTTTTTATAACATAACCATATTTTATCAAATTTATTCAAAAATGTAAAGTTGCTGCTTTTATGACAACTGGTGTCTCAAAACAAAAAAGGAAGCACAGTTTCCTGCAACTTCCTTTTCTGTTTATAGATTACTTGACGTGTTTTTCAAGTTCTTTTTGGTATTTTGCATTTGTTTCGATTTTTTCTTGTTGCCATTTCTTGAAGGCTTCTTCGTATTCTTTTGCAGTCACAACGTCATTTTGCAACTCCAAACCTTTGAACACAAATGGGTCTCCCTTGATTCCGACTTGAGAGTATGCTTTTGTGAATGGTACGGTACGGCTAACCGTTGGAGAACCACCTGAAGAGGCAACCGGAATCAAGAGTGAGCTATCAGACACCCAAGCTTGAGCTTTAGCGTATTTTTCATAACGCTTATTAAGGTCGCTGGTTTCAGCTGCAGCATCATCCAAGAGTTTCTTGTATTCGTCCAGTCCAACTTGAGCCATCACTTCTGGATCTTTTCCGCGAGTGATCCCCAAGTGTTTAAGGGCTGAACCCTTCTTGGCATCGAGAATGTTGAGGTAGGTAGCTGGGTCTTGATAGTCTGGTCCCCAACCAGTTCCGTTCAAGTCATAGTCTTTTTGGGATGGAACCTTGGCTTGAGATGTAATGCTCATTTTCTCATTATCGGTCATTTGAAGGACATCGACAATGACATTTTCAGTACCAAGTGATGATTCGATAGACTGCTTGAGTGAGTTGGTTTGCTGAACGGCGATTACATCTGTTTGTTCAACCGGGATATCCAAATGAATTGGGAAGGTAACCCCTTTGCCCTGCAATTCTTCCTTGGCTTTAGCAAAGGCTGCCTTAGCCTTTTCAGGGCTGTAAATCGTATCCTTGCCATCTGTAAGAGCTACATCTTTCCACTGGTCTCCATATGAAACGAGCTCTGCCTGAGCCAACTCTCCAAAAGTTTTTTCACCTACTTGAACGTAGTCATGAGGCACTAGGCTATTACGGATAATCTTGTCCGCACCTTCTTCACCATTCAACTGAGCAGTATAAGAGTGACGATCAAGAGCAAAGTTCAGTGCCTGACGGAAGTTCTTGTTGAGAAGAGCTTCTTTCGTTGAAGTTTTTTGAGCTTCGTCTGTTTTAGCCGTTTTATTATAAGACTGGCGATTTACGTTAACAGTGAGGTAGTAGCTTGTCGCTTCTTGTGGACTGTAGACAATCTTATCGCCATACTCTTTTTTAGTTGACTCAAAGTTTGAGCTTGTTGGGAAGAGACGAGCTGTTGTATAGGCACCTTGTGTAAAGCTACGAATCAAAGATTCTTGGTCAGACCCATCGTAGAAAGTTAGTTTGACATTGTCAATCTTAACGTTGTCCTTATCCCAGTAATTTGGATTCTTTTCATATTCAATGGCTGATTTTGAAGTCAATGATTTCAAGAAATAAGGACCATTATATAGGATACCTGATGGGGTTGGTGCACCGTAGTCGCTCCCTTTAGAATTCAAAAATTCTTCATTAACTGGAAGCATGGTTGCAGTTGTGACCTTAGAGTTCCAGAAACTTTCTGGTTTGTTGAGCGTGTATTCTACCGTATAATCGTCAACAGCCTTGACTCCTACAGTAGAAAAGTCATTGCTTTCTCCACTGATGTAGGCAGCCAATCCTTTGATAGAATCTTGAATCAAAGTAAGACCATCTGATTTTCCATCAGCTGCGTGTTTTAGACCAGTAACAAAATCCTGAGCCTTGACTTCAGCATACTCTTCTCCCTCAGAAGTATACCATTTTACACCCTTACGAAGTTTGTAGGTATAGGTCAAGCCATCTTTAGAAACAGACCAGTCTTCTGCAAGTGATGGAATTAAGTTTCCATACTTATCATTTTCCAAAAGGCCATCGACAACGTTCGCTATAACATCAGAAGTTGAACTCTTGCTCGTCACACTGTAGTCCAAAGATGATGGATCCATAGCATAGACATAAGAGAATGTCTTGGGCGCATCAGCCTTCTTTTCACTTTTCCCACAAGCAGTTAAAAGAAGGGCTGTGCTTAGGACGGCACCTGCTCCTAAGAGCCACTTTTTCGATCTCATAAGTAATCTCCTTTAAGATAGTATTTTCACCATTATACCCTATTTTTTCATAAAAGCAAGGGCTTTCGACAGATTTTTTAGAAAATTCTAACAAATATTTTTAAAGACTTTTCTACATAATTTTTACTAAAAAGGCCCCAAGCTACAAAAGCTTGAGGTTCCCTTATTTTAATCCGTTAGTTCCACACAGAAAGCATCCCATGGTGCCAAGATTTGTTTTTCAACTGCTTCTTTAGCAGTAGTGTTTTCAATCAAGACAGATTTAACTTTTCCTTCTACTGAAAAGTTTTGTTTTTCATTGGACAAGTTAGTCACAACTAAGAAACGACGGTCACCGTCCTTACGGATATAAGCAAAGATCTTGTCAGCTGTATCAAGCAATTCAAAGTCAGCGCGAATCAGCCAACTGTTTTCCTTGCGGATTTGAACGAGTTTTTGATAAATATAGAAAATAGAATCTGGATTTGCCAGTGCTTCTTGAACGTTGATTTCTTCGTAGTTTGGATTAACTGCCAACCACGGTTGACCTGTTGAGAAGCCAGCGTTTTTACTCTCATCCCATTGCATTGGAGTACGGGCATTGTCACGACCGATGACACGGATACTATCCATGATTTCTTCTATCGGAACGCCTTTTTCAAGAGCTTCACGCGCATAGTTGAGGGATTCAATATCTTCTACTTGATCCAGGGTTTCAAACGGATAGTTGGTCATCCCAATCTCCTCACCCTGGTAGATATAAGGAGTCCCTCTCATGAGATGAAGCAAGATTGCAAAGGCTTGGGCGGATTTTTCACGGTATTCTTGGTCATTTCCCCAGATAGAGACGATGCGAGGAAGGTCATGGTTGTTCCAAAAGAGGGAATTCCAGCCGTCTTCAACTCCCAACTCTGTCTGCCATTTGTTAAAAATCTCTTTTAATTTCCCTACATTTAACTCTTTTTGGTAGTGCCACTTAGGTTGCCCTTCCTGATATTGAAGACAGATGTGTTCAAACTGGAAGACCATTGACAATTCTTGTCCCTTTGGATCCGAGTAAAGCTTAGCAATCTCTGGCGTTGCTCCCCAGGTCTCTCCTACTGTCAGGAGATTCTTGTCTCCAAAGGTGGCTTGGTTCATCTCCTTGAGATAGGGGTGGAGCATAGGACCATTATTAACTACTTTCTCATCAGGAATCTTGCCAATCATATCAATGACATCCATACGGAAACCACCAATACCTTTATCAATCCAGAAGTTCATCATCTCGTAAATTTTCTGGCGAAGTTTTTCGTTCTCCCAGTTGAGATCAGGCTGTTTCTTACTGAAAAAATGGAGATAGTATTGACCTGACTTTTCATCGTATTCCCAAGCAGATCCACTAAAGATGGAATCCAAATCGTTGGGCTCATCCCGCCAGATATAGTAGTCACGCTCGGGGCTATCAGGATTTTCACAGGCCTCGACAAACCAAGCATGCTCATCCGAGGTATGATTGACCACCAAGTCCATGATAATTCGAATATCGCGCTTCTTAGCTTCTGCGATGAGTTGGTCCATATCCTCCATAGTCCCAAAAATAGCTGCAATCGCTTGATAATCAGCAATATCATAGCCATTATCATCCATAGGACTGTCATAAACGGGAGAAAGCCAAATCGCTGTAATTCCTAACTTAGCTAGGTAGTCTAACTTACTAGTAATTCCTGGCAAATCACCAATCCCATCTCCGTTACTGTCCATGAAACTCTTTGGATAGACTTGATAGACTACGGCATTGTGCCACCATTTTTCTTGCATCTGTTTACCTCATTATTTTAATAATCTATAGTCTATGATAGCGCTTTTTTAAACTTAGTGCAAGCGTTTGCCTAATCTTTTTGATTTCTTTTTTAGCTCCGTAGTTTCCTAACTCCCATTTTTTTATTATAATAGAGGTCAGAGGTAAAAAAATGAAAAAACAAGCTTTTAGTTCTGAACAATATCTGAATCTACAGCGCGACCACATTTTGGAGCGCATTAACCAATTTGACGGCAAACTCTATTTGGAGTTTGGTGGCAAAATGTTAGAAGATTTCCACGCTGCTCGCGTTCTTCCTGGTTATGAGCCTGACAACAAAATCAAGCTCTTGCAAGAATTGAAAGAGCAGGTTGAGGTTGTGATCGCCATTAACGCAAGCAACATCGAGCATTCTAAAGCGCGTGGCGACCTGGGCATTTCTTATGACCAAGAAGTTCTCCGTTTGATTGACAAATTCAATGAGCTGGGAATTTTTGTTGGTTCGGTTGTCATCACACAATACGCTGGCCAACCAGCTGCAGATGCCTTCCGCAACCAGTTAGATAAAAACGGAATTGATTCTTATCTTCATTACCCAATCAAAGGATATCCGACTGATATGGACCACATCATTTCTCCAGAAGGTATGGGGAAAAACGACTACATCAGAACCAGTCGCAACTTGATTGTCGTAACCGCTCCTGGACCTGGTTCTGGAAAATTGGCCACTTGTATGTCCAACATGTACCACGACCAACTCAATGGAATCAAGTCTGGTTACGCTAAGTTTGAAACCTTCCCAGTCTGGAACCTGCCCCTTCATCATCCAGTCAACTTGGCCTATGAGGCTGCCACCGCAGACCTTGACGATGTCAATATGATTGACCCTTTCCATCTCCAAACCTATGGAGAAACCACTGTCAACTACAACCGTGATATCGAAATTTTCCCAGTGCTCAAGCGCATGTTAGAGCGCATCCTCGGCAAATCTCCATACGCTTCTCCAACAGACATGGGTGTCAACATGGTTGGCTTCGCTATTACAGATAATGAGGCTGCTATCGAAGCCTCTAAACAAGAAATCATCCGTCGCTACTATCAGACTGTACTTGATTTTAAAGCTGAAAAAGTCGGAGAAACTGCTGTCAAGAAAATTGAACTGCTCATGAACGACCTCGGTATCACTCCTGCAGACCGTAAGGTTGCTGTTGCTGCACGCCAAAAAGCAGAAGAAACTGGTGGTCCTGCCCTAGCCCTTGAATTGCCAAGCGGGGAAGTCGTGACTGGTAAAAACTCTGAACTCTTTGGTCCTACAGCTGCCGCCTTAATCAATGCCATCAAAAAATCAGCTGATATCGCTAAGGAAGTGAAACTAATCGAACCTGAAGTCGTCAAACCAATTCAAGGTCTTAAAATCGATCACCTAGGTAGCCGCAATCCTCGCCTCCACTCAAATGAAATTTTGATTGCGCTAGCCATCACAGCTATGGAAAATCCAGATGCTGCGCGTGCCATGGAAGAACTTGGTAACCTCAAAGGAAGCGAAGCCCACTCAACCATCATCTTGACCGATGAAGACAAGAATGTCCTTCGCAAACTAGGTATCAACGTAACCTTTGACCCATTCTACCAATACGATCGCCTGTATCGTAAGTAAATAAACAAGGCTGGACAAAAACTCAATTTGAGAGAAAAATCCAGTAAATCTTTACATAATAAAAAAATCAAACGCATAATATCAAGTCTTTTGGGCACTTGGTATTATGCGTTTTTATAATCTTCCATCCTCATTTATTTCAATGAAATTGTCAACTCGACACAGGCTCCTCCTTGGTCTGGATTGAGCAGGGTCAGACGACCACCGTGCAAGAGAGCTACCTGTTTAGAAAAGGCTAAGCCGATTCCATGATGGGGATTAGCTGAATTGCGGCTTTGGTCACTCTGATAAAAGAGCTGTTCCGCTCCCAGCAGCATCTCCTCTGAAAATGCTGGACCGTTGTTCCAGATAGCAAAAACCAACTGGTCCTGCTGCACTGATACCATCAGCTTCACTTCCTTTTGGTCCTGATTAGCATGTTCAAGCGCATTCAGTAAAATATTGAGCAAAGCTCGCTTGAGATAACCCAAATGAATTGATAAAATCAGACTAAGCTCACAATCTTCTTGGAGAGAAAAACGATAGCTTTCCTGTTTGCTGAACAGTGCCCAATCGTCCTGGAGATAAGCCAAAAAGTCCTCTAAGGAAAGCTGACTGAACTGATTAGCATCAATCTGAAAAGTCTTAGCGTAATCAATCAAAGAGCCACAATACTCTTCCATCTTGTGACTAGCCTGCAAAATCTCAGCAGCATAGTCTGCCTGAGGCTGGCCCAACTGCGCCAACTCCAAAAGCTCAGCATTCCCCTTAATCACAGTTAGGGGCGTCTTCAAATCGTGCGATGTCGCTGATAGCTGTAATATCAACTCCTGATTATGCTGCTGCTCTTTTTCTAGAAGACGAGCATTTTCTTGGTGGCTGCTCCGTAAATCGCTATAGACTTCTAGCATTTCCTCAATCCGAAAAAACTGGCTTTGATTTTCTTCTAAAAGCTTCTCGCTCTTTAGCATTTTTATTTCCCTGTCGATTTTTCGGAGCAATTTCAAAATATGATAAAAAGTAATCAGCAGCAAGCTCCCTGCCCAAAAGAACAAGGTGAAAAGAACGTGATCACTTCCTTGCGTAAATTCATAACCTATAAGCACAAAAATCAAAACATGAAAAAAGACGATCTTTAAACTGGTTGTCCAGACTAGGCTTTTGAAATTTCGGGTTCTAATTGCCATCTATAGCCTACTCCTCTCACTGTTGCGATTGCTTGCAGCCCTTCTTGTTTGCATTTTTGGCGAATCTGATATACGTATTCTGAGATGGAGCGAAGCTGTGTTTCTGAGCTTTCTGGGTAAAGCAAGGTATGCAGGCGTTCAGCTGAGAAGGTCTGCTTGGGATTGCTAGCAAGTAAATGCAGTAACTTAAACTCACGCTCTGAAAATTTCAAGACTTTACCAAAACAGGCAACTTCATAGCGCTCTGGATAAAATTGACAAGAAGCAATTTCAGAGTATCGCTCCTCACGTCTTTCCTCCCGCCGAAGATGAGCTCTGACACGCGCCAGCAATTCTTTGGTCCCAAAAGGCTTAACAATATAGTCATCTGCTCCGCGAAAGAGCCCTTCCACCTTGTCCGCCTCCAATTCCTTAGCCGTCAGAAAGATGATTGGACACGAAAGATGAGGACGAATGTAGGAACACAGCTCAAAACCATTAACAGGCTCCATCATCACATCCAGCAGAATCAAGTCATATCCGACAAAATGCATCAGATCTAGGTCTTCTATACGATCAAGCGTCGCCACATCATAAGCATCGAGCTCTAGGACGTTTTTCACCAGCTTCAAAATGCTCTGGTCGTCATCAACCACCAAAATACGATACTGTCTCATGATTTCCATTATAGCATACCTCTAGCGAACATCTCGTTTCAAGGTTAAGAATATAGCAGAGCTCCAAACCAAAGCTAACCATAACAGCTGTATTCCCAGCCCTGAGAGATCTATTGAATGCTGAAGTCCTTCATACTCAAAAAGATTTAGCGTAGCCAGATCGGGCAGGTATTTTGCTTCTTTGATGAAAGTCGCCAATAAACGGCTGAGGCCAACCAAGAGAGGAAAGAGCACCGACACCGGCACAACCCAAGATTGAAATAGCAAAGCGAGGCCAGCAGTTAAAAAAGCCAGAAAAAGATTGCTGAGAAGACCAAAAGAGCTGTAATAGAGGAATTTCTCTAGCAAGGACCAGCTAAAGTCTAGGTCAAAACGAGCCAGCATAACAAGGAAACAGCTGCCTATCATGACACTGTAGAGAACCAAGAGCAGCAAGTCCAGAAAAAGGAATTTCCCAGCCAACCAAGCCTTTCTATTTGATACGGTTAGAAAATTCGTTCGCATCCCAGACTTGACAAACTCCTGGGCAAAATAGAGAGAAGTAAAGATGACGATGACAGGCTGCGCCAGATAGAGGGCATGCAAAACCTCGCTCAGAGCCTTCGTCTGACCAACTGCTGTCTGACTGTAGTCAAGATTCATCAGAAAAAATGGAACAGCTACCATAGCCACTAAGGCTGCACCAAGAGCGAGATAATAAGAACGGAACTTAATCCATTCACTTCTAAGCAGAGCTTTTATCATCAGTATCGCCCTCCTAAATCCGTCTTCAAAAAGCGCAGAGAAGCCATGCCGCCGATGACTAGCAACCATGCACCAAGTATCAACAGCCCTTGCAAGGGATTGTTAGCATATTGGGAAGTTGGCGTTGCAGCAAACAACTCTCCTGCTGGCTGTGGCAAATAAGTCCCCCAACTCGTGTGAGCTGCCAGGTAGTTTCCAAGATTATAGATCTGTGGTACGAGAAAAAGCAGAGGAACTGGCATGGTCCGAGCCAATAAACCTAACAAAAACGAAAGGATTCCCAATAAGGTCAGAGATAAGGTTTTCCACAAAATCAAACTCCAAGCTGCCTGATTGAGCAGAATCGGATCAAGTCCTTCCTTTCCTAAAGCGAGATGCATGACCATATAACTAAAGTAGATTGATAAAAAGCTAGTGGCAAGAGAAAAGCAAGTAAAGGTCATGAGTTTCCCCACAAGCAGCTTCAGGCGGTTATTACAGGTTAAAAGACTGGTTCTCAAGCTATGAGACTGAAATTCCATAGCTCCCAAAATTCCAGCTAAAATGACCAAAACCATGACCGCCATAGAAGCCCCGTTGAGACCTAGATATTCCAGCGGATCAATGGCGTTTATCAGATTAGGAACCGTCTCAGGCGTAGCATCCAAGCCGATAGACAGATACTGTCGGCCCTCCAACCAGGATACGACAGGCACCAATAGCAGCATGAGGGCCACACTCACTTTGAAAGCCTTGATTGATCGGATTTTCAACCATTCTGAATGCAATAAGGACATCGTTTCTTTCATCTTAAACCTCCTCTGTCAAATCAAAGAAGAGATCTTCTAGACTGTCTGAATCTTGCAGCACCTCTTCCAATCGTCCTTGCTCAATAATTCGCCCATGATGAATCAAGACCACATCATCTGTCACCATTTGCACCTCTGATAGGATATGGGAAGATAGAAGTACCGTTTTCCCTAAATCAACCTGCTGACGGATGAACTTTCTAAACCACTTAATCCCACTTGGATCCAGCCCATTAGTCGGCTCATCTAATATAAGAAACTGAGGATCACCCAGCAAAGCTGCTGCCAAACCCAAGCGTTGACCTTCCCCCAGAGACAGGCTTGATAAGAAATCCTTTTTCTTATGAGCGATCCCAGTCATATCCAATACCTCATCAATCCGAAACTTCGGAATAGCATTACTTGCAGCAATAATATGCAGATGGTCGTAAACCTTTCTATTTGGCAGACCTCCAATACCGTCAAAAGCTGCACCTACTGTTTTGAGAGGATAAATCATTGACTGATAGGTTTGTCCATCAAAAGTCGCAGTTCCTGCTGTCGCCCAATCTAACCCCAAGAGAATCCTCAAGGTCGAACTTTTCCCTGCACCATTTGGGCCTAGAAAAGCTGTAATCCGACCGCTTCTAGCTGTAAAAGAAATATCTTCTAAAATCTGCTTGCTGCCATGCTTTTTGCAGACGCCTTCTATTTTCACCATATGTTCCATACTGAACTCCTTTATCTTTATTTTCTCCAGTATACCCAATCTAGTTCAGAATTAGTTCAGAGATTAAACAGAAATTTCAGAAAAAGTTGATCCACTTTTCAAAAGTCGCTCTAGCTTCATTAGAAAGAACTCAGTTTTTCTTTTCCTTTACTCCATTCTTTTTTATAATTCTGAGGTTTATGTATAGAGACTTTATTATCATTCTAGTCTCAAAAAGTTATTTATCAAACTCCATCAACAGCACCCTTTATGATATAATGAAAAAAGAAAACTGAAAGGAACTACCATGTCAAAAGAAGTTATTGTTGAAAGTTTTGAACTTGACCACACTATTGTTAAAGCACCCTATGTTCGCTTGATTGGGGAAGAAACAGGGCCAAAGGGAGATGTCATCTCCAACTTTGATATTCGCTTGGTACAGCCAAATGAGGACTCTATCCCTACCGCTGGCCTTCACACTATCGAACACCTCTTGGCAAAACTCATCCGTACCCGCATTGACGGCATGATTGACTGCTCACCATTTGGTTGCCGCACAGGCTTCCACATGATTATGTGGGGACGCCATACTAGCGCTGAAATTGCGGCCGTTATCAAGGATTCGCTCAAGGAAATTGCTGAAACCACTACTTGGGAAGATGTCCCTGGAACAACCATCGAATCTTGCGGAAACTACAAGGACCACAGCCTCTTTTCAGCTAAAGAATGGGCGAAACTCATCCTGGAACAAGGAATCTCAGATGATGCCTTTGAGCGTCATGTTATCTAAACACAAAAAGGAACCAGCTTTTAGCTAGTTCCTTCTTTTTTATTCTCAAAATCTTGAGTTAGGCTTTTTCACGAATGACCAAAACGCCATCTTCCATGTCTGCTTCCAAATGTTTGGCATCTAGATGATCCAAGTGGAAGTCTGTTACTTTATCACGAATTTGTTGTTCAACCACGCGGCGGAGCGGACGAACACCCATAACTTCATCATAGCCTTCTTCTGTGATAAAGTCCTTAGCTGCTTGACTAACTTCCAAATCAATGTCTTTCTTAGCCAAAGTTTGGTTGACTTCCGCCAACATCAAGTCCACAATCTTAGAAAGGTCTTCCTTATTCAAGTGTGAGAACTCGATAACTGCGTTAAAGCGATTGAGGAATTCTGGACGGAAGTATGGTTTCAAACGATCCATCAATTCTGGTTTGTCCGCATCTTCTGTCAAGTTGGCTTCATAGCCAAATCCAGCATTTGATGTTGCGATAATGACAGTGTTCTTGAAGTTCACTGTATTTCCTTGACCATCAGTTAAACGACCGTCATCCAATACTTGGAGGAGAAGGGTGATTACTTGAGGATCAGCCTTTTCAATTTCGTCCAAGAGAATGATAGAGTAAGGATTGCGACGAACACGTTCTGTCAAGGTATTGCTATTATCATCATACCCCACATAACCTGCTGTTGTACCGATTAGCTTAGAAACGGCTGTGCGGTCACTGTATTCAGACATATCCAAACGGATGATCGCATCCTTAGTCCCAAACATATCCAATGCCAACTGCTTAGCAAGCTCTGTCTTACCAACCCCAGTAGGCCCTACAAAGAGGAAGCTACCGATTGGACGATTGCCTTCATCAAATCCTGCTCGGTTACGACGGATAGCACGAGCTACAGCTTCTACTGCCTTATCTTGGCCGATAACCTTGTGTTCCAAGCGATGAGCCATATCCTTCAAACGTTCGATGTCTGATGCTCCCATTTGTGACACTGGAATACCTGTCATTCGTTCCACAGATTCAGCCACATCGTTGACACTTGCAGTCACTTTCATGTCTTCTGTGTGGTTTTCGATTTTTTTCTCCAATTCTGCAATGCGTGTTTTGGCATTAAGAGCTGCTTCAAAGTCTTCTGCCTCAACTGCTTTTTCTTGCTTGTCTTTTTCTGCCTCAATTTCACGTTCAACAGCATGCACATCTGTTACAGGATGTTGAGCTGCCAAGTGAGCAGCCGTTACATCGACAAGGTCGATAGCCTTATCTGGCAAGCTACGTTGAGGAATGTATTGGACAGAATAATCAACTGCTGCTTTCAAGACTTCGTCTGGCAAAATGACATTGTGGTGTTGTTGATAGAGATCACGAATCCCTTGAAGGATTTTAAAGGTATCCTCTGCTGAAGGAGCATTGACCTTCACTTCGTTGAAACGACGAGCAAGAGCTGCATTTTTCAAGATGGTGTTACGGTATTCGTCTTGAGTCGTTGCCCCAATAACGGTCAACTCACCTCGAGAGAGAGCTGGCTTGAGAATGTCCGCAAGCCCTTTAGAACCACTGTCTCCTCCGATTGAGCCAGCGCCAAGGATTTGGTGAATTTCATCAAAGAAGAGGATAATATTCCCTGCTTCTTTTACTTCATTGATTAGATTTTGAACGTTTTCTTCAAAGCTACCACGGTATTGAGTACCAGCCTCAAGACCTGAGATGTCAATGGAAATGATTTCCTTGTTCTTAATAGCAGCTGGAACATCTCCGTTCACAATGGCTTGTGCTAGACCTTCGACAACGGCTGTCTTACCAACACCTGCATCTCCGACCAGAACAGGATTATTTTTCGTACGACGTGAGAGGATTTCAGATGTTTCTTGAATTTCCTTGTTTCGTCCGATAACAGGATCCAACTTGCCCTCACGAGCTTCCGCTGTCAAGTTACGACCTAGTTTAGCAAGGACACCGTCTTGTTTCATACCTGAAGCGTGTTGTTGTATTTGCGCATCAGATTCTGCATTTCCTGGTAATTGACCAGTTGCACGATAGTGAGCAAATTCCTCAGGCGTCACTTCACGTCCATTAATCAAGTAGCGACGGTTTTCAGAACTGTATCCTCGCATACCACCCATCAATTGGTTAAATAAATCATCCATGTTGTTAAAGTTATTAAAGTTGTTGTTCATATTCTTTACCTCGTTTATTCTTAATTAGATGCGATCTCTGATATTGACTATCTTTGACCTTTGTTTTAAAAATTTTAGACTAGCTAACTTGCTACCCTAAGAATAACTTCTGGTTTTTCTTTTTTAAATAAGCCTTTTATCATTTTCTTTTCAAAGTCTGTTAGATTTAACATAGGCCTCACCCCTTTCTAGGGTATCTATTATACATTTTCAAGAAATAGAGTCATTGAAAATGAGTTTTTCTAAGGAAGTCATTTTCCTTATGTTTCTACTATACCACTTTGGTCAGTAAAAGTCAATAACTTTTTTGACCAAATTTGACTATTTTTAAAAAATTATTTTGAAGTACAAAAAAGCCCCTAGAAAACGAATTTTCTAGAGACTTTCTCTATCAGGTTTAAGAGAGAAGTAGAATTCTCACTTACCAAGTTTCATGTTTCTTCTACGAAAGCTTAAGCTTTACGTTTTACGAAGAATACCAGTCCACTCAATGCCAAGACTACAAATCCAATTGCTGAGAAGATAGATGTTGCTTCACCTGTTTTTGGAAGTTCAGCTTTACCTTTAGTCTCCGTAGCTGGAGGTGTTGGGTTTGGTTCCTCTTTTTCTCCTGGTTTATTTGGATCTGGATCCGGTGTTGAGTTTGGATCCGGTGTTGGGTTTGGATTTGGTGTTGGATTTGGTGTTGGGTTTGGATCCGGTGTTGGATTTGGAACAGTGTATTTATTTGTAAATACAACTGCTTTACCATCTGCATATGAGACAGTCGCAGTCAAGAGACCTTGACCATCCGCAACTACAGTGACTGTTACAGTATGCTCAGTCTTATCGTATTCAATACCCTCTTCAGTACCAACTTTTTCAATCAAGGTATAAGTGTGAGTACCTGCTTCTTCGAATGAACGAACAAAGGCTACTTTACCTTCGGCAGTGTTCTTAGTTTCCGCTACAACTGCACCATTTTCTTTCAATTCGAAAGTATAAGCATCAGCCGCAAGTTCTTTACCTTCAAGTTTCTTAGTTGCTTCAATCGTAGCTTCTACTGCTGGTGCTTTAAAGCTATTCGTGAAGACACTACCTGCTGGGTATTCAACAGTTGCCTTCAAGGCATTTGTTGCTGCATCTTTGGTTACTGTTACCACTGCAGTCTTTTCTGTGTCGTAAGTAATACCAGTTGCTCCGGCATTCACTTCTTTTACAGTATAAGTATGAACACCTTCTGCATCATAGTTGATTGCTTTAAATGTTACTTTTCCAGCTTGGTTTGTTTTTGTATCAACTAGTTTTGTACCTTCATACAATTCAAATTGGAATTCACCATCAACCAAGGCACGACCAGTCAATTCTTTCGTAAACTCAAGTGTTGCTGATGTAGCTGTTGGTACTGGTGCTGTATAGATATTAGTGAAGACACGTTCTGCATCCGCATCTTCTACAGTCGCAACCAATTGACCTTGGCCGTTATCCACTACGTTCACTTTAACTGTGTGGGATTCAGTTGAGTAAGTCACACCTGCTTCTGTTCCTGCTTTTTCAGTAATAGTGTAAGTGTGCTCTCCTGCCTCTGTGTAGGTAACCTTGAAGACAACTTCGCCTGAAGCAGTGTTATTAGCTGTAGCTACAACTGCATCTTTTTCTTTCAATTCGAAAGTATAAGCATCAGCTACAAGCTCTTTACCTATAATCTTCTTAGTTGCTTTGATTGTCGCATTTGTTGGAGCAGCTTTATATGTGTTAGTGAAAGTTGGTTCTGCTGAAGTAACAGAAGCTTTCAATACGCCACCTTGGAATGCTGCTGTTACAGTAACTTCCTTGCCTTCCTCATCAAATGTGATACCATCGATTGCTTTTGAAGTATCTTCTTTGATGATGTAGCGATAAGTTCCCGCACCTTTCAACTCAATATTCTCAAAGGTAATCGTTCCGTCAGCTTTTGATTTCGCTGTAGCTACTGGAGTCTTCAAGTTCTCTGCTGTGTATAGGTTGAAAGTAAACTCATCTGCTTTAGGAAGTTTATCTGTACGACCTTCTACCACTTTCTTAGCAGTCACATTGAATACAGCTGGAACTGGTTCATCTTTAAGATTAATAGTAGAACCTGCTGCTCCGAGTTTAACTGTATACTCTTTCTCATCTAGCTTATAACCAGCTGGAGCTGTCTTCTCTTTAATCTTGAAAGTTTTACCTTCCCATTTCTGATCATAAGTTTTAGTCAGTGCTACTCCTTTTTCATTTGTAGTCACTTCTGTTGTTTCACTTGCATCATCTGTTGCAGTTACAGTATAAACTGCTCCTGGAACAGGTGCAAGAGTGAAGGCATCTGTCTTATTAATCTTAATTTGGTAAGCTGTAGAAGCTACGATAGTCCCTGAAATCAAGGAAGTCGCTTCTGCTTTCATGCTAAGAGCTCCTGGACGACTTGTATTTTGAGCCAATTTTGTTCCGTCTGCCAGAGACAAGGCTGCGATATTTGCTACTTTAGTACCATCATTCGGAGTGGTAGTACTGTAAGTAACAAAGTAAGATGTCGTTCCATCTTTAAAGGTTATATCAAATGAAGTATAGTTTTCATTCCAATCAACCGTATATTCTTTTCCCTCAGATAATAATACAGCATCATCAGGAACAGCGGACGTTCCACCAGTAATATCCGCCCTGTAAACTCTCAAAGTTTCTGGTATGTATTGAGCAGGAGTATAGGATGTATCGTCGTTTGGAATCGTATCGTGTAGAACAATGTTCTGTCCAAAATCTTGTTTTTCCGTATTTACACGTACCCTCCAGTTTGAAACAGCATCTCCTTTGCTAACTGATCCAATAGCTGCTAATTTTTCAGAAGTCCAATTGTCACGTGATGCCTGACCCCCTGCCTTTGCATAGTTCTCAGTCCCAACTTTAGGACCTGAAATCGTTTTCGAACTATAAACATGTTTAATTTCTTGCTTCATTGAAGAAGAATTAAAATTAATTGGAGTTTTATTTTGATCCTTTAAGAATCTAAATGATGCAGAAAAGTTACCAAATACATCCTTTACTTTGTCTCCTCCAGTTTTAGCCAAGTATTTATCCAGGTTCTTCAAGGTTATCTTTGCCTTGCCACCTTGGTCATTACCATTTGATGTGACTACTGCCTCTCCTATAGCTACTTGAGTAACCGGATCAATCAACTCCTGATTACCATTATAAACCGTCATGGGAGCCGGAATATCAAAAGTAAAATAATCCCCGTTATTCAAGTTCTCATTGTACTGCTTGAGATCGAACGTCACGCGAAGCTTATATGCTAAATTCGTACGAAGCGAGAAATCTCCTTCTGAACTCACATTTTGCTTAGTATCTGAAGCATCTAACAGATCAATACCTGTAATTACTTGTGTCAATTCTTTTGAAACAGGATTATCTGCTTTAACAATGCCTATCAAAACAGATGCTAGACCTAAAATAGCAAAAGCTAACGCAGAAAATTTAGAAAGCATGTTTAACGCTTTGCTTTTCGACATCTCTTCTCCTCTTTTCTATATGAAATTTTTATTTCTAATCTCCCTAAGAGATTACATCATACCATTTTGACAACCCCTATCACTAACTAGAGTTTATCCATTATATTATAACATCTCAATACAATCTATTCAAGTTTAATAACTAGAAAATATATTTTTATAAGATTTTATTATATTATTCTCTCGAATTTCAACACATTGTCACCAGAATTAACAAAATCTCTTAGTATTTTTCATATGATATGTCGAAAATTTATCTTTTAGATATAGAAAAAAGCCAGTCCTATAGACTAGCTTTTTTTCCATTCTAATTGAATCTTAGCTCAATGCGTCATCCATTGAAAGAACTTCGTGGAAGACACGTTGTGTCAATTCAGTTTTTTGTTCTGGAGTGAGGTATTTAGTGTTTACACAGTATCCTGAGATACGAACGATGACATCTTCGCCATTCATAATCTTGTCATAAACATCTTTCAAGTCCATTACGTTCAAGTTACAGTGTTGTCCACCGTTTTCGAAGTAACCATCAAGGATTGTTACCAAGTTGTCCACTTGTTCGTCACGAGTTTTACCAAGAGCACGTGGAGAAACTTGAGTTGTCAATGAGATACCGTCAGCTGCGTAACCAAAGTCTAGGCTAGCAAGTGAGTTCAAGTTTTGCAACCATCCACCTTTAGCTTTGTTAGATGGGTTAGCACCTGGTGAGAAGAATTCAAGTTTAGACAAGTTCACAGAACCATCTTCGTTGAGGTATACGCCTTTGTGGACTGGTGAGTTACCAGTTTGTTTAGAGTAAGCAACGTTAGATGTGATGGTCAAAAGTGATACTGTGGCTTCTGCGTTCTTGTAGAGTTTGTGGCTACGTAGACGAGTTGTGTAAGCTTCGATCAACCATTCTGCCAATTCGTTTGAGCGTGGGTCATCTTCACCCCAACGTGGGTATTCACCGATTGTTTCGTAATCGTAGATGTAGCCATCCTCATCACGGATTGGTTTAACGGTAGCGTATTTGATTGCTGACAATGTATCAACAGTGTTGGCAAATCCACAGATACCGAATCCCATGTTTGCACGTTGTTTAGTTGGCAAGAAGGCCATTTGAACAGCTTCGTAGTTGTACTTATCAGTCATGTAGTGGATGATGTTCAAAGCATCTACGTAAGTGTCAGTCAACCAGTCAAGAGATTTTTCAAAGTTAGCTTTAACTGATTCGAATTCAAGAACTTCGTCACGGATTGGTTCGATGTCAAATACCTTGTAGTCTTTGTGAACATCGTCGTAACCACCGTTCAAACCAGTAAGAAGGGCTTTCAATACGTTAACACGAGCACCGAAGTACTGGATGTTGTGACGTTGTTCTTCATTTTCTGGGTCAAGTGGAGATACACAACATGAGATACAGCTCATTTCACCGTATCCGTCTTTAGCCATTGTTGTAACACCTTCATATTGGATTGAAGAGTGTTTGTGGCTCATGTGCATACAGTAACGACGGAAGCTATAAGGTAATTTGTCAGTCCAAAGAACTGTCAAGTTTGGTTCTGGAGAGTTACCGATATTGTCAAGAGTATTCAAGAAACGGTAGTCCATCTTAGTAACACGGTGACGACCGTCGTTACCCATACCAGCCATAGAAGTTGTGATGAAGGTTGGGTCACCTGAGTACAATTGGTCATAAGCTTTTGTACGAGCAAATTTAACTGTACGAAGTTTCATAACGAAATCATCAACGAATTCTTGGATTTCTGATTCAGTAAATGTACCACGAGCAAGGTCACGTTCTGCAAAGATATCGAGTACGATTGGCACACGTCCTAGAGATGTTGCAGCACCATTGATAACACGGCAGACAGCCATGAAGGCGATGTTCACCCATTGGATCGCTTCTTTGACGTTCATCGCTGGTTTGCGAACGTCAACACCGTAAAGGTCACCCAAGCGAACAACTTGTTGCAATGCTTGGTATTGAAGGTTTACTTCTTCGCGAAGACGGATTGTTTCTTCATCAATTTCTTTAATTGCATTCCAATCGTTTACTTTTTCTTGCATCAAATAATCTGCACCGTAAAGAGCAAGACGTGCGTAAACACCAATGATACGTCCACGAGAGTAGGCATCTGGAAGACCAGTTACAGTGTGAGCGTGACGAGCACGACGGATGTTTGAAGTGTAAGCGCGGAAAATACCGTCGTTAACTGTTGTTACGTATTTTGTGAAGATTTCGTGAACAGCTGGATCTGGTTCGTATCCATTTTCTTTTAAAGTAGTTTCAGCCATACGGATACCACCTTTTGGCATGAAGTTCAATTTGAAGAGTTCATCGTTTTGGATACCAAAAATCAATTCGTTTTCTTTGTCGATAAATCCAGCAGGAATATCAGCAATAGATGTTGGACGAGTGTCCATTGGGAAACGAGTTTCTTCGTAATGTGCTTTTGTTTCTTCTACGATTTTTTTGATGTGAAGTGAACGTTCTGTTGGTCCAGCAAGGAAACTTTCATCTCCATCGTAAGGTGTGTAGTTAGCTTGAACGAAGCGAGAAATACTTGCTTTTTCTTTCCAATCTACGCCTTTGAAGCCTTCCCAAGCTTTATCAAAAATATCTTGTGCTTCAACAACTGTCTTAACAACCATGTTAATGTCCTCTTTTTTCTAGTAACAGTCATCTGTTACATTCTTGAGACAAGTATACCATACAGTAACCGATTTCAACAAGAGAAAATCGGCATTTTAGACGCTTTCTTTTATAATACAGTCTCTTTTTTGTTCTTATCTGTATTATATTTTTGAAAGTCGGGTTGAACTTTCCCATTTTTTCAGAAAAAAGGGTATAATAAATAGAAAATGACACTAGAAAGGGATTGGAATGCTCATATTTCCATTGATAAATGATCTGTCCAGAAAAATCATCCATATCGACATGGATGCCTTTTTTGCTGCGGTGGAAATCAGAGATAATCCCAAATTAAAGGGCAAACCTGTCATTATCGGAAGTGACCCCAGACAAACAGGTGGGCGTGGTGTCGTTTCTACCTGTAGCTATGAAGCACGAGCTTTTGGTGTTCATTCAGCCATGAGTTCTAAAGAAGCTTATGAACGCTGTCCCCAAGCTGTCTTTATCTCTGGAAATTATGAAAAGTATAAGGCAGTGGGGCTTGAGATTCGAGCTATTTTTAAACGCTATACAGATTTGATTGAACCTATGAGTATTGACGAGGCTTACTTAGATGTGACGGAAAATAAACTTGGTATCAAGTCGGCCGTCAAAATAGCCCGCCTTATCCAAGAGGATATCTGGCAGGAACTACACCTGACTGCTTCTGCAGGTGTTTCTTATAACAAATTCCTAGCTAAGATGGCTAGTGACTATCAAAAACCACATGGTTTGACAGTGATTCTCCCAGATCAAGCCCAAGACTTTCTCAAACAAATGGACATTGCTAAATTTCACGGTGTGGGCAAAAAAACAGTTGAACGCCTTCATGGAATGGGCATTTATACTGGTGCAGACTTATTGGACGTTTCTGAAGTCACTTTAATCGATCGGTTCGGCAGACTCGGTTTTGACCTTTATCGAAAGGCAAGAGGCATTCATAACTCACCGGTCAAGTCCGATCGCATTCGTAAGTCCATTGGCAAGGAAAAAACCTACGGAAAAATCCTGCAAGTAGAAGAAGACATCAAAAAAGAGCTGACTCTTCTCTCAGAAAAGGTAGCTCACAATCTCAGCACGCAGGAAAAAGCTGGAAAAATCATTATCCTTAAAATACGATATGCTGACTTCTCTACTCTAACTAGACGAAAAAGCCTCCCACAAGCAACACAGGACGCTAGTCAGATTTCTCAAACTGCCCTTCAACTCTACGAAGAACTAGCTGAAAAAGAAAAAGGCGTTCGTCTACTAGGAATTACAGTAACAGGATTTTAAAAAGCTTGAAGGAAGATTCCCTCAAGCTTTTTCTTATACAAATAAACGCACAAAACTATAGAGCAACAAGACACTACCGAGTACGATACGGTATTTACCAAAGAGTGTAAAGTCGTGCTTCTTCACATAGCTGGTCAAGAAGCGAATAGCAACCATGCTGACCGCGAAGGCTACTCCCATAGCAACCAAAAGCAAGAACAGTTGTCCAAAACTCAAGAGTTGACCTGCTTTTATAAATTTGAAAATTTTTAAAGCACTAGCCCCAAACATAACAGGAATTCCGAGGTAGAAGGTAAACTCTGTTACGACTGAGCGACTCGTTCCATTTAACAAACCACCGACAATCGTCGCACCTGAACGGCTCGTTCCTGGGAAGAGGGCGAGGACTTGGAAAAGTCCGATATAGAGAGCTGTCTTGTAGGGAAGCTTTTCAAGTTCTGTAACTGTTGGTTCAATAGCTTGTGCCTTGTTCCGTTTTTCAAGATAGATAAAGGCAACCCCATAAATAATCAACATGATCGCAACTGATACCATATTGTGAAAATGAGTATCAAACCAATCATCCAGCTTAAAAACTAGCAATAAAGGCAAGGTCGCAACGAGGACTTTTGACCACAATTGCCAAGTTCGACGGACTTCTGCCTTATTTTTACCAGGTTTGAAGGGATTGAGCTTGTTAAAGTAAATCACCATAACCGCTAAGATAGCACCGAGCTGAATAACAACATTAAACATGGACATGAAGGCTTCATTTTGGTCCTTGTATTGTACAAATTCTTCAACCAAGATCAAGTGACCCGTACTTGAAATGGGCAACCATTCTGTAATTCCTTCAACAATCCCAAAAAAGATCGACTTCAAAATTTCAATAAGATACATGTATTACTCCTTTTTCTGTCCTCTATTATAGCATAATTTCGGATTCTGCGATAGATTTTTTCTAGAAGGCGCCGATGCTACCACCGCCTCCGCCTCCTGAGAATCCTCCACCCGAAGAACCACTTCCAGAAGATACGGAGTAATTGCTTGCTGTATTTGCAATACTAGCATAGTGGCTCATTTGAGCAGTTGAATGGTAAAACATATTGTGCCAGCCATAAGCTACATAAAGATTGATATCTGGGTTCTCGACCTGAATCTGATAAGATCTCATCAAATGGCTCACCTTGTCCGCATAACCAAATAAAGTAGCATAAACAAGGAGACGATTCCAAACAACAATACTTTCTAATACTGCCTTGTCTAGATGGGCGATATCGCGAAGCATGTTTTCAAAACTAGTCCAGAGATAGTATGCTTCTAGTCCATCTTCATTTAAAACACCATCACGAGTATCAAATCGGGTCGTCCAATAATAGACGGCAGCTAACATCAAGCCCACAAACCCAAGGATAGGAAGTGGCAGAGAAAGATACCCGTGAGCATCCAAACTATACAAGAACCAGCCAAAACCAACGAAAGCAGGTAAAATCGTAAAGACACCTATCGTCAATCGCAGGATTTTTTCTCCATTACTCAGTGAACGATAATAATCTGGAAGTTGCAAAGAGGAAACCCGCTTTCTCACTCCATCCTGCATCTGCTTCAGAGCTTGCTCAAAAGACGACTTAAGTTTACGTCCTGTTTTCTGAATTCGTTTTTCATCAGCTGCTTTTGCACCTTGGTAAAGACTAGTTGACACTTGGTAATCTGCAAACAAATCTGAAACAAGCACTTCTTCTCTTCCTGAAAAGGCCAAATTAAGGCAATCCTTTTCAAAACTTGCCAATCCCTTTTCTTTTACGGCTTTTAAACGAACTTCATCTCCATTTGAGATGATTGAAACATTTCCACGGTCGATCACATCCAATAAAGTTGCCTGAACGAGTTGGTCAAAGGTGAACTTCCCTCCTCCTTTGGTCAAGGGACTGACTTCCTCTAAAGAAGTGGAGTAAACAGCTTCCGATAAAACCATCGGTTCTAAGTCCATTGGCGGTTCATAGAGACGGTGATTTTTGGCATATTTCTTCGATGGGGAGGTTTTTCTTCTATAAATGCAGTAGAAAATAACACTAAAGACTAAAGAAAGCGAGAGTAGCAAAGGGATGACCCACGTAACCAGAGCTTTACTCTGAGCTTTTTCAGCAGTAATGGATTCCTCTATTTTTTCAAATTCTGCTAAACGATTGCCCTTCAATCCCTGATCCAAAGCAGTTTCAAAATCTTTTCTAGGCCAATAGGCATGCAATTCAACTCCACGCTGACGAGGTAGGTTCTGCAAATGAACACGATAACCACCACCTGTCTTCTCTACCTTGCCCTCTGTAAAGAGTTTCCCTGTATGAAAGAAAAGTTTTTCAGCTCCATTAAAGCCCGTTACCCGAAACTCAAAATTTTCGATAGGTTCTGAACTATCCGTCAAGGGTTGCCAATTAAGTTCCGCGATATCATCATATAGAAATAGGAGGTTTTTTAGTTGCCATGTGATTACCACTTCAACGGTATCCCCTTCTTGGCCTGGATTATACACTTTTACAGTATAACCTTCCGATTCTTCTATCACTTCACTATTGACATTCTCAATGGCGCTAGCATTTTTCCATACCTGAACCTTCGGACTGGGATCTATTTCAAAGCCCTTTGGCATCTTACCAGAACGGCCAAGTCCTACTAGTTGTCCATTAAAGTCTTCATTAAAATAATAGACTACTTTCTCCCTAAATTCTGCCGTATTATCTGCATGAATATTCAAATCACCCTGATAGGATAAGATATCAAAGTCTACTGCAAAAACTAGGCTCGGTATAAATAATAAACAAGCAAATACCAAAGTCACCAACCATCTTTTTTTCATAATTGATTCCCTTTCAATCTTTTCACCATTATATCATTTTTTATAAGTAAAGGCTTACTTGTATTGAAAATCTCACCATTTTTAGATACAATAGAGAGAAGTCATTTTTAGACTAGAAATAGGAGAAAACATGAAAAAATTATGCTTATCTATTCTTGCTAGCCTAGCCCTTACATTAGGACTGGTTAGCCAAGTCCAAGCCGACGAATATTTACGCATCGGGATGGAGGCAGCTTACGCTCCCTTCAACTGGACCCAAGACGACGATAGTAATGGTGCTGTCAAAATCGACGGTACCAACCAATATGCCAACGGCTATGATGTTCAAATCGCTAAAAAGATTGCCAAAGATCTAGGTAAGGAACCTTTGGTCGTGAAAACCAAGTGGGAAGGGCTTGTTCCAGCCCTTACTTCTGGCAAAATCGATATGATCATTGCTGGTATGAGCCCAACCGCTGAACGTAAACAAGAAATTGCCTTTTCAAATAGTTACTATACTAGCGAACCCGTTCTATTGGTAAAAAAGGACTCTGCCTATGCAAATGCCAAATCTTTAGAGGACTTTAGTGGAGCAAAAATCACTTCCCAACAAGGTGTTTACCTTTATGACTTGATTTCCCAAATTCCTGGTACCAAGAAAGAAACAGCTATGGGTGACTTTGCTCAGATGCGTCAAGCTCTGGAAGCCGGTGTTATTGATGCCTATGTTTCGGAACGCCCTGAAGCAATGACCGCTGAGTCTGCTAACGCTAAGTTCAAAATGATCCAACCCCAACCAGGTTTCAAAACTGGCGAAGAAGATACAGCTATTGCCATTGGACTTCGTAAAGATGACAGCCGCATCAGCCAAATCAATGCGAGTATTGAAACCATCTCCAAAGATGAACAAGTTGCTCTGATGGATCGTATGATTCAGGAGCAACCTGCCGAAGCCACAACAACTGAAGAAAGTAGCAGTAATTTCTTCAGCCAAGTTGCTAAAATTCTTTCTGAAAACTGGCAACAGCTCGTGCGCGGCGCAGGTGTCACTCTTTTAATCTCAATCATCGGAACTATCGTAGGTCTCATTATCGGTCTTGCCATTGGTGTCTTCCGTACGGCTCCTCTCTCTGAAAACAAAGCCATTTACAGCCTACAAAAACTAGTCGGTTGGATTCTCAATGTCTATATTGAAATCTTCCGTGGTACACCGATGATTGTTCAATCCATGGTTATCTACTATGGGACTGCTCAAGCTTTCGGTATCAATCTCGACCGGACACTGGCTGCTATCTTTATCGTCTCAATCAACACGGGTGCCTACATGACAGAAATCGTTCGTGGTGGTATTCTAGCAGTTGACAAGGGACAGTTCGAAGCTGCAACTGCTCTTGGTATGACCCACAATCAAACCATGCGTAAGATTGTCCTTCCTCAGGTTGTCCGTAATATTCTACCTGCTACTGGTAATGAGTTTGTCATCAATATCAAAGATACCTCTGTATTGAACGTTATTTCAGTTGTCGAGCTTTATTTCTCAGGAAATACTGTAGCGACTCAAACTTATCAATACTTCCAGACCTTTACCATCATTGCAGTGATTTACTTTGTCCTCACCTTCACTGTGACCCGTGTCCTACGTTTTATCGAACGCTATATGGACATGGACACTTACACTACAGGTGCTAACCAAATGCAAACGGGGGATTTGAAAAAATGACACAACCAATCCTTGAAATCAAACACCTAAAAAAATCCTATGGACAAAATGAAGTGCTAAAAGACATTTCTCTCACCGTCCATAAAGGAGAGGTTATTTCCATCATCGGAAGCTCGGGAAGCGGAAAATCAACCTTCCTTCGTTCGATTAATTTACTAGAAACACCTACAGGAGGAGAGATTCTCTATCGCGGAGAAAATGTCCTGGAAAAAGGCTATAACCTCACCCATTATCGTGAAAAGCTCGGTATGGTTTTCCAATCTTTCAATCTCTTTGAAAATCTGAATGTCCTCGAAAATACCATCGTCGCCCAAACGACTGTCCTTAAACGAGAACGCTCTGAAGCTGAAAAAATTGCCAAAGAGAATCTTGAAAAAGTTGGTATGGGAGAACGTTACTGGCAAGCCAAGCCGAAGCAACTTTCTGGTGGACAAAAGCAACGTGTAGCTATCGCTCGTGCACTCTCCATGAATCCTGACGCCATTCTCTTCGACGAACCAACATCTGCCCTTGACCCCGAAATGGTCGGAGAAGTCCTCAAAATTATGCAGGACCTAGCTCAAGAAGGCTTGACCATGATTGTTGTAACCCACGAAATGGAATTTGCTCGCGACGTCTCCCATCGTGTCATCTTCATGGACAAGGGAATCATTGCAGAAGAAGGTAAACCTGAAGAACTCTTCACGAACCCTAAAGAAGAACGGACAAAAGAATTCCTTCAGCGTTATCTCAGTTAATAAATAAAGACTGCATACAGAATGCAGTCTTTTTAGTTTGTAATTGTAAATAAAAGGCAGACTCGATTCAGGAATCTGCCTGTAACCACAGTTCAATCTTCAAATTTTTCATGATTTTTTTCATAGAAATCGATTAAACTAAGAGCTGTTTCAAATGAAATATTTTTAACTTTTGCGCGTCCTTGCGCTAGGGCAATGATAGACATTTCACGCGCATTCGTTTCTTTAGAGATACGGTAACCTGTGATCTTCTTATCACGAACCCAGCCAACAACTGCTTCTACCTTTTCAAAGTTTGACTTAACCATGTTCTTCTCCTGAATTATTCTTTACAATTCCTAATTGTATACGTTTTTATTTCATCTGTCAATAAAAAAACATATATTCGTCACAACTATATTATTCTGCATATTTTTATTTAGCTTTTAAAGCCGATAATATATGAGTTCTTATATCTTCAACTCCATTAGGATTTGCTGGTAGGAAGATTGTATTATTTCCTTCTTTTTCTGCAAAATTATTCAATGTATCTAAATACTGGTTCGTTAATAGGATAGACATGATTTGTTCTTCAGTTAGCTCAACATTAGCTCCCTTTAACTCTTTGATAGAATCAGCCAGTCCGTCAACAATCGCTTTACGCTGTTCTGCAATCCCCACACCATGTAGGCGATCTTTTTCTGCTTCTGCTTCTGCCGCGGTCACGATCTTAATCTTATCTGCTTCAGCAAGTTCTTGCGCTGCAACTCTCTTACGTTGAGCTGCATTGATTTCATTCATTGATTGTTTTACTTCAGCATCAGGTTCAACCTTAGTAATCAGAGTTTTGACAATGATATACCCATACGTAGACATTTCTTCTGCCACTTGTTTTTGAACTTCTAAGGCGATTTCATCCTTCTTCTCAAACAACTCATCTAGGGTTAACTTTGGTACAGATGAACGCAAAGCATCTTCAATATAGGATTTGATTTGGGCTTCTGGACGCATCAATTTATAATAGGCATCTGTGACATTGTTTTCATTCACTCGATACTGAGTTGCCACATTCATCGTTACAAATACATTATCTTGCGTCTTTGTCTCTACAACGATTTCACTCTGCAACAAGCGTAGTTGTACTCTTGCTGCAATTCTATCAATCCCAAAGGGAGCCCGCAAATGAATACCACTATTGCTCAACTTTTGGTATTTACCAAAGCGTTCTATAATAGCGACAGATTGTTGTCGTACCACATATACAGAACTAATCGTAATCACTGATGCAATCACCACTAAAATCAATACAACAAGTAAAATTTGTAAAACCATGGGAATCTCCCCCTTTCATCACCCTCATTATAACACCATCGTTATCATTACGCAAATAATATGATAATAATTTTATTTTAGTTTAAACTAACATATTATACAATGTTTCATTTCCATTCAAATTAATATAAGACGGGTCAAACTTTTCCATTCGATGAATCAATCCAGCATAATCATGCTTATTGGCAAGAGCAATCCCAATCAATACAGGACCCGTCCCCTTACTTGCTCGTTTGATATATTCAAAACGAGTGATGTCATCATTTGGCCCCAAGATATCATTTACAAACTCTCGGAGGGCTCCAGGACGCTGTGGAAAGTTCACCACAAAGTAATGCTTGATTCCATCGTATATCAAAGCACGTTCTTCCATCTCTGGCATACGGTTGATATCGTTATTCCCCCCAGAAATGATACAACAAATCGTCTTTCCTTTGATATAGTCTGATAAAACTTCCAAGGCTGCAACACTAGCAGCCCCTGCTGGTTCCGCTACAATTCCTTGTTTGGAATAAAGATCAATCAAGGTTTCAGAAATCAATCCCTCATCTACCCCAATCAGCGTTTCAACATTCTGACGGGTCGCTTCATAGGTCAACTGTCCAACCTTCTGTACAGCTATCCCATCAGCAAACTTATCAATTTCTTTGAGTTTGACTGGTCCCCCAGCCTCAAAGGCCGCCTTCATCGAGCGAGCACCATTAGCTTCTACCCCAATCACTTCAATAGTCGGGTTGGTTTCTTTGATATAGGTCGAAACCCCTGCAATCAGTCCGCCACCGCCTACTGGTACAAGTACTGTATCAAAATCGATAGACTCTTTACGAGCTTCTTCAAGAATTTCATAGGCGACAGTCCCTTGACCTGCTTGGACATGAGCATCATCAAAGGGATCAATAAAGGTGCGGTTTTCAGAAACTGTAAATTCTTGAGCTGCTTTAGCTGAGGCATCAAAGGTATCTCCAACTAACTTGATTGTCACAAAATCACCACCAAAAAAGCGAACCTGTCCAATCTTTTGTTGCGGTGTTGTGATGGGCATAAAGATGGTTGCAGGAATCTTCATCTCATTACAAGTATAGGCGACACCTTGGGCGTGATTTCCTGCAGAGGCACAGACTACACCACGCTCACGTTCTTCTTTTGATAGTTGAGAAATGGCATAATAGGCTCCGCGAATCTTAAAGGAACGAACACGCTGGGCATTCTCCTTCTTCAAATAAATCTTAGCACCATACTTCTCCGATAAATAATGATCATAATCAAGTGGAGTATTGACTACTACACCACTCAATACTTTGTGGGCTTTCACCACGTCTTTTGCACTTAGCATTGTCTCCTCCTCAAATACTGTTTAAGATAAAAAGCGAGTTAGGTACCCCCAACTCGCCTTCTGTTTTTCTTCACAAGAATTAGTTGTAGATTTTGAATGCGTCGTCGTCGTTTTTACCAACGAATGGCATTGCTTTACGCAATTCAGCACCAACTTTTTCAATTTCAAGGTTAGCTGCTTGTTCACGGTAAGCAGTCAATTTTGGACGTCCAGCCTTGTAGTCATTTACAAAGTCATTTGCAAATTTACCATTTTGGATATCTGCCAAGACAGCTTTCATGTTTTCTTTAACTTGCTCAGTAATCACACGTGGACCTGATACATAGTCACCGTATTCAGCAGTGTTAGAAATTGATTGACGCATTTTCTTGAATCCACCTTCATAGATCAAGTCAACGATCAATTTCATTTCATGAAGAACTTCAAAGTAAGCCAATTCTGGGGCGTATCCTGCTTCTGTCAAGACTTCAAAACCTGCTTCGATAAGGGCAGTCAAACCACCACAAAGTACAGCTTGTTCACCAAACAAATCTTCTTCAGTTTCTTCTTTGTAAGTTGTTTCAAGCAAACCGACACGAGCTGCTCCAACACCTTTACACCAGTCCATAGCAATATTTTTCGCATTTCCTGTAGCGTCTTGGTATACTGCATAAAGAGCTGGAACACCAAAACCTTCTTCGTAAGTACGACGTACCAAGTGTCCTGGTCCTTTAGGAGCACACATGAAGACATCTACATCTGCAGGAACTTTGATAAATTCAAAGTGGATGTTGAAACCATGGGCAAATCCAACTGCATTTCCTGCTTCCAAGTTTGGAGCGATTTCTGCTTCGTACAATTCTTGTTGGATTTCATCTGGTGCCAAGATCATGATAACGTCAGCCAATTTAGTTGCTTCTGCTACTGTGTAAGTGTCAAATCCATCTTCTTTTGCTTTGTCAAAAGATTTACCTGGACGCACACCAATGATGACATCACGACCTGAGTCACGCAAGTTTTGCGCATGCGCATGTCCTTGTGAACCATAACCGATTACGGCGATTTTTTTACCGTCAAGCGCTGCTACTTTAACATCTTTTTCGTATTCCATTTGAACTGCCATAGTTTTTCTCTCTTTTCTATTTTTATTGCCTTATAGGCTGGTTAAACAAATTTATGCTGGATTTTATACTCATTGAAAATCAAAGAGTATTAGTCGCGGGTAAATCCAGTTGCACCCGTACGAGCGATATTTTTGATACCATATGGTCGAATCACTCGCAATAAAGCTTCACTCTTTTCAGCATTTCCAGTCATCTGAATAGTGATGGAGCTTGGAGCCACATCTACTACCGTTGCACGGAAAGGTTGGATAATGGCCAAGATTTCTGCACGCTTTTCAGCAGGAGCAGATACTTTTACCAAGATAACTTCTCTTTCCAAGTGTGGTTTATCTGTGATATCTCGAATGCGAATCACATCAATCTGACGATTCAGTTGTTTAATGATTTGCTCTACTTCATCGTGTGAAGCTACATCGATAATGATGGTAATCCGTGATACATCAGGATTCTCTGTCGCACCAACTGAAATACTTTCAATGTTGACCTGACGACGAGAAAGGACACCTGTAAAGCGATTGAGGACTCCCGAACGATTTTGTAGTTTTGCTGTTAACATTCTACGCATGGAACTTCACCCCCAACATCTCATGATTGCTCTTACCAGCTGGTACCATCGGTAAAACCTGTTCCTTACGAGAAATATCCACCTCGATAAGCATGGGCACATCCTCCAGAATGACTTCTAGATCCTTCTCTAGCGTCTCCGGATTATCAAATTTATAGTTTTTGATGCCGTAAGCCTGTGCCATCAGCTGGAAGTCAGGAAGTGTATCAAAGACTGACTCGGAAGTTCTACCCTCATAGAAGGATTCCTGCCACTGACGAACCATTCCTAGTGAGTGGTTATTCAACATGACAACCTTAATCGGCACCTTGTAGATGTTTAGGATTGCTAGCTCTTGGTTGGTCATTTGGAAACCACCATCACCAACAAAAAGGATAACTTCTTTTTCTGGATTGGCAATCTTAGCTCCGATAGCTGCAGGAACTCCGAAGCCCATGGTACCCAAACCACCTGAAGTGACTAACTGACGCTCATTTTGGTAAGGATAATACTGAGCTGTCCACATTTGATGTTGACCAACGTCAGTTACAACAATGGCATCCCCATTCGTCAACTCACCAATGCGTTCAATAACGGCTTGAGGTTGAACCACACGTTCTTTCTTATCATAAGAACGAACTCGATTCTTGTCCTTGGTGACTTTTTCAATCCACTTTTCAGTATTGTTATGAACAGTTGGTTCTGCTAGTAGCATCTGCAAGGCTTTCTTAGCATCCCCCACCACAGGAATATCTGCTCTGATAATCTTGCCAATCTCAGCTGGGTCAATATCAATGTGGGCAACCTTAGCATTCTTCGCAAAGGTCTTAGGATTTCCCGTCAAGCGGTCATCGAAACGGCAACCAATACTAATCATAAAGTCCGCTTCAGTCATTGCAATGTTGGCCGCGAAAGAACCGTGCATGCCTCCCATCCCTAGGAAGAGGGGATGACTCGTTGCAATCGTACCTTGCCCCAAAAGACTGGTCACTACTGGGATTTGGTAACGTTCAGCAAATTCATTGAGTTCTGTAGCTGCTTCTGCATAACTAACTCCACCACCTGCCAATAAAACAGGCTTCTTGGCTTTTGACAATTGCTTCAAAATTTTCTTGATTTGCATGTCATTTGGCTCTAGAGTCGGTTGATAACTTGGCAAATTCACTTCGGGTGAATAGATGAAGTCTGTTTCAAGAGCAGATACATCCTTAGGCAAGTCAATCACGACTGGACCTGGACGACCTGTGGTCGCGATATGGACAGCTTCCGTAATGATACGAGGAATATCAGCTGTCTCACGAACTTGGTAATTGTACTTGGTAATGGGCATGGTAATACCGACAATATCCGCCTCCTGAAAGGCATCCTTCCCAATCCCTGCTCGCGCCACCTGACCCGTAAAGACCAAAAGGGGAACGCTATCGCTCATGGCATCTGCAATCCCTGTAATGGCATTTGTAGCTCCTGGTCCACTCGTGACGACAGCAACACCCAACTTTCCAGTTGATTTGGCATATCCTTCAGCTTCGTGCAAACAACCTTGCTCATGGCGTCCTAAAATGTGACGAATGCCTTTAAAATTGTATATCGCATCATACAAAGGTAAGACTGCACCACCAGGATAGCCAAATATGGTATCAATTCCTAAATCACGAAGTGTTTCCAAAACTAGATCCGACCCCGTCTTAGGAGATTCTAAACTGATTTTCTCCATTGTTCCCCTTTCTCTTCTCTTAAAAATAGCTTGTTACTATCATACCATTTTTTCAAAAATTTTCAAGACAAAAGAAGCAATTTTCTGAATTTTCTATCTAAAAGTGTATTTATGAACTTTTTTATCATTTTTATTAACATATCATCAAAATAAGGAACTTTTCCTTGCTTTCATTTATTAAATCAGTCTAATTTCTTCGTATATGGGATGGAAGTTGGCAAGATTTTCATTTAATTCCTAAATTTCCATAATATATCCAGCAAATCTGTGTGAAATAAAGGTAATAAAAAAGGAAGCTACTAAGTGACTTCCTTCTATTGCGAAGACAGATTATTCTTCACCTTTGTTTTTCTTAATGATTTCTTCTTGTACTGACTTAGGTACATCTTCATAGTGGTCAAATACCATCATGAATGTACCACGTCCTTGAGATGCAGAACGAAGAACTGTTGCGTAACCGAACATTTCAGCAAGTGGAACGTAAGCACGAACGATTTGGCTGTTACCGTGTGCTTCCATACCATCTACACGTCCACGACGAGCAGTTACGTGACCCATAACATCACCAAGGTTTTCTTCTGGAACAGTGATTGTTACAAGCATCATTGGTTCAAGGATAGCTGGTTGTGCAGTCTTAGCAGCTTCTTTAAGTGCAAGAGATGCAGCAATCTTGAAGGCAGTTTCAGATGAGTCGACATCGTGGTATGAACCATCGTAAAGTTTAGCTTTAACGTCAACAATTGGGTAACCTGCAAGAACACCGTTAGCCATTGCTTCTACAAGACCTTTTTCAACCGCTGGGATAAATTCACGAGGAACCACACCACCGACGATTGCGTTTTCAAATTCGAATCCTTTACCTTCTTCGTTTGGAGTAAATTCAATCCATACATCACCGAATTGACCTTTACCACCAGACTGACGTTTGAAGAATCCACGTGCTTGAGTAGAAGCGCGGAATGTTTCACGGTAAGATACTTGAGGAGCACCTACGTTCGCTTCAACTTTAAACTCACGACGCATACGGTCAACAAGGACGTCAAGGTGAAGCTCACCCATACCAGAGATAACTGTTTCGCCAGTTTCAACGTTTGTTTCAACGCGGAATGTTGGATCTTCTTCAGCCAATTTTTGAAGAGCGATACCCATCTTGTCTTGGTCTGCTTTAGATTTTGGCTCAACCATCAATTGGATAACTGGTTCTGGAACGTCGATTGATTCAAGGATGATTTTAGCTTTTTCATCAGTCAATGAGTCACCAGTTGTCGTATCTTTCAAACCAACGGCAGCAGCGATATCACCTGAGTAAACAGTGTCGATTTCTTTACGGCTGTTAGCGTGCATTTGAAGGATACGTCCGATACGTTCACGTTTACCTTTAGAAGTATTCAATACGTATGAACCTGATTGAAGAACACCTGAGTAAACACGGAAGAATGTCAAACGACCTACGAATGGGTCTGTCATGATCTTGAAGGCAAGAGCTGCAAATGGCTCTTCATCAGATGCTGGACGAGTTTCTTCTTCATCTGTATCTGGGTTAACACCTTTGATTGCTGGGATGTCAAGCGGGCTTGGAAGGTAGTCGATAACCGCATCAAGCATCAATTGAACACCTTTGTTTTTGAAGGCAGAACCACACAATACTGGGAAGAATTCAACATTGATAGTAGCTTTACGGATACCCGCTTTCAATTCTTCGTTAGTGATTTCTTCACCTTCGAGGTATTTCATCATCAAATCTTCATCAGTTTCAGCAACTGCTTCGATCAATTTTTCACGGTATTCTTGAGCTTGTTCAAGGTATTCAGCTGGAATATCCTCTTCAAGGATATCTGTACCAAGGTCGTTTGTATAGATTTCAGCTTTCATCTTGATCAAGTCGATGATACCACGGAAATCATCTTCAGCACCGATTGGCAATTGGATTGGGTGTGCATTCGCTTGAAGACGGTCGTGAAGTGTGCTTACTGAGTAAAGGAAGTCAGCACCGATTTTGTCCATTTTGTTAGCAAATACGATACGTGGAACTCCATACTCAGTTGCTTGACGCCAAACTGTTTCAGTTTGAGGCTCAACACCTGATTGTGAGTCAAGAACAGTAACTGCACCGTCCAATACACGAAGAGAACGTTGTACTTCAATTGTGAAGTCCACGTGCCCCGGTGTGTCGATGATGTTTACACGGTGGTTGTTCCATTGAGCTGTTGTCGCAGCAGATGTGATAGTGATACCACGTTCTTGCTCTTGCTCCATCCAGTCCATTTGTGACGCACCTTCGTGAGTTTCACCGATTTTGTGGATTTTACCAGTGTAGTAAAGAATACGCTCAGTAGTTGTTGTTTTACCGGCATCGACGTGAGCCATGATACCGATATTACGAGTTTTTTCAAGTGAAAATTCGCGTGCCATGAGGTTTGTTTCTCCTATTTATTTTTGATTTCTATTCTATTATAACACGATTTTAATAAAAACGGATAGGCAGGACCTACCCGTTCTTAATGTTTATCTTGTTTTTGTTGGTTTCAACTTGTAGACAAGTTGAATTGAACTCGGGCTAAAAGCTCAAGTTAGCTGATTTGAACCCGAGCGAGGCCCGGTGCAAAAAAGATAAACTGCTTTGTGTTCACGGAACACTGCATCAGTTTCCTATTTTTGCCTTGGGCCTTTACCGCTCTTAGTATCATTTTATTACCAACGGAAGTGTGCAAAGGCACGGTTAGCTTCAGCCATACGGTGAGTGTCTTCACGTTTCTTAACTGCTGCACCAGTATTGTTAGCAGCATCCAAGATTTCTTTTGCAAGACGGTCTTGCATTGTGTGTTCACCGCGAAGGCGAGCAATAGTTACCAACCAACGAAGTCCAAGTGTTGTACGGCGTTCTGGACGAACTTCAACTGGGACTTGGTAGTTAGATCCACCAACACGACGTGCACGTACTTCAAGTACAGGCATGATGTTTTCCATAGCTGTTTCAAATACTTCAAGTGCATCGTTGCCAGTAGCTTCTTTGATTTGCTCAAAAGCACCGTAAACGATTGAAGCAGCTGTACCACGTTTACCATCAAGCATAACGCGGTTGATAAGACGAGTAACTAGTTGTGAATTGTAAAGCGGATCTGGCAATACGTCACGTTTTGGAGCTCTATTTTTACGACTCATTTCTCTTTATCCCCTTTCCTTATGCTTTTGGACGTTTAGTACCGTATTTAGAACGGCCTTGTTTACGATCGTTAACACCTGCAGTATCAAGTGCACCACGGACGATATGGTAACGTACCCCTGGAAGGTCTTTTACACGTCCACCACGAAGAAGCACCACGCTGTGTTCTTGCAAGTTGTGTCCGATACCTGGGATATAGGCAGTAACTTCGATAAGGTTACTCAAACGTACACGAGCGAATTTACGAAGGGCAGAGTTAGGTTTTTTAGGTGTCATTGTTCCAACACGAGTTGCAACACCACGTTTTTGTGGTGAAGAAACGTTTGTTTGAACTTTTTTATGACTGTTGTAACCAACGTTCAAAGCTGGTGATTTAGATTTTTCTACTTTTGATTTACGCGGTTTGCGAACCAATTGGTTAATTGTAGGCATCTACATTCTCCTGTGTTTTTTATTTTTGGTGATGATACACTTGGTGACAGCTACCATCTGTGTGTACTTTTGCAACATTTGTCAGCACGTCCCTGTACACTTTTGAGAGACCAAAAGTAAAAAGTACCGTCTATTATTGTAACACAATTTTCCCTTCATTGTCAAGATATTTTTCATTTTTATTCTGATCTTTTAACTCTTTGACACTAGCTTTCCCCGCTTTTCTAAACCAGAAAAAGAGGCAATTTGCCTCCTCCTGTCTAGTATGGATTTCCTTCAATTTAGCAATCATTTGAGTTGTTATCAAAGCCAACCAGATTCTTTTGCAATGTTGGCTGCCTCTGTTCGATTACCAGCATCTAGTTTCGAAAGAATATTGGTGACATAGTTTCGGACGGTTCCATTTGATAGATAAAGCTGATCCGCGATTTCTTGATTAGACAAGCCCTGAGCAATCCCCTTTAAAACAGCGATTTCTTGTTCTGTTAACGGGTTAGGGTGCGTCATCACCACTTCCATCAATTCAGGCGAATATTCCTTGCGTCCTTCGAGAACAGTGTGCAAGGTTTGCATGAGGTCTGCAATGCTTCTTTCTTTCAAGACATAAGCATCCACTCCAGCCTTGACCGCACGTTCAAAATATCCGGGACGTTTGAAGGTCGTCACCACAACTACCTTTGTTTCTAGCTTTTCTGCTCGTATCCACTCCAAGACTTCGAGGCCTGTCTTAACAGGCATTTCTACGTCAAGAATGGCGATATCCACAGACTCTTTTTCTAAAAGTTGGATTGCTTCTTGGCCATCCTTGGCTTGTAGGACAGACTCTACATCTGGTTGAAAGGTAAGCAACTGGCACATAGCATCTCGCAACATACTTTGATCTTCTGCAACAAGTAGTTTCATCTTAGTTTCTCTCCTTATAAGGTAGCCGAACCTGCACTTCAGTAGGCTGCTTTTGACTGATCACCTTTACTTCTCCTGAAAATGGAAGGACACGGTCTCGAACGGTATGGAGCTCATCCCCTTTTAGAGAAGCAAATCCACAGCCATTATCTCTCACTGTTAGAATGAGTTCTTTCTCTGTTCGTTCTAATTTTAAGTAGGCTTTCGATGCTTTGGCATGTTTGATAATGTTGGTCACTAACTCAAGTAAAATCATGGAGGCCGTTGATTCTAACTCCTGAGTTAGGCTAGCTGTATCTAGTTGGTGATTGATTTCCGTTTCAATTCCTGCAATTTCCAGCATTTTTTTAACAGTCGCAAATTCGGAAGCAAGGGTTCTTGTTTTAAGATTTTCGATAATTGTACGAACTTCATTCATGGATTCTTTACTGATCTGATGAATTTCTTTTAATTCTTTTTCCACTTGAGGATAGGCCTGCATTTGGAGAAGCTGGAGGGCAAGGTCCGTCTTCACACTCAACATGGCAAAAGTATGGCCTAGGCTGTCATGGAGGTCCTGACCGATACGACTGCGTTCATTTTCAGCCAAGAAAAGATTAAGCTTGGCATTTTGTTTCATCTTTTCTTCTTTTAACTCTTCTGCTATACGAATTCGATAGAGACCAAAAGTCAAGGCATCAGAAAAGACAAAAGTCACCAAGAAAAAGAGGAGTTGCCAGGGACTAACTTGATCGACCATATAAATCCCTGTCAAAATCAAGGGTTGCAAGACAATAAAACTGACAAAACGCCAAGAGTGAAAAGATATCTCATCCAGTTGGTAAATGAGGAGGTTTGATAAATAAAAGATAAACCAAGCGAAGCTCCCATTCAGCCAGACGGAACTGTAAAAAATGTAGGCAAGCATGATCCACCAAGCCAGCCACTGCACGGTGCGATTCTGACTGACTAAAACCGAATAGAAAGCTAGGACAAATAGTAGAGTCCATAACAAGGTTAAAAGCGGGTACTCTCCAACAATGACACCCGCTATAGGAAAGATGATAAACACTGTTGAAATATGAAACATATAATGAGTGTTTTTTAATTTTTCCAACATAGATTTATTTTACCTCGATCCGTTTTTTCAGTTGGATGACCAAGACACCAAAGAAAACTGTATAACCTAGTACAACCAAGGCAGCAAGAATGTTAAACTCGTGGTGCTCCAAATAAGTAGAGACAACCTGCATCAGTTGATAGGTTGGGGTCAGTTTTCCAATGGATTGGAGCCATTCTGGGAAGGAACTCAAAGGGAACCAGAGTCCACCGAGGACAGCCAAAGCAATGTAGGCAATATTTCCAATAACCGTCATCAGTTGGGCGCTGGGAAGCAAGCTCACCAATACCCCCATGCTGATAAAGACCACGCTTCCGACCAGCAAAACAACTCCAATCACCAACCAATCAAGCCAAGGCAGAGTCACTCCACGGACAAAATGACCAACCGAAAAGACAACTATAATTGATAACAAGAAAGTCAGCAGAGTACTGAACAGTTTTGATACATAATATTCTACCATAGATACAGGAGAATGTTGAAGCAATTTTTGCCAGTTATTCGTCTTGTCAGACTCGAGTGTGCTAGGGATACTGAAAAAGGCGCTTGACATGATACTAAAGAGCGTCATGGCAAAAAGATAGGCTTTAAGAACAATTTCTGGAACATCTGATCCTGACATCATACCAGAAAATATAAGGTAAAACACACTTGGAAGTCCGATGGATAGCAAGTAGTAGACTGCTTGCCGTTTCATCTGAATGATTTCCACTTTCATGAGACTTGTCATATTTTTCATCATCAATCTCCTTTAGTCTTGAGTCGTTTCGAAGATACTGTCTAAGAGAGTTCGATTGCGAACTTCAATTTCTTCAATCGTGCAGCCCTGTTCTTGCAAGACTTTCCATACCTGGCTAGCTTCTTTGGTGGTGAAGGAAAGGGCATTTTGCTTAATTTCAATCTCTTGAACCTGGTCCAAAGTGCTGATAAATTCCTGATAAGTTAGAGGTACCGTAAAATGTTTTTCTTGTTCTTCACCACGCATGGCATAAGGCGTCGTATCGCGAATCAATTCTCCCTTGTGGAGAACCAAAATGCGGTCAGCCGTATGCTCTACCTCTTCGATGTAGTGAGAAGAATAAACAATGGTCACACCATTTTTCTTTAACTGATTAACAATTTCCCAAAAATGCTGACGTGTCGAGGTATCCATGGCAACAGTTGGCTCGTCTAAAAATAGAATTTTCGGACGACCTATTAAAGCCAACACGAAAGAGAACAAACGTTTTTGCCCACCAGACAGCTTGCCCGCTAGCTGATTTTTCTGCTTGTCTGAGAATCTTAGCAAGTCATCAATTTCTTTGTCTGAAAGGCTGTCGGGATAAAGTGACTTGAAAAATGATAGAAGTTCTTTCACTTTCAAGCTTTGAACAACTGCATTTTCTTGGGGCAAGACAGAAATAAGCTGCTTTAATCGAGGATCTGTTGGCGCAAACCCTTGAATGGCTATCTGACCTGAGCTCATGAACTTGTCGCCCAAGAGGCAATCAATCAAGGTTGTTTTTCCTGCTCCGTTAGGACCGATCAAGGCGACACATTCTCCGTCATTGATTTCAAAAGAGATATCACGCAAGATCTCCTTGTCTTTTATTTTCTTACTCAATTTCTCAACTTTAATCACAGTCATGAGATTCTCCTTTCAACCACTTCATTCCCATAGGGAAAACAATGAAAATCATAAATCCAAAACCCCAAGCACCACGAATGAATTGGCGAAGCAAGGTTTGGTCAAACCAACCAGTAAACATTTCCACTAACCATACTAAGAGTGACAGGCCGATAAAGAGATAGATGATTGCCTTTTTCATTCCTCAAACTCCTTTTTCACATCTCTGACTAATTTTAAACCTTCTCTAACAAGCCAAGACATCATTCCAAAGCCAGCAAATAGCTCCCAAGGAAAATGATAGAAACCCTCGTCCAATCCTGAAAACATGAGATAGGTCATAACTCCTGCTGCTACTAAACTCACTGCGACAATCATTTTATTTTTCATTTCTTCTTCCTCCATTTCATACTTCAATTATAGTCTTTTGAAGTTGGCGGAGCTAGATGCTTCTGTCACTAGGAAATATGACAAATGTCATAAAAAAAGAAAGTTGCAAAATCAACTTTCTTTTTAATCAATTAAATTTTTATTCCACACTGAAAAGATATGGATATACGGGTTGTTGACCTTGGTGAATCTCTACTTCAACATCTTCGAATTCTTCTGCGATTTCTTGGGCAATTTCATTGGCAAGTTCTTCGCTTCCGTCTTCTCCGACATAGAAAGTCACGATTTCACTATCTTCGTCCAACATGTGTTTCAATGTTTCTGTCAAGGTTTGATGCATGTCAGGATTTGACACGAGGATTTTCCCATCTACCATACCAAGATTGTCATTTTCACGAATTGCTAATCCATCGATAGTTGTATCACGAACGGCTGTTGTTACACTACCGCTGATAACATCACCAAGGGCTGCAGTCATACGTTCTTTGTTTTCTTCGATTGATTTGCTTGGATCAAAGGCAAGAAGACTGGTCAACCCTTGAGGAATTGTGCGTGCTTCTACCACAACAGCAGGTTGTTCAAGCACTTCAGCCGCAGATTGAGCTGCCATAAAGATATTTTTGTTGTTTGGCAAGAAGATAATGTTGCGAGCATTGACCTGTTCAACAGCCTTGATAAAGTCTTCTGTTGAAGGGTTCATTGTCTGACCACCTTCGATGACATAATCCACACCTTGGGCACGGAAGATATCTGCTAAACCTGGACCAGCTACTACTGCGATAAGGGCATACTCTTTTGTTTCAGCAGGCTTGTTGCCTTGAGTTGCTTCTTTTTCAACTTGCGCTTCGTGTTGGTTACGCATGTTGTCCACTTTTACCTTGATCAAGCTACCATATTTGAGACCTTCTTGCATGACAAGACCTGGATCTTCTGTATGGACGTGAACTTTGACAATCTCATCATCGTTGACAACAAGCAGTGAGTCGCCTAAGTCATTCAAGTAGTTACGGAATTCATCATAGTCAAAGTCCTTAGAATAAGTTGGACCTTGTTTGAGAGCTACCATAATCTCTGTACAGTAACCGAAGGTAATATCCTCAGTTGCCACATGACCTGCTACAGACTTGTGGTGCTCTGCATTGATCATTTCACTCATGTTGGCAGGAGTCGCTACAAAGTCTTCAGAAGCACTGTATTCACCAGTAAGAGCTGAAAGGAATCCTTCGTAGATGAAGACCAAACCTTGACCACCTGAGTCTACCACACCAACTTCCTTAAGGACTGGAAGCATTTCTGGTGTCTTAGCCAAAGCTGCTTTTGCACCTTCCAAGGCTGCACGCATGACCTCAACAGCATCATCTGTCTCCTCGGCTTTTTTCTTAGCTCCAATAGCCGCTCCACGAGAAACAGTCAAAATGGTTCCTTCAACTGGTTTCATAACCGCTTTATAAGCTACTTCGACACCGGATTGGAAGGCAAGAGCCAAGTCTTGACCTGTTAATTCATCCTTTTCCTTGATAGCCTGAGAGAAGCCACGGAAGAGCTGAGATGTGATAACCCCTGAGTTCCCACGGGCACCCATCAAGAGCCCTTTGGCAAGAATGCTCGCTACTTCTCCAACTGTAGAAGCAGGCTTGTCTGCTACTTCTTTCGCACCATTTTCAATGGTCATTCCCATGTTTGTCCCAGTATCTCCATCTGGAACTGGAAAGACGTTCAATGAATTGACATATTCTGCTTGCTTATTCAAACGAGTTGATGCAGCTTGCACCATCTCTTGGAATAAACTGGTAGTAATTTTTGACACGATTATTCTCCTACAACTTTGATATTTTGAATGTAGACATTCACAGTCTGAGCAGTAATTCCTAGTTGATTTTCTAGACTAAAACGAACACGCTCTTGAATGTTTTTTGACACTTCGCTTATCTTTATTCCGTAGCTCAACACGGTATAAACATCAACTGCGATGCTACCATCTTCGGCTGCCTTCACGACAACACCCTTAGAATAATTTTCCTTACCAAGGAGGGCTTGGAAATTGTCTTTGAGGGCATTTTTACTAGCCATACCGACCACACCAAAAATCTCAGTTGCGGCACCACCTACTACGGTTGCAATCACTTCATCTGTCAGTTCGATTTGACCATCTTTTGTATTAATTTTTACAGTCATTTTTTTTACCTCAACTAGTTGATACTCTATTTTATCATATTTCATCCCAAGTGTAAAAGCAGAATGCTGTATCGGCGGATATTTACTCTATTTTTCAAATGGTTTTATCTCTAGAGCAAAAGAAAAAGACCTAAGCGGTCTTTTCATTTTTATTAAACGCGTTCAACTTTACCTGATTTCAAAGCACGAGCTGAAGCCCAAACTTTTTTAGGTTTACCATCGATAAGAACAGTAACTTTTTGAAGGTTTGGTTTTACGGCACGTTTTGTTTGGTTCATCGCGTGTGAACGGTTGTTTCCTGATACAGTCTTACGACCTGTAAAGTAACATACTTTAGCCATTGTGTTTTCCTCCTATTAGATCTAATATAGCGGATGTGCTAGCACCACATACCGTACTATGTTATCACACTTTCTCTATTTTGGCAAGGAAATTAGGAGACTTTTTTTATTTAACGTAAACAACTCCAAGTTTACCAAAAGCAACTTCCCCACGAATAATCAGGGTTTTGTTTGTTGGTGTTACAGGAGCATCTGCCTTAGCTGCACCAAAGGATGTTTCTACTTTCAAATCGACACGCCAGTGTTGTGGAACATAGACTGTTGCATTTCCGAAGGCCACTTCAATATTTAAAGTCGCAAAATCACCTAACATCTCTGCATTGTCATAGTAGATTTTAGCGTCCCCAAAAGCGACTTCCACTTGGTCGTCTACAATATCTTGATCTTGCTTATAGAAAGTCCCGCTTCCAAATACGACTTCCTTATCCGTAATGACTGTTTTTTCTCCATTGTACCACCACTTTTTTTCATGCCAGAACTTACTTGAATGTGTCAGATAACCAACACCGAGTACTACCAAGATGCTAGCCCAGATGAGAGAATGATTTGTAACTGGCAACAAGTCATAAGCGTAATTTGCAATGACGAGTGCCAGTAAACCTGTAAAAACTGCCGCAGTTAGATGGCGTCTAAGGATGGACTCAATGGACTTATAAGCAAAAAAAACAATTCCTAGCAAAGGCCATATCTTACCATCCAAAGAAGGAATGCCAAAATTTCCTTGCAGCAAGATCCAAGCTGCTAAAACCAATAAAACAATACCAAATGCTTTCTTTTTCATCTTTTTTACCTCATGTTTCTTAGATTTTCTTTTAGGAGGGATTGGTAATGCCGTGAGACATGAACCTCCTTGTGCGTCTGATAGAAGGAAATGGTGCCCGTTCCTGAAAAGGACTTGTCCACTGAGTAAATCTGACGGATATTTGCGATCGTTGACTTGGACACTCGACTAAAATAGCGAGGCAAGATGGACTCCAACTCATAAAGTTTGAGACGAACTTCATAGGCTTCCTTCTGGTTATGAGCGTAGATCTTGCTCCCTTCTGTTTCAAAGAAGAGAATTTCTGACAGGTCTAGATAATATTCACCTGTCCCCTTGTAAAAAGTCAACCTCGGAGCCTTTGACTCTTGCAAGAGTCGTTGCAAATCTGCAATTTCATCTGTCAAAGTGGGTGTCTTGATGACAATTTCAGTTTCCTCTAAATTGCCGTCAATCTCAATTCGTAACTTCATCACATCTCCTTTCTGACTCTACTATATCAAAGCTAAGTTAGGAATACAAGGGCAAAAAAGCAAGTGGTCATTTTGAAGCAGTAAGTGGTTGTAGGACTAGCTTAACTTACATATCAGAATAGGAAGAAAAAGAATCCCCACACCAGACCACAAGCATAGCCAACCAAGACATCCTTGGGATAATGAACACCCCCTAAAACCCTCACCAAGCCCAGCAAAGCTGAAAAGATCAAGTATGCTAAACCAACAGGTAGACTGGCATGCAGACAGGCCATGGAGATGATAGTTGCCGAAAAAACATGGCGACTGGGCATCGACTGTCCCGAGCTATCTTTTTCAAGCAGGGGACAGATATCCCAAGTTTCATAAGGTCGCGGGTGGTTTATTTTCTTACGAAAAAGAGACAAAATCACAAAACCTGATGCAGGGATAAGCACATAAACCCCAACTTGCTTCCCAAGTCCAAGCTGCAGATAAGTAGTGACTAGCAAGGTCAGATAGATCAGAGGCATGGCGACCGTCATCAAACGATTGAAACTGCGTAATAGAAATAAAAGGGTGGGATGGCTGGTGAGTTTGGAGCTGATATTTCGATACCATTCTTGATAATTTTTCATTTATGCTTCTCATTCATTACTTTTTTGCCTCTAGGTGAGGCGCTTGTCTTCTAGTATAGTGCAGAAAAAGAAGGCCGTCAAGCCTTCTTTTGATTTATTCTTCTGCTTCGTCTTCTGTAAATTGACTATTGTACAAGTCAGCGTAGAAGCCACCTTGTGCCATCAGCTCCTCGTGATTGCCTTGTTCGATGATATTGCCATCTTTCATGACAAGAATCAAATCTGCATTACGGATAGTTGACAAGCGGTGGGCGATGACAAAGGAAGTTCTACCCTCCATCAAACGGTCCATGGCTTTCTGAATCAATTCCTCTGTACGTGTGTCAACTGAGGATGTCGCTTCATCCAAAATCAAGAGCGGTGCGTCCTTCAGCAAAGCACGAGCAATGGTTAAGAGTTGTTTTTGTCCGACAGACAAGGTCACTGTATCGTCCAAGATAGTGTCATAACCGTCTGGCAAAGTCATGATAAAGTGGTGGATTCCCACAGCCTTGCTGGCTTCCATCATCCGCTCATCGCTGATGCCTGTTTGATTGTAGATGAGATTATCTCGAATGGTTCCTTCAAAGAGCCAAGTATCTTGCAAGACCATTGAAAAGGCATCGTGTACTTCTGAGCGCTTCATATCCTTGGTATCGACACCATCGATACGGATACTTCCCTTATCAATCTCATAGAACTTCATCAAAAGATTGACAATGGTTGTCTTACCAGCTCCAGTCGGTCCAACGATTGCGACCTTTTGACCTGCATGAGCTGTTGCAGAAAAGTCATGGATGATGGTGCGCTCTGGTGTATAACCAAAGGACACATGATCAAAGACCACTTCCCCTTTCATGTCAGTCAATTGTCTTTCCTTATGGGATTCATCCTGCATCTCAGCTTCACCTAGAAATTCAAAGACACGTCCCATGGCTGCACTCGCTTGTTGTAAGTTTGTAATCCCTTGAGCAATCTGTGACAGAGGTTGGGAGAAGGTCCGAACATAGACCATAAAGGCTACAATGATCCCTATAGTGATATGTCCTTCTAACGCCAGCGCGGCCCCAACGATGATGACCAACACATAACTAAAGTTCCCAACAAAGATCATGGCTGGCATCATGATACCTGAGATAAATTGAGATTTCCAGATACTGTCGTGCAAGTCTTGGTTTAAACCTGCAAATCTCGCTTTGGAAGTATCTACTGCGTTGTAGCTAGTCACTACATTATGGCCAGAGTACATTTCTTCTACGTAACCATTGACGGCCGCTAGATTATTTTGTTGGGCTTTAAAATAACCCTGTGACTTGGCCATAATTACGGAAACTGCCGCAAAACCAACAAGGGTTGATACAACGGTTACCAGTGCCAAAATCCAGTTCATCCCAAACATGGTCACCAAGACAGCAATTAGTAGAAAAATAGATGAAAGAACTGTCCCTAGACTTTGGTTGAGAGATTGCGCCGCCGTATCCACATCATTGGTTACACGAGATAGAGTGTCCCCTTGAGAATGGCGATCAAAATAAGCAAGAGGTAAACGATTGATCTTTTCAGCGATTGCTGTCCGCAAGCGTTTTGAAAAATGTTGGATACTTGTTGAAAAGATATAGGCCTGTGTATAATTAAGGATAGCTCCAAACACATAGAGAATCACTAAAAAGCTAGCAATACTTGAAACAGCCTCTAGGTCAATTCCCGTCATCAAACCATCTGAAATCAAGTTGGTAATTTCTTTAATCTTGGTTGGTCCATAAACAGTGATGATGCTTGAACATACAGCTGCTACAATCGCTACTAGTAGGGGAAGTTGGAGACCTGCTAGAAAAGGTTTATAATATTTCCAAAAAGACATTTTCTTATTTTCCATGTTCCAATTCCTCCTTCGATAGTTGTGAGTAGGCAATTTCTTGGTAGACTTCGTTGGTAGCTAGAAGTTCCTTGTGGGTGCCTTGCCCCACGACTTTTCCTTGATCCAAGACTAAGATCAGGTCAGCATCCATAATGGTAGAAATCCGCTGCGCTACGATAAGTTTGGTCATGGATTTTGTTTTCTCAGCTAGCTCTTGGCGCAGGACACGATCTGTCTTGTAGTCCAAGGCTGAGAAAGAGTCATCAAAGATGAGAATCTCTGGTTTACGAGCCAAGGCGCGCGCAATGGCCAAACGCTGTCTTTGACCTCCTGAGAAGTTGGTTCCGCCTTGGGCTACTTCTGATGCAAGACCTGCTTCCTTATCCTCGATAAAGGTTTTAGACTGGGCCAATTCTAGAGCTTGCCACATAGCAGCTTCGCTTAGAGGAGTTTCTTTGCTCTTACCAAAGTCTAAGTTCCCCTTGACATCTCCAGAGAAGAGCACAGCTTTTTGTGGAATATAGCCGACCTTATTGCGCAAATCTTCCAAGTCATAATCTTGCACATTAACTCCGTCCACTAGGATTTCTCCATCTGAAACGTCGTAAAAACGTGGCAAGAGGTTGACTAGGGTGGACTTACCTGATCCAGTCGATCCGATGAAGGCCACGGTTTGACCCGCTTCTGCTTTGAAAGTGACATGTTCCACGACTGCTTCAGAGTTTTTAGAGTAGCGGAAAGTCACATCACGAAATTCCACTTGCCCTTGAACTGAAGGGTCCGCTGTCTGTGCTTGACTAGGATTTTCAATAGAAGAATGCAAATCCAATACTTGATTGATACGTCCTGCCGAAACCAAGGTACGAGGAAGAACGATGAAGAGTGCTCCCATGAGAAGGAAGCCCATCACGACCTGCATGGCATAAGACATGAAGACCACCATATCACTAAAGAGTGGTAGACGGTCTGTCAAATTTGCGTCATTGATGATATAGGCTCCAATCCAGTAGATAGCTAGACTCAAGCCACTCGAAATCGCCATCATAATAGGATTTATAATCGCCATCAAACGGGTGACAAAGAGATTGAGACGGGTGACTTCAGTATTAGCTTCCTCAAATTTCTTATCTTGGTAATCCTCGGCATTGTATGCGCGAACAACTCGAATCCCAGTCAAACTTTCACGAGTGATACTATTGAGTTTATCTGTCAATTTTTGGATGACCGATTGTTTTGGAAAGGCCAGAGTCATAAGAACGGTGGTCATCAAGACATTCACAATAACAGCCACAACGACCGCCCAGAGCCAGTATTCCGATTTCCCAAGGATTTTTCCAATGGCCCAGATAGCCATAATTGGCCCACGAGTAACCACCTGCAAGCCCATGGTAAAGAGCATCTGTACCTGGGTAATATCATTGGTCGTCCGAGTCAAAAGACTTGGGATTGAAAAGCGCTTGATTTCTGTCTGCGAAAAATCTAAAACGCGATGAAATACGTCTCTACGTAGATGGGTTGTATAGGATGCTGCAACACGAGCAGCAAAGAAACCCACCATAACAGATGAAAAGAAAGCCAATAAAGACAAACCAATCATCTTCGCAGCTGGTGACCAGAGTTCACCCAACTGCGTTCCAGAAGTTCCCAGTAATTCTGTAATTTGCGAAATATAAGTCGGCACCTCTAACTCTAGATAGACCGAGAAACAAGTGAAAAGAATCGCAAGGACAATCATCCCCCACTCTTTTCCTGTAATACGTTTAGCGAGTTTCTTCATTCTCTCCTCCTATCTTCTCAACATTTTCTTGCAACTGACAGAGGACCTTTTCAAAGATTGCCAAGTCTGACTTTGAAACACCCTCTAGCAGACTCTGATTGATCCGATCAAAAAAGGCCTTAACTTCTTGCATCTGCGAACGCGATTTATCCGTCAAGCGAACAAACTTTGCCCGCTTATCACTCGGGCTGGCCTCTAGTTCAACCAAACCATTTTGTACCATGCGCTTGACTAGATTACTCGCAACAGATTTAGTAATATTGAGTTCCTGCTCGATATCCTTAATTAAGACCAGATTTTCAGACTGTTCTTGGCAATCTAAAAAACGCAGAACCTGCCCCTGCGGTCCACCCATAAATTCAAGGCCACATCGCTTGGCTTCTTTCTGTATCATCAGATGAGCCTGGTATCCAAAACGTTTAAACATCAACATCGGCTTGTCCATGATTGCTCCTTTCTCACGATTAAATATAGTTCTCTGGAGAACTAATTACGTTTCCATGAGAACTATTTTATCACTTTCAGAAGAGATGTCAAGAAAAAAGTTTCCTAGAGAACTATTTTAGTCTGAATTGACATTGGAGAATATTTTCTCTATAATAAGCACTAGCTACCGTGGATAGGAATCCATTCACTTGATGAAGGGAGAAAACGTTCAAATGAAACCAGAAGAACAAAAAGTTTTAGGGATTTTAGCAACCATTTTTGGAGCCATCGCACTTTTAGGATCTTGGATCCCGTTTATTAACTATCTATCGTTTTTCATCGCTATTGTCGCGTTGATCTTAGGTATTATCGGACTTATTGCCAATCTCAAAAAACGGAAAACAATGGCCATTATCGGAACATCCTTGTCAATTGCTTCTATTATACTCTTCCTTACGACCCAGATGTTGTATGCTAATGTCTACAAAGAATTTGTCAGAGAGTTTAACCGTTCCTATAGAGAAGCTAGCTCCTCAATGGAACGCGACTTGACAGATGATACCATTGATTCACTCCCTGAAGAGGAGGAAGAAGACGATACCTTCACTTGGACCCAAGAACAGTTCGACGCTTTAATCGAAGGTGACCTTGATAACAAAGGAAAAGGTGGTACCAATTACAAGGATATTATCAAAAAACACGGACTACCAGACTCCGAGTTTGACTCCACTATTGGGGGATATGATACGAGAAAAATCACCTATATCTCTATTGGTGACAATATCAAGACTGTTACCTTAACTTTTGCAAAACAGGACAATGGACAGCTCTTACTAATTCATAAAATGGCTTTGGGCCTAGGAGAAAGCCAACAGCAAAGAGATTCTGGTTCCAGAATCTAATCTCAAATATAAAAAGCGAACAGCTAGCAAGTCTGTTCGCTTTTTTATTAGAATCCATCTACGTTTGTGTAGATCTTTTGGACGTCCTCATCATCTTCAAGAACGCTGTAAAGTTTTTCAAAGGTTTCAAGGTCTTCACCTGACAACTCAACTTCTGATTGAGGAATCATTTCCAGTTCAGTTACTTGGAATTCTTCGATACCAGACTCACGCAAAGCAACGATGGCCTTGTGAAGGTCAGTTGGAGCTGTGTAAACAGTGATTGTTCCTTCTTCTGCTTCTACATCATCCACATCAATGTCTGCTTCAAGCAAAAGCTCAAAGATAGCATCCGCATCATCACCAGCAAATACGATCACACCCTTGTTGTCAAAGAGGTAAGAAACAGAACCTGAAGCTCCCATGTTACCGCCATTTTTACCAAAAGCAGCACGAACGTTCGCAGCTGTACGGTTGACGTTTGAAGTCAAGGTATCCACAATCAGCATAGAACCATTTGGTCCAAATCCTTCGTAACGTCCTTCTGTAAAGGTTTCGTCTGTGTTTCCTTTTGCCTTATCGATAGCCTTATCAATAACGTGTTTTGGCACTTGCGCTTGTTTAGCACGATCGATAACGAATTTCAAAGCAGTATTTGATTCTGGATCTGGTTCCCCTTTTTTAGCTGCTACATAGATTTCTACACCAAATTTTGCATATACTTTAGAGTTAGCTCCATCTTTAGCCGTTTTCTTGGCTACGATATTGGCCCATTTACGTCCCATTAGGAATCTCCTTTTTTCACATTTTAATCTTTCTTATTATAACACAAGTCTAGCTGATTTTCACTAGAGGAAATGGATTTTCTTTTGCAAAGCAAGCTAGGCTTTGCCTCCGACTGCCACGATTTTCTTGCCTTCTTTTATCCAAGGGTGTCGGGAAAGGGAGAAGTAAAGTTGGACAGTCATCACAACCCAGAGTAGCGGTTCACAGAGAATAACACCTGTATAGCCTGTCCAAGGAATAATCCAAGCTACGAAAATAATTTTCCCAAACAATTCTATAAAGCTAGATATAAGTGGCAAAAGTTTTTGGCCTAGTCCCTGCAAACTATTTCTATAAATCAATAAAAGGCTTAAAAATGGATAGAATACCGAACTGATACGTAAGTACAAGGTCCCGTTTTCTACCAAATAGCTGTCTGTCGAACTCGCCAAGAAAGAGACTAGGCTAGGACTGGCAAAAAATAGGAAAATACAGGCAAAGGCTGCCCAAGACATACTCAAATAGCTCCCTAAACGAAGGCCTTGGACAATACGTTCGGGACGTTTCGCCCCAAAGTTTTGAGAGATAAAAGTCGTCATCGATGCTGAAATAGCCGTCATTGGCAGCAAGGCAAAGGCCATGATTCTGCGCGCTGCCGTTTGAGCACTGATAATGACTGCACCAAAACTATTGACAGAGGATTGCAAAATGACACTTCCGATAGAGACGATTGACCCCATCAGACCCATGGCTAGCCCCTGCTCCAAGAGATCAACATAGAGAGACTTATTCCATTTGAAATGTTTGAGACCCGGAAGAAGCTCTGGAACACTCTTACGAATATAAAAATAACAGAGAATAGCTGACAGACCTTGCGAGATAATAGTCGCAAGACCCGCAGACTGAACTCCCAGATGCAGTTGCGTAATAAAATACAAATCCAAGATCACATTAACGATAGCTGAGAAGATAAGAAAAGCAAGAGCCGCAAGGCTATCACCAATCGAGCGCAGTAAGCCTGCAAAAAGATTGTAAGCAAAACTAACCCCTACACAGGTAACAATCATGGAGATGTACTCGTAGGATTGAGGAAGGATTTCTACAGGTGTTTCTAGGTACTGCAAGAGTGGATAAAGACCGAAGAAACCCATCAGCATGACAAGAGCACTCAGGATGGCACCCAGAATCCAAGTTGCTGCAACAGCTTCTTTAATCTTAGCAAAATTACGAGCACCGTAGAGACGAGCGATGACAACTCCCATCCCATTTCCAACTCCGAGGGCAAAGCCGATAATCAGATCAAAAATAGCCGTCGTTGCTCCTACTGCTGCTAGGGATTCTTGTCCAAGGAACCGCCCTACAATCAAGACGTCAGCTGTATTATACAGCTGTTGGAAGATATTGGACAACAGAATTGGAAGGGCAAAACTCAAAAGTAAGGGGAGAATGGAGCCATGAATCAGGTCCACTGTTCGTTTTTTATTCATAAAGATATTATATCAGCTTTCCAGAGGACCGACAAGATTCTTTAACGAATCCTGAAATCAATTGCTTCCAGAGAGACAATTTGCTATAATCAAGAAAAGGAGGTCATTTATGAGTTTGACCAGTCAATTAATAACCGATGTGTTTCCAGATCTTGATAAAGTTGAAAAGCTAAATAACGAAGCTTTCCCCGAGGAAGAACGGGTCCCTCTTTCTGAGTTTTTGCGCTATCAGGACCGAGATGACGCCCACTTTTTTGCTTTTTATAACGAAGAAGAATTTGTTGGCTTTGCTTTTGCCATCTCCAACCAAAAGGCTTTCTATATTAGCTTTTTTGCCATCATGCCTCACTTAAGAAGTCACGGATATGGGAAGGAAATTATCGACAAACTAACTGATTTTTATCAGCGAACCATGTTGCTTGAAGTAGAGCGATTGGATGAAGAATGCGATAACTTGGAACAAAGAAAAGCTCGTATGAGCTTCTATCAACAAAATGGCTTCAAAACAGCTAACGCTTTTCTAGAGTATGATGGATTGAGTTTTGAAATTCTCTACCGCGGTGACCATTTCGACGAGGAAGCCTATCGCGACATCTTCCAAAAATTACAAGATGAACATTATTTTGACTTTCACATCAAATACAGGCGCTTTAGTGATCATTAGTTGTTTCAAGGAAGAGAAGTCTAACGAACTTTCTCACAATAAAACGCATAATATCAAGGTTCTAAATACCTGATATTATGCGTTTTTATGATTTTGAAAGCTTTCCCTAGTTTTATCTTTAATCTTCAATTTCGATTTCAAGTCCATCGCCTAGGTCAAGCGTCACTTCTTGGTTAGGTGCCAAATCTTCAGCGGCAGAAGTAGAAGTGGTTCCTTCTTCATCTTCAATCAAACCGTATTGAACACGAACCTGATGGTCGATCTCATCAAAAATCTCTGGGTGATCCGCCAAGTATTTCTTAGCATTTTCAGATCCTTGCCCGATTTTTTCACCCTTGTAAGAGTACCACGCTCCTGCTTTTTGGATGATATCGAGATCACTTGCGATCTTCAAGAGCTCACCAGTCTTAGAAATCCCTTCTCCGTACATGATTTCAACGAAGGCTTCCTTAAACGGTGGAGCTACCTTATTTTTCACGACCTTGATCTTGGTTTCCTTACCGACATTGGTATCTTTTTGGTCACCAGTTCCTTTGATTTGTGTGCTTCCACGAACATCCAAACGGACTGAAGCGTAGAATTTCAGAGCACGTCCACCAGGTGTTGTTTCTGGATTTCCAAACATAACCCCAACTTTTTCACGCAACTGGTTGATAAAGATGGCAATTGTTTTGGTTTTATTGATAGAAGCACCAAGTTTACGCATGGCCTGACTCATCATACGAGCCTGCAAACCAACGTGGCTGTCTCCAATATCCCCATCAATTTCTGCACGAGGTACAAGGGCCGCAACTGAGTCAATAACAACAAGGTCAACTGCACCTGAGTCAATCAATTTTCCAGCAATTTCAAGACCTTGCTCTCCTGAGTCTGGTTGTGACAAGAGCAATTCGTCAATGTTTACACCAAGGGCTGCAGCATAGGCTGGGTCAAGAGCATGTTCCGCATCGATAAAGGCTGCAATACCACCTTCTTTCTGTGCTTGCGCAACAGCGTGAAGGGCAACCGTTGTCTTACCAGAAGATTCTGGTCCGTAGATTTCGATGATGCGTCCCTTAGGATAACCACCTGAACCAAGAGCAATGTCAAGAGCCAAGGACCCTGAACTCATGACTTGCACTTTTTGTTCTGCGCGTTCACCCAAGCGCATGATTGATCCCTTACCGAAGTCTTTTTCAATCAATTTAAGAGCATCGTTCAAGGCTTTTTCACGATCCGCTCCAAACTTTTTTGAAATTTCATCTAATTTTTTTGGTTTTTTCGCCATTCTGTTCTCCTATATTCTACTGGTCCTTAGACCTATCTACTATTATATCAAAATTTAGTCACTTAATAAAGCCTTGCGAACTAGGTTAAAGGCATGCATAACCGCGATATGACGTACATCTGCTCGACTCCGTCCTGCGATATTAGCCTTGATCACCTCTGTCCCTTTTGCATGTGCCAGTCCAATAAAAACTGTGCCGGCTGGATGCCCCTCTAGGCTATCTGGCCCAGCTACACCTGTCAGACTGACTCCATAATCAGACTGAGTCTTGAGCCGTGCCTGTTCTGCCATTTTTCGAGCCGTAAACTCAGAAACGACCCCGTGTTCTTTTAGCTCTTGCTCGGAAATATCCAACATCTTAGACTTTTCTTCTAGGCTGTAAGTGACAAAACCGCCATTAAAGATAGCTGAAACACCTGAAAAGTCTGCTAATGTCGCTTGAAAGAGACCTGCCGTCAAGCTTTCTGCCGCAGTAATGCTTTTCTGTCTCTTCTTTAGCTCTTCTACAACGACACTCGCGAGGCTGGTTTCTTCCCCATATCCATAACAGATGTCTCGTAGAGAAATTCCCTCAAAAGTCTGGCGATCTAAGATTTGATTTTCCAAGGTGTCCAATGCTTGATCAGCCTTTTCTTGACTAACTGCTTTTGTAGACAAGCGCAAGGTCACCTCTCCCGTTTTGGCATAAGGAGCTAAGGTCGGATCTGTTTGATTGTTAATCAAATCCGCCAAAATGGTCACCAACTGACTTTCACCAATCCCAAAGAAACGGAGCACTCGTGAGTATAACTTGGTACCTGTCATTAACTTGGGTAAGAGTTGATTTAAGACCATGGGTTTCAACTCACTTGGCGGTCCTGGGAGGACCACGTAGGTCACGCCATCTACTTCCGATACCCCTCCTACCGCTAAGCCTGTCTCATTTGGCAGTGGAGTCGCCCCTTCTACAATTTGGGCTTGGCGCTCATTATTCGGTGTCCGAGCATAGTCTGGCCTTTGGGCAAAAAAGATATCTAGTTTTTCCTGGGCTTGAGGATCAAACACTAGATTTTTTCCCAAAAATTTAGCCAGAGTTTGTTTGGTTAAATCATCCTCGGTTGGTCCTAAGCCCCCTGTCAAAATCACAAGATTACTACGTTGACTCGCAATCTCAAGCAAGGACAAAAGACGAGCTTCATTGTCTCCGACAGCTGTTTGAAAATAAACATCTACCCCGATTTCGGCTAGTTTCTCTGATAAAAACTGAGCATTGGTATTGACGATCTGCCCTGTTAAAATTTCTGTTCCAACAGCAATGATTTCTGCTTTCATGTTTCCTCCTACTTATCTATTCGAATTTTTTTGAAAAAATCGCAGGAAATTTCCCACGATTTAATTCTTTGTTTTATTCTACCTCTTCGTTTGAAACACTGGTACTGGATGAAGGTGCCGTCCGACCAAAGGCTGTTTCGTACAGTACCGCATTGGTTTCCAATTCTGTCACTGGCTCTTTACCTAGTGAACTGCGCAAGAGATTTTGCATTTCGAGCATATGTTCTGAAGTGACAATCTGATAAGAAATCCCTTGTAGCTCAGCATCTTCTCCGCGCAATTGATGCGTCTCAATATTTTTGAAAGAATCTTGATAGCCGAGCAATTGTGGAATGCTCTTAGCTGATAAGTCCACATTGGTCTGCATGTTATCACTCAAAGCTTTGAGGATACCTTGATAATGGCTCACACTGTTTAGGCTCAAAACCTTCTCAACGATTTTTTGAATGACTTCACGTTGACGCTTTTGACGGCCGTAGTCTCCTTCAGGGTCTTGGTAACGCATCCGTGAATACACCAAGGCTTCCTCACCATTCAAGTTTTGTTCCCCAACACCAATGGAAATCTTATTAAACTCTTCTTGGTCAGTGATAGAAATTGGAAAACCAAGTGTATTGTTGACGGTGATCCCACCAACTGCATCCACCAATTGTTGAAGGCCTTGCATGTTGACCATTACATAGCGGTCAATGTGGATATTCATCATCTTTTGAATAGTAGAAATTGCAAGTTCCGCACCACCATTAGCATAGGCCGCATTGAGTTTGGCTTCCTGAACTTGGCCATTTTCATTCTCGATCTTAGTCAAAATATCCCGTTCCAAACTCATCATAGTGGTTTTCTTTGTTTTGGGATTAACCGTCAGGAGTATCATAGAATCACTATTCCCTGCCCACGGATCTGTACGTTCCGAATTTCCCGTATCTACCCCCATCAAGAGGATAGTCAGTGGCTCCGTCGCTTCGATAACGTTGGTTTCTTCCCCGATTTTTTTGTAAGTCTTTTTACTAAGGGTTTCTGTTCCCTGTTGGTAGATGGTATAGCCATAAACCGCTACACCTAAAACTGTTACTGCTAGGAAACCTAGAACCATTCCAATTAATTTTTTAATCATCTTGTTATTCATCTATCAATTTGCCCATCAGACAAACATCTAAAAATATCCCTTCTGCTAAATAGGCTCCTCTTTCTTGCAAGCCTTCTATGATAAATCCCATTTTTGAATAGAGGTGGATAGCAGCCTCATTTCGTTTTTGTACACTAAGTTGCAAACGGCGCAAGACACCACTGGCTTTAGCCCACTCGATGCCTTCTTCTAGAAGTATAGTCGCCAAGCCTTGGTTCCAAAATTTCTTGCGAACTGCTAGAAAAACATCTCCAATATGCCGAACTCTTAAATGTTGATCCGCTGTGATATTTAAGATACCTGCAATCTCATCATTCAGTAAGGCGAGAAGAGTAATTTGATTCTCCGATGCAGCTTGTTTTTCGATAAAAAGAGCCATTTCAGACGCTGTCATCATGATACCATTTTCATCTAGGCTAGTGAGGTCTGTCTCTTGACCGACACAATCTAAAAATGCAATCAAAGCTGTGGCATCTGAAGTCTCTGCCTCACGAATGCACAACTCATACTCCATCATGAAGCTCCTTGATGAGTTGTTCAGCCCGAGGGCCATGAGCCGTAAAATGAAGACAACGACCCTCAGCTTCTTTCAAAATTTCCAATTCCAAATAGGAATCTGGTAAATCCTCACCCAAAAGATGCCCCCACTCAATAACAGTCACACCGCCACCAAAAAGAAACTCATCCAAGTCAATAGAATCAGCGTCTCCTTCGATACGGTAGACATCCAAGTGGTAAAGTGGCAGACGCCCTTCATACTCTCTCACGATAGTATAAGTTGGACTTTTAATCATCTGACGGATATCCAAGCCCTTGGCAAGGCCTTTTGTAAAGGTTGTTTTACCCGCACCCAACTCTCCCGTCAAGATCAGAACATCGTCTTTTTGAAGCAAATGACCTAATCTTTCTCCGAGAGCTCGAAGCTCTTCTTCATTTTTTGTGTACATGTTACTATTATACCAAAAAGTTTTCTTTTGTGTGAATTTTCTTTATAGACTTACTATGCTAAATTTATAGTTCTCCTTGCCTTTCTCAGAAAAAGGTAAAAATACAAATAACAAATAAAACATCGCGAATCACATGTCCGTAAAATGAAATTTCCCTTTGCACGGATTTTGGAAAGAGGAAACGCGCACATAAAAAACCGAGACCGATATAAAGGAGAATGGAGGAGATAGTTACGGGATTTCTCAAGAAAATAATCGTGCCTAAAACGGAAATCACAACCGTTCTCTTCTTGTTGAGATGGTTGTCCATATCGCGAATATATTTATCAAAAGGTAAGAAAATCCATAGATCTACTCCCAGCAAGAAAAAGAATGAAGGCAAAAAGAGGTCAACTAGATCCTGCTGAAGCTCAGTACCAACTTGGATACTTTCTGATAAAATGAAACAGCTGGCTAAAAGATTGATGATTAAAAGAAGATTATGGATAAGCTTTACTTTCTCTGCAGAATGCAAAATACTATGACTTTTCTGACCCAAGGTATGGAAGTAATTAATCCCAGCACAAAAGCCAGAAACTCCCACTATGAGAATTAAAAAATAGACATTTCCTTCTCTTAAGGATAAAAATGATTCCTTCCACAATAAACAACTTCCAAATAAAATTTGAGCGACAGCTAATAATAATAAAACACGAATTGATTTCATCATTTCCTTTTCTTCCTCCGTATAAGAAATTATACTCTGACAGGATTAGAAAATGATAAATGACTTCCGAAATGTCACATTAGGACGCTGAACGGTACAAAAAACAGTTCCGTCATTCACAGAACTGTTCTCTTCTAATCTAATCCTTAAACCAGAGGGCGATTTCTCGTTTAGCTGACTCTTCTGAATCTGATCCATGTACGACGTTTTGAATGGCTTGATTTTCTCCTGCCGCCTTAGCAAAATCTCCCCGGATGGTCCCCGGAAGAGCCTCTTCTGGACGAGTGGCCCCCATCATGTCACGCCAGCTTTCAATTACCTTGGGACCTGAAATGATTCCCACAATTATTGGACCTGAGGTCATAAATTGGCGGATAGGAGGATAAAAACTTTTTCCAACTAAGTCGCGATAGTGTTGGTCAATCAAATCTTCTGAAACTGTTGAACGTAACTCTAATTTTTCGAGTTTGAAACCACGTCGCTCAATTCTTTTCAAAACCTCGCCAACTAGACCTCTCTTCACACCATCTGGCTTAATGATAAAGAATGTTTGTTCCATATAAATCCCCTTGTCATTTTAGTTCTTCTATTCTACCACACTTTATGAAAAAGTGGGAAAATTTTCTGAAACAAAGCAAAGAGAACCCGAAGGTTCTCTTGTTTACTTTTTATTCTACAGTTTCTTCAGATTGGATTTCCACAGTTTCATCCACTGGAGCAAGTTCTGCCTCTTCTTGTTCAGGAGCCAGATATTCTGCATCATTGATTGCCTGTGGTTCAAGATTACGGTAGCGAGCCATACCAGTACCTGCTGGGATGATCTTACCAATAATAACATTTTCCTTGAGTCCAAGGAGATGGTCTTTCTTACCACGGATGGCCGCATCTGTAAGGACACGAGTTGTTTCCTGGAAGGAAGCCGCTGACAAGAAACTGTTTGTTTCAAGTGAGGCTTTGGTAATTCCCATAAGAACTGGGCGACCAGTCGCTGGAACTCCACCTGCGATAAGGACATCTTTATTAGCATCTGTAAAATCGTTGATGTCTAAAAGGGTACCCATGAGAAGATCTGTATCACCTGGATCCATGACACGGACTTTACGGATCATTTGACGAACCATAACCTCAATGTGTTTGTCACCGATTTCTACCCCTTGGCTACGGTAAACTTTTTGGACTTCACCGAGAAGGTAAGTTTCAACTGACAAGACATCACGAACAGCAAGGAGATGTTTTGGTTGGATAGAACCCTCTGTCAATGCTGCACCACGAGAAACTTGGTCTCCAACTTCAACACGCATACGTGCTGTAAATGGAACGACGTATTCACCTTCGCCAGTTTCACCCTTAACAAAGACTTTCTTGGTACGAGTTGAAGCGTCTTCTTCGATTGCTGTAACTTGTCCTTTGACCTCTGTAATAACCGCTTCCCCTTTAGGATTGCGGGCTTCAAAGATTTCTTGGACACGAGGAAGACCCTGAGTGATATCGGTATTTGAGGCAACCCCACCCGTGTGGAAGGTACGCATTGTAAGCTGTGTACCAGGTTCCCCGATAGATTGGGCAGCGATTGTACCAACTGCTTCACCAACTTCAACCGCATCACCAGTCGCCAAGTTGATACCGTAACAGTGACGGCAAACACCATGACGAGTGTTACATGTAAATACGGAACGGATAGTCACTTCTTCCACACCAGCATTGACAATCTCGCGCGCCTTGTCTTCTGTGATTAATTCATTTGGACCAATGATCACTGCACCAGTTTCTGGGTGTTTAACAGATTTCTTAGTGTAACGACCATTGAGACGTTCTTCGAGAGACTCGATCATCTCTTTTCCTTCCGCGATAGAGCGGATCAAGAGACCACGGTCTGTTCCACAGTCGTCCTCACGGATGATAACGTCTTGGGCAACGTCAACCAAACGACGAGTCAAGTAACCTGAGTCGGCTGTCTTAAGGGCCGTATCGGTCATACCTTTACGGGCACCGTGAGTTGAGAAGAACATTTCAAGTACTGACAAACCTTCGCGGAAGTTTGAAAGAATTGGCAATTCCATGATACGTCCGTTCGGAGCAGCCATCAGACCACGCATACCGGCAAGTTGTGAGAAGTTCGAGATGTTACCACGGGCTCCTGAGTCCATCATCATAACGATTGGGTTCTTCGGATCTTGGTTATCGACCAAGCGTTTTTCCAATTTCTCACGAGCTGCACGCCATTCAGCTGTAACAGCATTGTAACGTTCATCATCAGTGATCAAACCACGACGGAACTGTTTTGTGATTTGTTCTACACGCTTATGAGATTCTTCAATAATTTCAGCCTTGTCTTCAACCACTGGGATATCAGCAATCCCCACTGTCAATCCAGCAAGTGTTGAATGATGGTAACCTAAGTCTTTCAATCGGTCCAAGAATGCAGAGGTTTCTGTTGTACGGAAACGTTTGAAAATCTCAGCGATGATATTTCCAAGGTTTTTCTTCTTGAATGGAGGATTGAGTTCAAGGTTGCGAATGGCTTCCTTGATATCACCACCTAGTGGCAAGAAGTATTTAGCTGGAAGCCCTTCTGTCAAGTTCGCATTATTTGGTTCTTGCAAGTAAGGTAGACCCTCTGGCATGATGTCGTTGAAGAGGATTTTACCAACTGTTGTCAGCAAGACCTTGTGTTTTTGCTCTTCTGTCCATGGTTTGTTGAGGCTGTCTGTCGCGATACCAACACGTGAGTGGAGGTGTACATAACCATTGCGGTAAGCCATGACAGCTTCATCACGGTCTTTGAAGACCATTCCTTCACCTTCACGACCAGCTTCTTCCATAGTTAAGTAGTAGTTACCCAAAACCATGTCCTGAGATGGAGTAACAACTGGTTTACCATCTTTCGGATTCAAGATGTGCTCTGCAGCGAGCATCAAGATACGAGCTTCTGCTTGGGCCTCTTCTGAAAGCGGTACGTGGATGGCCATTTGGTCCCCGTCAAAGTCGGCATTGTAGGCTTCACAGACAAGCGGGTGCAAACGAAGGGCCTTACCATCGATCAAGACGGGCTCGAAAGCTTGGATACCCAAACGGTGAAGGGTCGGTGCGCGGTTCAAAAGCACTGGGTGTTCTTTGATTACTTCTTCAAGGATGTCCCAGATACGCTCATCACCGCGTTCCACCAAGCGTTTAGCTGCTTTGACGTTTTGCACGATGTCGCGGGCAACGATTTCACGCATAACAAATGGTTTAAAGAGCTCGATCGCCATTTCGCGTGGCACACCACATTGGTACATCTTAAGAGTTGGACCAACGGCGATAACGGAACGTCCTGAGAAGTCAACACGTTTACCGAGCAAGTTCTGACGGAAGCGTCCTTGTTTCCCTTTGAGCATGTGGCTCAATGATTTCAGTGGACGGCTACCTGGTCCTGTAATCGGACGACCACGACGACCATTGTCAATCAAAGCATCAACCGCTTCTTGAAGCATACGCTTCTCATTTTGAACGATAATACCAGGTGCATTCAACTCAAGCAAACGAGCCAAACGGTTGTTACGGTTGATAACACGGCGGTAAAGGTCGTTCAAGTCAGATGAGGCAAAACGGCCACCATCCAACTGCAACATTGGGCGGAGATCTGGTGGAATAACTGGGAGGATGTTAAGAACCATCCATTCAGGTTTGTTCCCAGACTTGTAAAAGGCATCCAAAACATCCAAACGACGGATGGCTTTGACACGTTTTTGTCCAGTAGCTGTTTTCAACTCTTCTTTGAGTTCAGCAATTTCTTTTTCAAGATCTACTTGTTTCAACAGGTCTTGGATGGCTTCGGCACCCATCTTGGCAACGAATGATCCATAACCATACTCACGCAAGCGCTCACGGTATTCGCGCTCTGTCATGATAGACTTGTGCTCAAGTGGTGTATCCTTAGGATCAATGACCACATAAGCCGCAAAGTAGATAACTTCCTCGAGGGCACGAGGGCTCATATCAAGGGTCAAGCCCATACGGCTTGGAATCCCCTTAAAATACCAGATGTGAGATACAGGAGCTTTCAACTCGATGTGCCCCATACGCTCACGACGAACTTTTGTACGCGTTACTTCAACCCCACAACGGTCACAAACAATCCCTCTGTAACGAATGCGTTTGTACTTACCACAAGCACATTCCCAGTCTTTTGTAGGACCAAAGATGACTTCGTCAAAGAGTCCTTCACGTTCTGGTTTCAACGTACGGTAATTGATTGTTTCAGGTTTTTTGACTTCTCCATAAGACCATGAACGGACTTTGCTTGGAGAAGCTAGGGTGATTTGCATACTTTTAAAACGATTTACATCAACCACTATTTCTTCCCTTTCTATTCTAAGTGAACTGCTTATTCTTGTTCAGCAGTTTCTTCTGTTGCTTCCGCTTTTGCTTCTTTCTCAGCTTCTTCAGCTTCAAAGGCTGCTTTAGCCTCTTGAGCTGCTTTTTCGCGGGCTTTTTCAAGGTCATCTACGTGGATGACATCTTCGTCCATTCCTTCATCCAAGTCGCGAAGTTCCACTTCTTGGTCATCTTCGTCAAGGACACGCATGTCAAGACCAAGAGATTGCAATTCTTTCACAAGAACTCGGAATGATTCTGGAACACCTGGTTTTGGAATTGGTTTTCCTTTTGTAATAGCTTCATAAGCTCTCAAACGTCCGTTGATATCGTCAGATTTGTAAGTCAAGATTTCTTGAAGGACATTTGACGCACCGTAGGCTTCAAGGGCCCAAACCTCCATCTCACCGAAACGTTGTCCACCAAACTGAGCTTTACCTCCAAGTGGCTGTTGAGTAACGGTTGAGTAAGGTCCGACTGAACGCGCGTGCAATTTATCATCAACCATGTGGTGGAGTTTGATCATGTACATGACACCAACTGATACACGGTTGTCAAACGGCTCACCTGTACGTCCGTCGTATAGGATTGTCTTAGCATCGCTATCCATACCTGCTTCTTTAACAGTGTCCCAAAGGTCTTCAGAACTTGCTCCGTCAAAGACTGGTGTTGCGATGTGGATACCAAGAGTACGGGCTGCCATACCAAGGTGGAGTTCCATAACCTGACCGATATTCATACGTGATGGCACCCCAAGTGGGTTCAACATGATATCGACTGGAGTTCCGTCTGGAAGGTAAGGCATGTCTTCTACAGGGACGATACGAGAGACAACCCCTTTGTTTCCGTGACGTCCGGCCATCTTATCTCCGACCTTGATCTTACGTTTTTGAGCGATGTAGACACGAACCAGCATGTTAACTCCTGATTGCAACTCATCTCCATTTGCACGTGTAAAGATCTTAACATCACGAACGACACCATCGGCACCGTGTGGTACACGAAGAGAAGTATCACGCACTTCACGAGACTTGTCTCCGAAGATAGCGTGCAAGAGACGTTCTTCAGCTGAAAGGTCTTTTTCACCTTTAGGCGTTACTTTACCTACAAGAATATCCCCTTCTTTAACCTCGGCACCAATACGGATAATCCCCATTTCGTCAAGGTTTTTAAGGGCATCTTCACCAACGTTTGGAATCTCACGAGTAATTTCTTCAGGCCCAAGCTTTGTATCGCGCGTTTCTGATTCGTATTCTTCAAGGTGGACAGATGTGTAGACATCGTCTTTGACCAAGCGTTCGCTCATGATAACGGCATCCTCGAAGTTGTAACCTTCCCATGTCATGTAGGCAACGATTGGGTTTTGTCCAAGCGCCATTTCCCCTTTTTCCATAGAAGGTCCGTCAGCGATAAAGTCGCCTTTTTCAACGACATCCCCAACTTTAACAAGCGTGCGTTGGTTGTAGGCAGTACCTGAGTTTGAACGACGGAATTTTTGGATGTGGTAGACATCCAATGAACCATCTTCACGACGTACTTCTACCTTGTCCGCATCTGCGTAGGTAACTTTACCGTCATGCTGAGCAATAACTGCAGCTCCAGAGTCATGAGCTGCTTGGTATTCCATACCAGTACCAACGTAAGGTGCTTTTGGATCAATCAATGGCACAGCCTGACGTTGCATGTTGGCACCCATGAGGGCACGGTTGGAGTCATCGTTTTCCAAGAATGGAATACATGCAGTCGCAACGGCAACTACCTGTTTTGGTGACACATCCATGTAGTCAACCACTTCTGCTGGATACTCTTGGTTGACCCCTTGGTGACGTCCCATGACGACTTTCTCAGCAAAAGTACCATCTTCGTTCAATTTTGAATTAGCCTGTGCTACAGTAAATTCATCTTCTTCATCGGCTGTCAACCAAACGATTTCGTTTGTGACTACACCAGTTTCACGGTCAACCTTACGGTATGGTGTTTGAACAAATCCATACTTGTTCAAGTGTCCGTATGATGACAAGTTATTGATCAAACCGATGTTAGGTCCTTCAGGTGTTTCAATTGGACACATACGACCATAGTGAGTATAGTGCACGTCACGTACTTCATATCCAGCACGGTCACGAGTCAAACCACCAGGTCCTAAGGCTGACAAACGACGTTTGTGAGACAACTCAGAAAGCGGGTTGTGTTGGTCCATGAACTGGGACAATTGTGAGGAACCAAAGAATTCTTTGATCGCAGCTGTCACAGGGCGGATGTTGATAATTTGTTGCGGTGTCAAAACTTCATTATCCTGAACAGACATACGTTCACGGACATTACGTTCCATACGAGAAAGTCCAAGACGTACTTGGTTTGCAAGCAATTCACCAACTGCACGGATACGACGGTTTCCAAGGTGGTCGATATCATCCACACGTCCGATACCTTCTGCCAAGTTGAGGAAGTAGCTCATCTCTGCAAGGATATCCGCAGGAGTTACAACACGAACCTTGTCGTCTGGATTGGCATTTCCGATGATGGTTACGACACGGTCTGGGTCTGTTGGCGCAACAACCTTGAATTTTTGAAGGACAACTGGTTCTGTCAAAACAGCTGCATCGTTCGGAATATAAACGATCTTGTTCAAGTCGCCATCCAAATGACTCTCGATACTTTCAATCACACTGCGAGTCATAACGGTACCAGCTTCTACCAAGATTTCACCAGTTTCAGGGTCTACCAATGGCTCCGCAATGGTTTGGTTGAGCAAGCGTGTTTTGATGTTCAATTTTTTATTAATCTTGTATCGACCAACAGCTGCCAAATCGTAGCGACGTGGATCAAAGAAACGAGCTACAAGCAAGCTACGTGAACTTTCAGCAGTCTTAGGCTCACCTGGACGAAGGCGTTCGTAGATTTCTTTCAAGGCTTCGTCTGTACGAGAGTCCATTGGATTCTTGTGGATATCTTTTTCAACGGTGTTGCGAACCAATTCGCTGTCACCAAAGATATCAAAGATTTCATCATCACCTGAGAAACCAAGCGCACGAACCAAGGTCGTAAATGGAATCTTACGAGTACGGTCGATACGAGTATAAGCGATGTCTTTTGAGTCGCTTTCAAGTTCCAACCAAGCTCCACGGTTAGGGATAACAGTAGAACCGTAACCCACTTTACCATTCTTGTCTACTTTATCGTTAAAGTAAACACCTGGTGAGCGGACCAACTGAGAAACGATAATACGTTCACCACCATTGATGATGAAAGTACCCATTTCGGTCATGATTGGGAAATCACCAAAGAAGACTTCTTGAGTCTTGATTTCGCCTGTTTCTTTATTAATCAAGCGGAAGGTTACAAAAATGGGTGCTGAGTAGCTAGCATCGTGGATACGAGCTTCTTCGAGCGTGTATTTTGGTTCCTTGATTTCATAGCCAACAAATTCCAACTCCATTGTGTCTGTGAAGTTTGAAATTGGCAATACATCTTCAAACACTTCCTTAAGTCCGTGATCTAGGAAATCTTTGAATGAATCCGTTTGAATTTCAATCAAATTTGGTAAGTCAAGAACTTCTTTGATTCTTGAAAAACTACGACGGGTACGATGTTTCCCGTATTGAACGTCATGTCCTGCCAAGATGATTCTCCTTTGTAAATAAATTCCAAGCCTTGTCAATCAGGCTTTTCTAATCGTCATATGGTTTTTAAAACCCCTATCACCGTGTCCCTTTGACGAATTTTCAGAATCTTTAAATCTTTGTTACAAACACTCGAAAACCTGAAAAAAAGCACAAAAAGAGCAGCTAAATCTGACTTTTTCAGAAGATTTAACTGCTGTGAGCCTTGTCTGGACAATATTTCAGACAAAACCTACGACAAATGATTATTCATATTATACCTTATTTAGCTAGACTTTTCAAGGTTTTTTTACTATTTTTTAAACAATCTTTTCCTATATATTATTTTAAAATTTTAAGAGAATGAAGCATTATATTTTCTCTCAAAAATTAGGAAAACGCTTGCACTAATGTTTACCTCGTGCTATACTGATAAGGAACAACTACACAAGGAGAATTGTGATGAAAAAGATCCCATCTCAAACTGAGAAAAAAATGATTTACGGTATCCGTTCCTTGAAGAACGGAACTGGTTCTGTCCTTATTGGTGCAAGCATTATCCTGCTTTCTGCTGCAATGCCAACTATTTCGGCTAACGAAAACCTTCCTCAAACTCAGGAAAATACCAGCGCTGTGACCAAGGCCCCTACTGAGACTGAAACGAGTCAAACTCAAAAGGAAACGCCTATTTCTGAACAAAAGAATGCAAACGCTTCCCTCAATTCTAAAAAGGAAGCTCCAGCTGCGGAAACTACTACAGCACCAGAAACACCTAAAACAGAAAATGCTACTACAAGCCAAGCTAACAGCAAGGAAGAGAAAGTAAATGCCAGCACTTCGACACCAACTTCAGATCAAAAACCACAAGCTGATACATCCTCTGAAGAACCCATCGCAGACAACCACTTCCGCATCCATGTAAAAAAACTCCCTGAAGAAAACAAAGAATCTCAAGGTCTTTGGACTTGGGATGATGTTGAAAAGCCGTCTGAAAACTGGCCCAATGGTGCCAAGTCCTTTAAGGATGCCAAGAAAGATGACTATGGCTATTATCTAGATGTCAAACTCAAAAATGAGCAAGCCAAGAAAGTCAGCTTCCTTATCAACAATACCAAAGGGGATAACCTGACAGGGGACCGTTCAGTAGAGCGCCTCTCTCCAAAAATGAATGAGGCCTGGCTAGATGAAAACTACAAGGTATACAACTATCGTCCTCAGCCAGCGGGAACTGTCCGTGTCAACTACTACCGTACCGACGGGAACTATGACAAAAAATCTCTTTGGTATTGGGGCGATGTTAAAAACCCAAGCAGCGGAGAATGGCCTGACGGTACTGACTTTACCGCAACTGGAAAATATGGCCGTTACATTGATATCCCACTCAATGAAGCTGCGAGAGAATTTGGATTTTTATTACTAGACGAAAGCAAGAAAGGCGATGATGTGAAAATCAGAAAAGAAGATTATAAATTCACTGATCTAAAAAATCACAGTCAGATTTTCCTCAAAGATGATGACGAAACCATCTACACTAACCCCTACTATGTGCACGATATCCGCATGACTGGTGCCCAACACGTGGCTAAGTCTCGTATCGAAAGCAGCTTTTCTACCCTAGTTGGAGCTAAGAAAGACGATATCCTCAAACACTCCAGCATCACTGATTACCAAGGGAATAAAGTAGATATCACAGACGTGGAAGTGGATGAGGCAGGTAAAAAAGCGACCTATATCGGCGACTTCTCTGACACTCAACACCCGTACACTGTCAGCTACAATTCAGACCGATTTACCACACGTTCAAGCTGGCGCCTCAAGGATGAGTCCTACAGTTACGACGGTCCACTCGGCGCAACTCTAAAAGAAGATGGCAAGCGTGTTGATCTCACCCTCTGGTCTCCAAGTGCTGATAAGGTTTCCGTTGTCGTCTATGACAAGAAAGACCCTGAAAAGGTAGTCGGAACTGTCGCCCTTGAAAAAGGAGAAAAAGGAACCTGGAAACAAACTCTGGACACAAACTCTGGTCTCGGTATCAGCAACTATACTGGCTACTACTACCACTACCAGATCGAGCGCCAAGGTAAAACCGTTCTCGTTCTTGACCCTTATGCCAAGTCACTAGCAGCTTGGAACAGTGACCTAGCAAAAACAGATGTCGCTCATAAGGTCGCTAAAGCTGCCTTTGTCGACCCATCCAAACTAGGACCGCGAGACTTGACCTATGGGAAGATTCGCAACTTCAAATCGCGTGAAGATGCCGTCATCTATGAAGCTCATGTACGTGACTTCACTTCGGATCCTGCCATCGCAAAAGACTTGACCAAGCCATTTGGTACCTTTGAAGCCTTTATAGAAAAATTGGACTATCTCAAAGACTTGGGTGTGACCCACATCCAGCTCCTTCCAGTCTTGTCTTACTACTTTGTCAATGAATTGAAGAACCAAGGACGTTTGTCTGCCTACGCTTCAAGCAACAGCAACTACAACTGGGGATATGACCCTCAAAACTACTTCTCCTTGACTGGTATGTACTCAAGCGATCCTAAGGATCCAGAAAAACGTATCGCAGAATTCAAAAACCTCATCAACGAAATCCACAAACGTGGCATGGGGGCTATCTTGGATGTGGTCTACAACCATACTGCCAAGGTTGACATTTTTGAGGATATTGAGCCAAACTACTATCACTTTATGGACGCAGACGGAACTCCACGTACTAGCTTCGGTGGCGGTCGTTTGGGAACTACCCACTACATGTCTAAACGTGTCTTGGTAGACTCTATCAAGTATCTGGTTGAAACTTACAAAGTAGATGGTTTCCGCTTTGATATGATGGGTGACCACGATGCGGCTTCTATCGAAGAAGCGTACAAAGCTGCACGCGCCCTCAATCCAAATCTTATCATGTTAGGTGAAGGCTGGAGAACCTATACTGGTGATGAAAATACGCCTGTACAACCTGCTGACCAAGATTGGATGAAGAAAACAGATACTGTCGCTGTCTTTTCAGACGACATCCGTAACAACCTCAAGTCTGGCTATCCAAACGAAGGTCAACCTGCCTTTATCACAGGTGGCAAACGCGATATCAATACCATCTTTAAAAATCTCATTGCCCAACCAACTAACTTTGAGGCTGACAATCCTGGAGATGTTATCCAGTATATCGCAGCCCATGATAACTTGACCCTCTTTGACATCATTGCCCAGTCGATCAAAAAAGACCCAAGCAAGGCTGAAAACTACGCTGAGATTCATCGTCGTTTGCGACTTGGAAACCTCATGGTCTTGACTGCTCAAGGAACTCCGTTTATCCACTCTGGTCAGGAATACGGACGTACCAAACAATTCCTAGACCCAGCCTATAAGACTCCTGTTCCTGAAGATAAGGTTCCAAACAAGTCTCACTTGTTGCGCGACAAGGACGGCAAGCCATTTGTCTATCCTTACTTTATCCATGACTCTTACGATTCTAGTGATGCTGTCAACAAGTTTGATTGGACCAAGGCAACAGATGGTAAAGCTTTCCCTGAAAATGTCAAGAGCCGTAACTACATGAAAGGTTTGATTGCCCTTCGTCAATCGACAGATGCCTTCCGACTCAAGAGTCTACAAGATATCAAAGAACGCGTCCAACTCATTACTGTCCCAGGAAAAAATGGTGTTGAAAAAGAAGACGTGGTCATCGGCTACCAAATCACTGCTCCAAATGGAGATATCTACGCAGTCTTTGTCAATGCAGATGATAAGGCTCGCGAATTCAACTTGGGAACTGCCTTTGCTCACTTGAGAAAGGCTGAAGTCCTGGCAGATGAAAATCAAGCTGGACCAGTAGGAATCGCTAAACCTCAAGGTCTCGAATGGACTGAAAAAGGCTTGAAATTGAACGCTCTCACTGCCGTTGTTCTCCGCTTGTCTCAAGGTGGTGCCATCGTTGCCCCAGCTGTGGAAGAAAAACCAGAATTTGATCTTTCTAGCTTGGAAGTTGAACCAGAACAAGGTCAAGCTCAAAGCCTAGCAGCCAATCCTGAAACTCAAGAAACTACTACAGAGACTCTTTCTCAAAAACTCCTTCCAAACACAGGTACTGAGAACAAATCCCTTCTTGCCCTTGCTGGATTCAGCATCCTTGCCCTTCTCGGACTTGGATGGTTGATAAAAAACAAGAAAAAGAACTAATACTCAATGAAAATCAAAGAATAAACTAGAAAGCTAGCCGCAGGCTGCTCAAAGCACAGCTTTAAGGTTGTAGACAAGGCGAAGCTGACCTGGTTTAAAGAGATTTTCAAAGAATATAAACTAGCCCTCCTATAGAAAAACACCCCATGGTCAGAAGAATCTTCTAGTCATGGGGTGTTGCTTTTTATGATACACTTATCTATCAAATCATATATTCTACACTATAGCTAGCGTCTGATAAGATACGAGCCAGAAACTGCTTGGTTCGTTCTTCTTGTGGACGGTTAAAGAAATCGTGGGGATTATTCTCCTCTACGATACGGCCTCCATCCATGAAAATAACGTGGTTAGCGACATCTCTAGCAAATCCCATCTCATGCGTGACGACCACCATGGTCACACCTTCTCCCGCCAACTGTTTCATAACATCCAAAACATCTCCAACCAACTCAGGGTCTAGTGCTGATGTTGGTTCATCCAGCAAAATGACCTCGGGCTTGACGGCAATAGCACGCGCAATTCCTATTCGTTGTTGTTGCCCTCCAGATAGCTGGGAAGGGTAGTAGTCTTTGTAGGCCAGTAAACCAACTTTCCCCAAGGCAGATTCTGCACGTTTGAGCGCTTCTTCCTTGGGAACTTTACGAGCTACGATTAGGCCTTCTAGAATATTTTCCAGAGCAGTTTTATTCGCAAAAAGATTGTAGTGCTGGAAAACAAAGGCTGTTTTTTGGCGAATTTCTAGAATGTCTTTCTTGCTCAATTTGGATAAGTCATAGGTTTTTCCTGCCAAGGTCAAACGGCCACTATCAGCTTTTTCTAAGTGGTTGAGACAACGGAGAAAGGTCGTTTTCCCCGAACCTGATGGTCCTAAGATAACGACGACATCCCCTTGGTTAACCTGGAGATTGACATCCTCCAGCACCTGCCTCTCACCAAATGTTTTTGCGATATGTTCTACTTGTAACATCCTGTCCTCCTATACAAAACGCGCGCTAGATGCTTTTGCACTCTTTTCTTTTTTCAAATAGCCTTTCTCCAGTAGGGAGAAGCCCCACTGAATCAAACCACAGATCAAAATATACTGCAAAAAGATCACAAAATAAGACTCGAAATACTGGTAGCCGTAGGATGCTTCCACACGGGCAATAGCGGTGATGTCCTTGATGGTCATGACAAAGACCAGGGAGGTCCCTTTGACGATATTGATCACCAGATTGGCCAAGTTAGGCAAGGCTGAGCGCAAGGCTTGAGGAAAAACAATCCTTAGATAAGCCTGGGTCGTAGTCAGCCCAATCGCATGCGCTGCCTCTAGTTGTCCCTTGTCCACCGTCAAGATAGCTGAACGCAAAATCTCCGATAAACTCCCGACTGTCATCAAACTATAAATGATAAAGGCATAGTAGAGAGGATCAAGCTTGAAAATATTAAAGTCACTTCCTATGCTTTTGAGAAATTGATTCAGCAAACTTGGAAACAAACTATAAAAGAAGAGAATCAATAAAATCGGAGGAGTCGCTCGGATAAAAGCCAGATAGACCAGAGAAAAACTCCTCACCCCTCGAACCTTGTAAATCTGCCCCAAGGCTAAAAATAGAGCTGGTAAAAAGCTTAGGACCATAGCCACAATCATGATAATCAAGGTGATTGGCACACCCTTCAAGGTCTCCAGAAAGGTCTTTACAATATAGTCTATATCCATTTCTTACCTCCCTTTTGTTTCCAAAGACTTCTCAAGCAAACGACTCAAACTAGAAATAACCAAGGCAATCCCCCAATAAAGAAGTGCAACTGCCGTATAGGTTTCCAGCGAGTAGTTCCCTAAATTGCGACTAATCAAGAGATTGCCTGCCCCCATAACATCAACGAGACCAATCGTATAAGCCAAGGCAGCATCCCGCATGAGATTGAGAATAGCAGTCGTTATATTGGGAAGAGCAACTTGAAAAGCTTGAGGAAAAATGATTCTCCAAAAAGTCTGACTTGGAGTCAAACCAATACTAAGCCCAGCCTCTGTCTGCCCCTTTGGAATAGCTTGATAGGCCGCCTTGAAAACCTCGGCAACAATAGCGGCAAACAAGAGAATCATCGTCAAGAGAACAAAAATAGTTTTAGACCAGTTGTTGATATCTAAACCAAGCCACCATTTCAGAAATTCTGGCAAGCCATAAAAGACTAGAAAAAGCAAGACAATCGGCGGTGTACAACGAAGGGTAAAGATATAGCCTTTGGAAATCGCTGCAAAACTCTTGTCTTCTCCTACTTGTGCCCAGGCCAAGAGACCTCCAAAAAGGGACCCAAGAAGAGTGGTAAAAAAGAGAATGGACAAGGTCATAGGAAGCGCCTGCCATAAGGTCGGCAAAAACTGAAAGACCTTGGAAAAATCATAAGAAACCATGCAAAACCCTTTCTAGTCTTGAAATTTCTGGTCTAGTCTTTGTCTACGTAACTAAAGACATCTTCTTTAAAGTATTGCTGAGATAGCTTAGCAAGCGTGCCATCTTCTTTCAACTCTTTAATTGCTTTTTCGTATTCTTTAGCAAATTTCTCACCCTTTTCATCACGGTGAATCAAGGGATAAGTTGGAATGCCCTTATATGGGAACCAGCTGAGTTTGTCCGCATATTGGTGGTAAGGGCCATCTTCTGCGGTAACTGCTTTTTCAAAGGACAGTTTGATATCAAAGAAGGCATCATAACGTCCTTCTAAGACCCAAGCATAGGCATCTGCCACTTTAAAGGATTCAGCTGCTGTTAGCTCAATCGGTGCATCCTGATGTTTTTCATTGTAGCTGGTGATGACATTCCATTGAGCATTCTGTGGAGAGATGGGAACCAATTTCCCTTTATTCTTAGCAAAGTCATCAATGGTTTTGTATTTCTGTTCATCTTCTTTTCTGACCGTAAATCCGATGATGCTCGCTCCGACTGGTTCAGATGGAATGACAAACTTTTTAGCTCGTTCATCTGTGTACCAAGCTCCCTTGGTTCCGATGTCATACTTACCTGATTCCAGACCAATCAAGAGGTCATCATCACTGGTACCCGTATATTCAAATTGATAGTTTGCCAACTTCTCATCAACAGCCTTCAAAACAGCTACTTCATAACCATCTGATTCCCCTTTTTCATTTACAAAGTCATAAGGTACGTAGTTTTGTGTATGGGCAACCTTCAAGGTTATGACTTCAGCAGACGAAGCCGTTTTTCCATCCTTGGCTGGAGCACCAGCTAAACTTCTCCCGATAATCGTCGCCCCAATTACTGCAACAACTGCTACACCACCGATAATCCATGCTTTTTTACTCATCTTTTTCTCCTTTAGTTTTCAAGCGCTTCTCTCACCCACTGGATACGTTCAACTGCAATATCACTTGGAATGGTACAATCTGCCCCAATTACCAAACCCTGTTCCCCAGCTTCTGCAACTAGTTTCTTTGCCTCAGCCTGAATGGCGTCCTTGCTACCAGTATACAGCAAGCCTGTCTTACCATTTTCGAATCCTCCAAGAACCGTACGTCCCTTGAAAATCTCACGACCTTCCTTGAGAGTGATTCCTTCTGGTCCTACAGCCCAGTTAAAGACTTGGGCTGGATAGTCTGCAAAAAGATGAATATCATTTCGCGCTCCCTCGTAGCCACAGATATGAAGAACAGTAACACCACCAACAGCACTAGCCGCTTCCAGAACCGTTATCTCGCTAGGTGCAATGACGGCTTGATAATCTGCTGCCGACACTCGTTGATCTTGGATACTTTGCACGCTGAGGTAGATTCCGTCAGCACCAGCCTCTTTGATGACAGCTCGGCTGAGACTAGCAATATCTTCTGCAATCACATCCAACACCTTTTTCAGATCTTCAGGATCTTCCACCAAAAAATCTGCAATAAGGTCATCTCCGCCAGACACTTCCCCTAGTAGCCACTTGAGATAGGTCACAGGAGCAAAAATATTGTAAATCGCAACGATATCTTCTGTGGACTCTTGCTTGATTTTCTTAACCAAGGCCACCTGCTCTTTTATCCAAGCGTGATCTGGTCCGAGTGGTTGAATGCTCGCCAATTCTTGAAGTGATTTTCCTTTGGCAATCGCTGGATTTGGATAAGCAAAGTAGCCATCACTCATGAGTTTGATAAAGTCTGGCTGAACTTCTCGGATAAAGCGCTTATGCCCCTCGATATTCTTCTCGATAATGGCTGGATTTGAGAAACCGTCTAGCCATTCGTCTTCGGATGTGAAATGGTGCCAAAAACCAACTGGCACACGATCAACCTTCTCACCTTTAAATGCTTTTAAAACCCATTCTTTTTTTTCTGACATTCTTATTCTCCATTTCTTACTTTTTCAACTAATAAACTGCTTGCAATATCATTCGAGCGCAGAAAGGGGAGACTGGACTTGGAAAAATCCTGAACTCCACGACATCTCTCTCCATTTTTGCAGTGCCCATTTTTTACGACGCTTATGGCGACCAAGGCCAGCAAACCGACAACTGCAATGAAGCTAACCCATCTTTTACTTTTCATAGCTCCTCCTTTTAGAGAACAGCTGCCTGCCGAATCCAGTCCAACCTCTCTAAGTCAAAGTCATCTGGAACAGTACAGTCAGCTCCCAGAAGAACACCTTTACTACCCGCTTCAGCCAGCAACCGTCTCGTTTCATCTTGCAATTCCGCCTTGGACCCTTGATAAAGCAAGCTTTTCTTGTCATTTTCAAATCCACCTAAAACGGCCTTGCCTGGAAACAACTCCTGACCCTGTGTCAAACTAACATCCTCATGGTGGGTCGCCCAGTTGACCACTTGAGCTGGATAGTCCTTAAATATCGTCACATCATTGCTCGCACCTTCAAAACCACAGATATGGAGGATATTGGTCCCACCAATCTGATTGGCAGCCTCCAAAATCGCTATATTGCTCGGTTCGATATAGGTTTGGTAGAGTGCTGGTGTGATGCGTTCATCTTGAATTTCCTGGGTGCTGAGGTAAATCCCGTCAACACCGCCTTGCTGGATGATTTTCTGAGTTAGGATAGCAATATCTCCTGCAATCACATCTAGAATCGCTCTAAATTGCTCAGGATTTTCAAGCAATAGATCAGCCACTTCCCTATCTCCTCGTGAAGTTTCTGTACGGAACCAGCGCTTGAGGTGGGAGATAGGGGAAAAGATATTGTAGAAAGAAGCAATCTCTTCGGTAAAGGTCTCTCGAATCGCTTGTACCACTTCCACCTGTTGCTGAATCCATGGGTGTTCCTCACCAATCGACTCGATAGAAGTCAGCTCCTGAATGCCTGCAATCTTAGGACTATAGACATTACTTGGATAAAGGAAAAAACCGTCGCTCATAATTTTGACAAAATCAGGACGAATCCTTTCCACATAGCTGCGATGCCCATCAACACTCTTTTGAAAGATACGTGAATTATTTAATCCCTGCCCCTTTTCTTCGAGTGTTACAAAATGAAACCAAAATCCCACAGGAACTCTTTCCACTTCATCGCCTCGAATCGCTCTAAAGACTAAATCTCTTTTACTTGCCATACCTTTCTCCTTCCATTTGGATTGAAACCATCTTACCACTCCTTTTCCCCTTTTCCCAATATATATTGACTATCAACTCGATTAGAAATTTTTATATCTATAAAGAAAAAAATCCCTGAAAAGCTTGATGTTACTAGCCTTTCAAAGATTCACTTTATTTTCATCTATTTTTCAAAAAGAAGCTGATATAGATTTTCTATCAAGCCGATTGGATTTTTTTATATCCATCTTCATTCCAAAATTAAGTACATAATTTTATCCTAATACCAAATTACTACTGAAAAATTTATTTTCTCCCGATATTTCCTTGCACAAATCCCATGAAAGCGCTACAATATTAATAGACTATTATTAGGAGGATGGGATTATGAAAATATCCAAAGTTACTATTACAATTACTTCTACACTTGCTTCCGTCATTTTACTGACTGGCTGTGGCACAAATTCGGCAAATTCACAGACAACACAAAGTAGTACATCTGATAATCAGGTTACAATGACCTATGATCAGTTGCGTTCAAGAGAGAACACTATGTCAACTCTTTGGTATCAAAAAGCAGCTGAGACCAAGGCACTCTATCTACAAGGTTACAATGTCGCTACTGATCGTTTGAAAGAACTACTAAAAACACAGACAGATAAACCCTACTCTATCGTTTTGGACTTAGACGAAACCGTATTAGACAATAGCCCTTATCAAGCGCAAAATGTCAAAGATGGAACAGCATTTACTCCAGAAAACTGGGATGTCTGGGTAAAAAAAGCCGCAGCCAAGGCTGTACCAGGTGCTAAAGACTTTCTCCAATTTGCAGACCAAAACGGTGTCCAAATTTACTATGTATCTGACCGTACGATAGATCAGGTAGATGATACGATCAAAAACCTAGAAAACGAAGGAATTCCTGTACAAAGCCGCGATCATCTCATGTTCTTAGAAAAAGGCGTCAAATCTAAAGAAGGTCGTAGACAAGCAGTCCAAGAAAAAACCAACTTAGTCATGCTACTAGGAGATAATCTTGTGGACTTTGCAGAGTTTTCAAAGACCTCTGAAACTGAGCGCGACCAAAAATTAGAGGAATTACAAAAAGAGTTTGGTGAGAAATTCATCATTTTCCCTAACCCAATGTACGGATCATGGGAAAGCACTGTCTACAATGGTAATAAATTGGATGCCAAGGGTCAAACTGAAGAGCGCCAAAAAAACTTACAAGGTTTTGATAAATAAAATAAGAGAGCTATCTACCAGTTTATACCAACTACAAGATATCGTATTTGCGAGAATAGCGAAAAAAGACGACTTCCAAGCGGAAATCGTCTTTTTTACTATTTTATCTTGTACTTGGTATAAACTAGTATATATTCCACTAGATAGTATGCTCTATCGCTTGTACCACTTCCACCTGTTGCTGAATCCATGGGTGTTCCTCACCAATCGACTCAACTGAAATTTTTTTATAACTCCTCTTTCATAGCAAAGTAAGCACGTATTTTCGGCGCCACTTGTGTGCTGAAGAGTTCAATAGCTCTCAAAACTTGATCATGTGGCATAGAACCAAGCGGTAGATGGAGCATGAAACGGTCCAAGTCTAAATCCTCAATCATGCGAATCAATTTTTCTGCTACCTGATCTGGATTTCCTACAAACATGGCTCCATTTGGCCCAACTTGCTCCAAATATTGCTCATAGGTCAACTCCTGCCAGTGTGGACGGTCCTTGGAAATCGCATCCACCACTTGCTTGGTCGGATGGAAATAATCTTTCACCGCCTGCTCGCCATCTTCCGCAATCCACCCCCAAGAATGAGCGCCCACTTTCAGGTCTTTATCCGCATAACCGGCTTCCCTACCAATCTCACGATAAGCTTGAATCAACTTTTTAAAATAACACGGATTGCCACCGATAATGGCATAGACAATCGGAAACCCCGCCTGAGCAATCTTCACTGTTGATTCGACATGACCACCTGTCGCCACCCACAATGGCAATTTGTCCTGAACTGGACGGGGATAGACTTCTTTTCCAGCAATGCTTTGGGTCAATTGACCTTGCCAGTCTATCTTGGTCTTTTCATTGACTAACTGGAGCAAGTCTAATTTCTCATCAAAAAGGGCTTCGTAGTCTTTCAAGTCATAGCCAAACAGTGGGAAGGACTCGGTGAATGAACCACGCCCAGCCATGATCTCTGCACGTCCATTTGACAAGGCATCGATGGTAGCATATTGTTGGAACAAGCGAATCGGATCCATACTCGAGAGAATGCTGACCGCACTAGTCAAACGAATCTTCTTGGTATTGACTGCCCCAGCTGCAAGAACAATCTCTGGCGCCGATACCGCAAAGTCCTCCCGATGATGCTCCCCAATCCCGTACACATCCAAACCAACCTTATCAGCAAGCTCTATCTCTGCCACCAACTGACGAATACGTTCATCATGACTGTAAATCTGTCCAGTCGCTTCTAGAGCTGTTGTTTCACCAAATGTTGAAATTCCTAATTCTACCATCCTGTTTCCTCGCTATCTCTTTTAGTTTTAGGGTATTTTATCACTAATTAGTTTTATTTTCAATAAATTTGCTCATTAGAAAAAGCCTAGATCAACTAGACTTTCTTGGTTTATTCTACTGTTACTGACTTAGCAAGGTTACGTGGTTTGTCCACATCAAGGCCACGGTGGAGTGTTGCAAAATAAGCGACCAATTGCGTTGGTACGACCATTGAGATTGGTGAGAGGTAAGGGTGGACGGTCGTAAGGACGATATCGTCTGTCTCTTTAGCAACATTCTCTTCTGCAATAGTGAGAACCTTGGCACCACGGGCTGCGACCTCTTGGATATTTCCACGAGTATGGTTGGCAAGGACTGGATCTGATAAGAGGGCCAAGACAGGCGTTCCTTCTTCAATCAAGGCAATGGTTCCATGCTTGAGTTCCCCTGCCGCAAAACCTTCACACTGGATGTAAGAAATCTCTTTTAGCTTAAGACTGGCTTCCATGGCTACATAGTAGTCTTGACCACGTCCGATGTAAAAGGCGTTGCGAGTTGTTTCGAGAAGGTCACGAACCTTTGCATCAATGGTTTCTTTCTCAGAAAGAGTTGATTCGATAGACTGAGCTACGATTGACAACTCATGAACCAAGTCAAAGGCTTGAGCTTTGGCATTACCGTTTGCTTCTCCGACTGCTTTTGCTAGGAAGGCAAGAGCTGCGATTTGCGCAGTATAAGCCTTGGTTGATGCTACGGCAATTTCAGGACCTGCATGAAGGAGCATGGTATGGTTGGCTTCACGTGAAAGAGTTGAGCCTGGAACGTTTGTCACTGTCAAGCTTGGGATTCCCATTTCATTGGCCTTAACCAAAACCTGACGACTGTCAGCTGTTTCACCAGACTGGCTGATAAAGATAAAGAGTGGTTTCTTGCTGAGAAGTGGCATACCGTAGCCCCACTCAGATGAGATTCCAAGTTCAACTGGTGTATCCGTCAATTCTTCCAGCATCTTCTTAGAAGCAAATCCTGCGTGGTAAGATGTTCCAGCTGCAAGGATGTAGATGCGGTCTGCATCTTGAACAGCCTTGATGATAGCTGGATCTACGATAACTTGACCTGCCTCATCTGTGTAGGCTTGGATGAGTTTACGCATAACCGTTGGTTGCTCATCAATTTCCTTGAGCATGTAGTAAGGGTAAGTCCCCTTACCGATATCTGACAAGTCGAGCTCAGCAGTATAGCTAGCACGCTCACGACTGTTACCATCATAGTCTTGAACTTCGACGCTATCAGCCTTGACGATTACCAACTCTTGGTCATGAATTTCCATGTATTGGTTGGTCTCACGAATCATAGCCATAGCATCTGAGCAGACCATGTTATAACCTTCCCCAAGACCAATCAAGAGTGGTGATTTGTTCTTAGCGACATAGATGACATCAGGATCTTGTGAATCAATCAAGGCAAAGGCATAAGACCCACGGATGATGTGAAGGGCTTTTTTGAAGGCTTCAAGAACTGACAAGCCATCTTCTTCTGCAAATTTCCCAATCAAGTGAACAGCGATTTCTGTATCTGTTTGTCCCTTGAAGTGGTGACCTGCAAGGTATTCTTCCTTGATTTCAAGGTAGTTTTCAATGACCCCATTGTGGACCAAGACAAAACGTCCAGTCTCAGAGCGGTGTGGGTGAGCATTGTCTTCCGTTGGTTTCCCGTGAGTCGCCCAACGCGTATGTCCGATACCTGTTGTTCCCTCAACACCAGCCGTCTTAGCAGACAATTCTGCGATACGACCGACAGCCTTAACCAGGTGATTTTCAGCACCACCTAGGACAAAAATCCCCGCAGAATCATAGCCACGGTATTCGAGCTTTTCAAGCCCTTGAATCAAAATATCAGTTGCATTTGTGTTTCCAACAACACCAACAATTCCACACATAGTATATACGACACAGACCAGCTGTGCTTTCTCCTTAAATTGGTATAGTCTAATTCTCACTTTACGGAATCAGCAAAAACAGTATATACTTGTTTTTCTCACTTGTCAAGGATAAAAATTGGTATAGTTTTTCTATCTGGTGTTTTATCAAGATTTCACTTGATACCTGACAAGTCAGCATCAATTACTTATAATAAAAAGAGGAGGTATTTGCCATGTGGTTTTTCTTCGCACTTTTATCAGCTATCTTTGCAGCCTTAACGTCAATTTTAGCTAAGATTGGAATTGAGGGAGTTCCATCCAATCTAGCAACCGCTATTCGTACGGTCGTCGTCATTCTTATGGCCTGGGCCATGGTTTTCTTGACCAATAGTCAGACCGAAATTGTCAATATCAGTAGAAAAAGTTGGCTCTTTCTCATCTTATCTGGTTTGGCCACTGGCGCCTCTTGGCTCTGCTACTACAAGGCCTTGCAGATGGGCAGTGCAACTGAGGTATCTGCTGTCGATAAATTCAGTCTCGTCCTTACCCTCGTTCTAGCCTTTTTCTTCCTACAAGATATCCTGACGTTTAAAACAATTATTGGCTGTATCCTGATTACGATCGGGACCTTGGTGATGATATTGTAATAAAAAGTGAGATGAACGCCATCTCACTCTTTTTATTCTTAAAATCCATTATGGTCGCTGAGTTCTTTGAACCAGTGGCCTGATTTCTTCAGGCGACGTTCCTGTGTTTCCAAGTCAAGCTCAACCAGACCATAGCGATTTTTATAGCTGTTGAGCCATGACCAGCAGTCGATAAAGGTCCAGATTAAGTAACCCTTACAATTGGCTCCGTCTTCAATGGCACGGTGAAGTTCACGCAGATGTCCTTTGACAAAGTCGATACGATAGTCATCCTGAATCATGCCATTCACACGGAATTTATCTTCACCTTCAACACCCATGCCATTCTCTGTCAACATCCACTCAATATTGCCATAATTTTCCTTGATATTTTGAGCGATATCATAAATCCCCTGCTCATAGATTTCCCAACCGCGATGAGGATTGATTTTACGGCCCGGCATGATATAAGGCTCATAGAAATGTTCTGGCAAGAGTGGACTGTCTGGATGCTTGGCAAAACGTGGCGCCATAACGCGCAAAGGTTGGTAGTAATTGACTCCAAGAAAGTCCACTGTATGCTCCCGAATGAGTTCTAACTCTTCAACAGTGTACTCTGGCAGCAAATCATGCTCAGACAAGATTTCTACTAATTCTTCTGGATAAGCTCCCAAGACAGACGGGTCTAGGAAAGATTGGGCTTGGAAGAGATCCGCAATGCGCGCAGCCTTGACATCTGCGGTATGCTGACTACGTGGGTAGGCTGGTGTCAAGTTGAGGACAATCCCAATCTTAGAATCAGGCAAAATCTCATGACAAGCCTTAACCGCAAGACTACTAGCCAGTTGCGTATGATAAGCAACCTTAACCGCCGCTTTGGCATCCACCTTGTGAGGATAGTGAGCATCATAAAAATAGCCAAACTCCACAGGGACGATGGGCTCGTTAAAGGTAATCCATTGGTCCACCAAGTCACCGTAAGTCTCAAAACAAAAACGAGCATAGTCTTCGTAAGCCTTAATGGTTGCCTTGTTTTCCCAACCATCCCCATCTTCCTGCAGGGCAAAAGGCAGGTCAAAGTGATAGAGATTGACTAAGAGACGAATGCCCTTGGCCTTAATCGCTTCAAATACCTGACGGTAGAAAGCCACACCTTGAGGATTGACTTTTCCACGACCTTGCGGGAAAATACGAGACCACTGGATAGAAGTACGAAAGGCTGTATGCCCAGTCTCTACCAAAAGCTCAATATCCTTTTCCCAGTTTTCATAGAAGGTCGATGTTTTATCAGATCCAATCCCATTGTAGTAGCGGTTTGGCTCTACTTGATACCAATAATCCCAGAGATTATCTCCTTTACCATCACCTGGCACTCGTCCTTCTGTCTGTGGTCCAGAAGTGGAGGAACCCCAGACAAAATCCTTTGGAAATTTTAGCATAGCTTTACCTCTTCATTTACTCATTTTTCCCATTATACAGAAAAAACAAGGTAAAAACTAGTTACATTTTTGCCTTGTTTTTCTTCTGATTATAGTTTTATTTCTTGCTTAGGATTTCAAGGGTTTCGAGCAAGTTATCTGCGTGAACTTCAATTGTGTCACCAGTCGCCTTGATCTTGACTTCTACGATGCCATCGGCTGCTTTCTTCCCAACAGTGATACGGATTGGCAGACCAATCAAGTCGCTATCGCTAAACTTCACTCCGACACGTTCGTTACGGTCATCTGTCAAGACTTCGTAACCAGCGTCTATCAAGTTGGCTTCCAATTTTTCTGTCAAGGCTTGCGCTTCTTCATCTTTAACATTGACAGTAATCAAATGCACATCAAATGGTGCCAATTCTTTAGGGAAGTTAACTCCCCAAGCGTAACGGAATTCACCTTTAGGCGTTTTATTGACAAAGAGGCGAGCGTGTTGTTCCATAACTGCTGAAAGAAGACGGCTAACACCGATACCGTAACATCCCATGATGATTGGCACAGCACGGCCATTTTCGTCCAAAACATCTGCGCCCATACTTGCTGAGTAGCGAGTTCCGAGTTTGAAAATATGACCGATCTCAATACCACGGGCGAAGTTTAAGACACCTTGTCCGTCTGGGGAAATTTCACCCTCACGAACTTCGCGGATATCTACATATTCTGCAGTAAAGTCACGACCTGGATTCACACCCGTCAAGTGGTAGCCATCTTCGTTAGCCCCCACAACAGCATTGCGAACATCTTGCACCTTACGGTCTGCAATGATTTTCACATTTTCTGGCAAACCAACTGGGCCAAGCGAACCAAAGCCAGCTGAGATAACATTTGCTACTTCTTCCTCGCTCGCAACATCAAAGAAATCTGCACCCAAGTGGTTCTTCAACTTGACTTCATTGAGTTGGTCATTTCCAACTAGAAGGGCTGCAACAAGCTCACCATCTGCCATGTAGAAGAGGGTTTTGATTGTTTGTTCTTCTGGGACATTTAGGAAGGCTGCGACTTCGTCAATAGATTTAACACCTGGTGTTTCCACGCGAGTTACTTCTTCTTCCGCAACGACACGGTTGCTTGGTTTGTACTCGTTTGTTGCCATTTCTAAGTTAGCTGCATAGCTAGACTCACTTGAGTAGGCAATGGTGTCTTCACCAGAAACCATCCATTTGAGCAATTCTGTCTTGATTTCTTCTTGCACTTCTGCAGGAATTTCATCAAATGAGGCAACTGACTTGTCCAAGACAACCCAGCGGTCAAGGTCTGTACGGGCTGGTGTGATGGCCATAAATTCTTGGCTATCCTTACCACCCATGGCGCCACCATCACCGATGATGGCCTTGAAGTCCAAACCACTACGAGTGAAGATACGTTCATAGGCTGCCTTGTACTCATCATAAGTCGCATCCAAACTATCGTAATTAGCATGGAAACTATAGCCGTCTTTCATGATAAATTCACGCGTACGGAGAAGTCCGTTACGTGGACGTTTTTCATCACGGTACTTCGGTTGGATTTGATAAAGGTTGAGTGGCAATTGCTTGTAAGACTTGACAGAGTCACGAACAATAGCTGTAAAAGTTTCTTCGTGTGTCGGACCTAGGATAAAGTCTGACTTTTCACGGTTTTTCAGTTTATAAAGGTCTTCACCATAGGTTTCATAACGACCTGATTCACGCCAAAGATCGGCACTGAGAAGGGCAGGAGCCAACATCTCCACCGCACCAATCTTATCAAACTCTTGGCGCATGATATTCTTAGCCTTTTCAATCACACGGTTAGCGAGTGGTAGGTAAGAATAAACACCGGCAGAAACTTGACGAACATAACCAGCACGCAACATAAGGGCGTGGCTGATAACTTGAGCATCGCTTGGCATTTCGCGAAGCGTTGGGATTAGCATTTTACTTTGTTTCATAATATTCCTCGATTATCTAAAAGAAGAGTCGCATAATGTCATTCCAGGTCACAGCTAGCATCAAGACAACCATGATAACTACACCAGCCATGGTGACATAGGTTTCAATTTCTTGTTTAAGGGGTTTCCGGCGGATAGCCTCTAGGATATTGAGCACAATCTTTCCACCATCCAAAGTCGGGATCGGAATCAAGTTAAAAATTCCAATATTGATGGAAATCATGGCTAGGAAGTAGAGGACATTCTCAAGACCATTTTTAGCAGCATCGCTACTTGCCTTAAAAATGGCAACGGGACCACCGAGTTTGTTCAAATCTGGATGGAAAATCAAGTTTTTCAGAGCCGAAAGGATACGGAGCCCCGAGTCAGCAGCAGTCGTAAATCCACCAACAAACATGGATAGAAAGTCTGACTTGATCCCCGGTTGAACACCTAAAATATAACGTCCTTGATTTTCTTCTGGCGTTACCGTGACTTGTTTTTCGCTACCATTTTCAGAAATGGTCACATCCAAGGTCGGGGCTGTCTTGTCCTTGGTATCTGCTTCCACAGCCTGGGTCAAGTCTTGCCAATTCTTAACCTCATGCGAGCCGACCTTGGTAATTTGAGCGGTCTCAGCTAAACCTACCTTAGCCAAAGCTCCCTCTGGCATGACATGAAAGAGATTGGTCTGAGTATCTCTAACACCGCCTTGCAAAAAGATCAAGATCCAAAAAACAACAACTCCTAAGATAAAGTTATTCATGGGACCTGCAAAGTTGGTGATGAGCTTGCCCCAGATAGAAGCATTTTGATACTGTACATCCAAAGGAGCGATGCGCACTTCGGTTCCGTCTTCTTCAACAACCGTTGCATCATGATCCACTGTAAAAGTCTTTTCTTCTTCCAGGACCAAACCCTTGATAAAGAGCTTGTCTTCAAAGTCAAACTGGGTTACCTGCATAGGAAGAGCTGTTTGATCCAGTTTCTTCCCTGAGAGGTTGATCCGTTTGACCTTACCATCATCAGCAAGTGTTAAACTGACTGGAGTTCCTGTCTTGATCTCTGTCGCATCATCACCCCAGCCTGCCATACGAACATAGCCTCCTAGAGGAAGGATTCGAATGGTATAAGCAGTGCCATCCTTACCGATATGGGAAAAAATCTTGGGCCCCATACCAATAGCAAATTCACGAACTAGAATGCCTGATTTCTTGGCAAAATAAAAATGTCCAAACTCATGCACCACCACAATAATCCCAAAAACGAGGATAAAGGTTAGCAATCCAATCATTCAATATTCCTTTCTTTAAAACAGGCCAAATAAGTGCATCATTGGAAACACAATCAGCATGCTGTCAAAGCGATCCAATACACCACCATGTCCAGGGATAAATTTTCCAGAATCCTTGACACCGAAATGGCGTTTCATGGCACTCTCAATCAAGTCACCAAACTGACCTGCCACACTGAAGAAGGCAGCAAAGAGACTCATTCTATAAATCCCATAAGGAAGAGCAACTGTACTGTCCACTAGCATGAAGATTACCGTTATCAGTACCGCACCTAGAATACCCCCGACAAATCCCTCAATACTCTTATTAGGAGAAACTCTCGGAGCCAACTTATGTTTACCAAAATTCATCCCTGTCAGGTAGGCTGCGCTATCTGTCGCCCAGACGATAAAAAGGGCCAAAAGTACCTTGTCAAAACCTGCCACCCGAGCATCTAGTAAGGCATTGAAGCCAAAACCAACATAAAAGCTCACAGCAATTGGGAAAGCGGCATCTTCAATCGTATAGTTCTTACTGAAAACGGTCGTCCCTAGCATTATGGTAATCAAAACACTGTAGGCAACCACATTCCCATCAACAGGCAAAAAAGTTAGGTAATTTTCTAAAGGAACTGTGAGAGCGAAGGTCGCAAAGAGAGTCAAAGCACCCTCAATGGTCATAGTCTTTAGTCCCTTCATGTGCAAGAGTTCATGGACGCCTAGCATCGCTAACAAGCCAATCCCTATCTGCAACAAGAGCCCTCCTGCAAACAAGACTGGAAGGAAAATCGCCAGGGCCAATACCGCAAACAATGTTCTCTTTTGTAAATCCTTGGTCATATCTTCTCCTAAACTCCTCCAAAACGGCGATTGCGATGGTTAAAAGCAGCAATAGCTTCCTGCAAGGCGGCTTCATCAAAATCAGGCCACAAGGTATCCGTAAAGTAAAGCTCACTATAGGCTGCTTGCCATGGCAAGAAATTACTTAAACGCAACTCACCACTCGTACGGATAATCAAATCAGGATCCCGCAAATCCTTTGGCAGGTGTTGCGTAAAAAGATAGTCCCCAATCATATCTTCTGTGATGTCACCAGGGTTTATTTTAGCATCTAGAACATCTTGAGCCAAGCCCTTAAGAGCCTGCGTAATTTCAGCACGACCACCATAGTTGAGCGCAAAATTGAGAATCAAGCCCGTATTGTTCTTAGTCAACTCCTCTGCTTTTTTCAAAGCTTCAAAAGTCGGCTTAGGCAAACGATCTGTCTCCCCAATCATCTGAATCTTAACGTTATTTGCGTGCAATTCAGGGACGTAGTTATCATAAAATTCGACTGGCAAGTTCATGATAAACTTGACTTCTTGATCTGGGCGTGTCCAATTTTCCGTTGAAAAGGCATAAACCGTGATGACCTTGACTCCCATCTTATTAGCTGCCTTGGTCACCTTTTGGAGGGCTTCCATCCCCGCCTTATGACCAAAAACCCGTGGTTGCATCCGTTTTTTAGCCCAACGACCATTCCCATCCATGATGATGCCAATATGAGCAGGAACCTGTGTTGGAACCTCAACTTCTACAGCTTTATCTTTCTTAAAAAATCCAAACATGTTCTTATTCCTATTCAAAAATCTATCGTTTCATTATACCATATTTCCCTATTTTCTTCTATTGCTAAGTTATTAGCTCTCCGTAAAGACAAAAAATAAGCCGCCTGATTGGGCGACTTAATTTTATAGGGAGATTATTATGAAAAAGTTTTAGGAGTTTAAGTTAAGTTCCTCTTAACTTATGAACCTAGTATACCGTCCCTAACTTAAATTTTTCTTAAGTTTTTTTAGAAAGTGAGATTTTTCCATTTTTCTTGCCAATTTTTCTTAGATAAGCGTTCTTGATAGAGCTTCATTCGGTCCTCATTCTCTAAAAAATGAGGAGTTGGGGAAACCTGAAAGTTCAAAATATCCTCTATACCATAAGGCGCAAAGAGCTCTAAAGTTGCGTCGGCATGCAAGCGGAGTCCTATAGCCGTACAACGTTCTGGATACTTACTCATAGCATCACGAGAACTCGTGTAAGGCACAGTGTGGGGACTGTGCAGATGCATATAGACCTGATTTTTTAACTCCCACTGATACTGAGGGAAATCTTCTCTCAGTTTTTTCTCTATGGATACTGTTTCCTCATAAGAAACATCTGGATCAAAGAAAATCACATCAACATCCGTCTCACGGTCAAAAGGCGATTTATCAGACAAGAGATTCCAGATGAAATTCCTGACAGAACCTGCCGCCAACCACGAGTCTTTCAGACCAAGGTCACGAATGATGGTCAGAATGGTCATCATATCTGGATTTTCTCTAAAAACCTCTAGAATATCTTGTTCATTTTTCACTGTATTCATAACCTAAATGCTCATATGCCTTAGCAGTTGCCACCCGTCCAGAACGAGTTCGCATGATGAAACCTTTCTGAATCAGGTAAGGTTCGTACATATCTTCGACTGTCTCACGCTCCTCGGCAATATTAACAGAAAGAGTTCCTAAACCGACAGGACCACCACCGTACATCTCAATCATGGTGCGAAGGATTTTTTGGTCCACATAGTCTAAGCCTTCATGGTCAACATCCAGCATGGTCAAAGCCTTATCGGTAATGACATCATCGATAACCCCATTCCCCATAATCTGGGCAAAGTCGCGCACGCGCTTGAGGAGACGATTGGCAATACGAGGAGTTCCACGACTACGTAAGGCCAGCTCAGTAGCTGCCTCATGAGTGATTTCCATCTCAAAAATATCTGCTGTCCGCTCAACAATCTCTGTCAAGTCAGCGTGAGCATAGTATTCCATATGACCTGTAATCCCAAAACGTGCCCGTAGCGGATTTGAGAGCATTCCTGCCCGTGTCGTTGCACCAATCAAGGTGAATGGTGGCAAGTCCAAATGAACACTGCGACTGCCTTCACCAGCACCAATCATGATATCAATGTAGAAGTCTTCCATGGCACTATAAAGCACCTCTTCCACCGACATGGGCAAGCGATGAATCTCGTCAATAAAGAGAACGTCTCCAGGCTCCAAATCATTCAAAATCGCTACTAGGTCACCCGCTTTTTCAATGACAGGACCTGACGTTTGCTTGAGATTGACTCCCAGTTCATTGGCAATAACAAAGGCCATGGTTGTTTTCCCGAGACCTGGAGGACCAAATAAAAGAACATGGTCCAGCGCCTCATCACGCATTTTGGCAGCCTCGATAAAGATTTGCAGCTGGTCCTTGACCTTATCCTGCCCAATATATTCACGTAAATACTGAGGACGGAGCGTACGTTCTACCAACTCCTCATCCCCCATGATTTCATTATCTAAAATTCTACTCATGGCTCTATTATATCAAAAATCCAAGCCACAAACAAAAAAGCCACCTGATTGGGTGGCCTCTTTAGGGAGATTATTATGAAAAAGAAAAGTTTAGGATTTCATTAAATAAAGGGTACTCAATGAAAATCGAAATCAGACTAGGCAGATAGACGCAAGCGTAACTATAGTTAGCTAAGTCGACTCTAACGAAGATTGATGAGATTTTCGAAGAGTATTAGGAGGTCTTTATTTAATGATTATATAATACACAAGGAGACTTAAAATTCCCTTAATTTTTAAATCAATCACTAACAATTTTCTTTAACAGCTGTTTGACCTGCAATACGTCCAAAAGTAAAGATATCCGTAAGCGAATTTCCTCCTAGACGGTTACCTGCATGGAGTCCACCTGCGACTTCTCCGGCAGCATACAAACCAGGGATAATCTGACCTTTTGCATTCAAAACGTGTGTTGAAGTATCAATCTTGAGCCCACCCATTGTATGGTGAACAGCTGGTTTTCTCGGTGTTGCGTAAAATGGCGCAACCTCACACTTAAGATCAAAGCTACCTTTATTAAATTCAGGATCAAAACCTGCATCTACATAGGAATTGTAATTCTTAATCGTTTCCACTAGAACTTGTGGATCTACACCAATCTGAACCGCCAACTCTTCTATCGTATCTGCACGATAGAGAGTACCTGCTTTGACTTGGGCATCGATTTTTTCTTGGCTAGTATTGTAGGCAGTTTCCTTGATACGTTCATCTGCGATTAGATAGAACAAGCCTCCATTATCAATCGCCGCTTGAGATAGCTTGTCTCGGCTACCGTACTCATCTACAAAGCGCTTCCCTTGAGTATTTACCATGATGAAGTTAGCTGGAGGAACTTGAAGTCCTGAGAAGAGGGCTCCTGTCACTGGATCGGATACTGGCATCATTTGACTAAAGCCCATACCCACTAGATCTGCACCTACACTTTGCCCTAAAAGAATACCATCTCCTGTTACAGCTGGTGTATTAGATGTGGCAATATCATCTGCAATTTCAGTCCAGTAGGTATTGTATTTTTGTAGCATCTTGGTATTGGCACCAAATCCTCCAGAAGCTAGAACAACAGCATCTGCATTGACAATGATGGTTTGACCGTTTCGACCTTCTGCTCTGACACCCTTGACATCCCCGTCTTTTACAAGCAATTCTTTAACTGGAGAGTCAGTCAAGATCTTGCCACCATGTTCTAGAACATATTTTTGTAGGACAGATATAAAGGCATACCCCATTGGTTGAACCGGCTTATGGCCACGACGCCAAAGGGCTCCAACTGGCATTGTCACTTCGCTACGAACAAATTCAACGCCGATGTCTTCCAACCAACGAACAGACTCTAGGGCTCGCTCAGTTAGGACAGATACTAAATCATATTGGCCATGAATTTCATTTCCTTGTAAATCTTTTCGTTTCCCACCGATATAGGTTTGGATACGATAGAGCAAGGTAGAATCGAACAAATAGCTTGGGTCCTGCAAATACTGTTCAACCTCAACTTTCAAGGCTCTAAAGTCCTCTAGATATTCTGAGTCAATCGTTGATTCATCTGTCGCAATCAATTCTTGAAGCGTATGTGCCTCACCTGGATGAGCTGCGAAGGTTCCTTGCCATGCTGGATCTGGTGCATTCATTGGACCACCTGCACGAACAGTATTTCCTCCAATTGCAGGAAATTTCTCAACAACAATTGGCTTCTTACCCGCTTGTAAGACTGCTGCAGCCGCAGCTAAACCAGCTCCTCCACCTCCGACGATGACAACGTCTGCCTGATAGGTCTTATCTTCTTTATCTAGGGCAGATGCTGCTTTTGAACGCTTGCGTAAAACATCTGGATTTGCACCAGCTTGTTTGACTGCACGCGCAACTCCATCTAAAACACCATTTGAAGTCACAGAAGCTCCTGACACCGCATCGACATTTAATGTTTGCCCCTCAATGATTTCTGCTGGAATACGGGTAAAGACGACATCTGCGATTCCTGAAGATTCTCCAGAAGAATCGATTTCAATTTTTTCAATACGGCCTTCAGAAACTGTGACATCCATCGGCAATTTACCATTATGGCCTTCAGTTGTAACATGGTAAGTCCCCGGTTCAAAGCGGACTTCTTCAGGAAGATTTAGTTGGTTTGCAACAGATACAAAGCGAAGGAAGCGATAAAAACAACTATCTAGGAAATCAACGGTTCGCTCATCAATCAAATCTCCATTATCATCAAATGCTCGATGCGCTCGACCAAGTAAAAACTCACTACCTGGCATAACTGTTGCATTTACCCCAGGAGCATCCAGAATCTGACGAAGATGAAGTTGTGCACGTGAAGAACCTTGAATATCGTAAGAAGCTCCGACAATCATTGTCGGCTTTCCGTCTAGTGGATGAATGTTAAAAGATAACCACTCGAGCAAGCTATTCAAACTTGATGGAATCGTATGATTGTGCTCGGGTGTCGAGATAATGACACCATCAGCTTCTGAAATAGCTTGATTAAACTTCTGAATAATAGGTGTATCTGTTTGATCATCTGTTTCATTGAACATTGGTACATCTGTTATCTCTAAAATCTCAATATCCGCTTTCTGAGCAAAATGTCTTTTCATAAATTGCAACAGGTTGCGATTATAGGATTTTTTTGCATTAGTCCCAACAATAGCTACTAATTTCATGGATTGTTCTCCTTTCTTGAAATACCTATGCTTTCAACCATTCTTCCCAAATGAAAGATTTCTTACGATTTGTATCTTCTGGTTTGACTAAAGCTTTTGTTAATTCAACAAAATTTTGAAACTCTGAAAAATGTTCTTCTAGTTCTGCAACCTTTTCAGGATTGTTCAAATGACACTCATCATCTAGGACTTGCTCAGAATGACCTAGAAAGAACTCCGTACCAGGCATAACTCTCGCTTTAAGCTCCGGCGCATCTAAAATCTGACGTAAATGTGCCTGCGCTCTAGATGTTCCTAGCAAGCCAAGAGAAGCACCGACAATCATAGTTGGTTTGTTAACCAAAGCACGACTGGTATAAGCAATCCACTCCAAAGCAGAGGCCAAAGGAGCTGGTATCGTGTGGTCGTACTCAGGTGTTGAAATAATCACACCATCTGCGGCAAGAATTTTTTCTGAAAAAGCTTGAACTTCAGCTGGCGCTTGCTTGTCCTCAGGTTCGTTAAATGCTGGCAATTGTTTGATTTCCAATACCTCAATGTCGGCTTTATCCGAAAAGTGCTTTTGCATAAATTTCAAGAGTTTCCGATTGGTTGAGCGATCTGAATTGGTTCCAACGATAGCAACTAGTTTCATCTTGATACCCCTTTCATTTATTTAATCTACTTTCATTATACTACTTTAGAAAATCTTGTAAATCCTTGATAATAAAGACCGTGTTATTCTATCAGATTATCGTACTTTAGTACAAGTTCGTGAAAAAATTAACAAAATATCTTCTTAAACTATTGACCAGCTTCCTTAACTATGATATAGTCTTGGTGAAAAAATATACATTTAAGGAGGATGTTTTTATGAAAGAGACATTCAATCGTTGGAGGATTTTAGTCGCGTCTACAGCCATTCTTCTTTGCACAGGTGCCGTCTATTCCTTTTCTGTTTTTGCCGGACCACTTAGCAGTTCAACAGGCTGGTCCATGTCTGATATTATGTTAGCATTTGCTATCAACTCTGCAATCGGCCCTATCCCCATGATTCTCGGAGGTTATTTAGTTGACAAAGGTTATGTAAAATGGACCATCGCCCTCGGCGCTCTCCTATTTGCTAGCGGATTTTACTTAACCGGCTATGCCAATTCACCAGCCATGCTTTATTTGACTTATGGATTAATGGCTGGGCTTGGTCAAGGTTTTGCCTATTCGGGTGCCCTCTCCAATTCACTTCGCCTCTTCCCTGATAAACGTGGCTTAGCCTCCGGAATTCTGACAGGTGGCATGGGATTTGCCGCAGTCATCGCTTCCCCAGTCGCGAGCAATCTCATTCAACAACAAGATGCCTTCTTTGCTTTTCGTACAATTGGGCTAGTCTATATAGTTGTTATCATCTGTGCAATTTTCTTTATCAAGGCAGCTCCAATTGGCTACCAACCAGCAGGCTGGAAAGCTCCAGTACAAACTAAGCAAGGATCTACTAATAAAAACTGGAAACAAATGCTACAAAGTCCTCTGTTTTACATTATCATTAGCATGTTCTTTGTTGGCGCCTTTTCTGGTTTGATGATTGCCTCTCAGGCATCACCAATCGGTCAATCAATGTTTGGACTCTCTGCAGGCACTGCAGCTCTCTATGTCTCTCTTTATTCAATCGCAAACTCTAGTGGTCGTTTTATCTGGGGATCACTTTCTGATAAAATCGGCCGTTCAAAGACCTTATTGATTATTTATTCTGTCATTGTCCTAGCTTTATTCTCCCTAACAATCGTTCCTGGTCAATTCGGGTTTACCTTAGGAATTATTGGACTTGGTATCTGCTTTGGCGGTGTTATGGGGGTCTTCCCATCTATCGTCATGGAAAATTACGGTCCTGCAAATCAAGGAGTCAACTACGGTATCGTCTTCACTGGATATTCTTTAGCAGCATTTTTCGCTCCCAAGGTCGCTGTTCAAATGGCAATGGCTAATAATGGAAATTATAGTGTAGCTTTTTATGTTGCTATCGCTTTGGCCTTCATTGGACTTATGCTTACTATTTTTTATATGAAAAAGAAAGCTTAAAACTCGAAAACTTCCTAAATAAGGAAGTTTTTTTGGTATAATAAAAGTAGTAATAGAATATTGGGAGGATTTACCATGGCAGACCGTTCACGTTTCTTACGAGATAACCCATCTGACTTCCCATATGATTTTGAAAAACAAATCTTATCCAAAACATCTCCTGACACAATCTATCATTGTCATCCTGAGCTAGAGATTATTTATGTTACAAAGGGTTCTGCCATCGTTCATATCAACTCAGAACGCTTTGAAAGTCGTGAAGGAGATATTTTTCTTATCCAACCGACCTCTCTCCATGCTATCTATTCTCACAAAGATCAAGAACTATTTTCTACCAGCTTTCGGATTCATCTAGATTATCTTGGGAGAAGTCAAATTGACAGCTTTAGCCAACGCTATATCCAACCCCTCCACTCTGGTCACTTTTGCCTCACTCCTCAAATATCACCAGGCGATAAGGCCTATGATCAAATTCAATCCTGCCTTCTTTCCCTTTTTTCTATCCTTGAAGAAAAAGGCATATACTACGATCTACTCATAAAATCTAAACTATACGAATTGCTTCATCTTCTCTTTAAGTATAGATACGTTAATCGACACTATACAGATGATACCTACCAAAAATACCAAAAACTAAAAGAAGTGATTTGCTACCTTGAACAGCACTACTCAGAAGCCATTCATATTGAGCAACTGGCTGCAACATTTGGATATAGTAAAAATCACTTTATGAGTATTTTCAAGCAACATACTGGAGCCAGTTGTATGGACTACCTGCTCCAGTTACGTCTTGAGAAATCCTGTGAGAAACTCGTCCAAACCAACCTCAGTATTCAAGAAATTGCAAGCCAGGTCGGTTTCACCAACCTTTCAAACTTCAACCGTCAATTTAAGCAGCACTATTACCTAACACCTAGACAGTATCGAAACCAACAACTAAAAAAGAAAACATAATTCTTTCTCCTTAGTCTTTTCTAAGGAGTTTTTTCAAACAAAAAAGCCACCTGATTGGGTGACTTCTTTAGGAGATTATGATGAAAAAGAAAAGTTTAGGATTTCATTAAATAAAGTTAGGAGGTCTTTATTTAATGATTATATAATACAGGAAAAGGCTTAAACTTTACTTAAGAAAAAATAATTTTTTTATCTTTTTCGATCCACCCAAATCATTCCTGTACAATCATAAGTAGATAAGGTTTCAAATCCCAGAGAACGATAGAATCCCAAGGTTTTTTCTGTCTGTTCGGTCACTAGTTGGACTTGATAGGCATCTTTGAAGTCACCTAAAGCCTCTTTCATCAAGTCGCTACCAATCCCTTGGCGCTGATAGCTAGGCAAAACGATCAAATCCTGGACAAAAATCGATGAAAAACCATCTCCGACCAAACGGACCAAGCCCACCACGGCATCGCCATCAAGTGCCAGATAAATCGCTAATGAGTGAGACAAGGCTTTCTTCAACATCTGAGGTTGATGGGTATAATTTGTCCATCCAACTGCCTGATAGAGATGCAAAACATCCTCTAGCTTGACAATTTCTTGCCTTCTAATAGTCATCATCTCAATACCTCTCAGAATTCTCTTAAGCTCTTGTACTGCCGTCCATTTTTATCAAAATTTTCAGGAGCCAGCCATGCTTCCAAACGAGCTTTGACTTGAGGCCAGTCCTTATCAATCATAGAGAGCCAATCCGTATCCCTCGTACGCCCCTTATAAACGACTGCCTGACGGAAGGTTCCTTCATAGACAAAGCCCAAACGCTCCGCAGCTCGTCTTGATGGGATATTTAGAGAATCACATTTCCATTCGTAGCGACGATAGTTAAGCTCCTCAAAAACATATCGCGCTAGGAGATACTGAGCCTCTGTCCCTATACGTGTTCCCCTGAGCTCTGGAGAAAAAGTGACGGCACCCACTTCTATTACTCGGTTATTCTGGTCAATGCGCATGAGAGAAAAAGTTCCCAAGGCCTTACCAGTTGCCTTGTCTACAATCGCATAGTAAAAGCGATCCTTACGAGCCAACATCTGATTTAAAAGGCTAACCAGTTCCTCCATATCTGCCACTGGTTCCTGAAAGAGGTAGGTCCACATCTCCCGAGGAGTACCTGGACCATAAACAGCTAATAAATCCTCCGCATGCTTTTCCACCGAAAGAGCCTCTATCCGAGCGTAGCGCCCTTCTAAGAAATCAATGGAAGGCAATTCTCCTGGAGTATAACCTTCCATTGACTCACCAATTATCTGACCATATTCATTTACTGGCATCGTTTTTCTCCTTGCTTTACGCTGAAAATACTATATCATAATTTGCTCTATATGGAAACTAGCACTCTCCTCAAACCTCATCCTCAACACTACATTAGTGATTCGTTTTCTTTCTTTTATCTTCTAAGGCCTGATTAATTCGTTGGGTGAGCTTGTGAGTTTGCCAGATCTGGTACAACCATATCAGTCCATAAATTAATAAGAAAAAGAACCAAAGCAAGGGACTCAACAAGGCTGAACCCCAGCCAAAAAATAGGTAGGTCAATACTAAAATAGTAGCTGTCGCTAACAAATGAACTCCTACACGCATACTATAAGCAAGAAACTCTAGCCTTTCAAGGATTAAGGTCAATACCCCCATAATTCCGCTCATCAAAAACAAAGCTAGAATATTTTTTGTCGTTGGTGTGGGATAGGTAATACCTGAATAAAACTGAGCCAATAACACCAAACTCAAATAAACAAAGGAGGCCGTACGCATTCCCGATACAAAATAAGCAATCAATCGCTTCATGATTTTCTCCTATAAACCTAGATAATCCATTAAGGACTTAACGTATTTCCGACTCACACTCGATTTGATACCCCGAGTCATCTTAGCCATCATGTTCCCTGAAAAGCTATCCGATAATGACTCTAGATGGTCAATGTTTATAATTGAATGACGTGATATCTGTATAAAGTTACGTCGGTTAACCCGATTCTGAAAGTTTGTCAATGTTTCCTTAGTTTTATAAATCCCATCTACCGTATAAATGGTCAACAAATTTTTATCGATATCTGCTAGAATAAGATCCTCAATTTTCACCATAACCAGATGATCATCCGTTCGAATAGGAATGACCACCTGATTAGTCGTTGAAAATTGTTCTAAATACTCCATGACCTCTCTTGCTTGGTCGGTTAACTGAGCTGCCTGAATTAAAATGTGTGGGTCTTTTTCTGAAAACTCTGTCTTCATTTCAAAACGAATCTTCATTTTCTCTCCAATACATCTTTATTTTCTCTTGCTAAACACTTTAACAAATAACATCCAAAGAAGAATAGCGACGAGACTGATAATAACCACTATAAAGTATGTTTCTTCCTTTGTCAATAGTTCTTGCCAGTTGATTTGGATTCCCATTTTTTCTTGAAATTCCTGTAACAGACTGTTATTTCCTGAAAATGCGGTCTCTAACCGCTCTTTCATCAAGACTTGTCGATAGAGAGAGGCAATATAAGTTGCAGGGGTACATTTCATGAAAAGCTGTGCAGAATCAGGTAATACTCCAATGGGGATATAAGTTCCTACTAAAAATCCAGAGGCAGTTCCCACTATCGTTGCCAGTTTGCCAAGGCTATCTACAGATTGAAAACGGTAAATCAAGAGAACATTTACCAAACTTGAAATCAGACTGCTTAATAACATAATCAAAGCGATTTCCGGTAAATGGCTGATAACTGGACTTTCTTTAAAATAAAGGCTCATAACAGCAAACATAAACACCTGCATGACAAAAGAAATGATAATACTGCTGATTAGATAGGACGCCTGTAAGCCCCAGCTACCTAAATCTGTCAAGAAGAGATCTTGATCTACTTGATTTTCACGATCCTGTACCATTTGTGTAAGAGCCGTAAAACTGGTTGTAATCCCAGTCACAGCCAAGGTCCCACCCATCAGCCAGTTGTTTAAAAGGTTCGTATTATCAGGGAGTTGAGACCAAGCATCCGTTAAGTTCTTCTGCAAAAAAATGATATAAAGGAGGAAGGAAATCAATGCCCCCAATAATGAGAAAAATACTCCCGAACGATTACGAAAATATAAGATAAAATTCCGTTTCAATAAAGCTAACATTAGCGAACCTCTCTTCCTGTAAGTGCAATAAAGGCATCATCCATAGTACCCGGACGAAACTCAAAAGAATCAATTTCTTCTCGAACTTTTGTCAAATATTCAATGGCCTCCTGTGACGTCCTTGGATAAAAAAGATATTCCATCTCATTTTCTTCCTCGACTGTCATTCCAGTCTGTAGCAATTTTTCTAGATCCTTCATTTCCTTAAAACGAATTTTTAGAATATTAGATGCATACTGACTTTTAATAGCAGTCGCAGAACCTTGCGCAATCACTTTCCCATGATCAACGATATAGATCTGATCCGCTTCATCTGCTTCATCCAGATAATGAGTCGTTAAGATAATAGTCATCCCTTCATCCTTTTGTAGTCGATACAGTAGATCCCAGATGGATTTGCGAGTTTGAATATCAAGACCTGTCGTTGGTTCATCCAAGAAAAGAATATCTGGTCGCGAAAGAAGAGCACGCGCAATATCAACCCGACGTTTTTGCCCACCTGACAAAGTCCCATATAGTTGTTTCTGGAAAGCAGTCAAACTCAATTGATGAATCAAATCATCCACACGACTTGCCGCAATCTCCTTATACTGTTGAGCACGAATCGTGAGATTTTCCCTAACCGTCAACATCTCATCCAGTACACTAGCTTGAAAAACAACTCCGATTTTCGTATTTGGCGCATATCGAATCTGACCTTGTGTCGGCTTTTTCAAACCGATTAACATGGAAATGGTGGTTGATTTCCCTGCACCATTGGGTCCCAAAATAGCATTGAAACTTCCTTTTTCAAACTCTAACTGAATATCATCGACAGCCATATGATTACCGTACCGTTTAGTCAAATGTTTAGCTTGTAAAATCATATTTTCCCCTCCTCTTTACCTCACTAGTTTAACAAAAAGAATGAAAGAAAAATCGACTTTTGAGATAAGCAGTTAAAATGAAAGGCCAAGTGGTAAAATAATGGGGGTTAAATTAAAGTAGAGCAGACTGCAACCGTTTTTCTCCTATCGAATCACTAGAGGAAGTTTAAAATCACTTACAACCACACATTATATTTTTAAACATGTGCTATAAAAGAGGTGTTTTATAGCATCCGGCAGAAAAATCCAAGAGTCAATAGTATTGTTCTCGCTAAACCAAACAATAAAAAATGAATCAGAAATCATAGCACACACTCCCTTCTAGTAAAATGAAAATGCTGAATGGGGCAGGATTAAATTTGAAGTAAGCAAGTATGGTCCTGAATTTGAAACTGCCATTAACGATAAGTCTATCTATTAGGAAAGAAATCTTCAATACAAGCAAAAACAGCTCTTGTTATCCAAGAAGAGCTGTTCTATTTTATGAAAGAGAGAGTCACTAGTGACCCTTGTGCTTCTCTCTACGTTTTTGATGTTTGCGTTCAAATTTCTCTTGCTTGAGCAATTGCTTTTGGAGACTGGACTGTTGTTTTGAATGCTTTTTTCGTTCCTCGTACTGCAACTGTAAAAGCTCTTGTGACTTAGAAGAAACTTTCTGCTTCACCTGTTTCTTTACAGCTCGCTGCAGACGCTTCGGATTCTTAATCTTCACATGCTGTTTAACTGTCGCCTCTGGACTAAAAGATAACCGAGCAAACTGAGTCTGTAAAAGTCTCAAAATTTCATCCTCTTTTGGTTCCTGACCAAATGTCACACGACAAACTTGATAAGTTCCCTCATACTCTTGTTCAAACAATCCATGCCAAAATCCATCTTTAAAATAAACTGTCAAGCCAATTGAAACGATTTCCACGACAGCACCTCCTTAAATCTATCCCTAAGAATGGACAACCAAGGAGGAAGGTTACTGATAGGCTTGCCTACGTCTGGACTACCAACCAGAACTGTGTTTTTATCTTAGTTGGGACTATTATAGCATAATCCAATTTAAAAATCCTCCAGATTCTACTCTGAAGGATTCCTATCTTATTTCACAACGATATTAACGAGTTTGGTTGGCTTCAATAGTCCAGTGGACTATTGAAGGTGGCAGATAGGGCTAATAAACTCGTTATTTAACGACGATATTAACGAGTTTGTTAGGTACCGCAATCACCTTCACGATTTCCTTACCGTCAATCTCCGCTTTAACTTTTTCATCCGCTAGAGCGATTTCTTGCAATTCTTCACGTGACAGGTCTTTAGCGACCATCAATTTGGCACGGACTTTACCTTTGATTTGGACGACGATTTCGATTTCATCTTCAACTAATTTGCTTTCGTCCCATGTTGGCCAAGCCACGTAAGAGATGGACTCACCTGTTGCTGCAACAGTTTGCCAGAGTTCTTCTGCCAAGTGAGGTGCAAATGGGGCGATCAATTGGATAAAGCCTTTGGCGTAGTCCACATAGAGTTTGTCTTCCTTATTAGCAGCGTTGACAAAGACCATAAGTTGGGCAATGGCTGTATTGAATTTCATGGACTCGATTTGCTCAGTGACAGATTTAACTGTTTCATTGTAAACCTTGTCAAGAGCACCATTGTTTTCCGCAGTGATTTCTTTACTTGTAATCAAACGATAAACACGGTCTAAGAATTTACGGCTGCCTTCTAACCCTTCTTCGCTCCAAGCGATAGATGCATCCAGCGGCCCCATGAACATTTCATAAACACGAAGGGTATCGGCACCGTATTGTTCCACCACATCGTCTGGGTTGACAACGTTCTTGAGCGATTTAGACATCTTAGCTGGCGCTTGCTCCAACTCTTCTCCTGTTTCCACATGGAAGAAAGAACCGTCACGTTTTTCAACCTTATCAGTCGCTACAAGAGCTCCACGGTGGTCACGGTAGCTTGTTCCCAAAATCATTCCTTGGTTAAAGAGTTTTTGGAATGGTTCCTTAGTCGGAACAACACCGAGGTCATAGAGGAATTTGTGCCAGAAACGAGCATAAAGCAAGTGAAGTACAGCATGCTCTGCACCACCCACATAGATATCTACTGGCAACCATTGTTTGAGGAGGTCCTCATCAGCCAATTTTTCTGTGTTATGTGGGTCGATATAGCGGAGGTAGTACCAACTCGAACCTGCCCATTGTGGCATGGTGTTGGTTTCACGACGACCTTTGACGCCATCTTCACGAGTTACTTCCAACCAGTCAGTCAAGTTAGCCAATGGACTCTCCCCAGTACCTGAAGGGCGAATGTCCTTGGTTACAGGCAAGACAAGTGGCAATTCATTTTCAGGGACAGCTGTTGAAGTTCCATCTTCCCAATGAATGATTGGAATTGGCTCACCCCAGTAACGTTGACGGCTAAAGAGCCAATCACGGAGACGGTAAGTCACCTTCTCTTGTCCACAACCTTTCTCTTCCAACCAAGCCACAATCTTAGCAATAGCGTCTTCTTTGTTAAGGCCATCTAGGAAGTCTGAATTGACATGAAGACCATCTTCTGTGTAGGCAGCTTCTGCTACGTTTCCACCTTCAAGTACTTCTACGATTGGGAGGTCAAATTGTTTGGCAAATTCCCAGTCACGTTGGTCGTGGGCTGGAACAGCCATTACTGCACCTGTACCATAGCTCGCAAGAACATAGTCGGCAATCCAGATTGGAATTTCCTTGCCATTGACAGGGTTGATGGCATAAGCGCCCGTCCAAACCCCTGTTTTTTCCTTGGCAAGGTCTGTACGAGCCAAGTCAGACTTGAGACTAGCTTGGTGTTTGTAGTCCGCTACAGCCTCAGCTTGTTCAGCTGTTGTGATGGCATCTACCAAGTCATGCTCAGGAGCCAAGACTGTGAAGGTCGCACCGAAAAGCGTATCAGGACGAGTAGTAAAGACGGTAAATTCCTTGTCAGTCCCTTTCACTTTAAAAGTGACATTAGCACCAGTTGATTTCCCAATCCAGTTACGTTGCATTTCCTTGATAGACTCTGGCCAATCCAACTCATCCAAGTCATTAAGCAAGCGCTCTGCATAGGCCGTGATTTTAAGCATCCATTGGCGCATCGGTTTGCGGACAACTGGATAGCCTCCACGCTCAGACGTTCCGTCAGGAAGGACTTCTTCGTTTGCGATAGCTGTTCCCAACTCTTCAACCCAGTTTACAGGCACTTCGGCTTCATAGGCCAAGCCTTTTTCGTAAAGCTTAGTGAAAATCCATTGCGTCCACTTATAGTAGTTTGGATCTGTTGTGTTGACTTCACGGTCCCAGTCGTAAGAGAATCCAAGCGCATTGATTTGGCGTTTAAAGTTGGCAATGTTTTCCGCTGTAAAGTCAGCTGGGTCATTCCCCGTATCCATAGCATACTGCTCAGCTGGCAAACCAAAGGCATCCCATCCCATTGGGTGAAGGACGTTGTATCCTTGCGCACGTTTGTAACGGCTGAGGATATCCGTTGCTGTATAACCTTCTGGGTGTCCTACGTGCAATCCAGCTCCTGAAGGATATGGGAACATATCGAGAGCATAAAACTTCGGTTTTGATGCATCTGTTCCTGTCTTAAATGTATGATGTTCTGCCCAGTAGCCCTGCCACTTAGGCTCAATTTCTTTATGATTGTAAAAACTCATGGTCTCTCTCCAATTTTATGATGTTACTATTATACCATTTTTAGGGGAATTTGAAAGACGAGAAATGTTCTTTTAGACTTGGATAACAAGAAATACTGAGGTCGCAAATCCACCTTATTTAACAGGAAAAAAATTAGCTCCTAATCGGAGCTAACTTCTATCAATTTTTTATTTCTTCCATCTTCTCACGTCCTAGCTCTCGATAACTACGGTCACCAACAACCTTAACGCTAAACTGACCGTCCTCATATTCAAGAATCGTCACGCTACCATTATCGAGGCCATGCGGATGCATACCATTAATCAAATAAACAATGGTCCCAATGGTCATTCCATGGCTTACGACGAGAGCATTGCCCCCACCTTGTTCTTCCATTTCTTTGGCAATCGCTTCAAAGCCTTCCTTGATTCGACCACTGAGTTTTTCCCAACCTTCAGCCCAGCCTGCAGTATCAACCTCAACTAGACCTTCTGCTAGCTCCGCATAGGACAACTGATGAACATGGTCTACATTGAAAATTCTCGGAATCAAGCCCATAAAGAGGTCCCCATCATAGGCCCCATCAAAACTACCAAAGCACCACTCTCTGATGCGCTTGTCCATGCGGTAAGGGATTTTTCCCTCCAAACCAAGTTCTTCTAGGATAATTCCCATAGTTTGAATGGTGCGCCCTGAATCACTGGAATAAGCGCGGTCAAATTGTAAACCAGACTCTCTCAAGCCAATTCCCAGTTCATGGATTCCCAACTCACCTTCTGCGGTTAGAGGCGTATCACTCCATCCTTGTGCACGTCCAATCGTGTTAAACATCGTTTTCCCATGACGGACCAAGTACAATCTTACTTTAGACATTTTCTATCCTCCATTTCTTCTATTATATCATGGAACAAAGAAATATTCGGCTTTCAAAAGCAAATCCAACATTTGTAAATTATCCAAAAGAAAAGCTACCCTCATGGTAGCTTCCCTAGGAGATTATTATGAAAAAGTTTAGGATTTCTATTAAATAAAGTTAGGAGGTCTTTATTTAATGATTATAGTATACACCGTCATCCTTAAACTCAACTTAAATCCTCTCACTTTTTATTAATTTTTAAAACTATGGATTGGCGCAGGAATTTGGCCACCGCGAGAGATGAAATCAACAGACGAAGCCCCGTTAACTTTCATCACTGGAGCTGTTCCTAGCAAGCCACCAAACTCAATCATATCGCCTTCTTTGCCTTTTGGAATAATACGGACAGCCGTTGTTTTCATGTTAATAACACCGATGGCCGCCTCATCCGCAATCATAGCTGCAATGGTTTCAGCAGGCGTATCTTCCGGAATGGCAATCATATCCAACCCGACAGAACAGATAGCCGTCAGGGCCTCAAGTTTCTCTAAATTCAGAGAGCCATTTTGCACCGCAGCAATCATCCCCTCATCTTCAGAAACGGGGATAAAAGCACCTGACAAGCCACCGACTTGGTTACAAGCCATCACTCCTCCCTTCTTAACTTGGTCATTCAAAAGAGCGAGGGCAGCCGTCGTCCCATGCGTACCAACTGTTTCTAGGCCCATTTCCTCAAGGACACGAGCCACAGAATCACCAACCGCAGGTGTTGGCGCCAAGCTTAGGTCAACAATACCAAAGTCAACACCAAGACGTTCACTCGCCATTTGCCCAACTAATTGACCGATACGAGTAATCTTGAAGGCCGTTTTCTTGACCGTCTCGGCTACTACATCAAAGCTCTGTCCACGAACCTTTTCCAAGGCACGCTTGACAACGCCAGGACCCGAAACACCAACATTGATGATGACATCTGCTTCACCGACACCATGGAAGGCCCCCGCCATAAAAGGATTGTCCTCAACAGCGTTAGCAAATACGACCAACTTAGCCGCTCCCATATCTGATAAGTTCGCTGTCTCCTTGATGATACGTCCCATATCTGCAACCGCAGTCATGTTGATACCTGACTTGGTTGAGCCAATATTAACAGACGAACAAACCTTGTCTGTCTCAGCTAGAGCGCGTGGGATAGAATTGATGAGAATTTCATCTCCTTTTTGGTAGCCTTTTTGTACCAAAGCTGAGAATCCACCGATAAAGTCAACACCAATCTCCTTGGCAGCCTTGTCAAGAGCCTTTGCCAAAACGACATAGTCCGTCGCATCAGTCGCAGCACCAATCAAGGAAATCGGAGTCACCGATACCCGTTTATTGACAATAGGAATCCCAAGTTCTGCAGCAATTTCATCTCCTACAGCCACTAGATTTGCAGCTTTAGTGGTGATTTTTTGGTAAATTTTTTCAGCAGCACGTTCAATATCTGGATCAATACAGTCCAAAAGGGAAATCCCCATGGTGATGGTTCTGATATCGAAGTTCTGCTCTTCGATCATGGCAATGGTTTCCGTAACTTGTCTAATATCCATGATAACCTCCTAGATATTGTACATAGCGTCAAAAATCGCTGCACTTTGAATATTGATTTTAACATTCAAGGTTTGCCCAAAACTTTCAAACTCATTTCTAAGAGTGGTAAAATCCTGCTTTTCGTCACTAGAAACGACCGCCATCATGGTAAAGTATTCATCCAGTACTGTTTGAGAAATATCGTCAATATTCAAACCCAACTCTGCAATCTTAGTAGATACACCTGCAACAATCCCAGCCTTGTCTTTGCCAACCACTGTAATAATAGCCTTCATCCTTATACCCCATCTCTACGATTATTAAAAAACCTGAACGTTTTTGATTTTCTTTTTACCTAGTATAGCATATTTCCATAGAAAATACTAAAAAACGCCTGCTTACGAAGTTGTTCTTAAGAAAAAAACAATTTCGTAAACAAGCGTCTACCCTATCAAATGATGATGAGTGTTCCCGCTAGGACCGAAGTCCCAGCGGTAGACCAGAGCTAGACTAAGAGCACAAGACTCCATCATCATAACACTCAACAAAATTGATGATTTTATACTAATTCGATGATCGCCATTGGCGCAGCATCACCACGACGTGGTTCAGTTTTAAGGATACGAGTGTATCCACCGTTACGTTCAGCATAACGAGGTGCGATTTCTGAGAACAATTTTTGAAGTGCTGTAGTAGAAGTGTACTTATCAGTTGCTTCATCATAGTTTTCAGATGCGATTTCATTACGTACAAAAGCAGCTGCTTGACGACGTGCATGCAAATCACCACGTTTACCTAGTGTAATCATTTTTTCAACAGTTTTACGGATTTCTTTAGCACGAGCTTCAGTTGTCACGATTGATTCGTTGATCAAAAGGTCAGTTGTCAAATCGCGAAGCATTGCTTTACGTTGTGAGCTAGTGCGTCCTAGTTTACGGTAAGCCATGTATTCCTCCTTTATTTATCTTTTAATCCAAGACCCAAGTCAATGAGTTTGAGTTTCACTTCTTCCAAACTCTTACGTCCAAGATTTCGTACTTTCATCATCTCTGCTTCAGATTTTTCTGTCAAATCATGCACCGTATTGATACCGGCACGTTTCAAACAGTTGTATGAACGCACAGACAAGTCCAGTTCCTCAATCGTACGATCCAAAATACGGTCGTCCGATTCAGTATCAGCTTCTTTCATCACTTCTGCAGATTTAGCAATCTCTGTAAGATTTGTAAACAAATCAAGATGTTCTGTCAAGATACGTGCTGAAAGCCCTAAAGCATCTTCTGGAATAATTGTTCCATTTGTCAAGATTTCAAGGGTTAATTTGTCAAAACCATCGTTACTACCTACACGAGCAGGTTCAACTTGATAGTTGACTTTTGTAACTGGTGTATAAATAGAATCTACAGCAAGTGTTCCAACTGGCGCATTATCTTTTTTGTTTTCATCAGCAGGCACATATCCACGACCACTGTTAACAGTCAATGTCGCCTTTAGAGAAGAACCTTCACCGATTGTAAAGAGATAATGATCTGGATTTACAATCTCAATATCACTGTCAGTCAAAATATCTCCAGCTGTAATTTCAGCAGGACCTTCAACGTCAAGCTCAATGATTTTTTCGTCTTCAACGTATGATTTCACTGCAATCCCTTTAATGTTCAGAATGATTTGCATCACGTCTTCACGAACACCTGGAACTGTGTCAAACTCATGTAACACACCATCAATGTTGATAGATGTCACAGCTGCCCCTGGTAGAGAAGCTAGTAGTACACGACGAAGAGAGTTACCAAGAGTTGTACCGTAGCCACGTTCAAGTGGTTCGATTACAAACTTGCCATAATCTTTATTTTCATCAATTTTTGTTATATTTGGTTTTTCAAACTCAATCATTTAGTTACTCCCTCTTAAACGAAAAGCAGTGTAATGCGATGATTATACACGGCGACGTTTTGGAGGACGAGCACCATTGTGTGGCACTGGAGTCACATCACGAATTGCTGTTACTTCAAGACCAGCGGCAGCAAGCGCACGAATAGCTGACTCACGACCAGAACCTGGACCTTTTACAGTAACTTCAACTGATTTAAGACCGTGTTCTTGTGCAGATTTAGCAGCAGCTTCAGAAGCCATTTGAGCAGCGAATGGTGTAGATTTACGAGAACCTTTGAAACCAAGAGCACCAGCTGATGACCAAGCAATTGCATTACCATGCACATCAGTAATCATAACAATAGTGTTATTAAATGTAGCGTGAATATGAGCAATACCAGATTCGATATTCTTTTTCACACGACGTTTACGTGTTGGTTTAGCCAAGACTTTTACCTCCTATATTATTTTTTCTTACCAGCAATCGCAACAGCTTTACCTTTACGAGTGCGAGCGTTGTTTTTAGTGTTTTGTCCACGGACAGGAAGTCCACGACGGTGACGAATACCACGGTATGAACCGATTTCCATCAAACGTTTAATGTTCAAGTTTACTTCACGACGAAGGTCACCTTCAACTTTGATTGCATCCACTTCACGACGGATAGCATCTTCTTGATCTGATGTAAGGTCACGTACACGAACATCTTCTGAGATTCCAGCAGCAGCCAAAATTTTCTTAGATGTTGAAAGTCCGATACCATAAACGTAAGTCAATGAGATTACTACGCGTTTGTCATTTGGAATGTCAACTCCAGCAATACGAGCCATGTTTTCTCCTTTCTATCTTATCCTTGACGTTGTTTGTGTTTTGGATTTGCTGGGCAAATTACCATAACACGACCATTACGACGAATTACTTTACAGTATTCGCAAATTGGTTTGACCGATGGTCTTACTTTCATTTCTTATCCCTCCAAGTTTTTCGATTATTTAAAGCGGTAAGTGATACGTCCACGTGTCAAGTCATATGGACTCATCTCGACAGTAACACGATCTCCCGCTAAAATACGAATATAGTTTTTACGAATTTTACCAGAAACTGTTGCTAAAATCTGATGTCCATTTTCAAGTTCAACCGTAAACATTGCGTTCGGCATTGTATCGACTACTTTGCCTTCAACTTCAATCACATCGTCTTTTGCCACGCAAAAGCACCTCCATAAATTTCGATTCGATGCCTCAAGACACAGAGGCAACAATTATAAGTCAGACTATTTCAGTATAACATTTGTCGCGATTTTTTGCAAGCATGAAAAACGCTTTATTTCAAATTTGTCAATACTTTTTCGATGTCTTTGAACACATCATTGATATCTTGATTTCCTTCGATATCATGAACTAAACCTTTAGCACGATAGTGAGCAATGATTGGTTCACCTTGTGCAATATTCACATCCAAACGACGCTTAACTGTCTCAGGTTTATCATCTTCGCGTTGGTAGTAATCCTCTTCTTTGTAGTCAACTGGTGGATTGAAAACTTTGTGGAAAGTTTCACCTGTTTTGCGGTGAATGATACGGCCACTCAAGCGTTCCAAGAGACAGTCTGGATTCACTTCGATGTTGATTACTCCTTCAAGTTCAATACCAAGTTCAGCCAATGTTTCATCCAAGGCATGGGCTTGTTCAATCGTACGTGGGTAACCATCTAACAAGAAACCTGTTTCTTTGATATCGTCCTGTGAAAGGCGTTCTTTAACAATACCATTTGTAACTTCGTCTGGGACCAACTCACCTTTGTCAATGTATGACTTTGCGAGTACACCCATTTCAGTTTGATTAGCCATTGCAGCACGGAACATATCGCCTGTTGAGATATGTGCAACATGGAATTTCTCCACAATTTTAGCTGCTTGCGTTCCCTTACCTGCTCCAGGTAAGCCCATAATCAAAAGATTCATGATAGGATCTCCTTATTTTGTATTTAAATAGAAGCAGAAATCTATTTCAACCCCTATTTAAAAACAAAATAGAAGAGAGGAGATAAAAATCTGACAAAGTCTTCGATTTTTACACTCCACTCTCTGAGCAATAGTCAATTTTATTTCCTATTACAACTATTCTGTTGTGTCTAAGAAACCAACATACTTACGTTTCAATAGATACCCTTCCAATTGTTTAATTCCTTCAATACCTGTCGAGATAATGATTAGTAGACTTGTTCCCCCAAAAGCAACAACTTCTGAAAGGCCAAATACATCTTTAGCTACGATAGGTAAGATAGAAATAACACCTAGGAAGAGAGAGCCGACGGTAGCAAGACGACGAAGAAGTTTCGACATGTATTCTTCTGTCCCTTTACCAGGACGGACCCCATGAATGTAGGCTCCACTCTTTTGCAAGTTTTCTGCTGCCTTCTCTGGATTGATCTGTACAAACGTATAGAAGAATGTAAAGAGAATGATCAACAAGGCATACATAGCAACACCTGTTGGAGATGTTGTAGATAACATTTCCTGTGCCGTACGTACCCAAGCCCAATCATGACCTGTAGCACTCAAAAATTGAAGAATGGCTGCAGGTGCTGCTGTAATGGAACTTGCAAAGATAACTGGGATAACCCCCGCTGGGTTCACCTTCAAAGGAAGGTATGAGCTTGATGGGGCTCCTTGAGCAACTTTTGTATATTGGATTGGAATTTTATATTCTGCCTGTTGAACAAAGGTTGTAAAGTAAACAATCAACAAGACAGCGATAATCAAAATAACGACAAAGATAATAGATGAAGTCAAACGGCTACTTGGAATATTGACGAAGTAGTCAACATAGATGCCTTTAATCATCTCAGGAATTGAAGCAACAATACCTGCAAAGATAATCATAGAAACACCATTTCCGTATCCCTTATCTGTAATTTGTTCCCCGAGCCAAGTTACAATCATACTACCTGCTGTGAGGATAATACCAATAGTAACAAAAACTTGTGGAGTTAAAGCTGTCGTTAATAATTTCGCTCCAGATAGAGTATTAAATCCTGCTGTAATCCCGATAGATTGAACAAATGCAAGCACAAGTGCAATATAACGAGTAGCTTGGTTTAGTTTTCTCCGTCCTACTTCCCCTTGTTTGCCCCATTCTACAAACTTCGGTAAAATATCCATTTGTAGCAATTGAACAACGATGGAAGCAGTGATATACGGACTTACTCCGAGTGCAAAAACGGAGAAGTTCTTCATGGCATTCCCTGAAACAAGACTAAGCATGTTCAAGAAAGATAAACCACTAAGAGCTTCTAAACTTTTTGCATTCACACCTGGAACAGTAATACTTGTCCCAATACGGAAAACAAGAATGATAAAAATCGTAAAGAGAATTTTTGATCGAACTTGTTTAACCTTGAGCGCTTCTTTTAATAATTTAAAAAACATGGGTCACCTCTCTTAGATGACTTCTACAGAACCACCTTTAGCAGTGATAGCTTCCTCAGCTGATTTAGAGAATTTAGCTGCTTTCACAGTCAATTTCTTAGTCAACTCACCGTTACCAAGAATTTTAACTCCTGATTTTTCAGCTTTCACAATTCCTGCTTCGATAAGCACAACTGGAGTCACTTCTGCACCGTCTTCAAAGACGTTCAATTGGTCAAGGTTTACAATTGCGTATTCTTTAGCGTTGATGTTAGTGAATCCACGTTTTGGAAGACGACGGAACAATGGAGTTTGTCCACCTTCAAAACCAAGGCGAACTCCGCCACCGCTACGAGCTTTTTGACCTTTTTGACCGCGACCAGATGTTTTACCGTTACCTGATGAAGTACCACGACCAACACGGTTACGTACTTTACGAGAACCTTCTGCAGGTTTCAATTCATGAAGTTTCATTATTTTTTTCTCCTCTTTTGTAAAATGCTAGCGCCGATAAGAGAGAAAAGGTTGTCTCCCTTATCAACTCGCCTATACATCGTCATCTAAGATGACTATACCTAGTTTTAGGGGATGAGTATTGCCACATCCCCTAAAAATTCATTAGTTTACTTCTTCAACTGTTACCAAGTGAGATACTGCAGTGATCATACCACGGATAGCAGCGTTGTCTTCTTTGATAACAGAGCTGTTCAATTTGCCAAGTCCAAGTGCTACAACAGTTTTACGTTGTGATGGAATGCGTCCGATTGGAGACTTAGTCAAAGTAATTTTAATTTGAGCCATTTTATCCCCTTTCTTATGCCAAATCAGAAACTGAAATACCACGAAGGGCAGCAACTTCTTCAGCGCGTTTCAATTGTTTCAAACCTTCAACAGTTGCGCGAACAATGTTGATTGGAGTGTTAGAACCAAGTGATTTAGATGTAATATCTGCCACACCTGCCAATTCCACAACGGCACGAACTGCACCACCAGCGGCAACTCCAGAACCTTCTACAGCAGGTTTCAACAATACTTTAGCTCCACCGAATTCTGAAAGAACTTCGTGTGGGATTGTTGTTCCAACCATAGGAACTTCAATCAAGTTTTTCTTAGCATCTTCTACTGCTTTGCGGATTGCTTCTGGAACTTCTTGAGCTTTACCAGTACCAAATCCTACACGACCGTTGTGGTCACCGACAACAACAAGAGCTGCGAAACGAAGACGACGTCCACCTTTAACAACTTTTGTAACACGGTTGACAGCAACTACGCGTTCTTCTAATTCAACTGCATTGTCTTTAAATGCCATTTTCTAGTGTCCTCCTATTAGAATTTCAATCCGTTTTCACGAGCTGCATCAGCCAAAGCTTTCACACGTCCGTGATATAGATATCCACCGCGGTCGAACACCACTTCTGAAATACCTTTAGCGTTTGCACGTTCTGCAACGAGTTTACCGACAGCAACGGCTTGTTCAGTTTTAGTTCCTTTTGAAACTTCTTTGTCAAGAGTTGAAGCACTTGCGAGCGTTACACCCGCTACGTCATCAATCACTTGAGCGTAGATGCCTGTATTAGAACGGAATACGTTCAAACGTGGGCGATCAGCAGTTCCAGAGAGTTTTCCGCGAACGCGACGGTGGCGTTTTTGACGGAGTTTGTTTTTATCTGGTTTAGAAATCACAGTTTTCACCTCTTTAGTTTTAAATCGCGTGCTATGCACAAAGTTGGAAAATAGGTTGGTGGTTGAAAATCAACAACTCAACATTATTTACCTGTTTTACCTTCTTTAAGACGAACGTACTCTCCAACGTAACGAATACCTTTACCTTTGTAAGGTTCTGGTGAACGAAGGCTACGTACGTAAGCAGCTGTTTGCCCAACCACTTCTTTTGAAATTCCGCTAACAACAATTGTTGTTGGGTTTGGAAGTTCAAAAGTAATCCCTTCTGGAGCTTCAACTTCATCTGGATGAGATTTACCAACAGCCAAAACAAGTTTTGATCCTTGAAGTTGTGCACGGTAACCAACCCCACGCATTTCAAGTTCTTTCTTAAATCCTTCTGATACACCAATTACCATGTTATTCAAAAGGGCACGAGTAGTTCCGTGGATAGTTTTCATTTCTTTTGAATCGTTTGGACGGTGAAGAGTTACTTCAGTACCTTCCACGCGAATTTCAATATCTTTTGAGAACTTACGAGTAAGTTCTCCTTTAGGTCCTTTTACAGTTACTACGTTGTCATTGTTAGTGACTTCAACACCAGCAGGCAACACGATAACTTTATTACCAATACGTGACATGTTTATTTTCTCCTGTTAAATTGTCAGGCCTTGACGGCCAGTTTTCACGGGGTTAAATCGATTTCTCGATTTAAAGGAACATTTAGGTTTCAATTTCAAAGTGAATCTAGGCATCGTCTCGCAGGCATAACTTTGGGTTAGGCAAGAGACGATAACGAAGAGTCACAAAGAAATTGGGAGCTAAATATTACCAAACGTAAGCGATAACTTCTCCACCAACGTTCTTTTGACGAGCTTCTTTATCAGTAAGCAAACCTTCAGAAGTTGAAAGGATAGCAATTCCAAGTCCGTTAAGAACTTTTGGAAGATCTTCACGTTTTTTGTAGACACGAAGTCCTGGTTTAGAAACACGTTTCAAGTTAGTGATAACTTTTTCACCGTTTGGTCCGTATTTAAGGAATACACGGATGATGCCTTGTTTGTCATCTTCGATGATTTCAACGTTTTTTACAAAACCTTCGCGTTTAAGGATTTCAGCAATCCCTTTTTTGATGTTTGATGCAGGTACTTCAAGTACTTCGTGTTTCGCTTGGTTAGCGTTACGAATACGAGTTAGGAAGTCTGCGATTGGGTCAGTCATAACCATTTTGTTTTTCTCCTCTTACTAGTAGTTTGCAAGTTGCACTTGCTAGTTAATGATTGAGCTGGGCTCAGATAGTATTGACACATTCAAATGAGAGAACTCTTATTTGAACACGAGCTACAACCTGTGCAAAAAAGATAAATTTGTTTTGGAGCATCGCTCCCTCACCAAATTTCCTATTTTCGCTGTGGTTGTTACGCTCTTTGTATCATGATATTACCAAGATGCTTTTGTTACACCAGGAATTTGTCCTTTGTAAGCTAATTCACGGAAGCAAACACGGCAAAGTTTAAATTTGCGGTAAACTGAATGTGGACGACCACATTTTTCACAACGAGTATAAGCTTGAGTAGAGAACTTCGCTGGACGTTTGTTCTTAGCAATCATTGATTTTTTAGCCATTAGATTTACCTCCTATATTATTTTGCAAAAGGCATTCCAAGGCCTGTAAGCAATGCGCGTGACTCTTCGTCAGTGTTAGCAGTTGTTACGATAACGATGTCAAGACCACGAGTTTTGTCAACGTCATCAAAGTTGATTTCTGGGAAGATCAATTGTTCTTTCACACCAAGAGTGTAGTTTCCGCGTCCATCAAATGATTTTGTTGGAACACCGTGGAAGTCACGCACACGTGGAAGTGAAACTGAAACCAATTTATCCAAGAATTCGTACATACGTTCCCCACGAAGGGTAACTTTTGCACCGATCGCTACACCTTCACGAAGACGGAAGCCGGCGATTGATTTTTTAGCTTTAGTGATAAGTGGTTTTTGACCTGAGATAAGCGCCAATTCTTCAGCAGCTTTTTCAAGGCTTTTAGCGTTTGATACAGCTTCACCAACACCCATGTTCAAAACGATCTTATCTACTTTAGGCACAGCCATCACTGATGAGTAGTTGAATTGTTCTGTCAAAGCAGGAACTACTTCATTAAGATATTTTTCTTTTAAACGATTTGCCATTATACTTCTCCTTTCCTTCGTGATTAATCAAGCACTTCGCCTGATTTTTTGTTGTAGCGAACTTTTTTACCGTCTACAAATTTGTAACCAACACGACCAGCTACACCATTTTTGTCCAATACTTGAACGTTTGATACGTGGATAGCTGCTTCTTTCTCGATGATACCACCTTGAGGAAGCTCGTTAGTTGGACGTTGGTGTTTCTTAACGATGTTAACACCTTCAACGATAACTTTGTTTACTTTTGGAAGGGCAGTAAGGACAACAGCTTCTGTTCCCTTATCTTTACCAGCGATTACGCGAACTTTGTCGCCTTTTTTTACAAACATTAGGTTTCTCCTTGATTTTTCTTACGCCCACAAGGGCACCCTAGCTTGAAGCTAGGGGACTAGTTTGTTTCTAAAAATTAAAGTACTTCTGGAGCAAGTGACACGATCTTCATGAAGCCACCTTCACGCAATTCACGTGCAACTGGGCCAAAGATACGTGTTCCGCGAGGAGTTTTGTCATCACGGATGATAACAGCTGCATTTTCGTCAAACTTGATGTATGAACCATCAGCGCGACGAGCACCTGATTTAGTACGAACGATAACAGCTTTTACAACGTCACCTTTTTTAACCGCACCACCAGGAGTAGCTTGTTTTACAGATGCCACAATGACATCACCGATGTTCGCAAATTTACGTTTAGAACCACCAAGAACTTTGATAGTCAAGATTTCGCGTGCACCGCTGTTGTCTGCGACTTTCAAACGAGTTTCTGTTTGAATCATTTCAGTTTTCTCCTTTCAGGCTTGATTAGATGATAACCGCTTCTTCAACAACTTCTACAAGACGGAAACGTTTTGTAGCTGAAAGCGGGCGAGTTTCCATGATACGTACGATATCGCCTTCTTTGGCAACATTGTTTTCATCATGTGCTTTGTATTTTTTAGAGTAGTTAATACGTTTACCATAGACTGGGTGGTTACGTTTTGTTTCAACTACAACTGTGATTGTCTTGTCCATTTTGTCAGATACAACACGTCCAACAAGAACTTTACGATTATTGCGTTCCATTGAAATTTCTCCTTCCCTAGTCTATTATTTCGCTTCAGATTGAACTGTTTTGATACGAGCGATTTGTTTTTTAACTTCTTTCAAGCGAGCTGTTTGTTCCAATTGACCAGTAGCAGCTTGGAAACGAAGTTCAAACAATTCTTTTTTCAATTCGTTTTCGCGCTTCGCGAGTTCTTCTTGAGAAAGACCACGAAGTTCTTTAACAAATTCTTTTACTTCATTAAGTTTCATGCCTTCTCCTTATTCTGCTTCACGTTTTACGAATTTAGTTTTAACTGGCAATTTGTGGCTTGCAAGACGAAGCGCTTCACGTGCAATCTCTTCAGATACACCAGCGATTTCGAACATCACTTTACCACGTTTAACTGGTGCTACCCAACCTTCAGGTGCCCCTTTACCAGATCCCATACGCACACCGATAGCTTTAGCAGTGTATGATTTGTGTGGGAAGATTTTAATCCAAACTTTACCACCACGTTTCATGTAACGAGTCATGGCGATACGAGCAGCTTCGATTTGGCGGTTAGTGATCCAGTGGCTAGTTGTAGCTTGAAGACCGTATTCACCGAATGCTACTTCTTTTCCACCTTTTGCTTCACCGCGCATTTTTCCACGGAATTCACGACGGTGTTTAACACGTTTAGGTACTAACATTGGTTATTTACCTCCTTTAGTGTTTTTACGAGCTGGAAGAACTTCACCACGGTAGATCCATACTTTAACACCAAGTTTACCGTATGTAGTATCTGCTTCTTCCCAAGCGTAATCGATATCTGCACGAAGTGTGTGGAGTGGAACAGTTCCTTCTGAGTATCCTTCAGCACGGGCAATATCTGCACCGTTCAAACGACCTGATACTTGAGTTTTGATTCCTTTAGCTCCAGCACGCATTGCGCGTTGGATTGCTTGTTTTTGTGCACGACGGAAAGCAACACGTTGCTCCAATTGACGAGCAATTCCTTCACCTACAAGGTGAGCATCCAAATCAGGTTGTTTGATTTCGATGATGTTGATGTGTACTTGTTTTCCAGTCAATTTGTTAAGTTTTGCACGGAGTGCATCAACGTTAGCGCCACCTTTACCGATAACCATACCTGGTTTAGCAGTGTGAAGTGAAACGTTAACTTTGTTCACTGCGCGTTCGATTTCGATAGTTGAAACTGCTGCGTCAGCAAGTTCTTTTTGAACGAATTTACGGATTGCAAGATCTTCATGAAGGTAATCCGCGTATTCTTTTTCAGCATACCATTTGGCATCCCAATCACGGATGATGCCGACACGCATACCAATTGGATGTACTTTTTGACCCACGATGTTACCTCCTTATTTTTCTGCAACAGCTACAGTGATGTGAGCTGTACGTTTGTTGATTGGTGAAGCTGAACCTTTCGCACGTGGACGGAAACGTTTCATAGTTGGTCCTTCGTTTGCGAATGCCTCAGATACTACCAAGTTAGCTTTGTCCAAACCAAAGTTGTTTTCAGCGTTAGCTACAGCTGAATTCAAAACTTTCAAGATGATTTCAGCAGCTTTGTTTGGAGTGAATGTCAAGATTGCAATAGCGTCGGCTACGCTTTTACCACGAATATTGTCAAGAACAAGACGTGATTTACGAGGTGAAACACGTACTGTACGAGCCATTGCTTTAGCTGAAGTAATTTCTGCCATTTATGTTCTCCTTATTTTCTACGTGTTTTCTTGTCGTCTGCAGCGTGACCTTTGTAAGTACGAGTTGGTGCGAATTCACCAAGTTTGTGACCTACCATGTCTTCTTGGATGTAAACAGGTACGTGTTTACGTCCGTCATAAACTGCAATAGTGTAACCAATGAAACTTGGGAAGATCGTTGAACGACGTGACCAAGTTTTGATAACTTTTTTCTTTTCGTCGTTAGCTTGAGCTTCAACTTTTTTCATCAAATGCTCATCGACGAAAGGTCCTTTTTTAAGACTGCGTCCCATTTTTATGTTTTCTCCTTTAAATATTGTACCACAGCGGCTTGCGCTCACATGGAGCGCTACCGAGCTGGCGGATTTCCTAGTTGCTTAAGCGACTAGTTTACTATTATTTCTCGTTGCGACGACGAACGATAAGTTTGTCAGATTTCGCTTTCTTGTTACGAGTTTTAAGACCAAGAGCAGGTTTGCCCCATGGAGTAGATGGCGCTTTACGACCAACTGGTGCTTTACCTTCACCACCACCGTGTGGGTGATCGTTAGGGTTCATTACAGAACCACGAACCGTTGGGCGGATACCTTTCCAACGGCTACGTCCTGCTTTACCAAGGTTTACAAGTCCATGTTGTTCGTTTCCGACAACACCAACTGTAGCACGACAAGTTCCAAGAATCATACGAACTTCGCCAGATTGAAGACGAACAAGAACGTATTTACCTTCTTGACCCAATACTTGAGCAGAAGCTCCAGCCGCACGGACCAATTCTCCACCACGGCATGGTTTCAATTCGATGTTGTGGATCAAAGTACCAACTGGGATGTTAGCAAGCGGAAGAGCGTTTCCGACTTTGATATCTGCTTCAGGACCTGAAACGATACGTTGACCAACTTCAAGACCTTTTGGAGCGATGATGTATGCTTTCACACCGTCAGCGTAGTGCACAAGAGCGATGTTTGCAGAACGGTTTGGATCGTACTCGATAGTTTTAACAACTGCTTCAACGTTGTCTTTGTTACGTTTGAAGTCAACCAAACGGTAGAAACGTTTGTGCCCACCACCTTGGTGACGAACAGTGATACGACCGTTGTTGTTACGACCAGCCTTGTTCTTCAAAGCAACAAGCAATGATTTTTCAGGAGTGCTTGTTGTGATTTCAGCGAAATCCAAAGAAGTCATATTACGGCGACCGTTTGTTGTTGGTTTATAAACACGAATTCCCACGATATTTCCTCCTTAGATTATTCAGCTTCAGCAGCAAACAACTCGATTGCTTTTGAATCAGCTGTAAGAGTGATGATAGCTTTTTTAGTTTTGTTAGTAAAACCAGTGTAACGTCCAACACGTTTAGCTTTAGGTTTTACGTTGATTGTGTTGACATTTGCAACTTTAACACCTTCAAAAGCAGCTTCAACAGCTTGCTTAATCAAAAGTTTGTGTGCACGAGTGTCAACTTCAAATACATACTTTCCTGCTTCAAGTTGAGCCATTGAGCTTTCAGTGATAACAGGTTTTTTGATAACATCATACAAATTCATTATGCAAGAACCTCCTCGATTTTAGAGATAGCTGCTTGAGTAACAAGAAGTTTGTCACTATTTGCGATGTCAAGAACACTTGCAGTTGTAGCGGTCGCAACTTTCACGTTTGGAAGGTTACGAGCTGAAAGAGCTGCGAATTCGTTTCCTTCTTCAAGAATAACAAGGACTTTAGAATCGATGCTCAAAGCTGCAAGAACTTTTGCAAATTCAGCAGTTTTTGGAGCTGTAAATTCAAGAGAATCAACGGCTACAAATTTGTTTTCAGCAACTTTTTCTGAGTAAACAGATTTAAGCGCAAGGCGACGAACTTTTTGAGGAAGTTTGTACGCATAGCTACGTGGAGTTGGTCCGAAGACAGTTCCACCACCACGCCATTGTGGAGAGCGGATAGAACCTTGACGAGCACGTCCAGTTCCTTTTTGACGCCATGGTTTGCGTCCGCCACCTGAAACAGCTGAGCGATTTTTGACTGCGTGAGTTCCTTGACGAAGGCTAGCACGTTGGCTGATGATCACATCAAACACAACAGATTGGTTTGGTTCAATACCAAAGATTGCATCGTTAAGAACAACTTCGCCAGCTTGTTTACCAGTTTGGTCGAATAATGTTACATTTGCCATTTTGACTGTATTCCCCTTTCCTTATTATTTACCAGCTTTAACTGCTGACTTGATAGTGATAAGAGATTTCTTAGCACCTGGTACGTTACCTTTGATAAGGATAACGTTCTTTTCTGGAACAACTTGTACAACTTCAAGGTTTTGAATTGTCACGCGGTCGCCACCCATACGTCCTGCAAGGTTTTTACCTTTGAACACGCGGTTAGGTGCAACAGGTCCCATAGAACCTGGACGACGGTGGTAACGAGAACCGTGAGCCATTGGTCCACGTGATTGTCCGTGGCGTTTGATAACACCTTGGAAACCTTTACCTTTAGAAGTACCAGTTACGTCAACAACGTCTCCAGCTGCGAATGTTTCAACTGTGATTTCAGTACCAACTTCCAAGCCTTCAACGTTTTTGAATTCACGAATGAAGCGCTTAGGAGCCGTGTTAGCTTTCGCTACATGTCCTTTAGCAGGTTTGTTGCTCAATACTTCGCGTTTGTCATCAAAACCAACTTGGATAGCGTTGTATCCGTCTGTTTCAACAGTTTTAACTTGAAGAACAACGTTTGGAGTTGCTTCAATAACTGTTACAGGGATCAATTCGCCAGCTTCAGTGAAGATTTGAGTCATTCCCACTTTTTTCCCTAAGATTCCTTTTGTCATGAGAAAATAGTTCCTTTTCTATATTTTTTATTCAAAAAGTTTTTAACGAGCGTTTTTCATGCTCAAGGTTTCAAACTTTGGATTAAAGCTTGATTTCTACGTTTACACCACTTGGAAGATCCAATTTCATCAAAGCATCAACTGTTTTTTGAGTTGGGTTAACGATATCGATCAAACGTTTGTGTGTACGCATTTCAAATTGTTCGCGAGAGTCTTTGTATTTGTGAGTCGCACGAATGATTGTGTAGAGGCTACGTTCAGTCGGAAGTGGGATTGGACCCGCAACTTGTGCACCTGTACGAGTAGCTGATTCTACGATTTTTGCAGCCGCTGTGTCAAGCGTACGGTGTTCGTAAGCTTTCAAACGGATACGGATTTTTTTGTTTGCCATCTTTTTCTCCTTTTCGTCTATTTAAGATAATAGGCTAGCTCCACAAGAAAACCGACGCGCGTTGCGTGGCAATGCAACCGAGCGTGTCGCAACCTCTTGCATCAAAGCTAAGGCTGTATTTTACAGCACCATAATAGAATAACACAAAGCCCCTGCGATTGCAAGGGATTTGTTAGGTTTTTTTCGTTTTTTTGGGATGAAACTGTTTTCTATTTTTATCTTTCCGAGATTACGGATTTATATCTATAAAAAACTGTCTTTTCTTCTATACAATACGAGTCATTTTGACCTTGAATTTATCTTCTGATTGATCTACTAAGATATCTGCTTTAGACTCGGCTTCTCTATAGTAACACAGATACTGCTCCCGTCTCATCTGATGGCTAGCTAATACAAAAGATGCATCGCGATTTCTCATAGTTGTATCTCGAGCTAAGCGCCTCTTTAATTCGGTCTCCTCATCCGTGTAGAAACAGATAGTTTTGTCAAAGAGTTCCTTAGGTAGAAAACCCACAGACATCCCTTCAACAATCAGAATCGGTTTGGCTCCAGATAAGATCTCGCTAGCCTTCCACGGTTCATCGATTGTTAAGACATCCATACCTGCCTGCAAGGCGAGAATATCTCTCTGCAAACTTGCCAGTTCATGCGCCGCTGGCAGACAAGCTGTTACCTTTTGATCAGGTGCTTGCTTTGGTATTACCAGGTGACGTTCTGAAGTGATATAGGGATCTGTTTCTAGTAAATTTACTGTAGTAGAATCTAGGGCCTGATATAATTCCTGAGCGAAGGTTGACTTGCCTGAAGCTCCATGACCGTAAATCCCCAGCGTCCTAACCCTTCCCGTTTCAATCTCTGAAACCAGTTGTTCTATCAGGTCTTTTTTCTTCATTCTCTCTTCACCTGTTCATAGCTTTCTTTTCCGTCATTAAGCTTGTCCCAAATCACCACTTGCCCACTTTTGAGAGATTTTTGCACATCGATAATCCGTTGATTAGAGGAACCTCGAAACTGGAGCATGAGATTGCGCTTGCTTTTATCATACCGTCCATCGACAAGGATGTCAATCAGCGATAAGAGTTCCAGTTTATCTGGAGTCTCCAGCATCATTTCTTCCCACGTGTAGCCCGTCCAGGACCAGATGTCTTTGTCTGGCAATTCCTTTCGAATGCGTTTAACGAGTGGTAAGAGAATACCCGTATTAAGAAAGGGCTCTCCTCCTAGCAAGGTCAAGCCTTGAACATAAGGTTGGGCAAGATCTTCCATGATCTGTTCTTCTAACTCTGGCGTATAGGGAATGCCTGCGTTGAAAGACCAAGTCGCAACATTATAGCACCCTTCGCAGTGAAACATGCAACCTGATACATAGAGAGAATTGCGCACACCTTCTCCATCGACAAAGTTAAAGGCCTTGTAATCAATGATCCGCCCTTTACTAAGCTCCTCACTTTTCCATTCACCTGGTTTTGGTGTATTCCATGTCATCCTTTTACTCCAAATCTATCCAGTAACGTTCTACGCCATTGCGAACATCTTCAAACACTCCGCCATTTGATACAATCACCGCCCTACTAGCAGGATTTCCCGTACTACAGGTCACAAGTGCTTGTTTAATATTCTTCTCCTTGACAACTTGCAAGCCTTGTCGGAGAGCTTCTTTGGCATAACCCTTGCCTCTTTCAGAGGGACGGATGGAATAGCCGATATGTCCGCCTTCTTCCAATAAGAAGTCATTGAGCCGCAATCGGATATTGAGAAATCCTACAGCTTGACCATCTATCGAAAAAGCGACTAACTGAATATCAGGCACCCACCCTTCAGACAAATTAATTCCCATTTCATGATCCTGATTGTTTTTTAACCACTCTTCATAAACAAAATTCTCAGCATCCCAAAATCCGCCATCATGGGCTGATTGAGTCTGTTCAAACTCTGCCATCATCTCTAAAACAGCTTCCTTATCCGCCAATATCGGTCTGCGTAGTTCCATATTCCCCTCCCACCTAAGAGAAAAGTGAGAGCAGACTCTCACTTTTATTTTTTCTTGTTCTTGTTTAAAAACTGTTCTCTGAGGTTGAGCAAGCGTTCTTTTTTACCTGTTCCACCTTTCGAGTGTTTCTCGTGATAACGGGTCACTTGTGCGCGTCCCTTATCGTCTAATTGGTATTTCCCCATTCCGTCTCTTTCTAGTTTGTTACTTTATGTCCAGGTGTCTTAATGGTTGAACCATTCATATGTTTCACACGCGCAGCGATTTCCTTGTGGCGTCCATTAACCATCGGACGCGCTTGAGGATTTCCCAGATAACCACACGTACGTTTGACCACATCTACTGTTTTAGGGTCGCTATTGCCACAGTTTGGACAAGCAAATCCTCGCTCAGTCGGTTCAAAATCCCCTTCAAAGTCACACTTGTAGCAACGATCAATCGGAGTATTGGTCCCTAGATAGCCGACACGGTCATAGGCATAGTCCCAAACAGCTTCCAAGGCTTTAGGGTTTTGTTGAAGAACTGGATACTCACAATAATGGATGAAACCACCTGACGCACCTGCTTCTGGATAAACTTTCTCAAAGTCTAATTTTTCAAACGGTGTTGGATTTTTACGAACATCGTAGTGGAAAGAGTTGGTGTAGTATTCCTTGTCCGTGATGTCCGGAATAGAGCCGAACTTCTCTGTATCCAAGCGACAGAAGCGGTCTGTCAGACTTTCAGACGGTGTGGAGTAGATAGAGAAATGGTAACCATATTGGTCAGACCACTCTTCCACACGACGTTTCATATCGCGAATGATATCCAATGTGAATTCCTTGGCTTCAGGATTGCTTTCCCAGCTATTTCCAAAGAAGACTGTAGCCACTTCATACAAACCGATGTAGCCCAGCGAAACTGTCGCGCGGCGATTCTTAAAGAGTTGATCTACACTTTCTTCTTTTCCGAGACGGCGACCGAAGGCTCCGTACTGATAAAGGATAGGGGCATTCGCTGGTGTTGCTTCCTTGGTCCGTTCAACACGGTAAACCAGAGCATCTTCTGCGATATTCATCCGCTCATTGAAGATTTCCCAGAACTTATTCATGTCGCCCTCAGACTCAAGGGCAATGCGAGGAAGGTTGACCGTCACAACACCTAAATTCATCCGACCAGAATTGACTTCTACGCCATTCTCATCCTTCCATCCTTGAAGGAAAGAACGGCAGCCCATAGGTACCTTGAAAGAACCAGTCAACTCGATAATCTTATCATAGGATAAGACATCCGGGTACATCCGTTTGGTTGCACACTCGAGGGCCAACTGTTTGATGTCATAGTTTGGAGTTCCTTCTTCCAAGTTAAGGCCTCTTTTAAGCGTAAAGATGAGTTTAGGGAAGATGGCTGTGCGGTGTTCTGAACCAAGCCCCTTGATACGAATGGTCAAGATAGCTTTTTGAATTTCCCGTTCAAAACGACTAGTTCCCAGACCAAAACCTAGTGAAGTAAAAGGTGTTTGTCCATTTGAAGTGAAGAGGGTGTTGATTTCATACTCAAGAGATTGCATGGCATCATAGATGTCTTTTTGGGTTTTCTTCCAAGCATAATCATCCCGTTTTTCAGGCAAGACCCATTCTTCCGCATCTTTGAGGTGCTTTTGGTAATTCTTCTCTGCATAAGGTGCCAAGACTTCATCGATACGGTCAGCTGAACAGCCCCCGTACTGGCTAGAAGCAACGTTGGCGATGATTTGTGAAATCTGAGCGGTCGCAGTCTGGATAGACTTGGGACTCTCTACCTCTGCATTACCAATTTTAAAGCCATTTTCCAACATGCCTTTAAAATCAATCAAACAGCAGTTGGTCATAGGTGTATAGGGACTATAGTCCAAATCATGATAGTGGATATCCCCTTTTTGGTGAGCATTGGCTACGTGCTTAGGAAGCATTTGCAATCCGATTGATTTCCCCACAATCCCTGCTGTCAAATCACGTTTAGTGTTAAAGACATCGCTGTCTTTATTGGCATTTTCATTGACAACTGCCTGATCTTTATTGAGAAGTTTATGAATGCTAAAGTTGATATCTGTCGCTTTTGAGCGCTCAAAATCCCTCTGTGTCCGATAAGTGATATACTCTTCAGCCAAGGCATATTCTTTGGCTTCGAGAAGTTCATGTTCTACGATATTCTGAATCTCATAAATCTTCACACCTTTAGGGAAACGACTATGAATTTCGGTAACGATTCTTTCAACTAGACCATTTAGGCGTTTTTCTACTAGAGGCGTAACGTCCATAACCTTTTCCGCCGCCTTGTGGAGAGCCTTGTCAATCTTGTCTACATCAAATACTACACGTCTACCATCTCGTTTTTCAACGAACAAGGTGGGAACGGTTGCAAGCTTTTCTTCTAATACAATCATATCCATGCTCTTTTCTAAAATATTGTTGAATAGTTTATATTCAGTATTATACCACTCTAAAAATAAAAATCAACATCTTGTGTCAAAAATCCTAAAATTTTTAAAATTCCACAAGATATTGATTTTGTTATTTAGATTTATAAAGCTTGAATTCACTAGTATCTGTCTGAACAAGCTCATAGTTTTCGCTGAGCCAGCTCTCTACATCCGACCACAAGGCAACTTTTTGATTGACCATAATCATCTTCGGTTCATTCTCTTTCAGGTCATTCATCAGCTTAGTTTTATTTTCGTCATTTGCAGTATAAAGTGTTGGCGTCACTAGAGAGGTCGGTGCCAAGCGTTCGCTTGTACGATAGAAATCTGGACGATCATCCCATGCATAGACACGATCTTCAGAACTCGTTTGTTGTTTGACTACGCTAGCAAGTCGCTCTCTCTCCTGATAAGTCACCGGGTGCGAAAGGTAGCGACTCGCGATAGGGAGAACGATGAGGTAGACAAGGGCAATCAGTGGTAGATAGAAATTTCTTTTGAGGAAAGAGACTTTTTTCTCACGTCTTCTTCTACGACGACTGCCTCCATCAGAAACATTCTCTTTGATCCCTGTCAGAAGGAGTAGGGTCAAGAAAGGAAGGAGAGCAACGAGATGAGTACCGTTGACAGGTTCTTTTGAGAAAATCAAGAGCCCCAAAGAAAGTAATAAGCCCAAACTAGCAGCAATTGATAGGGAATACTGCTTAGCTGGTTTTGACTGGAACAAACCAGAAAAGAGCAAAGTAAGGGAACCTAGCCCAATGGCAAGCAAGCCGTAGAAGGCTGTATTTTCAAGCAAATGCGCATTTGAAAAGAGGCTAAGAGTATTTACCGGATACAAGGTCTGGCTAATGGCATCCCCAAAACTACCTGTTAATACTGTATAGTAGCCTAAAGGATAGAATAAGAGTGAGAACCCTAAGGCTGACGCAAAAAATTGATATAAACCATGAACAAAGTGACCTTTGCCTAAGTTAAAACCGATAATTCCCAAGGCTAGTGTAGCTGCAAATAAGGCTGTTGGGATTGGCGCAAGGAAGAAAGCAAGTGCAAGGCTCATACCAACACGTAAAAATCCTTTGTCATCGTTTGGATAAGCTAGATAGTTCGTAACAATGCTAAGTGAATAAAATAGGAAAGGCAAGGCTAGCAAGAGAGCATAGCCACCACCAAAAGCGAGACCTGCTACCAACAAATTAAACACAAACACAAGCTGCTTGGCTTCTTCTACTCGGCCTGTAAGAGTATCCGCAGATTTAAAAAGAAAAACACCTGCTCCAAATAAGGCTAACCACTTAACCAAAGCAATCAGAATACTGCCTTGTGAAAGATAGGTAAGCAGGTAATAGAGCAATCCCTCCGTCCCAAAATAATCGGTATACATTTGACCATTTTGATGCAAGGCCCAACCGGTATAAAGATCCTGAGTTTGTTGTGGGCTTACTAAACCAAAAATAAGGGGGATAACCACAGAAATAGCTGTAGCCACTAAACTCCAAAGCAAGATACTAAAAAAGGGAATCGGAGCTCCTTCTCGCTTTTCTGGAACGGACCAGTCTTGGTAATGAGATTCTTCTTGTTTCTCATCTATTTTCCCGTATACATTCATTCAATTTCTCCTCTAAGTTTATCTGTTTTAGTATATCAAAATCTTACAGGAATGTCAGCTTGGGATTGATATTTGCTGAATTTCTTATCCAATAGCGCAAAGCGTTCGATTTCACTAAAACGGTGAAATCGACTGTCTCTATACTCTCTAATGAAATCGTCATCTTCTAGATTAAGCATGTTTTTCTCCTTTACCTATCTATTCGTAAGAAGACAAAAAAGATCCAGCCTTGGGCTAGATCTTGATGGATAGTTAGAGCATAGGTGCAAACAACTGGACAATTTCCTTGATCAGGCTTTGATACCGGCTTGTTTTGATGGTGTGGGGATAAATTTCTTGAGAAACTTTAAAAATCTCTTCGAAGTCTCTTTCAATATCGATGATGGACTGCGTCCTATAAAGCAAGACGGCATTTTCATAGTGGTGAAGCAAACTCCGATAGTCAAAATTGATGGTTCCCACAGTAGCTGCCTCCCCATCGACAAGCATTTGCTTGCTATGAAGGAATCCCGGGCTATACTCATAAATTCGAACCCCTGCAGATAACAAGTCTGGATAGGCTCCTCGAGTAACTAACTGAATAACCTTCTTATCTGGGATACACGGCGTCACAATTCGCACATCTACCCCTCTCAGAGCTGCATTTTTGATACTTTCTGTTAAATCATAGTCAGCAATCAGATAGGGAGTCGTGATGTAGACGTAATCCGTAGCTTGATTGATAAGATTTTGATAGACCGTTTTTCCAACCTGGGCTCGGTAGATGGGTTTTGGCCCGCTACTGTAGGGAATACAGAGCCCCATCCCATCTTTTGGTTGATTTTCGAGATGGTATTGGTCAAAGTCGCTAATTTCCCCACGGTTGATATACCAGGTTGATAAAAAGAGTCTAGTAAAAGCCTTAACCGCCGATCCATCTACGCGAATACCGCTATCTTTCCAATAACCAAAGCGTTCGATATGGTTGATATACTCATCTGCCAGATTGACACCACCTGTATAGGCAATTTGACCATCGATAATCATGATTTTACGGTGGTCACGGTTGTTATAGGCAACGGTTAAGCGCGGAATCACCTTATTAAATTTATGGGCTTCAATCCCTCGACCGCGAAGATGAATGGTATAATCACCAGGCAAGGTTGCCATACAACCAATATCATCATAAAGGAGCTTCACTTCTACCCCTTGAGCCGCCTTTTCTTCCAAAATTTTCAAAATACTATTCCACATCAAACCTTCTTCGATGATATAGTATTCGAGAAAGATAAACTTCTCCGCTTTCTTGAGGTCCTCTAGCATCTGGCGCCACATGCTTTCCCCTGAAGGGAAAAAATGGGTATCCGTTCGATTATAGACATCTGCATTCGTGTCCATGCTGAGGAGCGATTTGATAACCCCATAAGCCGACTTGTCCTGCTCTTTTAACTCCAAACGGAGAGCTCTGCTATTGTCCTCTCTATCAACCATTGATTGGAGCTGCTTTAGCTGCTTCATTTCTTTTTTAGATAAACGACGCTCTCCAAACATGATATAGAGTAAGGGGCCAAACACTGGCACAAAGGCTACTAACAACCATGTCACCTTACTCTCAGGATTCATAGATCGATTAACAATCGATACAATGGTCGCTAAGCTCACTAAAATGACTAGGATAATCCAGATAATCGGTGCCATCTGCCCTAGATAGAGAAATAAACCAAAGACGATAAACAACTCTGCCAACATGATGGTAATGCTAAAACCATATTTGGACATGAGTAGCTGCATTTTTCTAGCTGTCATACATCTCCTTCCTTTTCTAACATTCTCCCTCACCGCTTGATAAACTAATCTTTCTACTAGTATACCTCAGTTCAGGGGTAGATAGCAACCGTTTACCTTTGCTCATGCTCCAACCGTTCCGTGTTTGGATAATTGTTACAATTTCAGAGCCAACATATTGACCGTCATACCAGCTGCAGTCCCCATAAGGTAGACGACATCTCCCTCCTTGATAAGTCCATGCTCCAAAGAATAAGCTAAGCCAAACGGTACAGAGACTGACACCATATTTCCATAGTCAGTGACGAGATTGAGGTACTGATCCTCGGCCACACCTAGTTTTTCCATGACCAGAGGAAGAGCACGACTTGCTTGGTGAGGAATGATATAGTCCACGTCTGCCAAGGCTAGCCGTGTTTTTTCTTGAAACTCTTCAAACATGACTGGGATCTTGCGAGCAGATAAGAGGAGGATTTTCTTCCCCTTCATGTCAAACATATAGTTGGTCTTAGTCGCTTCAGAGTACTCTTTTGGTTGAAAAGAAGTCAGACCTCCACGAATCTCCGTATCGTGAGCTCCTTCCGACCAAGTACGTTGGAGACTAGCAATGACCCCTTTTTCCTGATGACTTTTTTGGAAAATAAAGGCTGCCGCCCCATCACTAAAGAGTTCAAAACTTTCTTTTTGCTTGGGATTGAGCCCTAAACTACCAACCTCACTGGATACAATCAAGACACGACCGTATTCGCCCGCCTCAATCAAGTGGGACATAGTCGATAGAGCAGAAATAAAGCTGGTACAGGTCGTATTGATGTCCATTGCTGGAATTGAGAGTCCTTTTGCCACGCGCTCATGAATCAAGGCAGCCGTACAAGGAATAGGCTGAACACCAACTGCACTAGCTGATACAAGGCAATCGATATCTTTAATATCCAAATTTGCATGTTCAAGTGCACGGTGGATAGCTCCTTCTGCCAAGTCGAGTTGCGTTTCTTCATTTTCAACTACACGATAACGGGTTTGGTCTTTAAATTGAACTGTATGCTTTGGAAGGCAAATGCCATAACCTGCGATTTCTACATGTCTTTTTACTTCTGTCATTGTCTTTCTTCCTTTCATAAACGTTGGATACGTTTGAGTTTACGACTAGTATCCCAGTGATAATCTGAAAATTGGATTTGAGGAACTATGAACTCTTTTTGCTGGGCCAAGAGTTGGAACTGTGCCAAAATTGCTGTCTCTACGTCCTCATCTCGTCGGCTTAAACAAACTTCCACTAATTTCTCGGAATGTTGCTTAACTTGGTAATCTCCTACATTCTCCACAAAGAGGATGCAACGTCTGATAAAGTCTGGATAGATCGTTACCTGCCCCCCATCCAGTCCTTCAAAATAGAAGATGTCGTCAGAGCGTCCTTCGACCTTGTCAATCCGTGTATAGTAGGAGCCACAGGGACAAGGCTCCGGATTTTCAACCAAGATATCATTGAGCTGGTAGCGATAAACAGGCTGACTGCTTCGCTTAAAGTCCGTAATCACTGGATAAAAACGGCGGTCATCCAGATACCGCTTTTCCACAAAGATAATGTCTTCGTTGAGATGCAGATTACCAACTGAGCAAGTGCAGGCTAGGAAACCTTCAGTTGCCTGATAAACTTGGTCAATGATGGACAGAGAAAAGGCCTCTGCGATGCGTTCCCTATCACTATCTTCCAAGATTTCCGCCACCGAAACGATTTTTTGTGGGTGAATAGCTAACTCTCCATCCTTGAGGCGCTTGCTCAATTCAATCAACATAGAGGCTGGCGCCACCACAATAGTTGGTTGGTAGCTATTGAGACGCTCTATATGCTCATCTGTATGTTTGAAAATATCAAAATACTCTAGACGAATGAGCGCCGTATTGATGGTCTGATAGAGTTCATTATCGGCTCTCAGGAAAAAGGCGATGCGGTGTCCAAAAAGCTGACCCTTGGGCAACATCTTTGCCAAGATAGCTCCCGCCCACATACTTCGCTCTTTCTCTGTTGTGATAAAGAGGCCCCGATGTCCAGATGTCCCTGAAGACAGACCGACTGCTACTTCGCCTTTAAGTTCACTGAAATCACGGGTTTTCTCACTTTCAATAGCTAAGGATAAGGCTTCTTCACGATCCACTCCTTGGGTGTTGAGTTCGTTGAAATGTTCCATCATAAAAGCTTTGTCCATATGGTCAAAGTCGCTAGGCACCCCATTTTTAAAGTAGGGAGACTCTCGCTTTAAAAAATCCATATAGTTGGCTAATTGCTTTTTCTGATAGCTCTCTACAGCCTCTCGAGATTTGAAGTTATGAAGCCAACGAGTTTGGATAAAGGTTTTAAGAAAGGTTATTTTTTTCATATAAGATTGACTCTATCCTTTCCACAGGGTCATGACTAACAAGCACCTCAATACTGTCCTTTAAGACTTCCTCTAGAAACTCTGTCCCCTTGATATAGTCCACCTTGTTATCTTGAACCAAGGAAGGAATCAGATGCATCTGTTTGGTGTAAGGCAAAAGGTCAATTCCCCAACAAAGATCTGCTGCAATGAGGAGGTTAAAGTCTGGAAGATACAGACAGGCTTGCCCCCTAGCATGCCCGTCAACAGAAGCAACTAGGATACTGCCATCTCCAAAAAGATCACAAATCGGACGATAGGGAAAGGTTGAATCTTGCTGGTCAGCTCTGATAATGGTTAGATTTTTTTCAAAAGAAGTTGGTAGAAATTCCTTGAAAATCAGGTCTTTCAACTTGGGTTTTTGATAAACTTCATACACTTCTTTTGTCAGGATAAAGGTTGCATGAGGAAAGAAGCTAGCTCCTCCCAGATGATCTGGATGTAAATGAGATAGAAGGACATAGTTAATTTCTTCTGGTTTGATTCCCTTCGCTTCTAGCAAATATGAAATCTGGTCCTTTTCCGTCATTTGAACAGGTGTTCCTAGACGATAAAAACCATAGCGAAGCTTCGTCTTAATATCATAGTGATAGCCAGTATCATATAGCAAATAGCCCTTGTCTCTGTGTTTAATCAGAAAGACACCAGCTGGAAAGGTCATCTTTTTATTCTTGACTCCCTTGAATAGCAAACCTGTATAGCTAGTACAGTAGCCTGCTGGGAAATAATCAATGCTTTCGATAATCTTGGACATATTGTTCAATCCCTTCCGAAATACTGATTTGAGGGCGATACCCCAAGTCTAGCTCCGCCTTGCTGATGTCCAGCGTCTGGCTATACCGCAGCAAATAATAGGTATAGCGTGTCAGAGCCGGCTCACCTTTAAGTTTCAAGGTCTTATAAAGAAACTCTAAACTACTGGCAATAACTGAAATAAGAGGAGCTGGCACTTTTCTGTATGTTATCGGATAGCCCAGTCCTCTCAGGGTTTCTTCTATCAAATCCTTAAAGGCTCTTGGTTCCCCATTGGTAATATTATAGACTTCGCCACTAGCTTGAGGAGCCTCTAGAGCCAAGCGAATTGCCAGAGCGACATTTTCCACACAGGTCATATCCATGAGCTGACGACCGTCCCCTATCAAGGGAATACCAATCTTCTGACTGAGTTTGAGAACTCGGGGCAAAATACTGGTATCCCCAATCCCAAAAAGCCCACGAGGTCGTAAGATAATGCTCGGAACATCGGGATAATCCTTAAACAGCCTCTCCGAAGCCAGCTTACTACGAATGTAGTTGTTCAGATTATTTTCCTGAGGTGCATCGCTTTCTTTGATAGCTAGCTGATCTCGAGGAGCAGCATAGATGCTCGGCGATGATACATAAACCAAACGCTGAATCCCCGCCTCCCGACAAGCATCCAGAACATACTTGGTTCCCAAGACATTTGTCTGGTAGAAGTCCTCCCAAGGTCCCCAAACGGTAGAAAGAGCACCCGCATGCACAACCATGTCCATCTCTTGACAAGCCTGAGCTAAGTCCTCTTGTTTGGTCAAATCTCCCTGAAAAAATGCCACAGTAGAAGTTTCTAAAGACTGACCCATCTTGCGATTGCGTCCAAAAGCGCGTACCTGATAGCTCGACTGACTGAGCTCTTCAACAACATACTTACCTAGAAAGCCCGTAGCACCTGTTACCAATACTTTCTTCATTTTTTACTTCTCCTTGTCCCCTAAGAGTCGATGTATTTCGCTCTTCAGAATCTCTGTTGGCTGATAGATTTGAGCTGCGCGACTGAGTTTGTTCAAGTCTGACCAATCATCTCTATCCAACAACTCATCAAAAGCGCGTCCAATCGCTTCTGTATCCTCTCGTTTAGCAGTCAGGGCAATCCCTGCCTCTAAGCCACGAACCGCATAGTCATACTGATCATAGTCATGGGGGAGAATCAAGGCAGGCTTGCCATAGATGATACATTGGTAAAAAATGCCCGCACCGCCATGATGAATCACATAGTCCATCTGGGGAATGTATTCCTTATAGGGAAGATAAGATACCACAGAAACATTGTCCATGAGCTCCTCACATCGGAAGTCTTGTCCACCAAACCCCAGAGTCACAAAGAAGTGGCAATCTGGATGTACTTCTGCCAATTGTTGTGTCTGATAGAGGAGATTGTCTTTGGCCCATGCTAGCTGAGTGCCGCAGGATACAAGGATCTTCTTATAACCTGCATAAGGAGACAAATCGAGGGGATAATTTTCTGCCCTCTCAATCGAAGAGCCAAAAGGTCCCACCCAAAGATAGTGCTCTGGAAAACCACTTTTCAGCTCCAACTCTTTCATCCCAATTCCCAAGATGGAATAGGGTGAATAAATGGTTTCCTGATTTTTCTTATTGTAGAGCTTAAAATCATAACGTTTCAACCGTCCTCTCAATAAAAAGGTTACGATTCGTTTCCCTAAACGAGTCCCTTTTCTTCCCAGCCATTGCTGGACAGATTGGAACGATGTCTTTGGACTGCCCATTCCTCCAAAGAAACAAGGCGGCCCATCTGTCGTTTCAATGGCAAACTGTGTCGCCATAGTGGTAATCCAAGGAATATTCAACTGCTCCGCTACAAGTCCTCCAGAGAGGGTTATAAAGTCCGCAATCACAATATCAGGTCGATTTTCCTGCCACTCTTGGACTAGTTGGTCAGACACCACATTGATCAAATCAAGACTAGCTGACAACTGTCGATAAGCAGAAATAAGGTTTAACTGCCCTTCATTGTTGGCTACACGCTCAAACTCATCTACACAATTTTCTAAAATGGGAATCACCCGGAAGCCCATCTCCTCTGCGACAGCTTTTCGTTGCGGTCCTGTAAATAATCGAATCTCATACAAGGGATCCTTCAACAAGGGTGCGAGTAAATTCAGGGTCGGGAATAGATGCCCACTTAAGGGCACTACAACCACATCAATTTTGATTTTTCTCATATGTCTAGGATAGCAAATTTTTAAAAAAAGAACTACCAAAATGATAGTTCTTTCCAGCATTATTTAGCTTCTTTTTCACTTTATGAATCAGAAGAGTTCTTTGTATAGTGCAATAGTTTCTTCTAAGGTTGGCATAAATGGATTTCCAGGTGCACAGGCATCGATCAAAGCATTCTTAGAAAGGTAGTCAAAGTCAAAGTCTTTTTCTTGGATACCGAGTTCAGTTAGTTTCTTCGGAATACCTACTGTTTCAGACAGTTTCTCAATTTCAGCAATAGCATAGTCAGCACATTCTTGGTCTGTTTTCCCTTCAACATGGAGTCCCAAGGCCTTGGCCACATTGCGAAAAGCTTCTGGTACACGCTTGGCATTTTCACGCTCTACAACTGGAAGAAGCATGGCACAGCAGACACCATGTGGCAAGTTATATACCGCACCGAGTTGGTGAGCCATAGAATGAACATATCCCAAACCAGCATTGTTAAAGCTCATACCACCGAGGAAGATGGCATTGACCATCGCCTCACGCGCTTCAATATCTTGGCCATTTGCCACAGCACGAGGAAGATACTCCTTGATGAGTTCAATAGCTCCGATAGAGAGTTTCTTAGTCACATTATAAGCACCTGGTGTTACCAAGGCTTCAACAGCGTGAGTAAGAGCATCCATACCTGTCGCCGCTGTCAATCCTTTCGGTTTTGAAAGCATAAGTTCTGGATCATTGACAGAGATGAGGGCGAGGCTGTTCTTATCAACCATTACCATCTTGACCTTGCGTTCTTCGTCAGTAATGACATAGTTAATCGTAATTTCTGCAGAAGTTCCAGCTGTTGTATTGATCGCAACCACTGGCAACCCTTTTTCAGCAGACTTGTGGAGACTCTCATAGTCCTGTGGTTTTCCACCATTTGTAGCGATGATAGAGATACAGCTAGCCGCATCCTGAGGAGATCCTCCTCCAAGACTGATGATGAAGTCACATCCATGCTCTTTCAAGGCAGCCACTCCGTCTGTGACGTTCTTGCAAGTCGGATTTGGCTCCACATCGCTAAAGATCACATATTCGATCCCTTCAGCATCTAGTGGTTTTAGAACCTTAGGTAAAATATCGCTGCCCTCGATGAACTTGTCTGTCACCAAAAGGGCCTTCTTATACCCCAGTTCCTTGATATACGGACCTACTTCATTTACAACACCTTTACCAATAAGGTTAACTGATGGAACGTAAAATGTAGCCATATGCTTTTCCTCCTGCGCCTCTGCGCTATTTGATTATTTACCATAAGTATACGACCTTATAAGAAGTTTTACAAATATTTGTAAGCGTTTTAAGTAAAAAGTTAGTAAAGAACGGCCAGCTACTTTTCCAAGAAAAAAAGCTCCAAAAAGATATCTTTCATCTCATTGGAACTTTTACTTAATCATTATTGCTTCGTTAAGACTACTCGGTCAGCTGCCTCTCGGTCCATGTCATCGATAATCATTTGATTACCATTAACCGCGTAAATTTTAACATCATCTCCGATAATGACACGTTGATTTTCTGGCTCAAAGGTGACTTGCTTAATTTCCTTATCTCCATCTGCTTCGACCTCAGTCCATGTACCAGTTTTGCCTGTTACAACAAGAGTGATCTGGTCGTTCTCATCTTTTCCAGTATAGGTACCATCAATATTAGTCGGTTGAGCTGCCGCAGTAGTGTCCTGGCTTGAGGACGCCTGTGGTTGACTAGCACTGGTAGCCGCACTAGAAGATGATTCTTGTTGAGTAGATGATTGTTGAGCAGATGGCTGGGTAGATGCTTGTTCCTTAGGTCCACAAGCTACTAAAAGACTAAGAATTGCTAAAGAAGCAATAGAAAGTGTGAATGTTTTCGTTTTCATAGCGACTTCCTTTCTTTTGTGCTAGTGTATTTCTGAAATCGTTTTCGAGTTTTCCTATCCCCAGTATAGCAACTTAAGTCTAGAAGGTCAACTAATCTCATGATCTCCCACCAAACCCGCTCGTACTTCCGAGATAAAATAGAGAGAGCCCGTCACAAAAAGCAAGTCCTGATTGTTGGCATTTTCTTCAAATTCGCTGATAAAATCACGATAAGAGTCAACCAGTTTATAACCAGAAACATCGCTTTCTTCTAGAGATCCTTGGTAGTCAAAGCCTGTTACCTTAAGTTCCACCTGAGGCAACTGCTCTGTTAGATAGGCTAACATCCCTTGGTAATCCTTGCGCTTAAGAGCGCCAAAAAGGACATGAGCCTGGTATCCTTGCTGGATTTTCCCCTGGATAAACTCTACTAGACGAGTCAAGGCTGGCAGATTGTGAGCCCCATCTAGGTAGATTTGCGGACGAATCCGTTCCAATCGACCTGCCCAATGTGTCTCCTTCAAAGCCCGTCTGACAAACTCTTCTTCGACCCTTTCACCTCTTGATGCCATAAACAGAAGAAAAGTTTCTAAAGCCAAGGCGGCATTTTCTTGCTGATAAACACCTTCCAAACCGATTTCAAGCTGGGAAAAGCTTGCTAGGCTGCTTGAGAAATTTCCAGTTTTCAAGGTGAAGTCTTGCCCAGCTTGATAAAGTTCAACAGCTAACTCTCTTGCTCTTTTTTGACAGACAAGCTCCGCTTCTGGAGCAAGCTTGGCAATGACTGCCTTCTTGCCAGCCTTGAAAATACCAGCTTTCTGCTCGGCTATTTCCTCCAGACTATCGCCCAAGGTCTCCTGATGATCTAGCCCAATGGAAGTAATAACTGCAATCTCTCCTGTTACGACATTAGTGGTGTCAAGTAAACCACCAATCCCCACTTCTAGCAGGACTAGATCCACTCCCTGCTCTTTAAAGTAAAGCAAAGCAATCAGAGTCAGTAATTCAAAAAAGGACAACTGGTCATGGGTTTGCAAAAGCGTCTTTTCCATCTCCTTGACTTGGTTAGCTATACGAACAAAGTCTTCCTCCGCGATCGGCTGTCCATTGATACAGATTCGATCATGGATGCCGATGATATGAGGAGAGGTAAAAGTACCAACTTTTTTACCATGAGCAACAAACAGCTCCCTCATAAAGGCAATAGTTGACCCTTTACCGTTAGTCCCTGTTACGTGGATAATAGGATAAGTCCTCTCTGGATTCCCCAGCAAATCCACAGCTCGCTGCATTCGTCCAAGACCAGATCTAAAGTTTAAACCAATCCGACTATGCAGCCATTCTTCTACTTCAAACATACATGTCTCCTTAACAAAAGTTCAATCAACTACAGCATCAAAGTATGATTACAAATAAAAAACGAGGTCGGGACTAAAATCCCGACCTCTTACCTGGTTAGCTAATCACTAGCTACTATGAATTTCAGCGTGGGCTAAAAACACCCCCCGGACATTCCAACTCTTTCTAGTTTCTAAGAGTTGGGGTGATACAGTCTCCCAGACTTACCAGTTCTCTCTTATTTCAAGGAACTGGGGTAAAAATATCCCCCGGACTTACTTACGGTCTTTATTTTTAGCGTAAGGGTAAAAATGTTCACTGAACATTTTTACTCCTCCATAAAGCTGTTGAAGACTTCTTCAATCATGTTCCATTCGTCTTCTGAGTCTTCTGGGATTGGTTGCAACTCGCCTTCTGTTCCGTCTTCATTTTCGATGAATGAGTAAGCTTGGATTTCAACTTCACCATTTTCATCTTCTTCTGCATTAACTGGCACTAGCAGAACATAGTTTTTACCAAATTCTTCTTTTCCGTCAATAGTCAAAAGAATTTCAAACAAGGTTTCATTTCCTTGCTCATCTACTAGTGTAATCAATTCACGTTCTTCGTGGTCATGGTTGTGATCGTGTGACATAGTTTCTCCTCTGTCTTAAAATTTTCTATCTAAATAATTTTGCAAAATCAGCTGAGCAGCCAACTTATCAATAACTTTCTTGCGTTTGTTCCGGCTGATATCTGCTTGTTCAATCAACATACGCTCCGCAGCGACCGTTGTCAAACGCTCATCCTGATAGTCTACTGGCAAACCAAAGAGTTCTTCTAGCTTGGCACCATAGGTTTGACTGGCTTCTACTCGCGGACCGCTGGTATTGTTCATGTTTTTTGGCAAACCTACTACAAAGCGTTCCACCTTATAGCTGTCAACCAATTCCTTGATACGGTCAAAACCAAACTGGCCCTGATCCTCATTAATCTGGATGATTTCAAGTCCCTGAGCGGTGAAGCCGAGCGGATCGCTAATCGCCACCCCTACTGTTTTTGAACCGACGTCCAATCCCATAATTCTCATAGATTATAGATCGACTCCTTGTCCTTTAAGGTAGTAGCGTACCAATTCTTCAACAATTTCATCGCGCTCATACTTACGGATTTGATTTCGTGCATTGTTGTAACGAGGAACGTAGGCAGGGTCTCCACTCAATACATAACCGACGATCTGGTTAATCGGATTGTAGCCCTTGTCATTCAAAGAAGCATAAACATCTGTCAACGTTTCGCTAATTTCTTTCTTATTGGAATCATCCAATTTAAACCGTACAGTTTCTTCAGTAAATCCCATTCTAACACCCTCTTTCTTTAGAATAGTACTATTATAGCACATTCCCTGACGTTCTACAAATAAGTCAGTCTATTAATTTGGATTTTCTATTGTTCTGTCGCCCCATTTGCCACTCTATCTGCAATATATTGGCTAGGTTCGTTTTTTAAGAGATTTTCAAGACCGATATTTTTTAAATATTCGATCTGAGATGCCTTTTTGACATCCAATACTTGAAAATCATAAGTCGTTGTAGTCTGGATTTCGGTCTCGCTGAGTAGCTTGGTTTCCAGTGTAAATCCTGCTAGTTTGCGTGCCTCTTGGATGGTCTCATCCTTCTCTTCAGCTTCTTGAAGCGCTTTTCGCGTCTCCTCTAGGCCATTTTCAGAGATAAAGGTCTTGAGTTCATCCCCGACAGGTCGTTTTTGCTGAATGGTCAAGGTCAAAAATTGATTACCTTTATAGGTAATAGTCTGAATCTGCTGCGTTCCATTTTCTGACTTCGGCATCAACAGGGTCTTGGTGACAACCGTATTCTTTTCAGCATTGTCCAAAACGGGAAGGTTTGATTGGATGGGGTCAGATGCTGTTGTAGAAGCAGCAGGGGTTTCCTTTTTTTGCCCACATCCCGCAAGCAAAAAGAGGAGGGCAAAACTAGCAATTAGTAACTTTTTCATAATTCCTCACATGATTTTGAAATAAAAGAGAAAACAAGGCCAGGAGTCACTCCCAGCCTTGATGTTTTATAGAGCTGCACGTAAACGTGCTTCTGCATTTTCTACATTACGGACAGAGCGTGGCAAGAAGGCACGGATATCATCTTCTTTATAGCCGACTTGCAGGCGCTTCTCGTCAACGAGAATCGGACTCTTTAAGATCCGTGGTGTTTCCATGATTAAGTTGAGCACTTCATTGACACTCAAATCCTCGATGTCAACTCCAAGTGCTTTAGCGTAGCGGTTTTTTGACGAAACGATACTGGCAATTCCATTATCTGTTTTCGTGAGAATATCTAATAACTCTTCTCTTGTAATTCCTTCTTTACCGAGATTTTGTTCTTTATAACTTAACTGGTGGGCATTGAGCCAGGTTTTCGCTTTTTTACAGCTAGTACAACTTGAGACTGTATAAATTTTGATCATGTACCTACCCCTTTCGCTACATGTTACTATCAGTTTAGTCTATTATACCATAAAAAACATCCGACTTGCGACCTATTTTTAAAAAAATTTAACTTTTTTCACGATTTTCGTACTTTTTTCTTGACAAATTCAATTTATAACCAACTTCTAAATTTTTTGATATAGATTCGTTTCACAACTGTAACACTTATCATATAAAGAATAATTATCAAAAGCAAAAAGAGGAAATAAATTGGTTTCAAAGGGGTTAAACGAAGGAGGTTAGCAATTGCAGAATAAGGAAGGAAGGTCACAAAACTGGCTGCTAGCAAGGTTGTCCCAAGAACCAACCATGACGGACGGCTTTGTAAGAAAGGGAGTTTTGCTGAACGAAGCATATGGATGACCATGGTTTGGGACCACATGGATTCAATGAACCAACCTGTCTGGAACAGGATGATAAAGCCCGTTGCAGACTCTGCTCCATGAACATAGGCTTGACCTGTCGTCATTGGGACAATGACAAAATAGAGCAAGATAAAGGTCAAAATATCAAAAGCAGACGAAATCGGACCCATCCAAATCATAAAGCGAGTAATAGACTTGGCTTCCCACTTATGAGGATGTTTCAAAAAGTCTTCATCCACATTATCAAATGGCAAGGCAATGCAAGAAAGGTCGTAGACGAGGTTTAACACAATCAAGTGAATCGGAGCCATAGGGAGGAAAGGTAAAAAGATACCAGACACTAAGAGTGACAGAATATTCCCGAAATTAGAGCTGACCGTCATCTTGATATATTTGGTCATATTTGCATAGACTTTTCGTCCTTCAACCAGACCTTTTTCAAGCACCATCAAATCCTTATCTAGCAAAATGACATCAGCTGTCTCTTTGGCAATATCTACTGCTGTATCAACAGAAATCCCCACATCTGCTACTTTCATAGAAGGGGCATCATTGATCCCATCTCCCATATAGCCGACACAGTGCCCATTAGATTTGATTTGTAAAATGATTCGTGCTTTTTGATCCGGAGAGAGTTTGGCAAATACAGTCACCTTCTCGACCGCTTGGGCCAACTCTTCGTCCGTCATGGCATCAATATCAGAACCCAACAAGATTTGATCAACGTCTAAACCAACTTTTTCGCATACTGCTTGGGTTACCTTCTCATTATCCCCAGTCAAGATCTTGGTTTGAACACCATACTCTAATAAAGCTTGGATAGCAGGGGCTGCAGATGGTTTTGGTGGATCTAGGAAGGCAAGATATCCTGTTAGAATCATCTCCTTTTCATCTTCAACAGAGTAAGCAAAACCTTCCTTTAAGCCTGTTTTATAAGCGACTCCCAAGACTCGTAAGCCCTGTTGATTGAGTTGGTCTACTTCTTTTAAGATTTCCACTCGGATATCATCCGTCAGAGGGCTAATCTGATCTTGATATTCCACATGGGTTGAAATCGCAAGCATTTCCTCTAGGGCACCCTTGGTTACCAAACTAACAGCTTCGTTCTCATCCTTGACGATGACACTCATCCGTCTACGTTCAAAATCAAAGGGCAATTCATCTATTTTTTGGAAGCTAGTATCCAAATTTTGTAGAATAGCGTGTTCTTTAGCTTCTTTTTCGGTTCTACTGATAATGGCACGGTCCATCAAGTTTTTCAAACCGGTTTGAAAGTAGGAATTGAGGTAGGCTCGTCTCAACACAGACAAATCCAAATCCCCATGTATATCCAAAGGATATTCCAGGACAATTTCGTCTTGGGTAAGTGTTCCGGTTTTATCCGTACACAGGATATCAATAGCACCTAGATCTTGTATGGCATTGAGTTTTTTGATGACGACTTTTTCCTTGGCCATGATAATGGAGCCTTTTGCTAGACTGGCCGTGATGATCATGGGAAGCATCTCAGGTGTAAGCCCGACACCCACGCTCAAAGCAAATACGCCAGCTTCTAACCAATCTCCATCCGTCAAACCATTGGAAAGAAATACGATGGGAACCATGACCAACATCAAACGGATTAAAAGCCAGGAGATACTGTTCATATCCCGTTCGAAAGAGGTGGGCTCGTCATAAGTATTGAGAGTCTGCTCGATCTCTCCCATCATGGTGTCATCACCGACCGCTAGAATCAAAGCCTTGGCACTTCCTGATATCACGTTGGTTCCCATAAAGGCGAGCGCTTCTGCTTCTAGCAGACTATCAAAATTTGACTGACTCATTTTTGACAAAGCCAATTTTTCAACCGAATCACTTTCACCCGTCAAGCCAGACTGTTGAACAAAGAAATCACGTGATTCAATCAAAAGGAGATCTGCTGGTATCATATCCCCAGCACTTAATTTGACTATATCTCCAACGACCAAATCTTCAATTGCGACCTCTAAACTCTGGCCTTCGCGAATAACCGTAGCTGTATTCACAATCATTTTTGAAAGATTGGTCGCGGCTTTGTCACTCCGCAATTCTTGGACAAAGCGTATGCCACCAGAGATTAGAACGAGAACGACGATGATGATAGAGGTCGTCGGGTCTTCTTGCCCAGGCTTCGCCAACCAGACGTTGGTCACCATGGAGATCATAGCGATGACCAGGAGGATGATTGTAAATGGATTGATAATAGATTCGTAAATCTTTTTAAGGATACTGTCTTCTTGACCCTTGGTGATGGTGTTTTCGCCATATAGATCACGATTTTTCTCCACCTGCTCCTCAGTCAAGCCTGTCAGACTTGTCTTATAAAAAGATAGAGTTTCGTTTAAAGGTGTATGAATAGCTGCTGCTAATCTTTCTTTTGTAGTTTTCATTGGTTTCTCCTATCTGCATGAATGATGTGTTTCATACACAGAGACCAATCACTTTATAAGGGCAGAACGACACAAATCAGCGATTGGCTGTGTATGTGCGGTTCTGGGTGGTCGTCAATTTGCATCGTCTGTCTCCTTTCCCTGTTCTAAAACAGTAGAAAATCCTGCCATAAAATGGCAGGATTAAAAAACTAATTATCTGTTTTTTCGTTCAAGCTTTAACTCCATAGGGCAATGAAATGAGCTTAGTCTTGGCCTTCGCGACCAGGACTGTTGACCAACGAGTAGTGTCTCCACTGCTTTGCGGTAGTCATCCGTATCCCTATGGTAGCCTCACCTACCGTTTTCGTCTATCAGTATAAACCTTTAAAATATAAAAGTCAATGATTTATCATAATTTTCTTAAATAACAATTAATTCCTTCGGTGCTAGAGTCAACAATTCGCAACCGTTATCTGTAATTAAGATATCATCTTCAATACGAACCCCGTATTTACCTTCAATATAAATACCTGGTTCATCAGTCAAGACCATACCAGACTTAATGACTTCTTTGGAAGTTTGACTAAAGTAGGGTTCCTCATGGATATCCAGTCCGATACCATGGCCAATACCGTGAGTAAAGTAGTCGCCATAGCCTGCATCGATAATAATATCACGAGGGATTTTGTCAAAGTCTCGGAAACCTAAGCCATCCTTAGCTTGATCAATCAAGGCTTGGTTGGCTTTCAGGACAGTATTGTAAATCTCTGCCTGCTCGTCACTGACATGGCCTAGGTAGATGGTACGTGTCATATCGCTGACATAGTGATCGTAGAGACAGCCGAAGTCCATGGTGATGGCTTCTCCCGCTTCAACTGGTTTGTGCATTGGATGGGCATGGGGTTTGGAAGAGTTGATACCACTTGCTAGGATTGTGTCAAAGGATAAGCCAAATGCTCCTAGCTCCCGCATACGGAAGTCAAGGAAGTTGGCAATTTCGATCTCAGTCTTTCCAGGTTTGATAAAGTCAAGCGCATCGCGAAAAGCTTGATCTGAGATGGAACATGCCTTACGAATAGTCGCAATCTCCGCTTCATCCTTAATCATACGAAGTGCTTCTACAAACTGAGTCTGTGGAAGCAAGTTGATCCCTGCAAACGCTGCCTGCATACGGTGGTAATAAGAGACCGAAATCTCGTCCTCAAAACCGATACGAGACAAGCCCATATCCTTAACAATGCCTGCAATAACAGCCAATTCATCGCGGTCAGCCACAATCTCAAAACCTGTCACTTCTTGCTTAGCAGCAATGATATAGCGAGAGTCTGTCACCAAGACCTGACGGTCACGGCTGATAAAGACTGTTCCATTTGAACCCCAAAAACCAGTCAGGTAATAGACGTTTTTAAGGTTGTTGATGATGATACCATCTAGTTTTTTTTCTTGCATTTTAGCTAGAAATGCTTGCACACGTTTATTCATGATGTAACTTTCCTTTCAAATAGTGTCCTGTGTAGCTGGCTTCATTGGCCGCTACTTCCTCTGGTGTTCCTGTTGCGATGATGGTTCCACCACCGACACCGCCCTCAGGTCCCAAATCAATAATATGGTCTGCCGTCTTGATGACATCCAGATTGTGCTCGATAACGAGGACGGTATTGCCATCGTCAACAAAGCGAGCCAAGACTTTAAGCAAGCGAGCGATATCCTCAGTATGAAGCCCTGTCGTCGGCTCATCCAGAATGTAGAAAGATTTTCCTGTCGAGCGTTTATGGAGTTCGCTAGCCAACTTCATACGCTGAGCTTCTCCTCCAGAAAGGGTAGTAGCCGGTTGCCCTAGCGTCACATAGCCCAGCCCCACATCCTTGATGGTCTGAAGTTTGCGTTGAATTTTCGGAATGTGTTGGAAAAATTCCACCGCATCATTAACCGTCATATCCAAAACCTGCGAGATATTTTTTTCCTTGTAGTGAACTTCAAGGGTTTCACTGTTGTAGCGGGTTCCGTGGCAGACTTCACAAGCCACGTAAACATCTGGTAAGAAGTGCATCTCAATCTTGATAATCCCGTCACCTGAGCAGGCTTCACAACGACCACCCTTGACGTTGAAACTGAAACGGCCCTTCTTGTAGCCTCGAATCTTGGCCTCATTTGTCTGGGCAAAGAGGTCACGGATGTCGTCAAAAACTCCTGTATAGGTAGCAGGGTTAGACCTTGGAGTCCGTCCGATAGGGCTCTGGTCAATGTCAATCAAGCGGTCTACATGCTCAATCCCTGTAATCGTCTTAAACTTACCAGGTTTGTCTGAATTGCGGTTTAGTTTCTGGGCAATGGCTTTTTTGAGGATGCTGTTGATTAAGGTCGACTTCCCTGAGCCTGACACCCCCGTCACTGCAATGAATTTTCCTAGTGGGAAGCGAGCGGTGATATTTTGCAAGTTGTTCTCACGCGCTCCCGTCACCTCGATAAAGCGACCATTTCCGGAACGGCGCTCTGCTGGCACTGGAATCGCTCTTTTTCCTGACAAGTACTGACCAGTGATAGATTTGCTGTTGCGAGCCACCTGCTTGGGCGTTCCTGCAGCAACAATCTCGCCACCAAAAACACCGGCACCGGGACCAACGTCAATCAGATAATCCGCCTCGCGCATGGTATCTTCATCGTGTTCCACCACGATGAGAGTATTGCCCAAGTCACGCATCTTTTTCAGACTAGCAATCAGGCGGTCATTGTCCCTCTGGTGAAGACCAATGGACGGCTCATCCAGGATATAAAGGACACCTGAGAGGTTGGAACCAATCTGGGTTGCCAAGCGAATACGCTGACTTTCCCCGCCTGAAAGGGTTCCTGCTGATCGAGATAGGGTCAGATAGTTTAGACCCACGTTATTAAGGAAGGTCAAACGGTCCTTGATTTCCTTGAGAATGGGACGGGCGATGATGGCTTCATTTTCAGACAGAGTCAACTGGCTGACCAACTCCAAGTGATCGGCGATTGAGAGGTCTGAAATCTCTCCGATATGTGGTCCTTGCTCCCCACCTACACGGACAGACAAGGCCTGGTCATTGAGACGGTAGCCATGGCAAGTTCCGCAGGTCAGCTCATTCATGTAGAGACGCATCTGGGTGCGCGTATAATCACTATTGGTTTCATGGTAACGACGCTTGATATTATTGACAACTCCCTCAAAAGGAATGTCAATATCGCGCACACCACCAAATTCATTCTCATAGTGGAAATGGAATTCCTTGCCATCTGAACCATAGAGAATCAAGTCCTTATCCGCTTCTGACAGGTCCTCAAAAGGCCTGTCCATATCCACACCAAAGGCTGTCATGGCTTGTTCCAACATGTTTGGATAGTAGTTAGAGGAAATAGGATTCCAAGGTGATAGCGCCCCTTCACGAAGTGTCTTGCTGGTATCTGGCACTACCAAATCAGTATCCACTTCCAGCTTGATTCCCAAACCATCACACTCACTACAAGAACCAAAAGGTGCATTGAAGGAGAAAAGACGAGGCTCTAACTCTGGCACGGTAAAACCACAAACTGGACATGCATAATGCTCTGAAAAGAGTAACTCGGAGCCATCCATAGTATCAATGACCACATAGCCTTCTGCAATCCGAAGAGCCGCCTCAACGGAGTCAAAGAGACGACTACGAATGCCCTCCTTGATGACAATACGGTCAACCACGACATCAATATTGTGTTGCTTGCTCTTGGACAACTCTGGCACTTCGGTCACATCATAGACTTCCCCATCCACACGGACACGAACATAACCGTCTTTCTGAACCTTCTCGATAACACTTTTATGTTGGCCTTTTTTCTTACGAATGACAGGGGCCAAGATTTGCAAACGTTGGCGTTCTGGCAGCTCCAAAACCTTATCCACAATTTGCTCCACAGAAGAAGCCTTGATAGCCCCATGCCCGTTGATACAGTAAGGCGTCCCCACACGTGCGTAGAGGAGACGTAAATAATCATTGATTTCAGTCGTGGTTCCCACGGTCGAACGAGGGTTTTTGCTGGTGGTTTTCTGGTCGATGGAAATAGCTGGGCTGAGACCATCAATAGCATCCACATCTGGTTTTTCCATATTGCCCAAAAACTGGCGAGCGTAGGCTGACAAACTCTCCACATAACGACGTTGGCCCTCAGCATAGAGGGTATCAAAGGCCAGACTGGATTTCCCAGAACCTGACAAACCAGTCACAACAACTAGCTTGTCTCTTGGAATCTCCACATCGATATTTTTTAAGTTATGGGCACGAGCCCCATGAATCACAATTTTATCTTGCATCTTTGTTCTTTCTAGTCCATTATTGCTTTCCATTATACCAAAAAAAGTGAAATTCTATTACCCAAAAAGCTGTTTTTATAGTATAATAGTACGGTGCAAAAAATGAATCACTGAATAGTAGGAAAGGATAGGGGATATGAAACAAGTTTTTCTCTCAACAACAACTGAATTTAAAGAGATAGACACGCTTGAACCGGGTACTTGGATCAATCTCGTCAATCCTACACAAAATGAATCGTTGGAAATCGCCAACGCCTTCGATATCGACATTGCCGACCTCCGAGCACCACTCGATGCGGAAGAAATGTCCCGTATTACCATCGAAGATGAGTACACTTTGATCATCGTGGACGTTCCCATCACAGAGGAAAGAAACAATCGCACCTACTACGTTACGATTCCGCTGGGGATTATTATCACCGAGGAAACCATTATCACTACCTGCTTGGAATCCCTCCCAGTTCTCGATGTCTTTATCAACCGTAGACTGCGCAACTTTTACACCTTCATGCGTTCACGCTTTATCTTCCAGATTCTTTACCGCAACGCTGAACTTTACCTTACGGCCCTTCGTTCGATCGACCGTAAGAGTGAACAAATCGAAAGTCAACTTCACAAGTCTACTCGAAACGAAGAGCTGATCGAGCTCATGGAATTGGAAAAGACCATCGTCTATTTCAAGGCCTCACTTAAGACGAACGAGCGCGTGATTAAGAAATTGACCAGCGCAACCAGCAATATCAAGAAATACCTAGAAGACGAAGACCTGCTCGAAGACACCCTGATTGAAACCCAACAGGCCATCGAGATGGCAGATATCTATGGAAATGTCCTTCACTCTATGACAGAGACCTTTGCCTCTATCATTTCCAACAACCAGAACAACATCATGAAAACTCTGGCTCTCGTGACCATTGTCATGTCTGTCCCAACCATGATCTTCTCAGCCTATGGGATGAACTTCAAGGATAATGAAATCCCTTTGAACGGTGAGCCACACGCTTTCTGGTTAATCGTCTTTATCGCCTTTGCTATGAGTGTCTCGCTCACTCTCTATCTCATCCATAAAAAATGGTTCTAAGAGGAATCCCTATGTCTCAGATTGATTTACAAAAATTAACTAAGAAAAACCAAGAGTTTATCCACATCGCTACCCAACAATTTATCAAAGATGGTAAAACAGACGCTGAAATCAAGGCTATCTTTGAGGAAGTCATTCCTAAAATCCTTGAAGAGCAAGCCAAAGGAACGACTGCACGTTCCCTCTACGGGGCTCCAACCCACTGGGCTCATAGCTTCACTGTCAAAGAGCAATATGAAAAAGAGCATCCAAAAGAAAATGATGATCCAAAACTCATGATTATGGACTCAGCCCTTTTTATCACCAGTCTCTTTGCATTGGTTAGCGCTCTGACTACCTTCTTCTCTACAGATCAGGCTATTGGCTATGGGTTGATTACCCTCTTGTTGGTTGGACTTGTAGGAGGACTTGCCTTCTACTTGATGTACTACTTTGTCTACCAGTACTATGGACCAGACACAGATCGTAGCCAGCGCCCTCCTTTCTGGAAATCAATCCTCGTCATCCTCGCTGCTATGGTTCTCTGGTTGGCTGTCTTCTTCGCAACAAGCTTCCTACCAGCAGCTCTCAATCCAATTCTTGCTCCACTGCCTTTGGCTGTCCTAGGAGCGGCCCTTCTCGCCCTTCGCTTCTATCTCAAGAAACGCTTCAATATCCGAAGCGCAAGCGCAGGCCCATCACGTTATTAAGAAAAGTGAAAAGCTATGGCATATAGTCAATCTTTAGCTCAGCAGATTCGAAAAATTCTAGCACTCAAACTTCCTCCCCAAATTTTCGAAGAAGAGCTAGAAGAAAAGAAACTGTTTGGTGGCCTTGCCTTTATGATTCGTGGGAAAATGGTCCTTACAGTCAGTTCCAGAAAGGACGAACTGGTTATGGTCAGAATTGGCAAAGAAATAGAAAAGCAAGTTCTACCCCGAACAGGAGCTCATACTACATTGATGAGGGGACGCCTTTATCACGGCTATATAGACTTAGATATAGAAGGTCAAAAAGAACTTCCTTACTGGATTGATTTGGCCCTCTCTTATAATCAAGAGTTGACCAAGTAACTCATATCTAGCGAGATTAGAAAAACGAAAAGCAACTGCAAAGGCGGTTGCTTTTTTTCTTGCTTTCTTGATATCCAATAGAACTTCTGACCCTAATCCCTATAGTTTTCTCTCATCTTTTATGATAAAATAGGCACAATCAATTTCTAGGAGGATGAGATATGGTTTCTACTATTGGTATCGTGAGCTTGTCTAGTGGCATTATCGGAGAAGACTTTGTCAAACACGAAGTGGAGCTAGGTGTCCAGCGTCTCAAGGATCTGGGACTCAATCCTGTGTTTTTGCCCCATTCGCAAAAAGGATTAGACTTTATCAAGAACCATCCTGAGGCGCGTGCAGAGGATTTGATGCAGGCCTTTTCGGATGATAGCATCGACATGATCCTCTGCGCCATCGGTGGGAATGATACCTATCGTTTGCTACCTTATCTTTTTGAAAATGACCAACTACAAAAGGTTATCAAACCAAAGATTTTTCTCGGTTTCTCCGATACGACCATGAACCATCTTATGTTGCATAAACTAGGAATCAAGACTTTTTACGGCCAATCCTTTCTAGCAGATATTTGTGAATTAGACAAGGAGATGTTGCCCTATAGTCTCCACTACTTTAAAGAATTGATCGAGACGGGAAGAATCTTAGAAATCCGCCCTAGCGACGTTTGGTATGAGGAACGGACTGATTTTAGTCCCAAGGCTCTGGGAACAGCTCGTATCAGTCATGTAAATACAGGTTTTGACTTGTTACAAGGAAATACCCAGTTTGAGGGGGAAATTCTCGGCGGTTGCCTTGAGTCTCTCTATGATATTTTTGACAACTCTCTACACGCAGATAGCACAGACCTCTGCCAAAAGTACAAACTCTTCCCTGACTTAACCGACTGGGAAGGAAAGATTCTCTTGTTAGAAACAAGCGAAGAAAAGCCTGAGCCGGAAAACTTCAAAAAGATGGTGCTGGCTTTGAAAAAAACTGGAATATTTGAGGTCATCAGTGGACTCTTGGTCGGAAAGCCAATGGATGAAACCTTCTATAACGACTATAAAGAGGCACTAATGAGCATCGTTGACAGCAATATCCCAATTGTCTATAATCTAAACGTTGGGCACGCCACACCAGGAGCCATTGTACCCTTTGGCGTTCACGCCTATGTAGATGCACAGGAGCAAGTCATTCGCTTTGACTATAACAAAAAATAAACAATTTCTCCATTTTTGTGCTCTGGTATTGATTTTCGTTACAATTTGTGTCTGAATTTATTGCATTTTGCTTATTTTTATGATATCTTTTTGGGGGAGGTGTATATGACTAAACAAAAAATAAATCAAATTGTCGGTTCAATTGGAGCCTTTATCGGGATTATTGTATTTATCGCCTACATCCCACAAATTTTTGCCAATTTACAAGGCAACAAAGCTCAACCATTCCAGCCTTTATCCGCAGCAGTATCTTGTTTAATTTGGGTTATTTACGGATGGACAAAAGAACCTAAGAAGGATTGGATACTAATTATTCCAAACTCAGCTGGCGTTGTCTTAGGTGGACTGACATTTCTTACTGCACTATAAAAATTACTAGCATATAATCAAAAAGCTGAAATAAATTTCTCAGCTTTTTCTATTTTCTCAGATAGTTAGACGACTGCACTCACTTATTTCTGCTTTTCCACTCACAATCATTTTCGTGGTCGTCAATCAAACCTGCAGCTTGTAGAAATGACAAGACTGCAACAGGACCTGTGAACTTGAAGCCTCGTTTTTTGAGATCTTGAGATAATTTTTCAGACAAGGCTGTTTTAGCAGGTGCTAGGTGATAGTCAGGAACATCATTCACGATCGTTTTCCCCTCAACAAAGGACCAGAGATAAGCGTCAAAAGAGCCAAAGGTTTTCTGGATTTGTAAAAATGCTTGGGCGTTGGCACGTGTCGCAAAGAGCTTGGCACGATTTCGGATGATGGCTGGATTCTCTAACAAGGCTTCCAACTCCCCATCTGTCATTTCCGCGACCGCTTGAATTTGATAGCCATGAAATGCTTCTCGGAATCCTTGGCGTTTGTTTAGTACCGTTTCCCAAGACAGGCCTGCCTGATAGGTTTCCATACACAACAACTCAAACAATGCTTGGTCATCATGGAGGGGCTGCCCCCACTCCTGGTCGTGGTAGGCGATGTAGAGCGGATTGGTCATCTTAACCCACGAACAGCGTTTTGTCATATTATTCTCCTATTTCACCAACATTTTAAGGGCCGACTTGATATAGTTCTCTGCTGTATCCGTCGTCCCTTCAAAGAATTTCTTGATTTTCTTAAGCTCGGTCGCCTTGTAGCCCAGTGCCAACATGGCTTCCATGGCTTCTTCCAGTTCTTGGTTTTCAATGCTTGCTTGCACTGCCACCTTAGCAGGAAGGTCATCACTAGCCACAACTACCTTGCCTTCCAAGTCCAGCACCATCTGCTGGGCTGTTTTCTTGCCAATTTTAGGAAACTTGGTCAAGTAGGTGATGTTCTTGCTTTCGATGGCTTGAACCAAGCCAACATTGTCATCAGCAGCGATAATAGCAAGAGCTGACACAGGCCCAATCCCAGATACCGAAATCAGACTGAGAAAGAGCTTTTTCTCATCTTCTGAGCGAAATCCATAAAGTAGATGGGCGTCCTCACGCACAACCTGATGCACATAAATTTGAGATTCTTGATTGACCTGTCCCGAGTAAGCATAGGGATTGGCTACATGCAGGATATAACCGATACCGTTGGTTTCAAGAACAATGTATTTGGCAGTAATTTTGGTAATGATTCCTTTTAAATATTCGTACATAGTTTTCCTTTTCTCTTATTTCGTTTATCTAGTATATCATATTTTCTTTATCCGAGGAGTGAGAATCGACTATCACAAATACAGTATATCAAAAATAATTTATGCTTATCTATTGACATATTGAAAATTAAGTACTATAATCACCTGTAATTGAATAACTATCTTCAGGGCAGGGTGAAATTCCCTACCGGTGGTATAGCCCACGAGCCGAAAGGCATGATTTGGTGAAATTCCAAAGCCGACAGTATAGTCTGGATGAAAGAAGATAAAAGTATATTTGTGCTTTTTGCGTGCTCTGAAATGATTACTTGTCATTTCAGAGCATTTTTGTTAATCGCATAAGTTTTCTTTTGTATGCCTTGAATAGTCCCCTATTCAAGGTATTTTTTTTGGAGGTAGTGAGATGAGCGACTCAAAATATATGAAATTAGCAATAAAATTGGCACAAAAAGGAGCTGGTTACGTCAATCCCAATCCTATGGTTGGCGCAGTTATTGTAAAAGATAATCACATTATCGGACAAGGTTATCATGAGTTTTTTGGTGGCCCACATGCTGAGAGAAATGCTCTAAAAAACTGTAGAGAATCCCCTGTCGGAGCAACGCTTTATGTAACACTTGAACCCTGTTGTCACTTCGGGAAAACACCTCCTTGTATAGACGCTATAATCGATAGTGGTATTACAAGAGTAGTCATTGGAAGCCTAGACTGTAACCCTATTGTATCTGGAAAAGGAGTAAAGATACTTGAGGAAAATAATCTTCAAGTTACTGTTGGAGTTTTAGAAAATGAGTGTCTTAACTTAATAAAAAGTTTTAGAAAGTATATTACCCAGCATGTACCCTATGTTTTTATGAAATATGCAATGACAATGGATGGAAAAATAGCCACTAAAACAAATCAATCCAAATGGATTACTGGAGAAGAGGCAAGAAAGCATGTACATCAGTTACGACACCATGTTAGTGCGATTATGGTGGGAGTCAATACTGTTATTCAAGACGATCCTTTGTTGACATGTAGATTGGAGGAAGGGAAAAATCCTATCCGTATCATATGCGATACACATTTACGAACTCCTCTTACCTCTAAAATCGTAAAAACAGCAAATGATATTAAAACTTACATTGCCACTTCCTCTGAAGACAAAAATAAAATGAAGCTATATCAAAATCATGGCTGTGAAATACTTCCCATAAAGAAAAAAGGCAATCATATAGACTTATCAAGTTTAATGCAACATCTAGGAAATATGCAGATTGATAGCCTACTTCTAGAAGGGGGCAGTCTAATGAATTGGAGTGCTTTGGAACAACAAATTGTTGATGAGCTGAAAATATATATTGCACCAAAAATTTTTGGAGGCAGTGCCAAGTTTCCTGTCGGAGGTGAAGGTATTTCTTTGCCAAATGACGCTATTAGCTTGAAGCCTTATGCTTTTTCTCAAATAGGAGATGACTATCTCATAGAAAGTGAGGTGATTTATCCATGTTCACAGGAATAATTGAAGAAATCGGAAAAGTTGAAAGAATACAGAAAGACTCTCGTAATTGCAAACTATCAATTAAAGCCTCAAAAGTATTAACGGATATCCATTTAGGCGATAGTATAGCAGTAAATGGTATCTGTCTTACAGTTACTCATTTCAATCATCAATCCTTTACAGTTGATGTAATGAATGAAACATGGAGCCGAACAACTCTTACACTATTAAAATATGGAAGTGAGGTAAATCTAGAAAGAGCCTTATCTGTCAACGGTCGACTTGGAGGTCACGTCGTTACAGGACACATTGATGGTACAGGAAAAATCTCGTCAATAAAAAAAGATGATAATGCTGTATGGTATCAAATCAACACACAAAAAGAAATTTTAGATTTAATAGTTGAAAAAGGATCTATTACAATTGACGGCATTAGTCTGACTGTCGCTAAAGTCTCCAAACTAAACTTTTCAGTATCTGTTATCCCTCATACTTTGGCACAAACCATTCTTAAGAGTAAACAAGTCGGGAGTACAGTAAATCTTGAAAATGATATCTTAGGCAAATATGTGCAAAAACTGATGGATAACTCTCTGAAATCAGAGATATCTAAGGAACTATTATATCAAAATGGATTTTAGCAGAAAGGATGATTAGTCAATGGAATATCGAAAAATACAAGAAGCATTAGAAGCATTGCAGAAGGGACGACTTGTTCTTGTTATAGACGACAAGGATAGAGAAAACGAAGGAGACTTAATTTGTTCCGCACAAGCAGCTACAACAGAAAATGTTAATTTCATGGCTACTTATGCCAAAGGATTAATTTGTATGCCTATGAGCGAAAGTTTAGCTAATCAATTAATGCTTTCACCCATGGTTGAAAACAATACAGATAATCATAAGACTGCTTTTACAGTTTCAATTGATTATAAGGAAACGACCACAGGTATTTCTGCCGAGGAAAGAGGATTGACCGCACGTATGTGTGTCACCGAAGATATAAGCCCCTCTGATTTTCGCAGGCCAGGACACATGTTTCCTTTAATTGCGAAAAACGGTGGTGTTCTAGAAAGAAATGGACACACAGAAGCAACTGTTGATCTATTAAAATTAGCAGGACTAAAAGATTGTGGCCTATGTTGTGAAATAATGAATCATGATGGCAAAATGATGAGAACAGATGATTTAATTCAGTTTTCTAAGAAACACAACATTCCACTAATTACCATCAAAGAATTACAAGAATATAGAAAAGTATATGATCAGCTGGTAGAACGAGTTTCAACTGTCAATATGCCTACTAGATACGGTAATTTTAAAGCAATTAGCTATATAGATAAACTAAACGGGGAACATCACCTTGCTCTTATTATGGGAAATATAGAGGATGGAACCAATGTATTATGTCGGGTCCACTCTGAATGTTTAACAGGAGATGTTTTAGGCTCTTTACGGTGCGATTGTGGACAGCAATTTGATAAAGCTATGAAAATGATTGCTGAGAATGGTTCGGGTGTCTTACTTTACTTGCGACAGGAGGGACGAGGAATTGGACTTATCAATAAATTAAAAGCCTATCATTTACAAGATCAAGGAATGGATACGCTTGATGCCAATCTTGCGTTAGGATTTGAAGGTGATTTAAGAGAATATCACATTGGAGCACAAATGATTAAAGACCTGGGACTACAGTCACTGCATTTACTGACAAATAATCCTGACAAGGTTGAACAGTTAGAAAAATATGGAATTACCATTTCCAGTAGAATACCAATCGAAATAGAAGCTAATCCTTACGACAGTTTTTATTTAAAGACAAAGAAAAATCGAATGGGGCACATTTTAAATATGGAGGAAAAATAAATGAAGACTTATGAAGGTAATTTAGTAGCGAACAATATTAAAATAGGCATTGTTGTAGCGAGATTTAATGAATTTATAACTTCAAAATTATTATCTGGAGCACTAGATAATCTCAAAAGAGAGAATGTAAACGAGAAAGATATCGAGGTAGCCTGGGTTCCAGGAGCTTTTGAAATACCACTGATTGCATCAAAAATGGCAAAAAGTAACAAATATGATGCAATTATCTGCTTGGGAGCTGTCATTAGAGGTAGTACAAGTCATTATGATTATGTATGTAGCGAGGTATCTAAGGGAATCGCCCAAATCAGTTTAAATAGCGAAATCCCAGTTATGTTTGGTGTGCTAACGACAGATACAATTGAACAAGCCATAGAGCGAGCTGGTACTAAAGCAGGAAATAAGGGTTCTGAGTGTGCACAAGGAGCTATTGAAATGGTCAACCTAATTCGTACGTTAGACGCTTAGAACAGACTCTACTTTTAAGTGAATAAAGAAACTTGGCAAAATCGCAATTTAATACCCTATAAAAATCATAGAGCAAACTAGGAAGCCAGTCGCAAATTGGTAAAACACAGCTTCGATGTTACAGACAAAACTGACAAAATTAGCTCAAAACACTATTTTGAGATTACTGATAAAACTGACGTGGTTTAAAGAGATTTTTGACGAGTATTCGGAAGAAAAAAGTAAATATTTCTATGATAAAACGCATAGAATCAAGGTTTTTGAATACCTGATTTTATGCGTTTTTCTGATTTTGAAAATTTCCCCCAGATTTTTTTGTATTTTTATACTCAATGAAAATCAAAGAGCAAACTAGGAAACTAGCCGCAGGTTGCTCAAAACACTGTTTTGAGGTTGCAGATAGAACTGACGAAGTCAGCTCAAAGCACTGCTTTGAGGTTGTAGATAAAACTGACGAAGTCAGTTATCTATATATATACGGCAAGGCGACGTTGACGTGGTTTGAAGAGATTTTCGAAGAGTATTAATATTTCCCCAACTCTCGGAGGCTGGTATGATTTTCCTGAATACGTCGGAACATCTTTTCCATATCTGACTTGGTAAAATGCACCAAAACGGGACGTCCGTGTGGACAGTTATAGGGATTGTCACACTGAGAAAGCTGATAAAGGAGCTGTCTGGCTGAGTGGTCATCGATGCGATGGTTGGCCTTGATAGACCGCTTGCAGGACATCATAATAGCCAGCTCTGCTCGGTATTTCTTGATAGAAACTTCCTTGGTCAAGAGTAGCATATCACACATTTCATAGATGCCTGATTCGATTTCCTCTTCGGCCATCCAGATAGGATGTTCACGTAGGATAAATTGATTTTCTCCGTACTCTGCTAGAAATACGCCCACTTCCTCCAAAAGTGCCATTCTTTCCTTGAGACGAAGAGCATCATCTGCAGGAAATTCAAAGATGTAGGGCACTAGGAGTTGTTGCTGGCTCTGGTCAACATTACCTATGCTTTCACGGTATTCCTCATACTTGACCCGTTCCTGGGCTGCATGTTGGTCTATAATGTAGAGCCCATCTCGCCCTTGGGCAAAGAGATAAGTCCCATGCATTTGCCCGAAAAATTCCAACTCTGGGAAGCTAGATGATTCTTCTCGATCCAGCTTATCATAAGCCTTATCGAGACTAGCTAGGTCTAACTCTGGATGGTCTAGTTGGTCGTAGTTAGCAGGCTTTCTCTCTGCAAAATGCAGTTTTGCTGGCTTGGTTAGCTGGTCCAAGGTTTCCTGGGCAAATAAGGTCAAATCTTTCCCTTCCTCAGTTAATTCAACCTGATGATCAGCTACCTCAGCTTGACTGGGTTTTGAGAGTTCTGTTTTTTCATAGTAGAGCGTATTTTCTTTGAGTGGGAGAATGGTCTGCTCTACCTTTTGACGATTGCGTACGGTCGACTTGGCAAGATTTTCCAAGGCATCTGGGATCAGGGCTTGTTCCTTGAGACTATTTGAAATAGCCTCTGAAATCAGCGCCATTAGTTCTCTTTCCTTGGAAATTCGCACCTCTTGCTTGGTTGGATGCACATTGACATCTGCTAGGTAAGGATCGATATGGATGTGAATGACAGCCAGTGGAAAACGCCCCACCATAAGCTTACTGCCATAACCGTCAAGAATAGCGCGATTGAGCAGGAAGTTCTTTATATAACGGCCATTGATGAAGAGACTGATATAGTTGCGATTAGCTCGAGTCAACTCAGGCAGAGACACAAAGCCTGAAATTTCGAAATCTAGATCCGAATTCTCAATGGCAATCATCTTCTTAGCACTCGCCAAACCGTAAATCCCTGCGATAGCTTGACGCAGTTGACCAGTCCCTGCTGTCCGCGTCATTTCCTTGCCATCACTAATCAAGCTAAAAGAAATCTCAGGATGGGCCAAGCCCAGACGGTTGACAATATCAATGATATGAGACAACTCCGCTTGCTGGCTCTTCATATACTTGAGACGGGCAGGTGTGTTGAAAAAGAGGTCCTCCACACAAACCTTGGTCCCCACAGGACTAGTCGCTGGGACGACTTCTTCAACTTTTCCCCCACGCGCTACTAACTTAGTCCCATGACTCGCACCATCCACCGCTGTCAATAAAGTCAAGACACTAACAGAAGCAATAGAAGGCAGGGCTTCACCACGAAAGCCGAGCGTCCGAATCCGAAAGAGGTCTGCTTGATTTTTTATCTTACTGGTCGCATGGCGACGCAAGGCCAATTCCACCTCATCGTGGGCAATTCCATGACCATTATCGGTGATTTGAATCTTCTTGAGACCAGCTTCCTCGATCTCAATGATAATCTGGCTAGAACCCGCGTCAATGGCATTTTCTACCAACTCTTTGACCACACTAGCAGGACGTTCAATGACCTCTCCTGCCGCTATCTGGTTTGCCAGCACCTCTGGCAATTCAATAATATGAGACATCTTTCAGCCCCTTTCTGTATCTATTTTCCTCGAAATTGATTAGTGCTATTATACCACATTTCAGATAGGACCGAAAAATCAAGCGCCACATAGACTCCAAATCCCTCCACATAGACAAAGTCCCTTGCCATGGGTCGTAAAATAGTGTTTAATAAAGGTGTACAGGAAGTGATCACAATTTTGTATGAAATGTAAGGAGAGAAATTTATGAAAGTAGAACTACAGATTAGCGAGTTTTACGAGGAGGAAAAACTGATTGTCCAAGCACCTCAAGAAACCAAAAAAGTCCAAAAAGTCATCGAATTTGCTGAAAATCTTGACCAAAAAGAAACAATCAAAGGAAAGATTGATGGTCAGGTCTATCTAGTTGAAATTGGCAAGATTCAGCGCTTCTATATCGAGAATCGAAAGGTCCTAGCAGAAACGTCGAGTCAGACCTACAGCATTGATTTGCGACTCTATCAAGTTCTTGAAATTCTACCGACCACTTTTATCCAAATTTCCCAATCTGAAATCATCAATATCGACTCGATCTCTCATCTCAAGCTCACTCCCAACGGCCTGGTAGAAATCTGTCTAAAAAACGAAAGCTTCACCTACTCATCTCGCCGTTACCTAAAAACCATCAAGGAGAAATTAGAACTATGAAAAAACAAGTATTTCACGATGCAGCCGCTGGTGTTCTTATCGGCCTCATCCTCTCTATCATCTTTTCACTCATTTATGCCCCAAATACCTATGCCCCACTGAGTCCCGAGTCTCTCATAGGCCGAGCGATGGTTCAACATCAGGTTCACGGTGCCCTGGTCTTGCTCTACTGCACGATCATCTGGTCAGCTATCGGCATTCTCTTTAGCTTTGGCAGCCGCTTATTCAGCCGTGACTGGAGCTTGCTCCGTGCCACACTTTCCCATTTCTTCCTCATGCTGGCTGGCTTTGTCCCACTGGCAACTCTGGCTGGTTGGTTCCCCTTCCACTGGACCTTCTATCTCCAGCTCATTCCAGAGTTTGCGATCGTCTACCTTATCATCTGGGTTATTCTCTACAAAAGAGAAGCCAAAAAAGTGGACCACATCAATCAACTCTTGGCCCATAAAAAGTAATAGAGAAAAAGCCCACTCACAAAAATGTGAATGGGCTCTTTTTATAATTTTTGTTTGAGCTCAACCAAGACATTCATAGCCTGCATAGGTGTCATATTGTAAACATCCAGGTTTGCTAATTCTGCTAGTATAGGATGCTCTTCAGGCGCATCAAAGAGTGACATCTGCTCTGTGACAGCACTTGTTTCTCTCATCGGAGCAGGACTTTCCGTCCCTTGACTCTCCAGTTGAGTCAAAATCTTATCCGCTCTTGCTAAAAGTTCGGCTGGTAAGCCAGCAATCTTGGCCACATGGATACCGTAGGATTTATCGGCAGGTCCGGGTTCAATCTTGTGAAGGAAGGTAACCTGTCCATCCTGTTCTAAGGTTGCCACGTGGACATTGACCAAGTGTTCCAAACTGGACTCCAGACTGGTCAACTCATGGTAATGGGTGGCAAAAAGAGTCTTGGCTCCGATATACTCATGGATGTATTCGATGATTGACTGAGCAAGAGCCATCCCGTCATAGGTCGCCGTTCCTCGACCCAATTCATCAAAGAGAATAAGAGAGTTCTTGGTCGCATGCGAAATGGCATTGTTGGCCTCCATCATCTCTACCATGAAGGTTGATTGACCTGAAACCAAGTCATCTGCTGCTCCGATACGGGTAAAGATGGCATCAAAAATCGGCAAATGCGCACTTTCTGCTGGCACATACGAGCCTAGCTGGGCCATAACCGCTGTTATGGCTAGCTGCCGCATGTAGGTAGACTTCCCACTCATGTTTGGCCCTGTGATTAGCTGAATACTCGTATCTTCTGCCATCTGAATGGTATTAGGAATATAGGTCTGAGCTCCCATGACCTTTTCGACGACAGCATGGCGCCCTTTCTGGATATCAATTTGTGAATCCTCTCCAAACTCCGGTCGAATTAAATGCTGGATTTCAGCCACAACCGCCAGACTTTGCAAGACATCAACTGTCGCAATTCCTTGGGCTAGAGCCTGCAAACGCTGGATGTACTTGCTGACTTCCTCACGGATGCGCATAAAGATTTCATATTCTAGGTTGGCTGACTTCTCACGCGCCTCCAGCATATCCCCCTCGATCCGAGCTAATTCCTCGGTACCAAAGCGTTCTGAGTTTTTCAGTGTCGCCTTGCGGAAAAAGTGGGCTGGCACATTTCCCAGTTGCGAATTGGTCACATGGAAATAGTAGCCGTCTTTTTTATTGTAGTCAATCTTAAGCGTGCTGATGCCAGAGTTTTCTCTCTCCTTAGCCTCAATCTCAGCAATCCAGCTAGTCCCTTCTCTGAGCACACGACGGTACTTGTCTAAGGTCTCATCAAATCCCGTACGGATAATGCCCCCTTCCGTAATCACGTGAGGAGCTTCGGGAGAAATCGCTGCGCTAATCAAGCTCTCCAACTCAGGGATGGCATCTAACTGTGCGATAAGATGGGCTAGAGCAGGCTGCTCCATGCCTTCTAAAATCGCACGAATCCGTGGTACACTGGATAAGGTGGTCGCCAATTGCAAAAGATCCTTTGGATTAGTCTTGCCAAAAGAAACCCGACTAGCCAAGCGTTCGATATCATAAACACCCTTGAGGCTATCCGTTAAATCGCTACGCTCAAAGAAGTGGTCAAGAAAGACCTGCACCACCTCTTGACGTTGGACGATTCGCTCCTTATCAATCAAAGGACGATGAATCCAAGAACGCAAGAGTCGCATACCCATAGCTGTTTTGGTTTCATCCAAAAGCCAGAAAAGACTGCCTTGCTTCTTACCTGAACGGGCATTCTCAACCAAATCCAGACTAGCCTTGGTCGCATAGTCCATCTGTAAGAAATCTTTGATTTCATAGCGGATAACTGGTTTGAGGTGATTCAATTCCCGCATCTGGGTCCGGTGAACATACTGGAGGAGCTTACTAGCTGCCGCTTGCTCCACAGCTGCTAAACGTGAATCCAGTAAATGAAGGTCCTCAAAGCCTTCTTTTTCATAAGAAAGTACCAGATTCATCTGACGGCTGAGGATTTGTTCTTCTTCCTCAGACAAGTCATAACCCAGCACCACTTCTCGAGCCTTGAGGTTGCGAATTTCCCCACAAACCAACGTGAAATCTAATAGACCTGTCACATAGAAATCACCCGTCACCAAATCCATATAAGCTAGACCAAACTGATTGCCATCACGATCTAAGGCAACCAAGAAATTATTCTGACTATCCGGCTTACTGCTATCGACAACTGTTCCAGGTGTGATGACCTGGACCACCTCTCGCTTGACAACACCGACCGCTTGTTTGGGATCTTCCATCTGTTCAGCTATAGCAACTTTATAGCCCTGCTCAATCAGCACATCGATATACTGTTGGGCAGAATGATAGGGGACGCTCGCCATGGGTATCGGATTTTCTGCATTTTTATTCCGACTTGTTAAGGAAATTTCTAAAATTTGCGCTGCATTAATTGCATCTTCATAGAACAACTCGTAAAAATCACCCATTCGAAAAAGCAAAAAAGCATCTGGGTATTGTTTCTTAATATCCACATACTGTTGCATGCCGGGTGATAGCTTTTCTGTTGCCATTTTCCGTCTCTCCTTGCTAAAAATAAGTCTTGAGAGCAACTCCCAAGACCTTATTTATCTTTCATCAAATCTAGCAAACGATCTTCCATCAGCTTGGCAACGTGCTGGTCTCGACAAATAACCAATAAGGTATTAGCACCAGCAACCGTTCCTAAAATCCATTCATCCTTGTTTGCATCTACAATGTTTGCTAAGACTGCAGCTTCTCCAAGTTTGGTATGAAGTACCAAGGTGAACTCAGCTCTTGCAACTCCTTCTAAATGATGAGACAAAAACTCAACTAAATCAATCTTATCTGTCTCATTTGCTAGTACATAATACACCATATCATTTTTCTTAACCTTGGTCAAGCCGATTTCACGCAAATCACGTGACAAAGTCGTTTGTGTCACATAAACATTACGAGCTTCTAAACGATCTTGAATCTCTTTTTGTGTCCCAAGTTTCTCTTCGGTGATCATCTTTTTAATCAATTGATGCCGTTCTCTTTTTCTCATATTATCCTCTTAAGTGAATATTTATAACAAATTTTACATTTATTTTATAACTACATTATATCAAAAAAAAATAGAGAATTCAAAAAAATTCTCTTCTTTCTCAAAAAATGTAGTAAATTGTGTTAAAATAGTAAAAAAGCCCAAAAGGAGCCCTTATGAATACAAAAGAATTGATTGCTAGCGAGTTGGCTAGCGTCATTGATAGCCTGGATCAAGAGGCTATTTTAAATTTACTAGAAACACCTAAAAACTCAGAAATGGGAGACATCGCCTTCCCTGCCTTTTCTCTTGCAAAGGTCGAGCGTAAAGCTCCGCAAATGATTGCAGCAGATATTGCTGAAAAAATCAATAGTCAAGCCTTTGAAAAGGTTGTTGCTACTGGACCTTACGTCAACTTTTTCCTTGATAAATCTGCTATTTCGGCTCAAGTATTGCAGGATGTTATCACTGAAAAAGAGCACTATGCCGACCAAACCATTGGCAAGCAAGAAAATGTCGTTATCGATATGTCTAGTCCCAATATCGCAAAACCATTCTCTATTGGGCACTTGCGTTCAACGGTTATCGGAGATAGCTTGTCACATATTTTCCAAAAGATCGGCTATCAAACGGTCAAGGTCAACCACCTAGGAGACTGGGGCAAACAGTTTGGAATGTTGATCGTTGCCTACAAGAAATGGGGAAATGAGGAAGCCGTTAAAGCGCATCCAATCGATGAACTTCTTAAACTCTACGTTCGCATCAATGCTGAAGCTGAAAAAGATCCTAGCTTAGATGAAGAAGCACGCGAATGGTTCCGCAAACTGGAAAATGGAGACGAGGAAGCTCTCGCTCTCTGGCAATGGTTCCGTGATGAAAGTTTGGTGGAATTTAACCGCCTTTACAATGAATTGCAAGTCGAATTTGACAGCTACAACGGAGAAGCCTTTTACAATGATAAGATGGATGCTGTTGTAGACATTCTCGCTGAAAAAGGTCTTCTTGTTGAGTCAGAAGGAGCCCAAGTTGTCAATCTTGAGAAATATGGAATTGAACATCCAGCCCTTATCAAAAAATCTGACGGTGCAACTCTCTATATCACACGTGACTTGGCTGCAGCCCTCTACCGTAAAAAGGAATACCAATTTGCAAAATCCATCTATGTTGTTGGTCAAGAGCAATCTGCCCACTTCAAACAACTCAAGGCAGTACTACAAGAGATGGGCTACGATTGGAGCCAAGACATTGTCCATGTTCCGTTTGGATTGGTAACAAAAGAAGGGAAAAAACTCTCTACTCGTAAAGGGAATGTCATCTTGCTAGAGCCTACTGTTGCAGAGGCTGTTAGTCGTGCCAAAGCCCAAATCGAGGCTAAAAACCCTGAACTTGAAAACAAAGACCAAGTAGCCCATGCTGTTGGGGTTGGAGCCATTAAATTCTATGACCTCAAGACCGACCGTACAAATGGTTATGACTTCGACCTAGAGGCTATGGTATCCTTCGAGGGTGAAACTGGACCTTATGTTCAGTATGCCTACGCTCGTATCCAATCTATCTTACGCAAAGCCGATTTCAAACCAGATACAGCTGGCAACTACAGCCTGAATGATGCTGAAAGCTGGGAAATCATAAAACTACTCCAAGACTTTCCACGTATTATCAATCGTGCAGCAGATAACTTTGAACCTTCTATCATTGCGAAATTTGCGATTAGTCTTGCTCAAGCCTTTAACAAATATTATGCACATACACGTATCCTAGATGAAAGTCCTGAGCGCGACAGTCGTCTAGCACTCAGCTACGCAACCGCAGTGGTCCTCAAAGAAGCCCTTCGTTTGCTCGGAGTAGAAGCGCCGGAGAAGATGTAAATCACCAAAGTTACTTTATTGCGGAGCAATCTAAGTAACTAACGCCAAATCCTATTCGGACTTTGGCTAGGCGCTTCACTAGTAAAGAAACATAAATATTGTCGATTTATGTTTCTTTACGTCGTAACCAGAGACACTTGCCTAAACACCTCACTAAATTGGTCAATCAAATCATATTGATTGTATGTAATCTTTCAGATCACTTGATTGCAAAGCAATCTGAAAGGTTGAGGCAATATAACATTTATATTGTGTTCGGCCTTGTAGCTGTTCAATGAAACAATTTATTCACTTTTACTATTTATCACACTGGGAGATTCCTTATGAGCCAATATGCTTATATCCTCGTTGTACTTAGCTTGGTTTTCCTTTTTCTGCTCAATAAGTACGAGAAGGAAAGACTTCAAAGACTCTACCAAGAGCAACTCTTGAAGGACGAGACATTTAGATCTGACATCAAAGAGAAAATTCACACGACTGAAAATATCAATGATGTCATTGCACATATCAATAAAACTTACCATCTGGGAATGTTGCTCTCAAAAGACGTCACAGATCAATTGAAATAATCAAAATCCGAGAAGAAAACTTCTCGGATTTTTATTGGCCCTAGTCAACATCATCCCCTTGAAACAGCCACAGTTATTTTCATATGATTTTTGTGAATTTTTTCATGATTTCCCAACTATTTTCAAAATATTCTTGCATTTCTTTTAAGTTTTTTGTAAAATAGTAGCTACCTATTCAGATTATTCTGAAAATTCAAAAATAGGAGTGTTTATTATGTCACAAGTTACGTTATCAAACCAGTCAACCTGGGCAAGCAAACTAAAGGCAATGGGGCCAGGAATCCTAATGGCTTCTGCTGCCGTTGGAGGTTCTCACATTGTATCCTCTACTCAAGCTGGTGGTTCTTATGGGTGGTCACTACTCCTCTTGGTTATCTTGGCCAATGTTTTTAAATATCCATTTTTCCGTTTTGGTGCCGAATATACTGCCGACACTGGTAAAACCTTGGTAGAAGGCTATGCTGAAAAAGGAAAAATCTATCTCTGGATTTTCTTTGTCCTCAATGTCTTCTCTGCTATGGTTAATACAGCTGGAGTCGCTATCCTTTGCTCAGCCATCATCGCTAGCGCCTTCCCAATGATTGGACTTAGCATCACTCAATGGTCCCTTATCCTTGTTGCAGTCATTTGGGCCATGCTACTCTTTGGTGGCTACAAACTATTGGATGGTATGGCAAAATGGATCATGTCTGCTTTGACCATTGCAACAGTTCTTGCAGTTATTATTGCAGCAATTAAACATCCAGAATACAGCTCTGATTTTGTCGAAAAGACACCTTGGCAAATGGCGGCCCTCCCTTTCATCGTTTCCCTCTTAGGATGGATGCCTGCTCCTATTGAGATTTCTGCCATCAATTCACTCTGGTCTGCTGAAAAGAAAAAGACTGTCAACTTTAATACAGAGGACGCCCTTTTCGACTTTAACGTTGGTTACATTGGAACTGCTATCCTGGCTGTATTCTTCGTGGCACTTGGAGCACTGATTCAATATCCTACAGGACAGGCAGTTGAAGCCGCTTCAGCCAAATACATCTCTCAATTTGTGGGTATGTATGCCTCTGTTCTTGGAGAATGGTCCCGTTATTTGATCACCTTTATCGCCTTTCTTTGTATCTTTGGAACGGTCATCACCGTTATCGATGGCTACTCTCGTGTCAATCAGGAATCGCTGCGACTCTTGATTCGGCAAAAAGAGGATTCTCGTAAATCTTTGAACATCTGGATGACCCTCACAGCTATTATCGGTATCGTCATCATCAAGTTCTTTGCTGGACAAGTTTCCACCATGCTTCGCTTTGCCATGATCGGTTCTTTCCTGACAACACCATTCTTCGCTCTTTTGAACTATGTTTTGGTGACACGTGAAAATAAAAATCTTCCTTCTTGGCTAAAACTCCTCGCTATCGCAGGATTGATTTTCCTCTTTGGCTTTGCTATTTTCTTTATCTATGCACTTGCCATCGGAAAAGCAGGATAGTTTATAAAATGGCACCCTTACGGGGTGCTTTTTGCATACACGAAAAGCAGTTGAAAATCTCAACTGCCCCTCAGTACTACTTTATTTTTCTGTTTCTAACTCATACAGGTTCGCGATAATTGCTGCGACCTTTTTAATATCTCCCAGCATACCACGCATTTCAAAATCAGCCAAAACTGGGAAGCCAAAGCGCTGGCTGTACTGCTTGGCAGTCAAACAGTATTGGTTATTAAAATTGCGATTACCAGATCCCACTACGCCAAAACACTTACTAGCATTGTCTCCATAGGCGATAAAGTCACCCACTGGAGTCGTAAGAATCTCAACATCGCCGTTATCGACGCCATTCCCACCTTCCAGATAGGTCGGCAAGAAAGCGATATAGGGATGTTCCATTTCAAAGAATTCTTGACCTTCCTTGACCAAATCCTTGATATGGATTTTTTGGACCTCAATTCCCTCATACTGAGACAAGAGATAGTCCTTGAGTCGGGTTACAAAACTCTCTGTATTCCCACTCAGACTGATATACACTAAGGATATTTTTTTCATGTTGACCTCGATTTTTATGTTTACGATTTAAAAAAGAACTACCAAGATTGTAACTTGATAGTTCTTTTTTGTCAATACTTAGGCAACTTCTTCTGCTTCGACTTCTTCGGTCAAATCCTTTTGCTGGCGCCACATCTTGTAAAAGACTAAGGCTAAAAAGAGAACATTGATGATGATGAACAAAATATCCGTCCCTTTTGCTAATGCTCCCATTCCTAAGCCAAGGGCACTATCTTTGATTAATTGAACTGCATCTTGAATGTTCATATAGCTATAAACCAAACCAACAATAGCTAGTAAAACATAGCCAATATAAGTATAGTTTGCAAGTTGCACGTTTTTACGTACGAGAAATACAAAGGCCACTACAACTAAAATTGCAGATAAAATAATCAACAACATATTAAAAATAGAGTGAGAGGATTCTGACACTTTGTAAGTATAGTTGACTGTGTCTTCTAATTGCTGGGCAGTAAGCGTCCCGCTATTCGCCAGGCTCGTACGAAGCACATCTTTACTTGGCAATGGACTCAAGATTCCAAATAATGACATAGATGAAATGAGGGCTGATAGGACTAACAAGACCCAAAGATAAATAGGATTCTTTTTCATGTTTTCCTCCTTAAGATATTTTGAACATTATAGCATTTTTTGTACAGAAATACAACTTTTACAAGCTGGTTTCAACTTGTTTCCGATAAGCTTTCGGTGATTTTCCGCACAATTTACGGAAAACCTTATAGAAATATCCAACATTACTATAGCCAACTGCATAGCAAATATCTTCGATACTATCACTGGTCGAAAGTAAGAGTTGCTGCGCTGCCTTAATTCTCTGTTTATTGAGCAATTCCGCAAAGGTTGAGTTGGTTTCCCTCTTGATCAGCTGACCGAGATAGACAGGATTGATAAAGAGATCCTTGCTAATATCCTTCAGTGAGAGCTCTTTCTGATAATCACGCCCAATCACTTCCAGAACACTTACCACATTTTCATTCATGCGGTACTGGCCAAAGAACTTGGTCAAGGTTTCTTTGATATAGGAAACCAATTCTTCAAAAGTGTTAATGGCATGGATAGCTTTGACAATCTCGGTCATATCATCTGCTTTTAGGTGTTCAAATAAATGAAAGACATCCATGACAAACTGAGTGAAGAGCTGCTTTGTGATGGCCACGCGCGGGGTATTCTTCAAAACAACCTTCTCTAGCAGGGTTAATTCCTCGATGATTTGATTGATATTCCCTTGGATAATCACTCGATAAATCGGCTCGTAATAAGCAAACAAACTCTCGGATTTTTCTAGATTGACTGAACCGTAGAAGAGGGCTTTTTCAGCGTTGATCTTCCAATTCTCAAAGGACTGCTGGAAGGGTGCTTCAAATGGTGTCACAACGATGCCATCTAGTGGCTGATCAGAGATGAAAATCTGCCAGTCTTGCCCCAAAACATAGTAAGGAATGGTAAAAGAACCTTGCTTTCCCTTGGATAGACCAATCCACCAGCTGTCTTTACCTGACAGGTAATTCGTAAATCCTGTCTCATCCAATTCTTGACTGAGGGTCTGACTTTGCTCCACCTTTTCCTGAAGCTGTTGCGCAATTTTTTCTAATAAATGGCCCAACTCCACCTTGTCTACTGGCTTAACCAGATAATCCACGACACTAAGGTTCATGGCTTTTTTGACGTACTCAAACTCCTGATAACCAGACAGCAAGATATAATAGGTATCTGGAAGTAGCTCTTTCATTTCCCTAATCATCTCAAGTCCGGTCTTATCTGGCATGTTGACATCGGAAATGACCACATCTACTGGATTTCCCTTGACGTAGTCCAAAGCATCATCTGCGTGATTAGCAGTTGCGACGACTTGCATATCCCATTTTTCAAAGGGGATTAATCGCTTGAGCCCCTCTGTCACCATGTACTCATCGTCTACTAATAAAACTTTATACATTTCTACCCTTTCTATTCATCCTGGATAGTGATATGGTAACGAACACCTTCTTGTTCAGCTGACTCTACACTGATTTGGTAGCGATCCCCAAAGTAGAGAACAAAGCGTTCGTGTACATTTACTATTCCAATTGATTGCCGCTCCCCACTATAGCTTGCCTCGTGTTCAAAACTTCGTTGAGCTAATTTTTCTTGCAAGCTAGCTAGTTTCTCAGCGGGCATTCCTCGACCATTGTCTTCCACTAGGATTTCAACGAAGCCTGGGCCCTTCAAGGCTTTGATACTGATGACATTATCCGTTCTGCGATGGTCAACACCATGGGCAAAGTAGTTTTCTACTAATGGTTGGAGTGTAAATTTTGGAATCCTCATTTCTTCCAATTCTGGTGCAATCTTGAAACCATAGGCAATGGATTTAGGATAACGCACCATACAGAGATAGCTATATTTTCGGCAAAATTCCAACTCTTGCTTTAACGTCGTTTCCCGCTCGTCGGAGATATTGTTGCGTAACAAGCTACTAAATTCATAGATAATATCTGCCAGTTCATCCTGACTTTGCATGACGGCATACATCCGTAAAAACTCTAGAGTATTGTACATAAAGTGAGGATTGATTTGAGCCTGCAGGGCTCGCATATTGGCATCTTTTTGGCTGAGCTCTAGCTGATAGATATCATGGATATTTTTTTCCAGGCGATCCAACATATCATTGGTTGTTTCTGCAATGAGAAGCAACTCTTGGTCTTTTTCAGAGGTATCGATTCGAAGGCCTTCTTCTCCTTGAGCAATCACCTCGATCGAATCTACTAGGTCTACGACCTGCTTTTGGTAATTTGAAAAAGTCTGTCTAAGGGTCACGTACAAAATGATGATAAAGAGAATACTTAGCCCAATAATGACAGCTGAACTCGTCAAAGTTCCTGTAAGAACAAAATTTTTAGGAACAGCAACTCGAACCTGATAACCATGAGAGGTGACACCTACAAACCAGTTTTCTCGCTCGGCTGAGACCTTCTCCCCAATATGGAACATCTCGGTCTCAAAAGGCGAAGTTACTGTTACAGCCATTGGGATATGACCCCTTGTATTGTCAATAGCGCCATGTAAAACATCCGGGGATAGTGAGATATAGATTACTCCTAAATCCTTGTCAGACACAGGATCGGAAACAGGAATGGCAAAACTATTGGCTGCCGGCTTAAAACCCTCCGCAGGAATTTTCTCTCCACTGCGTTTTTCTCTAGTCGAAACATACACTTCCTTATAGTCCTGAAGAACAATAGCCACTCCAGTCACAAAATCATTCCGAACATAGAGGTCATCAATATTTTCATACAGGGAAACCGAGATATAAGGTGAAGTTTTACGCTCTAATTGCCAATAGAAGTAGTCTGGTGTGCTGAGACTGAAATACTTGTAAATTCCTTCGATGCGGGCCTGATTTTCAACCAAAGACTGAGCAAGTTGGGTTGACTCTCTGTGATAATATTCCACTTCACTCACTGTCCGAGTGGTCACACGTTCTGCAACCCGTTGGGCCTCTTTCTCACGCGAGTCCCAGTCAGCATACGATAGCATAATCGCAAAACTGGCAATGACCACGATCATAACCAAACTATAAATCCGTAAAAGAGAGTGAAGCCAAAACTGCTTCATTCTATTTTGTCGCCAATTTTTCATGGATACTTTCATAAATAGGTTCCAACATATCACTGATAAAGAAATGCCACATTCCAATTCCTACAAAAAAGAGCAAGGCAGGCATATAATAACCAACTCCTACAAGGAGAGCGGACCCGAGTAAAACCTTGGCAATCGCAGGTAAGCTCATAAAAATCCCGATAAGGGACAGTTTCAAGGTATTTTGGTAGGATAAATCAAAGTACACCTGAAGTTTCAAGGAAACAGTGTAGGCTAGAAAGACAAGAGCAACTACAAGGACGTTGAGAAAGGTCGCCAAAAGGTGGAAAATCGTCTGGTGGGGCAATTGAACTAGAAGATATAAACCATAAACTAGGACAAGATCCACAAACACAAAACTATAGAAAGCCAGATTACTCTTGACAAAATTACTCTTATACAATTCCCAAGCTTCCTTCAAATGGTATGCTCGATAAGTATAACCGTGCTCCGCATACAAACTCATCAGGGTGGTACTAGCTGGTGCCAAACCAAAGACCACTCCTCCTGCTAGTGTTAATAGCCAGAAATAAGCTGTCGCAATCATTCCCAAAAAGATACGATTAAAGACGAATTCTAGAAATTTTCCCATGTTACTCTCCTTAAACTAACGATGTAACTATTATATCATATTTCAAACGTTTTCAAAAATATAGAACTCCCATTTACAATCCTCAAAAAGCGTGATACAATTGGTTTTATTAGTTTGTATCAAGGAGATTCTCATGAAGAAAAATATCTTAACCACCCTCTTAGCCGCCGTCCTCTACTTTCTCTGTGTGGGGATTGGAGTCTTTCTAGGACACCTAGTCGATCAAACAGGCAATATGTTCTACGCGCCTGCCTTTTCTGCCCTTGTCGGTGGCAGTGTCTACATGCTTCTTTTGACGAAGGTCCCTCGTTTTGGCGCTATTACAACTCTAGGACTTTTTATGGCACTTTTCTTCCTAGCTAGCAAGCATGGCGCTGGTGCCTTTCTCCCAGGACTCGCCTGTGGTCTTGCAGCAGATGCCATCGCTCGTCTCGGCAACTACAGAGATCGAATCAAAAACACCCTATCCTTCCTCGTTTTTGCTTTTAGCACAAGTGGTCCTATCTTCCTCATGTGGATCCGTCCCAAAGCTTACGTGGCTACCTTACTTGCGCGTGGGAAGTCACAAGAATACATCGACCGTATCATGGTCGCTCCAGAGTTGGACAAAATCCTTCTCTTTGTTTCAAGCATCCTCCTAGGTGCCTTGATGGGGGCTGTGGTTGGGCAATTTCTAAGTCAAAAAATAGCTGATAAACTATAAGGTAAAAGCCCTGAAGACTAGCTATGCCTAGTTCCAGGGCCTTTTTGTATACAATCTTAAAATTCACTATAGATAAATTCTTGAATATTCGAAAAATCGGTCACAAAACAGTAAATCACGATGCTCAAGATAACCGTATAAAAAAATAGTGTCCACAAGATTAAACGATGTGTGTTAGTTAGCTTGGTTTGCAAATTTGTAAAGTTCTTTTTCAACTTCCATCCATCCTTTCACTCCAACGTGCATCACGTCAAATAAAAAGTAATCATCATACTCTCTGTTTCCATAGTTTAATACGGTTGCACCATGGCTTTTTGCGACATCTTCTATTTTTTTATAAGTTTTTTCTCGCATCTCTCTTGAGACACCAGTGTAGTCATTCCATTTCCCGTTTACTGGGAAAATAATAACCTCAACTTCAATGCCCAATTCTTTAGCAACTGTCAAGAAGAGTTCCATATCTGAATATTCTGGTGACTCTAGGTAGCTCAAATCTTTATTGGAATCTTTCAGCGATGCATAGCGATCTTTTAAGTAAGTATTGTAGTAGTTATTATCAACAGCATAGTCATTATTGTCTGTTTTCTTTTTGACCTCTTCCACAAACTGATCCGTCATCTTTTCCCAATCATAGTCTGGGGTTTTGTCTCCTAGTGAAGGATAATCTGATTTAGCATGTTTTTGATAAAAAGTCTGTTTAAGCTTAAAGGAATACATCGCGTTATCTAACTCTAATAGTTTTTTATCAACAATAGTTCCTTTTCCATCTATGAAATAACTTTTGTATTTTTTGTAGATGTCATTTTGTTGCTTATTTCCTTTGGTAATCTCGATAATGCGATTGATTATTTTTTCTTTCGTTTCTTTACTAATCTTATCATTATCTAGCATGTGAAAAATATGTTCCTGAGAAGCCTTGTTCAAAAAGGCATCTTGATGGGTCCCATCTTTTTCAAACCACTGAACCGACTCTACTATAGCTACTTTTCGCTTACTCATTGATCCTTCAATAGAGCCCAAGGTCGTAGCCTGAATGATGTTTTGAGAATAACTGGTCCCAATCTGCATGATATTAAAATCGTTGTAGTTAAAAATTTTATTTGGATGATAGTCTTCATTTATCGTTGCGACCAACTCTGAGGAACCCATTAGAACCAGTGTATTGGGGGTGATATTGCTTGTTAGAATATCTCTACTTTTATACTTTTCATACGAGGTGCTATAACGAATACTGTTATCCTTGACTTTATAATAATCATCAATCTTCTTGACATACGTCACATTTAAAAGGGCAAGCGTCGCAATTACGAGCACAAGCGATAGTAAAAATGCTTTTAATTTAATCATCTCGTTTTATCCTATCCCTTCGATCTAGCCTATTTCTTTTCAATCTCTTATCTCTTTAAAATCGTCAGTAAGATTTTATAGGGTTCACCTGAAAAGATAAAGAAACCAATCATAACCAAATTCATGGTCACAAACCAACTTAGTAGCTTATACCAGTTTTTGTTTTTATTTTTCTTATAAAAATTGCTTTTCTTTTGATACACTTCAAATCCAGCCATCAAGACACCATGGTAAAAACCATAGACAATGTAGCTAACACTGAGACCATGCCAAAAACCCATGACCAACATATTGACCATATAGGCATAGGTTGCATTGTGTAGTCTATTTTTAAACCATTTTTTCCTGATAACCTGCATCAATACTCTTGAAAATACAAAATCTCTCAGCCAGGTCGACAAGGTGATATGCCATCTGGTCCAGAAATCCTTGATATCAACACTCAAGAAAGGTTTGTTAAAGTTCATCGGTGTCTGAATACCTAGAATGTTGCTACTTCCAACGGCCATTAGACTATAGCCTGCAAAGTCAAAGAACAGATACAAGGTATAGAGATACATATACTTGATTGAATAAACGACTGTGCCAGTATTATTTAGAGCGAGTAACATCTGGTAAACATAGGTTGATAAAACAACCTTGTAAAGAAGGCCTAGAACGATACGATACACACCGTCCCCTGCTAACTCTAGATACTCTTTTCGGGGCATGACCTCGTTTATCTCTTTTAAAAATCTCCTACTCCGATCAATCGGACCAGCACTAACTGTTGGAAAAAAGAGCAAAAACTGTAGGTAATCTTTTACACTGATTTTTTCTTTGATCAAGCCATCCGATATTTCTAGCATGATCTGAATGGTCTTAAAGGACATGTAAGAAATTCCAATAAAGGCCAACAAATGCAGAGAAGTCAGAGCAAAGACTTTATTGATTATCAAAGGAAGAATGGAAAGGAAAACCAGTGGTTTCAGCCGCTTTGCCTCTATCCTCTGTGCTAGAAAAACCAGAAAATACTGGTAAACGACAAAGGCGAGCAAATAGACCATCATCGCTCGACTCTTACCATAGATAGCTCCTGCAAATAAGAGGGAGAGCGTCAAAATATAGTAGTCCTTACGTTTTTCAAAAAAATTTACCACAAAACCAATCAGTAAAACTACAAACAAGAGAAGGAAGAAATCATTCCCCTCGAAATAATTCATACCAGCCAAACTCCTTTACATTATCATCCCTTCGACAGCAAACTTTCTGATTTGCTAATTGAGGGACCTTTCTTTATTATAGCATATTTCTAAAAAGAAGCTTTACTCTTCTTGCATTTCAGTGAGAAAACAAAAAGGAGTCCTGTTGAACTCCTCCCATTATTTATGACTTAATTTCTTGGTCAAGAAATCTCCCAAGAACTGGATTGTAAAGATAATCAAGATGATAATGATGGTTGCCAAGATGGTCACATCGTGATTGTAACGGTTAAATCCATAAGCAATGGCTACGTTACCGATACCACCAGCACCAACTGCTCCCGCCATAGCCGTTTCCCCAACAAGGGAAATCAAGGTCACTGTCGTCACACGAATCAAATCTGGAAGACCTTCTGATAGATAAACACCCACGATGTCCCAGAAGGTCGCTCCACTAGCCTGCGCCGCCTCAATGACACCACCATCTAGCTCAGCCAAGACCACCTGCACCTGACGGGCAAAGAAGGCAAAGACCGCAAAAGAAAGTGGGACAAGGGCTGCATTTGGCCCGATACTCGTCTTCACAATCAAGTGAGAAAGTGGCGACATGATTGCCAAGAGGATGATGAAAGGAACCGCACGGAAAATGGAGGTGATCTTGTCTAAAATCCAAAAGATAACCTTATTTTCCAAGACACCGCCTGGCGCTGTCAAGACAAGGAAGAGACCTGCCACCAGCCCCAAGAACCCTCCGATGATGAAGGAAAGAACTGTCATATAAAGAGTTAGGTAGATAGCCGTTCCCCAGCCTGCCTGACCAGCCCAGCCCATCTTATAGACATTTGGTAGATAAGTTTGAATCAACTCTGTCATCTTACTGTCCTCCCTTCAATACTTTTAACTGGACACCCGCTTGACGAATGGCTTCTTGAGCACCTGCTAGCGCTGCTTTTTCACCTGACAAGACCACCACCAATTCTCCAACGGGAGTGCCATCGAGAATTTCGATATTTCCATAGAGGATATTAGCCGTTACTTGGTAACGCTTGTACAATTCATTCAAAAGTGGTTCGTCTGTCGAAGCACCTGCATACTTGAGCTGCACTAAGATACTGTTCTCAGATAAATGCTCTACGATTTCTTGCTTCTCAATCTTGACCATGGCTTCATCAATACCTGTCGCAGTTGAGATAAAGTCCTGGGTCAAAGGCTGTTTAGGATCTGAGAAGATTTCAAGGACACTGCCCTCTTCAATCAAACGACCATCCTGCATAACTGCCACACGGTTGGCAATGTCTTTGACAATCTGCATTTCGTGCGTAATCAAAACAACCGTCAAGCCTAATTTTTGGTTCAAATCTTGCAACAAGGCCAAAATCTGCTTGGTTGTCTTAGGATCAAGGGCAGACGTTGACTCGTCTGAAATCAAGATTTTTGGATCATTGGCCAAGGCACGCGCAATGGCCACACGCTGTTTTTGCCCTCCGGATAGTTGTGAAGGGTAGTTTTCAGCACGATCCGCCAAGCCAACCAAGTCCAACAACTTAGCTACTTTGGCTTTCTTTTCTTCCTTGCTGAGTCCAGAGTGTTTGAGGGCAAAGGCCACATTCTCCTCTGCTGTCTTCTGACTCATGAGGTTAAAATGCTGGAAAATCATCCCAATGTCTTGACGCTTACGACGCAACTGCTCTGCTGTCAAGGTCACTCTGCCATCAAAGATTACATCGTCGTCAATGGTAATTTCCCCAGCAGATGGCTTTTGCAAGAGGTTAATCACCCGTACAAGGGTTGATTTCCCTGCTCCAGAATATCCAACGATTCCGTAGATATCCCCTTCTTGGATGTGAATGGTCACATCCTTAACCGCTGTGATGGTTCTCTTCTTTTGGTGAAAAGTCACATCGATCTGATCTAACTTGATAATATCTCTACTCATAGCTTCTAATCAGCTCCTCTACTAATTCAATATGGGTGTAGTAATCGGCGATTCGCACATTTTCATCTCCACCGTGGTCTCGGCTATTGGCATTTCCTAAACCAAAGGCCACCATTGGTACCTCTAGGGCATCAAAGACCGTATGCATAGGCCCTGTTCCTGCTGTGGTCGGCAAGACTGATACGCCCTGTGGATAGAATTTCTTGGCCAACTCGATCACATTGAGAATGGCTGGTGCGCTCATATCGCTTCGATAGCTCATCTCTCCCAAGGTATAGTATAATTCTACCTTATCAAAGCCATTTTTGTCTAGCTGTTTCCGAATTTTTTCCAGAACATCATGCGGTTCTAGGCCAGGAACCAAACGAACCTCTAGCTTGGCACTAACCTCTGCTGGCAAAATCGTTTTAACCCCTTGTCCTTGATAACCTGACTGAATCCCTTCGATATTAAGGGCCGGCTCGAAAAAGAACCGTTTTAGAAAGGCTGCACGATCCTCTTGTAAGAGAGGCAATTCCAAACCATAAATGCGACTAATTTCCTCAGGATTGCGTTGGGCGTAGGTATCTACCAAGGCTAGTTCTCGTTCATTTGGCTCTTGAACATCCTCGTACAAGCCTTCTACCAAGATACGTCCATCTGCTGCGCGTAGACTACTTAGAGCCTGGACAAGATACCATGGAGCTGATTCCACAACCCCACCATAACTAGAGTGAATATCCACATCGGCACTTTTTACCTTGGCATCAAAGGTCACAATTCCCTTGTTTCCACCAGAAATTTCTAACTGCTCCAAGGCATTCTTAGTCCCTTGTTCCCAGACCAACAAATCAGCCCCACGGAGTTTGTCCGCATGTTTTTCCAGATACTTATCTAGGTCTGTTGAAGCCGATTCCTCCGCTCCTTCCATGATAAAACTGATATTGACAGGCAGGTCATCATGATGCTGCATATATTTTCTCAAAGCACTCAAACGAGCTGTGATGTGGCCCTTGTCGTCGTCAACCCCACGCCCATACATAAAGCCATTTCGCACAGAAAGGGTAAAAGGATCCTCTGTCCACACCTGGTCACCATCCGCCGGCACAGTGTCATAGTGGTTATAGAAAATCAAGGTCTTGGCATCCGGACGCGAACTCTTGAAATGTGCCATAACAAAGGGTGCCGTGTAAGTCTCATCAATCTCCACTTCAGCCCCTACTCGCTTGAAAATCTCACCCAGATAATTTGCGACTTCCTTGAGTCCGACCTGCTGGGCAAAGACTGATTTCTTAGAAATCAAGGTGCGCAAAACCTCAAAATAATGCTGGGCTACATGATCCCTTTCAAATTTTTCAATCTGTTCTTGTTCGCTAGGAAAAACCATATTCTCTCTACCTTTCTATGAACCTATAGTCTTCTTTACAATCCATGCTCTATACAAAAGCAAGAGGTGGAAACTCTCTCCCACCTCCCTGTGTCTTATTACCAAACTGGTTGGTCCAAACCGTCTGATGTTTCTTCGATAACTTTTTTCACTTCATCAGTGTGGTAAGCTGCGATCACTTTCTTGATGGCATCAGCCTTAGGTGATGATTCCCAATCTTTTTTCGCAACGATGATGTTGTACCATTGTTTTGAGTTTTCATCAGCTTGTTCTTTGAAGAGTGCTTTCTTGTAGTCCAATTTTGCTTCTGTAACGAAGGTATTGTTTACAACGGCAGCATCAACTGATGACAATGAACGAGCTGTTTGGCTAGCATCCAATTCAGTAATCTTCAAGTTCTTTGGATTTTCTGTGATGTTAGCAACTGTTGCAAGTGCAGTTCCAGAAACATCCAATTTGATCAAACCAGCTGATTGAAGCAAGTAAAGCGCACGGCTTTCGTTTGTTGCATCGTTTGGTACGGCGATTTCACCGTTATCTGGGATTTCTCCCACTTTGGTGTACTTGTTTTCTTCCCCATTTTTACCTGAATAAAGGCGGATTGGTGAGATATAGGTATCTGCAATCGCTACAAGGTCTTTCCCGTTTTCTTTGTTCCAGTTGTTCAAGAAGTTGTAGTGTTGGAAAGCATTCAAGTCTACTTCGCCATCAGCAGTTGCCTTGTTTGGTTGTGAATAGTCTGTGAACTCTGTGAATTCCAATTTAATTCCATCTTTTTCAACCAATTCTTGGATTTTATCCCAACGCGCTTCTTCAGAACCGCTACGGTTAACTGTTGCAATTTTGACAACTGTTTCGTTGTCTGCTTTCTTTTCTGAATTTCCGCAAGCTGCAAGAGTCAAACCTGCGACTGTAGCAAGAGCTGCTACACCGAGCCATTTTTTAATTTTCATGATTCTATCTCCTTTAAAAATAATACCGTAATAGTATCTCATACTTTATTTGATTTCGCAAATTGTTATTAGATAGGCAGACATATAGTTTGAAACTATAAGTCTAGAAGTTGCAAAATCATCCACCTACGAGAGAATGGATGATTTACAAACTTATTTAATATCAGCTTCTGCTGGGAGATAAGTGTCTCCGAAGAACTGTTTAGACAACTTTTCAAGAGTTCCGTCTTTGTAGAGTTCTTGGATACGTTTGTCTACAAATGTTTTCAACTCATCTTGACCTTTAGCAAGAAGTGGGTAAACGTAAGGTTGTTGGTCGCTTGGAAGTTCAATGACTTTCAAGTTGTCCAAACCTTGGTCCTTGATGACTGTTTCAACACCGATTTTATCAAAAATCTTGTAGTCAAACTGGCCATCGCTCAAGCGTCCCATGATTTGTTGGAAGTCCGCTTTAGTATACTTTAGGACAGTTGGATTATCTGAATGTTGTTTGTTGTAGTCTTCTAGCTGTTTAGCAGAAGTTGTCCCTTGAACAACTTCTGTTGATTTTCCACCGATATCATCAAGCGATTTGATGCTAGGGTCATCTTTTTTCACTACAAGAACGTTAGGGTTTTTAGCAGTTGGAGCTGCATAAAGGTATTTTTCAGCACGTTCTTTAGTGTAGCTGATGTTGCTAACAGCCATATTGTAACGGTCAGCATCAAGTCCTGCAAAGACTCCTGACCACTCTGTCTTCTCAAACTTGACATCATACTTGTCAGAGTCTTTAAAGATAGCGCGAACCACTTCAATTTCGTAACCAGTCAATTCGCCATTTTCTTCATAGTTGAATGGTTTTGGTGTAGCATTAGTTGCAACGATAATTTCTTTCTTGCTAGCTGCTTCTCCCTCTTTTTTCGCACCACCTGAGCAAGCTGCTAACACACCTACAGCCACAAGTCCTAGAGCAGCAAGAGATGAGTATTTAACGATTTTTTTCATGTCATTTCCTCCAAAATAGAATACTTTACTATCTTAACAGAAAATATTTTTTTTTGCCATTATATGATATCTATCTCGGTGATAGGTTTTTTTTATGGCTGATTTAAAAGACCAGACGCAAGACTGCAATCAAGACTACCCCAAAAAGAACCGTACCTACTAGATTGCGGTAGCGAAAGGCTACCCAAGCCGTTGGAAAGACTGCTAAAAAGTCCAGCCATTTGATTTGAGGGAGACTGCCAACTTTGCCAGTCACTACGCTTGAAAGGATCAGGGCAAAGATAATGGAAACAGGCAAAAACTTCAAAAACCGCTCGACGATAGCTGGCAAGCCCTTGTACTTAACCAAGATGAAGGGAATCATACGGGGAATCCAAGTCACTAGGCCTGAAAAGATAACGGCTAACAAAAGATATTTACTGACCATCTAAGACCACCCCCATGGTACAACCTAGCAAGGTCGCAAACAAAACAGCTAGCGACTGAGACACTACTGTCAAGAGCAAAAAGAAGGACACCGCAACAACGGCTAGGATTAGTAGCAGATTCCGTACAGGAACCCGTCTTTGCATAATCTGAAATTGTGAAGTAAAAATCCCGATAAACATCCCAACAAGGGCAAAGTCCAAGCCAAAGACTTCAGGATTTGGAAGAAGGCCACCTAAAGCCGTCCCCGCCACTGTCCCAATAAACCAGGCTACATAACTATTGAGATTGTTCCCGTGCATCCACATAGGATGGACTTTATCTGTATGGGCTAATTCTCCCATCAAAACGCCATAGGTCTCATCTGTCAGGAGACTAGACATGCCGATATTTTGCCAGAGACTAGTATGACGGAAATAGGTCGATGCATGCAAGCTCAGCAAAAAGAGTCGCAAGTTGATCAAAAAGACCGTCATAGCAATAGCTGCCACAGGCGCTTGTACCGCAATCAGTGCCAACATGGCAAACTGGGCGCTCCCGGCATAAACAAAGAGGCTCATCAAGCCCATCTCAACAGGTGTCACATAGGGCGCACCGATAATCCCACAAGCCAGACCGATACTAACATAGCCGAGGGCAGTCGGCATGGCCGCATGTACACCTTCCCAAAATCCTTTTTCTTTCATCCTTCTCCTCATATTTTCTCCAGTTGAGGCTGTTCATCATCACAGCCACAGCACGGACTATTATAACATATTCAAAGAAGAGAAAAAAGTCTGCTGATTTTGGCCGTCATAAAAAGACTGGCGATCCAGTCTCAAACACCTATTATACAAATTCTCCTCTAAATGCTCTCACGAATATTCAAGAGCATGACAAATGCGGTTAGGAGTAATAGCAATAGAATAAAGCTGACCGCTAGGACCCCAAAACTTGTAGCAATCGTTACGAAAACGATTGTGAATAGACTTGGTAAGACAACCGTAATAGCACCAATAGAGGATTGAACCGCTCCCATTGACTCCTCAGGTATTTGTTTAAAGACGAGTTCTTGCAATCTAGGAGAGAGTAACCCTGCGATGAAGGCATCCAAGGAGCTGAAAAGCAGAATCAAACCAAAATGAACTGTGGCAAATCCTACTAGAAGGAGTAACTGGATGACGACCGAAGCGTATAGAGCTGTTTTTATAGAAATCGTATTTTTCAGATAGCCACTTACAAGGCTTCCGACAATAAGTGCTAACAATTCTAGTGTTGATAACAAAGCGAGTGATTGACCAGTTTGTAAATCCAAAAACGGTTGGTTTCTTAAAAAAAGAGTTGAAATAGGAACAGTAACATTAATCACCGCTTGGCTGATAGAGACGATAAATAAAATGAAGATCACTCTATCCATATTCCAGATCAATTTTGATGATTGGAACAAATGCTGGCAAAACGATTTTATAGAAAGACCTTCTTGATAGCTAATTGTTTTTTCAACTTTCAAAAGATCATTTTTTATGAGAAGAATACCTACAAATGCTATCAGAAACGTCAGAGCGTTTAGCAAGGAAATGAACTGAATGGAAAGAATTCCTAGTAAAACCCCTCCTAGAATATTACTGATTGTCCGAACTAAACTAACTGTTGATTGTTTAAAGCCAATAGCTTCTGTCAGATGTTCTTTCCCAATGATTCTTATAAAAATAGGAGTAAGCATGGCTCCTGAAAAGTAACTCAATGTATCCGACAAAAGGTTCATTAAACAAATAAAGAATACAAGCCATAAGGAAAAGGGCTGCCCTGAAAGCGAAAGCGCCACTATAGAATAAAGTACAAATTTGACAAAACTAATAACCGTATACTTTAGAACACGATGGTGTTGAAAGTCAGCCAAAACTCCCATAAAAATTTGCAGAACTTGAGGAACAGTCTCTGAAATCGTAATGAGTAAAATTGCCAAGGGGGCAAACGAAGCATCTGCCACATAATTCAAAAAAGCAAGATAAAAAATTGTATCCCCAACCATTGAAATCCACTGGTTGATGGTTAGTTGCCTAAAATCTCTATTTTGAATAAATACTTTCATCGCAACTCCTTTTTGAGTTCAAATGGGAACTTTTCCCCAAGGATAGACCGATATTGCTGAGCACCCAAAATTACAGCAACGGTAAAATTTGACCAATGCCATTGTAGACTATGTGCAGTCCAATAGGCCAATAAATGGACTTTGTCACTCTAAATAAGACTGCAAATATGAGACCGCCACCCATATATACGAAAAAGTCTGTCAAGACCCAACCGTGGTTACTAATGTGCAAGATTCCAAACAAAGCAGCCGAACCGAGCACATCCAGTCCCCATTTCTTTCCTTTTTCCAGAGCTGTCATCACCAATCCACGATAAATCATCTCTTCAAAAATAGGACCTGCAATCACAGGATAGAAAAAATACATCAAAAATGCCGTTGCTCCCGTAAAAGTAGGAACATCCAGTTGATAAGCAATTTCATTTTTGGTAGGCGGAAAAATAAAAAATGTGACGAAGTTCCAAATAACAAAAGCTAGGAGAGATAGGAAGCAATAGAGAAGATAGGAACCTCTAAATTTTCGACTGTTGATTTTCTGCCATTTCCCTGACCGAATCATAACAATAATAGCAAGCAGAACCACAAGAAAATTCAACAGCATATCTGACAAATAATAGGCAAAGTCAGATAGACCAGCAGCAAGGTCGCTATGTAAAAGCAAACGAATGAAGAACTGGTCAGAAATGACAAGTAGAATAGCTATTAAAAAATAGTAGCGTGAGATTATCTTTTTCATTCTATTTTCTCCTATACTATGAAATAAGGATAGTATAACACGGAAATCACCACATTTTAGAAAATCGCATATTTGATATTGTTTCTCATGGAAATTTCACATTCGCGATAGTAGATTAATCGATAAGTTCTTTGTATTGCTGAAAACGCAGTTCAAAAAGGGCTGTTAATTGGGGATTTTCTAATACTTGCAGAGATTGGATAAAGTTTTCAATCTCTTTTTGATTGCTCCCTTTGGTTTGGAGGAAAATGCTCAATTTCTTTAAAAACTGCAATGATACTTTCTCGAAAACATCATATGGTCGGAGCATGCTCCCCAACTCGGCTTCAAAGATTGTGATATAGGAAAAAAATTTGCGCTCCATGAGCTCTGAGATGATATTAAGATAACCACTTTTCATATACAATTGATTGTGTACCAACTCTTTAAATTCCTTAGATTTTTCAAGTAAAGAGGTGGATAAAAAAATCAGATCTTGATTACTTAAGAAAGGCATGGTATTGCAAAAATATAGAGTTCAAACCAGGTCCAAGACTCAATAGCATAGAGATAGGTGGTCAAAAACTCGCTATCCTCCTCTTCTAACGGATACCTTTTATCTAAGGAATGGATAGCATTTTTAATCACAATAGCATCCAAACGACGATAAGTCTGTGCCATTTGTTCCTGCTCGACTTCCTCTAATAGTTTCTCTAAGCCAGCTATATCTTGATGGGCAAAGCGATCTACAACCTTTCTACCAAATCGCATATGTGGTGATTCTTGATAATTGTTAAGCTTGTGTCCAAACTCATCGAAGGTCACATTTATCCCTTGGATAGCTAGTATCAGTTTATCCGCAGATAGCATAGACTGTCCCAGTTCAAACTTGGATAGCTGGGATGCTGTCAGCCCATCACAAGCCACATCTGACTGCTTGAGTTTTCTCGCCAGGCGCAATTCCTTGTAAAATTCTCCCAATTCTTGTTTTTCAATCATCTCCTTACTCCTTTATTAACTCACTTTACTTTTCTATTCGTAAAAATTTTTACTTTTTTAACATATTATAAAATATTTTATCAAAAAAGCCAGCCTAAAGCTGACTCTTTATTCTATGGTATCAAAGGCAAGGCTTGGTTTGGCATTGAGGTCCAAGCCTGCAAAGTTTTCTTTATTCCACTCGCTGACGCTAGCATAGGCAATCATACCTGCATTGTCTCCACAAAGGCGCAGGGGTGGGATGATGACCTTAACATCTGTGATTTCAGCTGCTAGGCGTTCTCTGAGCCCTTTATTAGCTGCCACGCCACCTGCCACGACTAGGGTTTTAACAGGATATTTTTCCAAAGCCTTCTTGGTTTTGGCCATAAGAATATCCATGACTGCTGCTTGGAAAGATGCTGACAGGTCTTCCTTGGACAAGCTTTCTCCCTTTTGCTCAGCATTATGGTGAAGATTGATAAAGGCAGACTTCAAACCTGAGAATGAAAACTCTAGATTGTCCTCCTTAATCATGGCACGAGGGAAATCATAAATATCCTGCCCCTGATGAGCTAGCTCATCAATTTCGCGACCTGCAGGATAGGTCAATCCCATGACACGGCCGACCTTATCATAGGCCTCACCAACTGCATCGTCCCGCGTTTCCCCAACAATCTTATAATCCCCAGCCTCAGAAACATAGACCAACTCCGTGTGCCCACCGCTAACCAAGAGAGCTAGCAAGGGAAACTCCAAAGGCTCAACGCTCTGAGCCGCCATGAGGTGGCCAGCCATGTGATTCACGGGGATTAGCGGAAGTCCATGAGCCCAAGCAAAGGCCTTGGCAGCTGACAAACCAACTAGCAGTGCTCCGACCAAGCCTGGTCCGTAGGTAACCGCCACAGCTGTTACATCCTCTTCGGTAATTCGTGCTTCTGCCAGTGCTTCCTCGATACAGGCTGTAATAACCTCGACATGGTGACGGCTAGCCACTTCTGGCACTACGCCCCCAAAACGTTTGTGACTCTCAATTTGACTCGCAATGACATTGGACAAGAGCTCATCGTCGTTTTTCAAGACGGCGACACTGGTCTCATCACAGGATGTCTCAAATGCTAAAATATATCTATCCTTCATCTATTTCTCTCTTCATGATAATGGCGTCCTCAACTGGGTCATGATAGTAAGCCTTTCGCTCAGCGATGATCGCCATCTTTTCTTTCTTGTAAAATGCTTGCGCTCGTTGGTTTGACTTTCTGACTTCGAGGAAAATCTCCTTATCCGCTGGCAGTTGAGCAAACAAGGCTGACGCAATTCCCTGGCCCTGATAGGCTCCTTTGACAGCGATTTGCAGGACTTCTGCCTCAAAGAGATTCTCCTGCACAGCTAGAAAGCCAATCACTTCTGCCCCATCATAAGCTAGAGCGTACCAAGTCTGGTCTTGGGACAGGTCTGCTTGGATTTGTTCCAGCGTCCAAGGGCTGACTGGGTAAACAGCTGCCATTACAGCGTAAATAGCTTGAGCCAGGTCAGGCTGTCTTTGAATTCGTTTGATCTCTATCATAGGCGTTTAATGTAGGACTCACCAGACTCGGTATGGTTCTTGAGCCAATTTTCCTCAGCTTCAACACGCTTGAGATAGTTAGGAACAAAGTCGTGCAAGGAGTCTGCTTCCTTATCCCAAGCCCAAAGGGCAAGATTAGCTGCATTTGGCAAGGTTTCCTGATAGTTAGCCTGTGGTAAACGCTCTTGGATCTGCTCCACAAAGGCTCCAACTTCTCCAACAAAGGTCACCTGTTCAGCATCCGTGACTTTTTCAAGCACTTCCGCAAAGGACAGGTGTGCTTCTGGTATGACAGGTTTGGCATTTTCATAAAACCCTGCATAAACATTGTTGCGACGTGCATCCATCAGGGGAACAAATAAGCCTTCTTGTTGGCGCGGTACCAGAGACAAAAGACTCGACATACCAACTAACTCAATGTTCAGGGTATGAGCCAAGGTCTTGGCAGTTGCTACCGCAATTCGCAAGCCCGTGTAGCTACCTGGCCCTTCAGCGACCACGATTCGATCCAAATCCTTGGATGTCCAATCCAAACTTGCCATCAAAAAATCGATGGCTGGCATGAGGGTAATACTGTGATTCTTCTTAATATTAATCGTCGTCTCAGCAAGAATCTGCTTGTCCTCTAAAATAGCGAGAGAAAGAGCCTTGCTGGACGTATCAAAAGCTAATACTTTCATAACACATTCCTATCTTTTTGTCTGTTTACTATTATACTACAAAAGCCAGCGCAAGGGAATTTTCTTTGTTTTGAAACAAAAGGGCCTGCCACTTAGAGAAAAAGAAGTGTAAATAAGTCATATATGCCTTAACTCGATTTTCGACGTTAGAAATCATCGTCATAACAATAAAGATAGCACCTAAAAATAGAAAAATCCATCCCATCTATCAAGACGAGGTGGATTTTCTGTATATCTAGAGGAATAATTGACTTTAAGCATTTAAACCAAAGTAGAAAACAAGCCAGACAACATAGGTGACCAGGAGGAGAAAAATTGAATAGAGCGTCACAAAAGCAAGCTTCCAAAGGAATTTTGTTTTGCGGTGTTCCAGATGCACAAACAGGGCATTCCCTCCATAGACACAAGCTACAAAGACTACAAACATCAAGAGGCGAACCCCTACTGCAAATTCAAACAAACTAAACATTCTTAATCCTCCTTTTGGTATTCCTATTTTTATATAAACTGTTGACAATGTTGGTCTATCAATGTTAAAATGTATTTCAACACTGGTAGGAAAATCAGGTTGAGTCGTTGACTCTTCGGGTTGCAGTGCTATCCCTGAAACTTTGGTTTCTAAAGAACTGAAATTGCGATTGAACAATTCGCCCCCAATGTTATTAGTAGGCTCTTGACTTTGGTCAGGAGCTTTTTGATGCTTTTAAAGTTGATTCCCTCAGTAAGTTATAGTAAAGTATAAATATCGAGAGGATAACGTAGGGCGACTGGTAACAGAGCGTTCAAAGGTACCAACTTCTGGTACGGGTGTGGGACTGCCTTCAGCTTTGAGCTGTAAAGACCCCTGACTACCATTGGTCCTCTCTTTTTGCTTACTCTTAGATTAAGGGCTTTTCTTTGCCTCTTTAGTAAACACTCCACTCCATGCTATTTCTACATCGTTATACTTATAGATTGACTTCTTAGCCTCATAGATGATAAAATAGGGTAAAGGTTGAGATTTGGTCTGACTTGGTGACAAGTCTTTCAAAGGTTGTGATTCAATCACTTCAGGTAATGGTGCTGCCCCTTGAGCTTGCTCAGAAAAATCCCTTAATTTTGTCTCAGCCTTTTTGGTTGTTCTTGAGATTTCTCAAGAGCTTTTTCTTTTTTCAAAGATATCATTCTGTCCCAACCATCTACTCCAACGATTGATTAATGAAACTAGAACTATGTTTTTCCTTAAATCTACTATCTCTTTAGATTTCCCCTTTAATTATAACACCTAAGCGCTCTCCGACCAAATCCTACCTGTCTTTTTGCTCCTTCTTCCCCTCCCGACTTTCTCGTTTCCGTCTTTTACTAATTTTTCATTTTGTGGTATAATTGAAATAATTGTAACGAATCAAGGTCAATCTAGACACAAAATGGAATGAAATCAAGCAAATCTCTGCTAAAAGTTTGGAATAAGTTGACCTATAAATAGAAAGGAACTATATGATTTACAAAGTTTTTTATCAAGAAACAAAAGAACGTAGCCCACGCCGTGAAACAACACGCTCACTTTACCTAGACATCGATGCCAGCTCAGAACTTGAGGGCCGTATCGCTGCTCGCCAACTTGTCGAAGAAAATCGCCCAGAGTACAACATCGAGTATATCGAACTCTTGTCTGACAAATTGCTAGATTACGAAAAAGAAACTGGCGTCTTCGAAATCACGGAGTTCTAATATGGCTTATACTCTTAAACCTGAAGAAGTCGGCGTTTTTGCCATCGGTGGTCTGGGAGAAATCGGAAAAAACACATATGGGATTGAATACCAAGACGAGATTATCATCGTCGATGCTGGGATTAAATTCCCAGAAGATGACTTGCTGGGTATCGACTATGTTATCCCCGACTACTCTTACATCGTAGACAATATTGACCGCGTCAAGGCTGTCTTGATCACACACGGACACGAGGACCACATTGGTGGAATTCCTTTCCTGCTCAAACAAGCAAATGTCCCTATCTACGCTGGACCGCTTGCCCTGGCTTTGATCCGTGGAAAACTCGAAGAACACGGTCTCTTGCGTAACGCCAAACTTTACGAAATCAACCATAACACTGAGTTAACCTTTAAAAATCTCAAGGCAACTTTCTTTAGAACAACCCACTCCATTCCAGAGCCTTTGGGGATTGTTATCCATACTCCTCAAGGAAAAATCGTCTGTACGGGTGACTTCAAGTTCGACTTCACTCCAGTTGGTGAACCTGCAGACTTGCACCGTATGGCTGCCCTTGGTGAAGAGGGTGTTCTCTGTCTCCTCTCTGACTCGACAAATGCAGAAGTGCCAACCTTTACCAACTCTGAAAAAGTCGTTGGCCAGTCCATCATGAAGATCATTCAAGGCATTGAAGGACGTATCATCTTTGCATCCTTTGCCTCAAATATCTTCCGTCTCCAGCAAGCAACAGATGCTGCTGTTAAGACTGGACGCAAGATTGCGGTCTTTGGTCGTTCTATGGAAAAGGCCATTGTCAACGGGATCGAGCTTGGCTACATCAAAGCTCCTAAGGGAACCTTTATCGAGCCAAATGAAATCAAAGACTACCCTGCTGGCGAGGTTCTTATCCTCTGTACAGGTAGTCAGGGCGAGCCAATGGCAGCCCTCTCTCGTATCGCTAACGGAACCCACCGTCAAGTGCAACTCCAACCCGGCGATACCGTTATCTTCTCTTCTAGCCCAATCCCTGGAAATACCACTAGCGTCAACAAATTGATTAACACTATTTCTGAAGCTGGTGTCGAAGTTATCCACGGTAAAGTGAACAATATCCATACATCTGGACACGGTGGTCAGCAAGAGCAAAAACTCATGCTCCGCTTGATTAAGCCGAAATACTTCATGCCTGTCCACGGTGAATATCGTATGCAGAAAGTCCACGCTGGACTAGCGGTGGATACGGGTGTCGAGAAGGACAATATCTTTATCATGAGCAATGGTGATGTGCTTGCCCTTACTGCTAACTCAGCTCGTATCGCTGGGCATTTCAATGCCCAAGACATCTATGTCGATGGAAACCGTATCGGTGAAATCGGCGCAGCTGTCCTCAAGGACCGTCGTGATCTATCTGAAGATGGTGTCGTTCTAGCAGTCGCAACTGTTGACTTTAAGTCGCAGATGATTCTATCTGGCCCAGATATCCTCAGCCGCGGCTTTGTCTACATGAGAGAATCTGGCGACTTGATTCGCCAAAGCCAACGTATCCTCTTCAACGCTATTCGTATCGCGCTGAAGAACAAAGATGCCAGCGTGCAATCTGTCAATGGTGCTATTGTCAACGCTATTCGTCCTTTCCTTTATGAAAATACAGAACGTGAACCGATTATTATCCCTATGATCCTCACACCAGATGAAGAATAATACTCTTTGATTTTCATTGAATATAAGTCAAAAAAACAGCCCCGTCTTCGGAGCTGTTTTTTCTATGCTTTCTTTTCTTGATTTTTAGAAATACTGCGATTTTTACCTTCAAGATACACCATCAAAATAGAAATATCTGCTGGGTTTACACCAGAGATACGGCTGGCTTGGCCGATAGTTTCTGGATTGATAAGTTTGAACTTCTGACGAGCTTCTGTCGCGATAGAATCAATATCATCCCAATCAATATTGGCTGGAATGCGTTTTTCTTCCATGCGTTTCATCTTGGCAACCTGATCCATGGCTTTAGAAATATAGCCTTCGTACTTGATTTCTGTTTCAATCAATTCGATAATCTTGTCATCCAAGTCCTCGGCAGCTGGCCCGATGAAGGCCACCACATCTTGGTAAGAAACTTCTGGACGGCGAAGGAATTCTTTGGCTGTCACCGCATCTGTCAACGGCTTGAAGCCCATCTCCTCAACCTTAGCATTGGTTTCCTTGACTGGCTTGAGTTTGATACTGTCTAGGCGCTTCATCTCATTTTCAAATTGATTTTTCTTGATTTCAAAGCGAGCCCAACGTTCATCATCCACAAGACCAATCTCGCGTCCCATCTCTGTCAAGCGCATATCGGCATTGTCATGACGGAGGATGAGACGGTATTCAGCACGACTGGTCAAGAGACGATAGGGTTCAATGGTTCCCTTGGTCACCAAGTCGTCAATCATCACCCCGATATAACCGTCACTGCGCTTCAAAATCAACTCAGGCTTGCCTTGGATTTTCAGAGCCGCATTAATACCAGCGATAATCCCTTGGCCAGCAGCTTCTTCGTATCCTGATGTACCATTAGTCTGACCAGCAGTGAAGAGCCCCGAGATTTTCTTGGTTTCCAGAGTCGCACGCAACTGGTGAGGTAAGACCATGTCGTACTCAATGGCATAACCAGTTCGCATCATCTCAGCATTTTCCAGACCTTTAATGGAATGAACCAGCTCGCGTTGGACATCTTCAGGCAGACTGGTTGAAAGTCCTTGAACATAAACTTCCTCTGTATTGCGTCCTTCTGGCTCAAGGAAGAGTTGGTGACGTTCCTTATCCGCAAAGCGCACAATTTTATCCTCAATCGATGGACAGTAACGAGGTCCTACTCCCTTAACCACACCTGTAAACATAGGTGCACGGTGGAGATTGTTTTGGATAATCTCATGACTGGTACCATTGGTGTAGGTCAACCAACATGGCACCTGGTCCTTGACATAGTCTTCATCACGTGACGTGTATGAGAAGTGATTAGGCGCTTCGTCTCCTGGCTGAATCTCTGTCACATCATAGTTGATAGATGAAGCCTTGACACGTGGAGGGGTTCCTGTCTTGAAACGACCAATTTCGAGTCCCAGTTCCTTGAGATTGTCAGCAAGGTTAATAGAAGCTAGGCTGTGGTTAGGACCTGACGAATACTTGAGATCCCCGATGATGATTTCCCCGCGGAGGGCAGTCCCCGTTGTCACAATTACAGCCTTAGCAGCATACTCTTGATGGGTCGCCGTCCGCACACCAACAACCTTACCATCTTCCACCAAAATCTCATCAATCATGGTTTGACGGAGGGTCAGATTTTCTTGATTTTCAACTGTCTTGCGCATTTCCTTAGAGTAAAGCTCCTTGTCAGCCTGCGCACGAAGGGCGCGAACAGCAGGTCCTTTCCCTGTGTTGAGCATCTTCATCTGGATGTAAGTCTTGTCAATATTCTTGGCCATTTCACCACCGAGGGCATCGACTTCACGCACAACAATCCCCTTGGCAGAACCACCGATCGAAGGGTTACAAGGCATGAAAGCCAGCATTTCGATGTTGATGGTTGCAAGCAAGACCTTACAGCCCATACGGCTGGCAGCCAAGGAAGCCTCAACCCCCGCGTGTCCCGCACCGATTACAATAATATCGTATTCTTCCGTAAAATTATAAGTCATTTTCTCTCCTATTCCTCAAGATGAATGTGTCTTAGTTGGCCGTCCCAATCCGGCAGGGCTGTTTTTAAAAAAGCTGGAACGAGCTGGATATTCTGGAGCTGATCCAAATCAATCCACTCACAAGGCTGCCTTTTTTCATCTTCCTGCATGGTCAATGGGGCATCCTCAAGCAAGTTCACCAGATAATGAAACTCGATGTTGTGATAGGAAACACCGTCCTGTTCAAAACGATTTTCAACCACGAAAGCTAGCTGACCAGCTTGAGCTTTGACACCCAGTTCTTCCCTCACTTCGCGGACTACCGCGTCTTCCGTGCTTTCATTGACTTGAATCGCACCGCCAATAGTGTAATACTTGCCCTTGTCTTTGGTAACTAGGAGCTTGCGATTTTGGAGAATCAAGGCTGTCGCCCGAACACCAAAAACAGTATTTCCCACTTTTGTCCGAAAGTCTTGTTGAGTCATTTTTATCCTTTCCCTTAAACGACACAAAAACAGTCAAAACTCGTAAGAAGTGCAGGACAAAAAAGCCTGCAACATCCATGAGCTTTGACCATCATTTCTATTGCTTTTATTATTGTAGCAAATTGAGAAAATTTGTCAATCTAAATGTACTGACAAACTTGTCCATTACGGTAGGCATTGTCAATCAAGCCACCACCGAGACACTCTTCGCCATCGTAAAAGACAACGGCCTGTCCTGGTGTGATGGCGCGTTGCGGTTCCGCAAAGATGACCTCTGCCTTGTCTCCTTTGACATGAACAGTCACCTTTGAATCCGGCTGACGGTAGCGGAATTTAGCCGTGCATTCGAGCGTGAATTCCTCTGGCATGTCACGAGTAAAGTGAACTTGACTGGCCTCTAGGCTGGTTGACATGAGCGAATCATGGTAGAAACCTTGGCCGACATAGAGGATATTCTTGCTGAGGTCTTTTCCGACAACGAACCAAGGGGCATTGTCACCGCCGTGTTGTCCACCGATACCAAGTCCGCCACGCTGACCGATTGTATAATACATCAGACCTGCATGCTCACCCATATCGCGACCATCCACAGTCATCATGCGACCAGGCTGAGCTGGCAGGTAGTTACTGAGGAAGTTTTTAAAGTTCTTTTCTCCGATAAAGCAAATCCCTGTCGAGTCTTTCTTCTTAGCAGTCGCGAGGCCTGCTTCTTCTGCTAGTTTTCGTACTTCAGGCTTTTCCAAATGCCCCAGTGGGAACATGGTTTTTTGGAGTTGTTCCTGCGAAAGTTGACTGAGGAAATAGGTCTGATCCTTGCCATTGTCCACGCCACGAAGCATGTGAACGATGCCATCCTCATCACGCGCCACTCGGGCATAATGCCCAGTCGCTACATAGTCTGCTCCCAAGGTCATGGCATAGTCCAGAAAGGCCTTGAACTTGATTTCCTTGTTGCACATAACATCTGGATTTGGCGTGCGCCCTGCACGGTATTCCGCTAGGAAATACTCAAAAACGCGGTCCCAGTACTCTTTTTCAAAATTAACAGAGTAGTAAGGAATGCCGATCTGGTCTGCCACTGCAGCCACATCCTTGTAATCTTCGGTCGCCGTACAGACGCCGTTTTCATCTGTGTCGTCCCAGTTCTTCATGAAGATACCGATCACATCGTAGCCCTGCTCCTTGAGCAAGAGAGCCGTCACCGACGAATCAACACCACCACTCATCCCCACGACAACACGTGTTTTAGAGTTATCACTCATGGTAAGTCTCCCATCTATTCGTTTATTCATACCCTTCAAAATTCTATTTATTATGACTTTCAATAGAATTTCTTTGAGTATAGTCTTTTCGTTTGCTTTTAGGAGTAAAATGGTCTGGGAGACCATTTTAGCCTATCATCTTAAAATGAAAATATGATAGGCAACGAGTCGCAGACATAACTCGAGTTAGGTAAGACGAGTTAACGACGTAATAAAAGATAAACGAAATGACTAATTCACGATTGAAGGTCGTGTGTGCTTCACGATTGAAGGTCGCTTGAGCAGTATTCATTATAACACGCTTGGTTGGAGAAGACAAGAAAGAGGCTGATAAATCATCTCAACCTCTCTTTCTTACTTTGCAAACGAATCAATTTTTCCCTTTAAGTTCTTTCTTTGCTTGTTCTATCTGGTATTTCACTTGCTCAAAGCCGGTTCCTCCTAAGGAATTCCGTCTCTGAACAGCAGTTTCTGGGCGCAAGTAGATATAAATATCCTCTTCAATCAAGGGATGGTAGGCTTGTAACTCCTCCAAATCCCAATCTTGGATGTTTTTACCATGCTTGATAGAGTCTAGAACTAATTTCCCTACTATTTCATGCGCTTCTCTAAAGGGGAGGCCTTTTTCAGCTAAATAATCTGCCAGTTCGGTCGCATTCGAAAAATCATTCTCTGTAGATTGCTGCATTTTGGCCTTATTAACCTGCATGTTCGATAGCATACCTGCCAACACATCCAGAGAATTCAAAATCGTGTCTACTGTATCAAACATGCCTTCCTTGTCCTCTTGCAAATCCTTATTGTAGGCCAGAGGCAAAGACTTCATGACGGTCAATAGCCCAAGCAAGTGCCCGTAAACCCGTCCTGACTTCCCTCGAATCAATTCCGCCATATCAGGATTTTTCTTCTGGGGCATGATAGATGAACCCGTTGAGAAGCTATCAGACAAGCTAATGTACTGATACTCAAAACTGCACCAATTGATGATTTCTTCACAAAAGCGGCTCATATGCATCATCAAAATGCTGGCATTTGATAGAAATTCTAAGATGAAATCACGGTCACTCACTGCGTCCAAGGAATTGGTATAGGGTTGTTGGAAACCCAATAAATCACTCGATAATTGACGATCGATTGGAAAAGTTGTCCCCGCCAATGCAGCCGCACCCAGGGGAGATAGGTCCGTATGTTTCAAGTTAAATGCAAAGCGCTCGCTATCCCTTTGAAACATATTGTAATAAGCCATGAGATGGTGGGCAAAACTAATTGGTTGGGCGTGCTGTAAATGGGTATAGCCTGGCATGATGGTTTCCACATGTTTTTCAGCCAAATCCAGCAAAACACTGTTCAGATTCGCCAACTTATACAAGATATGGCCAAGCTGCTCCTTTAGATATAAGTGCATATCTGTTGCGACTTGGTCATTCCGAGAACGAGCCGTGTGCAGTTTCCCAGCCAGAGGACCGATTTTCTCTGTCAGCAACACTTCCATATTCATATGAATATCTTCATTTGCAATATCAAAATGAAGCTCTCCTGCCTCTAAATCTCGCAACAAAGCTTGCAGACCATCTTGGATCTGCTCTGCCTCTTCCAAACTTAAAATGCCAGTCTGTCCTAGCATTTGAACATGAGCTAGGGAACCCATCAAATCAAATTTTGCCAGCTGGTGGTCAAAGGAAATACTTGCACCGAACTGCTCTACCCAATCTTCCACAGTGCCTTCAAATCGACCACCCCATAATTTTGTATTTTTCGGCATATCCTGTCGTCCCTTTCTATCTCGTCACTACTCAACATTTTTCTGAACTTCTGAATAAACCTTAGTCGGAAGCCCCCAAAGCTTGATAAATCCAACAGCTGCATCTTGGTCAAAAGTATCCGCACTAGTATAAGTCGCCAAATTTTCATCGTAAAGAGAATTTGAAGATTTCCGAGCCACTACCTGAGCATTCCCCTTATAGAGTTTAACTTTTGCAGTTCCATTGACAACTTTCTGTGTCTCCTTGATATAGGCAATCAAAGCCTGAGTTGCTGGGCTAAACCACAAGGCATTATAGATGAGATTGGACAACTCATTTTCGATAATAGGTTTGAAATGAGCCACTTCTCTCACAAGAGTCAAGTCCTCAATCTCCTTATGAGCTGCCAATAAAGTCACAGCACCTGGGCACTCATAAATCTCTCTTGACTTAATACCAACTAGGCGATTTTCCACATGGTCAATACGACCAACACCGTGTTTGCCTGCAATTTCATTGAGCTTTTGAATCAAATCCGCCACTTTCATCTTCTCACCATTGAGGGAGATGGGTACCCCACAGCTAAACTCAATGTCAATAAATTCAGGACTGTCTGGCGCCTCTTCTGGCGAAGATGTGATTCCAAATGCTTCTTCTGGCGCTTGGTTCCAAGGGTTTTCCAAGACACCACATTCATTTGCACGTCCCCAAAGATTTTGATCGACAGAGTAAGGATTGTCAAGGTCAGCAGGAACTGGAACACCGTTTTCTTTGGCATATTGGATTTCTTCTTCACGAGACCATTTCCACTCACGAACAGGCGCAACTACTTTTAAATTGGGATCCAAAGCTGCAATAGAGACTTCAAACCGAACTTGGTCGTTTCCCTTGCCTGTACAACCATGGGCAATTGTGGTTGCCCCCGTCTGATGAGCTATTTCAACGAGTTTTTTTGAAATAAGAGGGCGACTCAGAGCAGATATCAAGGGGTACTTTTGTTCGTAGTAGGCATGAGCCTGAAGGGCCACTAAAACATAGTCATTAGCAAATTCTTCCTTAACATCAATGACATAAGACTCTACAGCCCCAACCTTGAGAGCTTTATCATGGATGAACTCCAAATCTTTTCCTTCACCCACATCCATACAAACAGCGATCACATCATAGTCTTTTTTTAACCATGTAATAGCAACTGATGTATCCAATCCACCTGAATAGGCTAAAATGACTTTTTCCTTACTCATTTCTCTTCCTTCTTTCTATTTTTCGATAGAGGCTTTAAAAGCATCGTCAATCAATTTGTCCAACTCCCCAGAATCCTTCAACTTCTGGATGGTTTTGTCAATCGCCTCTTTTAATTCTTTACTGTCTTTTTTCATCGCAACAGCGTAGGAATCTTCTTTGTCATTGTCAAAATCAAACTCAGCGATGGCTAGGTCTGGATTATTCTCTACAAATCCTTTCGCCACTGGTTCCTCAAAGATAACCGCATCCAGTTGCCCTGATTTCAAATCTGTTATCAAATTTCCATTTTTAGGAAGTGAAACGAGAGAAGAATCCTGCAAGGTTTCTTTGGCCAGAGTTTCCTGGATAGAACCTTTCTGCGCTCCAACCTTTTTCTGAGCCAAATCCTTGACTGATTGGTAATTCGTTAATTCAGATTTTCTTACGATAACCTTATTTTTCGAAGTGTAGTAGGGAATTGAAAAATCGTAAACTTGACTTCTCTCCTCCGTTTTAGAAACACCTGATATGGCAAGATCGGCCTTACCTGAATCAAGACTAGCCAGTACATTGTCAAAACTCATTGGAGAGAACTCCACTTCTACACCTAGTTCCTTTGCGATGGCTTTGGCTAGCTCAACATCTGAACCTACAATCTGATTTTTCCCATCAACCAATTTCTGATATTCAAATGGAGCAAACTCTGGATTTAGGGCCACCACCAATTTTCCTTTAGCCTTAATGGCTTCAACACCTTGGGACTGACTGTTACTACAAGCAAACAATAAGGGAAACATAAGCAAACCAAACATCGTCATCAACACCTTCTTCACTTTATTCATAGAAGAGCCTCCTTTTATTTTTATACTTCATTATTGTATAAATAATACTCCTCTCATTTTCGTTTGTCAAGAAAAAACTGTATTTTATTTCATTTAAATCAAGAAAAAACTCATTATATGATATATTTTTACATATAATAAGCTTATTTATACTATTTGAGTTTTAAAACAATTTGAAAAATTTAGCCAAAATTATACAAATAGAGCATTGCTGAGAAGATCCTTACACTTTTTGTTATAGAGAAACAAAAAAGAGCCCTAAAGGACTCTTGTATTCTTAATACCAACCGTTGTTAAGCCAGAAGTTCTTGGCAGCTGTCCATGAACCATAACGTCCTGCAACGTAGGCATCTGCTACACGTTCTTGGTTTTCAGCTGAGTAGTCACCGTTCAAGTATGAATCTGTCAATTGGTAACGTCCGATGTATTGGCCGTTTGTAGCTGTGTAGCTACCACCTGATTCTTTTTGAGCGATCCATTCTTTGGCTTCTGCTTCAGAACCACTTACAGTAGAAGCTGCTGCAGTGTTGCTTTCTGCTGCTGGCGCTTCATAAGTTGTAGTTGCAGCTGGAGATTCTTCAACAGTTTCTGTAGCTACTGGAGCTGTTTCTTCCGTTGTCGCAGCTGGTGCTGCAGTAGAAGCTGTTCCTTCGATGACCAAAACTTGGTCAACATAGATAAGGTGAATATCTTTGATATTGTTTTTTGCTGCTAATTTTTCAGCAGTCGTGTTGTACTTCTCAGCGATTTCTGAAAGAGTATCACCTGATTTAACAGTGTAAGTTACAGTTTCTTGCGCAGAGGCAAGAGCTGGGGCAAAGAAAGCAAGCAAAGCTGCTACTCCTGCGATAGTTATTTTGATTTTTTTAGTTGTTAATGACATATCTAAAAATTCTCCTTCCATTGAATATATCTATGATACCTTTTAAATGTTACCGTTGTTTAACGGTTATATGTAGAAATATTACAAAAATGTTTTATATTTACCGTTTTAAGGAGCGTTTTGTCACAAAAGACCTTATTTTATACTATCTTTAATCATTTTAAGCTTTTGATAAGGGAAACAAGCGCAGAGGTCCATTCTTTGATATAATAGTTATAAGAATCTTTATAAGGGGAAACAGATGCAATCACTTCGTTTTCAATCTGTCTTTGATATTATCGGACCAGTCATGATTGGCCCATCAAGTAGCCACACAGCTGGAGCTGTTCGTATTGGAAAAATCGTCTCCTCCATCTTTGACGATACGCCGACAGAAGTCGAATTCCAATTATTTAATTCATTTGCTAAGACCTACCGTGGCCATGGAACTGACCTTGCTCTCGTCGCTGGTATATTAGGTATGGATACGGACGATCCTGACATTCCAAATAGCCTAGAGATTGCCCATAAACGCGGTATCAAGATTGTCTGGACCATTCAGAAAGACAGCAACGCTCCTCACCCTAATACCACTAAAATTACTGTGAAGAATGAACACAAATCCATTAGTGTGACAGGAATTTCCATCGGTGGAGGAAATATCCAAGTTACGGAACTTAACGGCTTTGCTGTCTCTCTCAACATGAACACACCAACCATTATCATCGTACATCAGGATGTTCCAGGTATGATTGCCCATGTTACTGAAGCCCTCTCTCGTTTCGATATCAACATCGCTCAGATGAATGTGACTCGAGAAAAAGCTGGAGAAAAAGCCATCATGATTATCGAAGTCGATAGTCGAAGTTGCGAAGAGGCGATTGAAGAAATTCGAAAAATCCCTCATCTCCACAATGTCAATTTCTTTAAGTAGGAGGAAACATGTTTTATTCTATCAAAGAATTGGTCGAGCAGGCGGATCTAGACTTCCAAGGAAATGTCGCAGAACTCATGATTGCGACAGAATATCAATTAACCGGTCGAGAACGTGCAGAAGTTCTCCTCCTCATGGAACGCAATCTAGAAGTCATGAAAGCCTCTGTCGAGCTCGGTCTCAGTGAAAACAAATCCCGTAGTGGCCTAACGGGTGGAGATGCGGCCAAACTAGATCGCCATCTCAAAAGTGGCAAGGCCTTGTCTGACTTTACCATCCTATCAGCAGCCCGTAATGCCATCGCGGTCAATGAACACAATGCGAAAATGGGTTTGGTCTGTGCCACTCCAACCGCAGGAAGTGCTGGCTGTCTGCCAGCCGTTCTAACTGCTGCTATACAAAAATTAGATCTTAGTCACGAAGAACAGCTGGATTTCCTCTTTGCTGCTGGTGCCTTTGGACTAGTCATCGCAAACAATGCCTCTATCTCAGGTGCTGAAGGTGGCTGTCAGGCCGAAGTTGGCTCTGCCTCTGCCATGAGTGCCGCAGCCTTGACCTTGGCTGCAGGTGGAAGCCCCTATCAGGCTAGTCAAGCTATCGCCTTTGTCATTAAAAATATGCTGGGCCTCATCTGCGATCCCGTTGCTGGTTTGGTCGAAGTTCCCTGTGTCAAACGCAATGCCATGGGGGCTAGCTTTGCCTTTATCGCGGCTGATATGGCCTTGGCAGGTATCGAGTCTAAAATTCCTGTTGACGAAGTCATCGATGCCATGTATCAGGTCGGATCAAGCCTCCCAACTGCCTTTCGTGAAACAGCTGAGGGCGGACTCGCCGCCACACCTACTGGTCGTCGCCTACAAAAAGAAATCTTCGGAGAATAAGCTTATCTATATCTATTAGGAGAAACTATGCCCTCTATCTCAGCAATCTTTTTTGATCTAGACGGAACCCTGGTTGACAGTTCCATCGGAATCCACAATGCCTTTACCTATACCTTTGAACAACTAGGAGTTCTAAGCCCCGATGCCAAAACCATCCGTGGTTTCATGGGACCACCACTTGAAAGTAGTTTTGCAACATGTCTTCCCAAGGAACAAATCTCGGAAGCCGTTCAAATCTATCGTTCTTACTACAAGAAAAAAGGGATCCACGAAGCCCAACTCTTCCCCCGAATAACGGAATTACTCCAAGAACTTTCACAAAACTACCCTCTCTACATCACTACAACAAAGAATACTCCTACTGCTCATGATATGACTAAAAATCTGGGAATCCATCATTTCTTTGATGGCATTTATGGTTCCAGTCCTGAAACACCTCACAAGGCTGATGTCATCCGTTATGCCTTGCAAACGCATCGACTCCCTGCAGACCAAGTCCTTATCATCGGGGATACCAAGTTTGATATGATTGGAGCCCAAGAAACTAGCATTAAAAAGTTTGCTGTTACTTGGGGATTTGGAGAAGAGGCTGATTTGCTCAGCTATCAACCTGACTGGATTGCCCATACCATTGACGATATCATTAAGCAACTGTAAATAATACAACGATTTGAAATTACAGAGTAAAAAGGCCAAGGTCCTGTACAAACAGAACCCTGGCCTTTTATTTATAATTAGTTGGGTGCTCTTACTCAACGTGAGTTGTCTCATTTGCAAAGGAAATAATTGCTTCTTTGAGCTCATCTCCACTGAGTGAACGGAATTCTTCAATCTTTTGATCGATGGCTTCTAGAGGCATGACGTTAACCTTACCAACGAAAATCTTATCCATGACTTGGTTATCAACCAATTCGGTCGAAACCAAGAGTTCTTCATAGAGTTTTTCGCCTGGGCGAATACCGACTTCAACGATTGGAATTTCACTTTCTGTGTGCCCGCTTAGAAGGACCATTTTCTTAGCCAAGTCGTAGATCTTAACTGGTTTGCCCATGTCAAGGATAAAGACTTCTCCGTCCTTAGCATAAGCACCAGCATGGATGACCAGACGGCTAGCCTCTGGAATAGTCATGAAGTAACGTGTCATACGGAAGTCTGTCACCGTTACAGGACCACCTTCAGCAATCTGACGTTCAAAGACAGGAATCACACTACCACGGCTACCAAGAACATTCCCAAAACGAACTGCACAGTAGGTTGATTTACTACGTTGGTTAAAGCCAGTAACAATCAACTCTGCCACGCGCTTAGTCGCACCCATAACATTCGGTGGATTCACCGCCTTGTCTGTCGAAATCATGACCATCTTAGGCACCTTGGCTGCATCAACAGCTTTGGCAACATTGTAGGTCCCGAGGATATTGTTCTTGAAGGCTTCTTTTGGATTGCGCTCCATCATTGGAACATGTTTGTGGGCTGCAGCATGGTAGATGATAGCTGGTTTGTACTGTTCAAACACTTGTAAAAGACGATCATAATCCTGAATATCTGCAATGACAGGAACATAATCAATCCCTTGGAATTTACGAATCAACTCATGATAAATAAGGTAGATTGAATTTTCACCATGTCCAAGCAAGACGATACGCTCTGGGTTGAAGCGGCTAATCTGGCGACAAATCTCCGAACCAATCGAACCACCAGCTCCTGTCACCAAGATGGTCTTACCTGTAATTTCTGCCCCCAGACGTGATTCGTCAAGGCGAATTTCCTGACGGCCCAAAAGGTCTGTGATATCAATTTTTTGGAAACCACTACCCGATTGATGTAAACCTTGAACAACTGTCTCAACTTTAGGCATCTTGTAACATTTGACACCTAGTTTATTACACATCTGCAAGATACGTTCATACTCTGATGGATCGAGCGAAGGGATTGCTACGATAACACGCTCAATTTGGTGACGTTTGGCCAATTCAGGTAGATTGTCATAAGAGCCTAGGACTGGGATTCCACCTAGTTTCTGCCCTTTTTTCTTTTCATCATTGTCCAAAATCCCCACTATCTCAAGCTCACTGGTTGGATGTTGGTAGCTATTCATAAAGAGGGCACCACCATCTCCCGCACCAATCAAGAAGGTACGGCGATGCTCTCCATCTCCACTACCCTTTTTACGTTTAGAATAAATCAACTGCCAGGTGATGCGAGGAAGCAAGATGAGGAAGGTACTCAACAAAATGAAGAGCACGATGAAACGGATAGAAAATAATGGAAGAAAGGCATAGCAGATTCCATAAGAAAGAACACTACTGAGTGTCACTCCAAAAAAGATTTTCATAAAATCCGTAATCTTACTGTAGCGACTAATACTAGCATTCAGCCCCCAAAATGCAATTATGATTTGATAGAGAAGGAAGGCTAAAAGAGTATAGATCACATAGTCCACAGGCGCAGGATTTATAAGGCCATAAAACAAGATATAAGATACGATGATGGAAACCACCATACTCAGAATATCAAATATCCCCCAAAATACTTGTTTTTGCTGTTTATTTAAAATTTCAACCAGATCAATCACGTAATCTGTTAGTTTTTTATTCATAGGAATTTACTCCCCCTTAAAAGAGTCAAATGATACTATTGTTATGATAACCCGAATCGTTCAATCTATCAGGTCTTACTTGCTCTTTCTTAAAAGTTTGACAAAGATAAACTGACGTACAAAGCCTGGACAAAGTGCAACAATTGCCTGAATGAACATACTTTTAGCATATTCCATGTAAGAAATTTGCCCTCGCTGAAGCATCCGTTGGCGAGCTTGACGATAGAGTTTAAGGTAACGCAAGCCACCTCGACGCTCAAACATCCCTGCACCGACACGAACCTTACACAAGATTTGATCTAGGTTCCCAGTCTTGGCACCTGCAGCAATCATATTGAGCCAAAGGAGGTCATCCTCCATGTAAAGGCCATCTTCATAGTTGCCCGCCTTGAGGACCATGTCCTTTTTGAACATGACTGTCATATGGTTAAAGGCGCTTCTCATTCTCTGATAAGCCACAATGTCTGCATGCTGAGTTGGAACACGACGATAAGACACGATCTCATCTGGATTATCAATAAACTCTGCAATCTGCCCGCCTAAGAGATCGAGATTTTCTTTCTCCATTAGTTGAAGCTGTTTCTCAAAACGATCCGGAACGGCTAAATCATCCGTATCCATGCGGGCAATAATGTCATGCTGGCACTGCAAAACACCGTAACGAAGAGCCAAGCCTAAACCTTGATTTTGCTCTAAGGGGCACCGTTTCACTGGAATGTCTGACTGAGCTTCCACTTCATCTAGCACCTGATAGAGCTCAGGCGTGAGGGGCCCATCCTCAACAAGAACAAGTTCACTCGGTTTCAAGGTTTGATTTTGAACACTTTTGATAGCATCTCTCAAAAACGTCGGGTTTTCCTTTACATAGACCGACATCAAGACGCTGATTTTTTGCTTTTCAAGCACCGTTTTTCTCCAATATATAGATTTCCTTCCACTATTTTATCACAAATTTTCTCACTTTCCTATTTTTATATCAAATCAAGGAAAATTCTAGTAAAGAAATGTATCTCCTTTCACTCTATTATCGCTTAAATCAATCGAACTTTCTTAGCTGTCATTACTTGACATTATATAGAAAAAAACTTAAAATAAGCTGTTATTAAAATCATCCTATCGAGGTTTTTATGAAAAAACAATCACTCTTTTTTATCCTAGGAATTGTCTTAATCGGGACTGTTTTACGCTCTCCTTTCACTGCTCTTCCAACCATTTTAGGAGATATCGCTCAGGGACTAGGAGTTGAGGTTAGTTCTCTTGGGATTTTAACCAGTCTCCCTCTCTTGATGTTTGCTCTTTTCTCGGCTTTTGCGAGTCGCTTGGCACAAAAAATCGGGTTGGAACATCTCTTTACTTACTGTCTGCTCCTCTTAACTATTGGCTCTGTCATTCGGATTTTCAATCTTCCCCTTCTCTATCTGGGAACTCTGATCATAGGAGCGAGCATCGCTATTTTCAATGTACTCCTCCCAAGTATGATTCAGGCAAATCAGCCTCAAAAGATCAGTCTCCTAACAACCCTCTATGTCACTGCCATGGGAATTTCGACAGCTATCGCTTCTTATCTATCCGTCCCTACCACCCAAGCTAGTTCTTGGAAAGGACTGATCCTCGTTCTCAGCTTTCTCTGTCTGGTCACTCTGCTAATCTGGTTGCCAAATCATCGCCACAACCACTATCTAGAAGGCCAAAAAGAAAAGCAAGTCAAAGAAAATATTCTAAAAAGTAAAGATGTCTGGGCCATCATTATCTTTGGTGGTCTTCAGTCCTTGCTCTTTTATACGAGCATGACCTGGCTGCCAACAATAGCCATTAGTGCTGGTCTTTCTAATAAAGATGCGGCCCTCCTCGCTTCTATCTTCTCGCTGATCAGCATTCCTTTTTCAATGACTGTTCCAAGTCTGACGACTCATCTGTCAGACGGCCACCGTCGAATCATGCTAACAATTATCTCTATCGCTGGGATGACAGGAATTGCCATGCTCTTGTATCCAAGTAGCAGTTTCCTCTACTGGTTAGTCGTCCACCTCTTGATTGGAACGGCCTGCAGTGCCCTCTTCCCCTACCTCATGGTTTGCTTTTCACTTAAAACCAGTTCTCCTGAAAAGACAGCTCAGCTATCAGGACTAGCGCAAACAGGGGGCTACATCTTAGCAGCTTTTGGTCCTACCTTGTTTGGTTACAGTTTTGAACTTTTCCAATCTTGGATCCCAGCTGTCATTGCTCTACTTATCGTTGACATCATCATGACTGTCTCACTCTTTATGGTGGATCGGGCTGATAAGATACTTTAATTTTTCTAAAATACTTCTCAGATATAAACAATGCAAAGCCAGACTCTGTCTGGTTTTTTTGGTCCATACAAAAATCTAGTTTAATACACCTTAAAACTAGATTAATATCTTGTTTTGTGATAGAATATGTTTGCGTATGATTAGATTTTTGACTTGTGTGTTCGCAAGTATTAACAGCAATGTTATAGGAATGTTTGGCTTCACCTAGTTTTATTAGCTAGGGATTTTCTTGGATTTCTTCTGGAAATCTTGTTCGCGTAAGAGTTATCATACGCTTTTTTTTATGAGGAAAAAATTATGACTAAATTCAATCAACTACAAACAAAAGATGACTTTGCTAAACTCCTCGGCTTTAAAAATGCTAAATACATTAACTATTTATTGTACAACTTACAAACTGATAATTTATATACCACCTTCACTATTCCTAAAAAGAATGGTGGAGAAAGAGTTATACACGCTCCTACAAAAGAGTTAAAATTTCTTCAGAAAAAATTAGCTAATATTTTATGGGAGTGCTACCTTGAAAGCTTGGAATCTAAATAGAAGGACAAGAACTTTAAAACACCTGTTCTGTCTCATGCATTTGAAAAGGGGAAAAGCATTATTACCAACTCTCAGATGCATCGAAACAAAAAATACATTCTGAACATTGACTTGAAAAATTTTTTCGATTCTTTTAATTTTGGAAGAGTAAGAGGCTTCTTTATAAAAGACAGGGATTTTGCTGTTTCACCAGAAATTGCTACAGTAATTGCTCAAATTGCATGTTACCAAGGTAAGTTACCACAAGGAGCCCCTTCTTCTCCCATCATCACAAATTTAATTACTAGAATTTTAGATTATCGGATTGTCAAAATTGCTAAAAAATATCGTTTTACATATTCTAGATATGCCGATGATATGACTTTTTCAACAAATCGTGAATTAAACTCTAATAAATTGAGGGCAAGCAAAGAGTTGGATAACTTTTTAACTGAATTAGAGAAGGTAATCATCTCATCTGGTTTTGAAATCAATCCTAAAAAAACACGATTGAGTAATAATATGCAGCGCCAAGAAGTTACTGGACTAGTTGTAAACAAGAAGATAAATGTAAAAAGAGAGTACATAAAAAATACTCGTGCAATGGCTTTTCAATTATACAAAGATGGTGCTTTTGAAATAGATAAAAAACCAGGAACGCTGAATCAATTAACGGGACGATTTGCTTTTATTTTTCAAATAGAACAATACAACAACTACTTACTTTATAAAAAATCCCTGATACAAAATAATCTAGATTCACAAAAATATTTATTAGGAAGAAATTTATTAAAAAAATCTGAATCGAAATATTATTGGAAGTATATCTTTTATAATAAAGACTTACAAAAGGAATTGTTGCATAACACCAAACATCATACATATAATTTACCTACAGAATTTTACAGTATCGGTAAAGAAGAAAAGAAAATATACATGTCTTTATTTAATTCTAGAGAAAAAGAGTACAAGAAATTTCTATTTTATAAATATTTTTTCGGAAATGACAAACCGATAATTGTAACAGAGGGAAAGACCGATCCACGATATATTAAAGCAGCTTTAAAAAACCTTTATCAAAAGTATCCAGAACTTGTTGAAAAAGATGGAAATGATTTTATATTTAAAATTGAATTTCTGAATCATACTAATACGATAGAATATCTTTTTAATGTTCCAGAAGGGGGAGAAGGTTTTAAATTTTGGTATAATTATTTTTCTGATAAATTTTACTATAATGAGAAAAAAGAGAAAAAATTTTTTGCACTAAATTCAGAAGAAAGAATTTTATACACAAACTATATTACTTATTTCCAACAATTAACCGATAATATTCCAAATTATCCAACAATATTTTTATTTGATAATGAACCGAATAATAGAAATGGTAAGGATAAATCTCCCTTATTTTTGTTTGCGAATCATGCAAAAGACTTGATGAACCCTCAGAATGAAGAATCGGAGGGTTCAAAGAATAAAAAATTAGAAGATAAGATTTCAGACAATTTAGAAAAAGTTAGAAGAGAAAAACCTTGGCGAATTAATAAAAAGGATAACCTATATATAATGGCAACTCCTCTAATATCTAATAAGAATGACGGTAACTCGTCTGATATTGAAGATTTATTATTTTCGTCGTCTCGAAATTCGCCACCTATTTTAAAAGGAAAGGAATTTCATAAAGATGGTGGAGCAAATTATTATGGAAAAGAAATTCTTTCAAAGCATGTTCTGAAAAATTATAAAGAATTCGATTTTACTGAGTTTATCCCTTTGCTAGACGGCATAAGAGATAATATCCTAGATTATAAATCATTATTCTAGCTTATCTTTAAAATATAGAATTCTGCCGAATAACTGATGTATAATCCTCTAAACTTCTAGTTTTTACTAGGAGTTTTTTTATATATAAAATTTTTACACATATTTCTTGACAGGGCTTTCAACTTGAGATACAATATATTTGAAAAGAGTATATATAAAATTTTTATATAATATAAAGGAGGTTTCCCATGTACTTCCCAACATCTTCTGCCTTGATTGAGTTTCTCATCTTGGCTGTACTGGAGCAGGGGGATTCTTATGGTTATGAGATTAGTCAAACCATTAAGCTCATCGCCAATATCAAAGAATCTACGCTCTATCCCATTCTCAAAAAATTGGAAGCCAGTGGCTTTCTGACCACCTACTCTAGAGAGTTTCAGGGGCGTATGCGCAAATACTACTCCTTGACCAATCGGGGCGTAGAGCAGCTCGTTACTCTAAAGGAAGAGTGGACGCTCTATACCGACACCGTCAACGGCATCATAGAAGGGAGTATCCGCCATGACAAGAACTGACTATCTGACTCAGTTAGAAACCTATCTCAATAAACTGCCTGAAGCTGACCGCATCGAAGCTATGGACTACTTTAAGGAACTATTTGACGATGCAGGCCCAGAGGGCGAAGAGAAACTCATTGCCAGTCTAGGAACACCAAAAGAAGCGGCTCATGATATCCTCTCTGATCTTCTCGATAAAAAAGTCAATGAGGCACCTGCTCAAAAGAATGACCGCCAACTGCTGCACATTGCACTCTTGGCCTTACTAGCAGCCCCTATCGGAATCCCTGTTGGAATTGCAATTATCTTAACCATTATCGGGCTTTTTATCGCGGCTGTCTCTGTCATTCTAGCCTTTTTCACCATCTCTGTGACGGGTATCCTGCTGGGCGGAGTCTTTATCGTAGAGAGCTTTAGTGTTCTGGTCGAAGCCAAATCTGCCTTTATCTTAATTTTTGGGGCTGGTTTGCTTTCTATCGGTGCTTCTTCTCTTGTTCTACTGGGCATCTCCTATGTAGCTCGTTTCTTTGGCCTCCTGGTCGTCCGCTTGGCACAATGGATTCTTAAAAAAGGAAAGAGAGGTGACAGACATGCGTAAATTGACAAAAGGATTTCTCATCTTTGGTGTGGTTTCTACAATCCTCGGTTTTATCATGATCATTGTAGGCGCGCAGTCCAATGGTATTCAAAGTTTACTTGCCATGTCAAAAGACCCCGTCTATGACAATCGTATCGAAGAAGTGACCTTTGGAAATGAAGTGGAAAAACTTGATCTAGCCCTTGAGGAACATAGCCTAACCATCACAGAGTCTGTAGATGACAAGATTCACATCACCTATCATCCTTCCGTGTCTGGTCGTCACGATCTAACTACTGGCATGAGTGACAAAACACTGAGCGTCACTGACAAACAAGCCTCCCAACATCGTTTTCTCGGTTCAGGAATCGAAGGCCTACTTCGTATCGCTAGCAGCTATTCTAATCGTTTTGACGAAGTCATTCTCTCTCTCCCTAAAGGAAGAAAACTGCAAGCGATCACCGTCTCAGCCAATCGTGGACAGACCACTATCCGGCAAGCCAACCTTGAAAATGCGACAATTAAAACAAAAGGCTATCTCTTAAGAATAACAGAAAGCTCTATCAAAAACAGTACACTAACGACACCTCGTATTATCAATATCTTTGATACCGAATTGACAGATAGCCAGGTCAAGACCGAAGAGGAACACATCTATGCTGAGAATATTAAGGTCCGCGGTAAGGTTGAGCTAGACTCTCATAACGACTTAAGACTCTTTCTTTCTAAGACAGAATTCGATCGTATCAATCTAGATATTTCTTCTCAGCATGGCGGTATTTATCGTAATGCACAAAGAGAACACCCTAGACAAAAAGAGAATGAACTTGCCAACCCCTACAAGACAGACAAAGCAGATGCTAAGGATATGCTCATTATAAAAGCCAATCAGGATATCTACCTACCCAAGGAAGAAGAATACTCTGCTCCACCTAGAAACCATTGACAAAAACGCTTTCATCTGCTAGTCTAAAGATAGAAAATGACCATAAAAAGGAGGTTCCACCATGACACAAGAATGGTTTGAAAGTGCCGATCTTGAGAAGAAATCACCTCAGACGAAATCGGAAAACCAGCCCAACGAGCCTGAGACTTCAGAAACTGTGGAAACTGAACCACAAGCAAGCGAAGAAACACCTGTCTCACCTAAAGAGTTGGAAACGCATGAGGAGGAAGCTCCCGAAATGATTGAGGAAACCCAAACCGAGGAAGAGGGAGAAGGGAAAGCTGAAGAGGAACACAAGCAAGAAAACTCTGCAAAAGAAAAAAGCATCCTCAGCAAGGCTTTAGAAAGTCCTTATATCCCAGATATTGATCCTCGTAAAACTGCCCGATTCAAAGAAGAAATCGCACTGTTTTGGACTTGGCTGCTGGATGCTATCCAAGAACCAACTGCTAGCAAGACTACGGACCAAAAGCATCGTTACAGTGTCTTTGGCCTGCTCACCCTGCTGTCCTCGTTCAACCTTTTCTTTAGTATCTATCATATCAAGCGCCTCTACTATGGCTATATGATTTCTATGGCTAATAGCTCTCCTAACCAGCTCCCACCTTTAGATCTCTTTGCTGGACTTTCTATCTTGGTCACTAGCGCTCTATTTTACTTTTCCATCATTTTGGGAGGCTTTACTGTCCGACGTGTACTGGACCAGGAGAGCGACTTCACTTTTCAAGAAGCTTTCGATCGTTACAGCAGACTCTTTGCTATCCCGCTTGTCCTAACAGCTCTAGCAAGTTTCTTTGCACTCTTTGGTGGCTTACGATTTGCTGGGATCCTCACTCTTCTAAGCATGGCCATCTTTGCCCTTGGCAATCTCTTTGTGATTAGTAAACCAAGTAAGACTAGTGGCCTTGACCCATTCTATCGTTTCTTACTAGCTGTCTTACTTGATGGTGCTATTCTCTTACCCTTCTTCATTGCAGAGCTCGCGCTGACAGTAGACTACCTTCGCATCCTGACCTTCTTTTAACTAAAATCCCTGCCATTTGTTAATGACAGGGATTTTTATGCTTACTCTTTTTTGGACAAGGTCTACTCGATGCTTGCCAATTCCTCAAAATCTTGTCCTAGGATGGGTTTTATTCCTAAAGTTCAGTCGTATGATAACATTGCTATGAAACTCGTTATTCCAAATATTTTGCAAATTAGTTATAGGTAAAATGAAGATTAGAAACCACCAATCTCCATTTTTTAACTTTTAATGAAATTCATCCATATTAATAACTTTGCTTGCTCTAGCAATAACATCCTTATCATGAGTCACGACAATAACAATCTTTTCCTCGTTCACTAATTTCTCAACCTCATTTAGAAATAATTCAGTTGAGTTTCTGTCCAAATTTCCTGTAGGCTCATCAAATAGATAGATGTCCTTTTCTTGCGACAAACTCCTCATGAGTAGAATTTTTTGTTTCTGACCTTGCGAAATATTGGTGGCTTTCCCATCAATCTGATGACTCAGAGATACATTGAGATTCAGACTATCAAGATTATTTAATTCATAGTTTTCCTTATTAAATAGGGTGAAATTAATATTTTTTGAAACACTTCCAGGGAATACATGAAATTCAGATGAATACACGCTTAAATAATCCAAAATATTAGTCTCCTCTAAAGTAGAAAAACTTTCCATTCCATTCAGTACAATATCACCCTCTGTTGGAGAAGATAATCCCTGAATAATATTCAAAAGAGATGATTTCCCAGTTCCATTACCGCCTGTAATAACGGTTAATTCACCACTATTAAACTCGAAATTTAATTTATTAAACACCAATCTTTCATCCCATTTTTTACATAAATTCCGACATGACAACTGTTTAATTTTAGCTACTGAAACAGGAATAACATCCCTTTTCGCTTCTACCTCCTCTGTTCCAATAAACTCAAAGGAATATTGACTTTTTTTCAATGCTACCCAAGATGTAATTAAAGAACTTAAAATGCTGGATAAAAGTAATAGAATCAAAATACTATTTGCATACTCTGCTATATGTTCATAATCTCTCATAGAAATTATAGTAGCAATCAAAAATGAACCAGTTAAACCTATAAATATCTGAGTAGAAGCTAATAATCTATTGGTAATATGCGTACTATCTAGTTTCGTTCCCAACAGTTCATTGAGTCTTTCATTAAATTCTTTGATAAAGTCGCTAGATTTTTGGAAACTTATAATATCTTGCAAACCATAAATTGTATTTTCTACAAGAGAACTAAAGTTAGAACTCTTAGCAATAAATTCTCGCTGATTTTTTACAACTTTTCGTATCTCAAAATTTACATATAAACCAAGAATAACTATAGATAAGCTTGTAACTGCGAAAATAATGATATTCAATTTTAATAGCAATAATAGTAGCAAGCAAAACACTAAAAGTTGTACCTTTAAGTAAAATTTTTGCATAATACCTGTTGCTGATAACAACAAATTCCAAAAATAACTACTAACATACTCATAATTCTTAGTTAAAGAAAAATCATTTAATTGGTTCTGATAAAAAGAGGACAGAATATCATTTAAAAAATCATTTTCAATCTTTCCTTTTAATCTTGTTTCCAATATAGAAAACTGCCAATACAAATATGAACCTAATATTATTGAAGCGAGACTAAATAACTGAAAGCTAAACTGAATATTAAGCAGATTAGACATTGTTATTTGTAGAAAAAAAGCAATAGTAACTGGTAAGGTAATTTTGGCTATTCCCAAGAAAAAGATTGCAAACTTTCTCTTCCAACCAAGTGAAGCTAAAAATCTATGATATAACTTATCTGCATAGCTCAAAGTAACAACACCTTTTTTATCTTCTAAATTAACACTCTCACTCTTTTGGGGAATTAAAACAACTCCTACACTCTGACTAAAAAGTTCTAATCTTGAAATTTTCTCAATTTCTTCATTCGCAGGATCGGAGACCGTCAATGAATTACTATCTCCATCTAATACAACAATATAATGAGGCAAACCAGCTCTTTCTACTACCATCAAATAAGGAAATGATACGTTATTTAATAAACTCGGAGTGTCAATTTGATAAGAATCCGCATCAATACCATAGCTTTTTAATACATCTTCTATTTCAAACAAAGACAGTCCTTGGTGATTATTATTATCAAATTGTAGACTATCTAAATGTTCTAATTGGGGGAAATAATAAGAAATGATTGTCTTTACACAAGCCATTCCACAGTCCAGCAAAGTTGCTTGTTTATAGTGACTAACCATTTTTTTCTCCTTTTTCAACACTTATCTTACTATAGCCATCAACTTCAATGACGCTATTAGAAGTTTGATTTGTGGTAGGAACCCTTAAAATTTCTCCTGTATTGTTTGTATGTAAAGTATAAATCCCATCAAAATCTTTAGGAACTGTAATAGATACATCGCCAACAAGAGTATCTATAAATATTTTTTCGAAAGTAGCATTTTTCCCTAAGGAAATAGTTACATATAACTTGTCTTTTCCTTCTGAACTCAGAGCCAAATTAAAACCATGTTGTGAAAATGGTAGATATAGACTATCTGAACTCATTTTAACGTTTTTAGATATATTATTCGCTGATTCTTCGGAAACTTTTCCTTCTATTTGAACACTTGTTTCATCTGATTCACTCTTGACAACTTTAACATCAATTGCTTGCTTTGAGCCATAAAACTCTAACGTTTTAATACTTTTAGAAGAGAGAGTCCATGATTGTTTCAAACTGATTGTTGTCTCTCCTCGTTTTAAGGTTAATAAAATTCCAGCTACTACAAACAGTAACAACAGCCCAATTACAATTCCTATTTTTTTCATCATTAGTCCTCCTATTTAAATTCTTTTTTACTGAATACAACAAACGTAAGCATGATTACTGCTAGACCTGCCACTATAGGATAGCATACGTTTGTAAGGGTAAATTGACTTATATCTGGTGATGCTTTCAAATTTAAAGTCATTAGTAAATAGTCTCTCACACTCTCACCAGAGTTTGGAAGAACGTAAACTAATAGATTATCAAATAGTAAAATGTAGAGTGTATAAATCATACATGATTCATAAACCTTATCAAATATTTGAAAAATCAATAAGGAGATACTGATAATAACCAAATAGTATGGTAGCTGGTGTAAAAATGTCGAAATAATCAACACCATGTCCCCTTCCAAATAAACAAGAGCTGTTAAACTATAAAAAATAGTTACATATAGGAAAGACAAACAAAAGGTTCCCAAAGTTTTATATAAAAATAACTTCCATCGTTGTTTTTCTTTTGTGAGCAGAATATTGATCGTACGGAAACTATAATCTTCCCCCCAGAAAAATAAATTAGCAGAGATGAAAAGCAAAGGAATAAAACCACTCACATTTGAAATCAACACTCGAAATGCTGGCTCATTTTCATTTGATGACTTAAAAAACAAGGAGAATAACAAAACTAATAACCCTATCAACAAACTAGGAAGCACTCCTCTTTTTTCCCAGTAAAATTTATATATATCTGCTTTAAGAGAATTCATGACTCTCCTCCTTTCTTAAATCATCAGATAATATTACGCAAATAGTAGTCCTCAAAGCGTTCCTTCTTAATATAAATATCCTGTATCACTAGATTTGAACCAATACTATATTCCAAGATAGCCATTAATCTCTCCTTTTCTGTCACAACCAGATAGTCACCTTGCTCAAAGTGATCAATGCCCTCTTCTTCTAAAAACATTTTCAGAATCTGATTACAACTCGTCTTAAGGAAAATCTTTTCCGACAAATCATTCGCTAGCTCTTTTGAACTCATCACATTTAGAATTTTTCCCTTTTTCATGATGATATACTTATCTGTTATAAACTCCAACTCTGATAGGATATGGCTTGAGATTAAAAAAGTAACTCCTAACTGATCCCTTAAATTCAAAATCATTTTTCTTAAATCTGAAATCCCTTGAGGATCTAAACCATTCACGGGTTCATCTAAGATAATAAGCTCTGGATTATCCAACAGCGCAATCGCAATCGATAACCTCTGCTTCATTCCAAGGGAATAGTTTTTTACTTTTCGATCCCATGACGGTTCAGGCAAGTGAACCAATTCCAACATTTTTGTGATATCTGTCTTTAAACCAAATCTTGTCTTGTAATATTGCAAGTGTTGACGTCCAGTCAAGTTTGGATAGAGGGCAGGTGATTCGATAATACTGCCAATCTTATGCTGCGAAACACTCTCTATTTCTCCCTTATCAGCTCGAATTAGTCCTAGGAGAATTCTCATTAATGTTGTCTTTCCAGCACCATTTTCACCGATAAGACCACATATTTCTCCTCGTTCAATATCAAAGGAAATATTATGGAGAACCTGTTCTTTCCCATATGTTTTATTGATATTTTTAAGACTTAAAATCACACGATTCATAGTTTCTCTCCGTTCATTATATTAAAAAAGTCTCTGACAAGGAATGAACCCTGCCAGAGATTTTTAGCTTACATTAACTCCAACAGAAGAACCCAATACCTGTGAGCATTCCATAAATACCGAGTGGTGAAACAGCACAAAATTGACCTGCTACAATGTATCTTTTATGTTTATTACTTAGTTTTTTCATTATTTAACCCTCCTTTTAATCCCAACAAAAGATACCTACTCCATATCGAAGACCTATAATACAAAAGCGACCTGCTACAATGTGCTTTTTATTTTTGTTACTTAGTTTTTTCACTACTTCATCCTCCTATTTAATCCCAACAAAATATGCCTACTCCATATCGAAGACCTATAATACAAAAGCGACCTGCTACAATGTGTCTTTTGACACGTCCAGTTAGTTTTCTCATCAGAAAACCCTCCTTTTAAAAAATTTTTTATAATAACCAAATGAGATTCTCATTTCAGTTATTTATTAACTGTTTTAAATCTTTAGATAACATTTCTTCGCTTCCTTGTTCAACATAAATTTCTTTCACTATCCCATCTTTATCCACTATAAAGATAGTTGGAATAGCTTTTACATCCAAGAACTTAAAAGCTTGTAAATCTTGATCTATATAAACTGGAAAGGTAAAACCCTGATCCCTTAAAAATTGATGAGAGGTTTCAAGTGTTTCACGTTCCCCATCAACTATATCCACCATAAAGAAATCAACTTTATCTTGATATTTATCATAAAGGCGCTGAATGATTGGGAGCTCTTTTTGACAATCAGGACACCAACTAGCCCAGAATACCACAACCTTTGGTCTAAACTTATACTCTGACAGTTGAACCTGCGCTCCCTCATTGGAGGTCAACAATGCATTCTTGAATGTTGTATTTTTAGTTTTTGAAATATATTGTTTTATTTCCTCTTCTTTTTTTAAGAGAAGCTCTTGTTTTGTTTCTTCTTGATGATGAGATTCTTGGTTTTTATAGTAAAATCCTGCTAAAAATAAAGAAGCTATCACAAGAATAAACATTGCCTCTACAACATGTTTTTTTGACATCATGGATTGTCCTCCACCTCTGAAATTTTAAAACTTTCGATAATAGATAATTCTTCTGGTAAGATTAAAACTCGCTCTTCGCCAGCATCTAAAATTGCTAAACGGAATGGTTCCTTGTTCAACTCTATTTGTACCAACCTTTGCTCAGTCGTGTTATTTCGAACTATCAAACTGTGGCGAGTTTGTGTAAAAGTCTCTAGCGAGATACTAAAATCTTCCATTTCCATCTCCTACCCAGAAAACCAAAAACTAAGACTTAAGAATACTGCAAATCCAAACATTTTTCTTTCCTCCTTATCTCTTGTTCTTTATGATTAAAGTATAACGCTTTCAAAAAGAAAAAAACATGACAAAAATGTCATGTCAGCTCTTCATTTCCTCAAAAGTTTTTAAATCTTTTTCTTTTTCTCCTAATATACGCGCTTCTAATACTGAGTCCCCAAATGCTTGAGCACAAACAATAGCTCTGTCATATAATTGGATAGCTTTTTCCTTATCCTGTTTATGAAATAAGGTACACATAGCATCTAGCATATCAACAATTGGCTTGTTTTGAAAATCCTGCGATATAGTCATCAATGTGTTCATTGCCTTAACATAAGGCTCAAAAGTGGAGTAAGATTTTTCCATCCATTGAACAGCTAAAGAATCAAGCACAGTTCTTTTTAACATATAGGCTGTCTCTAAATCTGATGAATTTGTTTCTCTTATAAGTTTTTTAGAAAGCATCCAAAATAGTTCAGGATTATACTCAGTCGGTCTTGCTAAACATGAAACAAAGTACAGCTTTATCAAAAGCAAATCATTCACCGAGTAGTTTTTCCTTATCTTTACTTGCTCAAAATACTCATCAAGCAAAGCATCGCCAAACCCTGCATCTTCACTTACAAAGACATCAAAACTAGCTTGTAAGGCACTAACAGCAATCTGCTCATCCTCAGGTAGACTGTCATAATAGTGTTCGTAAACTCTTTCAAACAACTCTTCCTTAACCTGGATTCTATCATCATCTCCATAAGTTTGAAACTTAATAAGTTTATCCTTTACTATCAAGTACTCTGAAGGTAAAATCATATGATCCATATCTACTATATGTGAAATTGGACAACCTAGTTTGTAAGCTATATACTCTACCTTAGATAAACTTGGGGAAGACTGCCCTGATTCAATCCGTGCTAATTGGCGCACCGTTATCTCAGTTTCATCATCACAAAGAGTTTCACGAGTGATATGTTTCATCTCTCGCAACATTCGGATTCTTTTACCTACTTCCTTCTTGATATCCATCTCAAGATCTCCTGATCATTATTTAACGAACAATATTCTATTTTTTGTTATATTATACTATTTTTCATTGAACTAAGCAATTTTTGAAATTTCACATTACAAAACCTAACTAAGCTAAACTATCTTTCGCATGCTAAATAGCAGTTGACCTGCTTTACTTTTCTTGTGCCAATTCTTCAAAGTCTTTTCCCAAAATGGCTTGTACTTCTAGTTGATTGGCATCTAGTTGGTGGTAAAATGCTGTTGGTAATGACTCTAGGAATCTTGCATAATCCAAGCGAGCGATGGCTTCATAGTCTTCTGCTTTTGAGCCATCACCAGAAATCGTCACTAGGTCAATCTCCCAAATAAGCTCCTTGCCTGCCAGCTGCTCGGTATAAGGAGCTGGTACAAAGGGTTCCTTTGGTAAAATCGTCTTGACTCCCTGGGCTAGGTGATAGATACCGTGTACCTTGCCTTGGGCGTCTGGGTAAAATTTCACACTGGCAAGGTAGGCATCAGATCCTTGAACCTTCTTGACTAGCTCTTCAAAACGTGCCAATCCATCCTCAGCCAAAAAGCTCTCGAGGTATTCCTTGTTGAGATAGATAGGGGACAAGAGTCCTTGGCAGTATACCAGACGAGCCGCCTTATCCGCTAGATAATGCTTGACTGTTTGTCGGAAATAAGCTTCAAAGTCAAATCCTTCTAGCCCTTCTGCCACTTGCCCCAACTTGCTTGATAGGGCTTGGAGGAGAGCTTCTACAATCTCCCAGTCCGCTCTAGTAAGGAAGTCTGGAATCACTACTTGATAGCCTTTTCGACTATCCGCATAGTTCACCTTGAAGAGAAATTGCGACTGACCTACAATCCCACACTCGATATACTCGAGACGATTGAGGGGCTGACGGAGATAGACCGCATCATAACTATGCGACTCCAAACCCTCCACCAAGGTCAAGATGGACTTGGCAGTCAAGACCTCCTGTTGTCCTAGAATGCTTTCTTTATTTGGGATAAAAAATGTTTTCGCCATAACCGGCCTCCTTTGAAATCGTTTACATACAGTATAACCTATTTTCCTGAAAGATACAGAAACAAATTTTAGATTTTTAGATAAAAAGCATAGAAAAACAGCCCCTGAAGGCTGTTTGATGTTATACAGTAGCGACTTGATCCAAGCTTTCACCGATAGCAGCTAGGCGCTCAACAACTTCTGCTTGTGTCAATTCATTTTCTGAGACGTAGCGGTTGCGTGGGTGAACACGACACTCGTGTGAGCATCCACGAAGGTACTTGTCTTCATTTTCTTCTGATGTTAGGATACGACGGTTACAGAAGGGATTTCCACAGTTGACATAACGTTCACATGGTGTTCCATCAAACCAGTCTTTCCCTACGATGGTTGGGTTGACATGGTTAACATCAACTGCGATACGCTCGTCAAAGACGTACATTTTTCCATCCCAAAGCTCACCTTGAACTTCTGGGTCTTTACCGTAAGTTGCGATTCCTCCGTGCAATTGGCCGACATCTTTGTAGCCTTCACGCACCATCCAGCCTGAGAATTTCTCACAGCGAACGCCACCTGTACAGTAAACCACAACACGCTTGTCCATGAATTTTTCCTTGTTGTCACGGACCCATTGTGGCAACTCACGGAAGTTGCGGATGTCTGGGCGAATAGCTCCACGGAAGTGTCCTAGGTCGTACTCATAATCGTTACGTGTGTCAAGGACAACGGTATCTTCGTCAAGAAGGGCTTCTTTGAACTCTTTTGGAGACAAGTAAGCACCTGTTGTTTCAAGTGGGTTAATGTCGTTGTCAAAGTCGTTATCTTCCAAACCAAGGTGGACAATTTCTTTCTTGTAGCGAACAAACATCTTCTTGAAGGCTTGTTCACTTTCTTCGTCAATCTTGAACCAGAGGTCTTCCATGCCTGGGAGGCTGTGAACGTAGTCCATGTATTTTTGAGTTGTTTCGTAGTCACCTGAAACGGTTCCGTTAATTCCCTCGTCAGCGACTAGGATACGGCCTTTGAGACCGATTGATTTACAGAAAGCCAAGTGGTCTGCAGCAAATTGCTCTGCGTTTTCAATTGGAGTATAGAGGTAGTAAAGTAAGACACGAATATCTTTTGCCATAAGATTTGTTCTCTTTTCTATTCTTAAATTTTCAGAATTTTTCATTCAACTATACTAGTATACCCACTTGGGAAAACGAATGCAATTTATTTGACCGGAAATTGTATAGAGAGACCTGCCACTGCACTTCATCAGTAACCATAGCGAATCGCAGATAATTCTCTCAATTTTTTGATTTGCTTAGCTTGACTTTCTGACAAACTTAGCTTGTTATCAATCAACACACGTGAGATGTCAACATTCATTTGACTCAGAATAAATGGAGTAGAGGTTCCATCGTCCTTTAATCGTTTTTTATAAATCACTAACTGATTTTTCAGGGGAGTAAGTTGAGGCGCATCCTTTATATCTTCCAATAGATAATCAATGATGGCCATCGCTTCACAACGTCTTTCACTTCCTCCAGCAAACCATTTTAATTGTGTCATACTCATTTTCCTCCTGAAATTCGCTTATAAATTGAAAAACTATAATTCCTAACTCTCGTGCCAGTATTTTACCCAAACACCCTATGTAAAAAAGTCAGCAAAAATGGCAAGGTCGCTACAATATTATTGATCACATGCACCGCATAGGATGGATAAATGCTCTTGGTATAGCGGGTCAAACCAGCAAAGATGATTCCAGATGTTGTAAAAACAAAAATATCTAACAGACTAGGCAGACTTGAAAAATGAGGAAGAGCAAACAAAATGGAAGGAAGAAGCAAATCAAGGCCAAATCGCGAATGTTTAAAGAAAGCATGTTGCAACAAACCCCTATAGATCAATTCTTCCATCAGTGGAACCAGAAAGAACAGGGCTATATAGATACTTAGCTCTGCAAAGTTAGTCCCACTATAACCAATCAATACAGCCCAACCTTCAGCAGTTGACTGGACATGTTTAGCTGTCTGAACGTTAAAAGAGATCTGGAGCACTACCACTAATACTGTCAAAATCGAATACCAAAGCCATTTTTTTCTTGGAATGCGAAAGAGATAACCATGGCCTGTCTTAACCAGAATCCAAATCATGACTCCGATAAATAGCAAACTCAAGATATTTTGAATCCAGAAGAAATTGCCAATCTGGGAAGAAAATTGCCAATAATTTTGAACAATAGACGTCAGCTGAGAAAGGCCAAATACGAAAAATAGGTAAGAGAAGACAGCACTCATTTTTAAAAGAAGACGATATTTTTTCATAATAAATTCCCTATAGATATATATGTATCACATCGCATAAACCCTCAGAACCACTCTTTTCATGTTTACATCCTAAAAATCACTACCTCCCCTAGAGAACTAAGGAAGGCAGTGATCACATTTTTAGGAATTAGGAATGAATACACGAAATCAATCAATCTTATGATTTTTTGCTTTTCAAGAATTCGTCGTATTGTTTTTGCATTTCATCCAATACTTTTTGGTATGCACCTTCAGATTTCAATTTTTCCATTAATTCTGGGATTGCTTTATCTGGGTCTACAGTACCAGTGTTGATAGCTGTATCGAATTGTTGCATTGTGTTAGTGATTGCAGAGATTTCAGATTTTACGCTATCAGTGTTAAAGATGAATCCAAGCGCTGGAGATTCTTTAGCTTCTGCCAATTGTTTCTTAGAATCTTCGATTTGTTGGTCTGTAACGTTTTCGTTGATGTAAAGGATCCAGTTGTTACCAGTGTTCCATCCACCCATGTGAGTGTTTCCTTTGTATCCTTCAAGGACACGTACACGGTTTTCTTTACCTTCAATTTTCTCCCAGTTCTTGCCTTCTGGACCGTAAACAAGTCCGTTCAAGAGTTCAGGGTTAGTGTTCAAGAGGTTCAACACTTCCATTGATTTTTCTTTGTTCTTAGAGTTGTTTGAGATAACAAAGTTAGCAACTTGAGTTGTTTGGTTTTTCTTGATGAAGTTAGTGAATGGTTTGATTTGGATGTCTTTGTTAGCTACACGAGAGAGCAAGCTGTTACCGTAGTCAGCTGGTCCTACTGTTTCTTCACGAACGAACCAAGTGTCTTGTTGAAGGTCAAATGAAGTGTCGCTTGTTGCTACGTCTTTTGGAATGTATCCTGCTTCGTAGAATTTGTGAAGAGTTTTCAAGTGTTCTTTGAAACGAGGAACGTCGTAACGGTTTACGATCTTAGTAGTATCCCCTTCAAGGTCGATAACGAATGGAAGTCCGTTTGCTACTGGGTAGTCAAAGTTTTCAGAAGGGATGAAGTTCTTAGTAACTGCAAATGGTACTACATCTGGAGCTTTTTCTTTGATTTGTTTCAAGACTGGTTCAAGTGTTTCGTATGAATTTACACCTGAAATGTCGATTCCGTATTTAGCAAGAAGAGTTCCGTTGAAGGCAAAGTTTTGTGAAGATGCAACGTTAGCCGCAACTGGAACAGCGTAGATCTTACCGTTTACAGTGTTCCCTTTGATGTAAGCTGGGTCAAGTGCTTTATAAAGCTCTGCCCCTTCTTTCTTGTACAATTCTGTCAAGTCAGCATAAGCACCTTTTTGCGCGTTTACGATGTAGTTATCTGCAAAAGCGATATCGTAGTTTTCACCTGATGATGTGATAACTGACATTTTCTTACCGTAGTCACCCCATCCAAGGTATTGGATATCCAATTTAGCACCAACTTTTTCTTCGATGATTTTGTTTGCATTTTCTAGCAATTCATCCAAGTTATCTGGCTTGTCACCGATTTGGTACATTTTAATAACAGGTTTTTCTCCTGATCCTGAGTCAGCAGCTTTTTTGTTGTTACCTGAAAGGTTTCCACAAGCAGCAAGACTTGCAGCCAAAGCTACTACGCTAGCAGATGCAAAAGCATATTTTTTCCAGTTTTTCATGATAAAAACTCCTTTTTTTATTTTTAAACTTATAAACGATTTAATGATTTTAACTTCAGTCACTAAGATGAAGTTGGGAAGGGAGAAACGGTGTTTCTCAGTAAGTGCTATTCTTTCACACCACCGATTGTCAAACCTTTAACAAAGTAGCGTTGGAAGAATGGATACAGAATGGCAATCGGAAGGGTTGCAACGACAACCATGGCCATACGTCCTGTTTCCTTTGGAAGAGCGACTCCCAGTTGACCAGAAAGACCGACTGCTTTGGCGATGTAGTCCATATTTTGTTGGATTTGCATGAGCAAATACTGCAATGGATACAAGTTGTCACTCTTGATGTAAAGAAGGGCGTTAAACCAGTCGTTCCAGAAACCAAGAGCTGTCAAAAGCGTGATGGTTGCGATACCCGGTAATGACAATGGTAAACAGATTTGGAAGAAGATCCGGGCTTCACTAGCACCATCGATACGAGCGGACTCCAGAATGGCTTCTGGAATAGTCTTTTTGAAGAAGGAACGCATCAAGATGATGTTAAATGGTGAGAGAAGCATTGGAACAATCAAGGCCCAAACTGTATCACCTAGTTGAAGCAAACGAGTTACCACGATATAGCCTGGAACCAAACCGGCGTTGAACAACATACTAAGTAGGACGAAAACTGTAAAGAATCTGCGGTACTTAAAAGTTGTCCGTGAAATGGCGTAGGCATAAGTTGTTGTGATAAAGACGTTTGTCAAGGTTCCGACTACTGTTACAAACACTGAGATAAAGAGCGCTTGTAATATCTTATCTTTAAACTGAGCCAAAAACTCGAAGCCATCTAATCCAAACTGTGATGGGAAAAAGCTATATCCATGTTGAAGGATGCTCTTTTCATCTGTGATGGAAATCATGATGACAAAGATAAAGGGCAAGATACAAGAGAGAGCAATCAATCCAGAAATAATACTGAAGAAGATATCTGCCTTCTTACTAAAGGAGTGAATGCCGACATTATCAATTTTTGCTTTTTTAATTTTTTCTGCCATGCTTTCCTCCTTTCTAGAATAGTGCTGAATTTGGATCTACTCGTCTTGCGAGTATATTTGATAAGATAACGAGAATCAAACCGACAACTGACTGATAAAGACCAGCTGCTGATGCCATACCAATATCCGCTGTCTGAGTCAAACCATTATAGACATAGACGTCTAGTACGTTGGTTACATTATAGAGCTGACCAGCATTGTGTGGGATTTGATAGAAAAGACCGAAATCTGCACGGAAGATGTTTCCGACTGCAAGGATAGTCAAAACAGTTATCAGCGGTGTCAACTGTGGAATCGTTACATTGCGAATCCGTTGCCACTTGCTAGCCCCGTCCACTGTTGCTGCTTCGTAGTAGGTAGGGTCAATTCCCATGATAGTCGCATAGTACATGACACTGCTATATCCGAATCCTTTCCAGATACCTAGGAAAAGGAGAAGATATGGCCAAATACCTAAGTCAGCGTAGAAGTTAATTTCCTTCAATCCAATGGAAGAAAGGAAGTGGTTGATTACACCCTTGTCAATGTTGAGGAATGCATCTGTAAAGAAACTGATGATAACCCATGACAAGAAGTATGGGAATAACATAGACGTTTGGAAAATTTTAACCATTCTCTTAGAACGAAGCTCACTGAGGATGATAGCAATTCCAACCGACACAATCAAACCAACAAAGATGAATCCAAGGTTGTAAAGGACGGTATTTCGAGTAATGATAAAGGCATCTTTAGAACTAAACAAGAACTTAAAGTTATCGAGGCCGACCCACTTACTATTCATAATACTGTGGATAAATCCTTCACCACTCATATGGTAATCTTTAAAGGCGACCACATTTCCAAATACTGGGATATAGAAGAATAGAATCAACCAAAGTGCCCCTGGTAAAACCATCAAGAGAAAAATCCAGTTATCTCTCAAGGTCTTTGAAAACTTTTTCATAATTTCCTCCCATTTTATTCCTAAAAACCGATTTCATCGAATTTTTAGGTTTGATAACGATTACATAATTAGTATACTCTTATTTTAAGAATAGTTTAAACTACTAATTATAGAAAAAACTCCACAAATTATTTTATGTGGAGAAGTTTTTTTATAAGAAATAGGTTTCACGAGAAACACTCTGAACAAGGGAAACTGTTCTTGTTTTTATACTCAATGAAAATCAAAGAGCAAACTAGGAAGCTAGCCACAGGCTGCTCAAAGCACTGCTTTGAGGTTGCAGATAAAACTGACGAAGTCAGCTCAAAACACTGTTTTGAGGTTGTAGATAAGACTGACGAAGTCAGTAACCATACCTACGGCAAGGCGAAGCTGACGTGGTTTGAAGAGATTTTCGAAGAGTATTAAGTCGTATAAATCGTCGATGCGGTCGCAATGGTGTGCCACTGGTTGGCTGTTGTGGCTGCAAAGTCCTTGTCTCCATAAAAATCATTAAATGGAAGGATTTCAACTTCTAATTCTTCGATACGGTCAATCTGACCTGCCAGATAAGCCTCGATGCGACTCTCTGCTCGCTTGATCCTTTGTAAGAGTCCGCCCATACGGATATCGACCGTATCCAAACCAAAGACCTTGTTTTCTTTCAGCCATTGTTGACTAAAGAGTTTGTGGAAAGTTTCAATCTCACTTCTGAGTTTTGGTAATTCTTGTTGAGCAATCTCTTGCAGGCTTGCTTTATCATCTGCTTGATAAGCTTGACGAATTCGTCTTCCTACATCAACCTTACTACTTAAAATAGCATTCAACTGAGCCTGAGTTTCAAAGAGGTAAGAGTAGGCGCCAGCTTTTTCTTTGATTTCAGCAAGGGTCTCCGCAGCATGCACGAAGTGTGGCTTGTCCTGTTCAGGTGTCATGTGTCGATCAAGAATCGGACAGAGAACATCCTGATAAAAGACATAGCGGTTTGGATTGATCCCGCTGAGATTGCCTGGTAGGTCTGGCAAGAGATTAGCTAGGTCAATCTGCATAAAGTCCTCAACGGATAGACCCGTATTGGTCTTGAAGTGTGCAGACAAACGGTCTAGGTCATTGCGGTAGCTGAGTTCTGCCCAGATTTGCAAGCTGGGTAGGATAGAAAACTGGGCTGTCTCGCCACCATTGTCCCCCCAACCAGTTACGATGACTTCTTTGATCTGATTAGCACGACAGGATTTATTGGCCTCGATAGCCACTAGACGGCTGAAATGGTTGTGTGGGGTAAAACCAATCCACTTCCAAGCACCACCTGCAAAGGCAATATCTTGGCTAATCTTGTGGTGATTGCGGAAATTACGGTTGTATTTCTCTTCACTGTCCTGATAATAATCCCAGTAAACCAAAGTCACACGGTCTTTGAGACGGGCTAGGTAGACACGAGTTTCCTCAGGAATTTCCACATCACGGTCGTACTGGCCATCTGCTGACATGAGTTTAAAGAACATATCACTCCACATCTGGCAGTGGAAACCATACTTGTCAGCAATGTCCAGCACGCGCTCCAAGTGTTGGCACATGAGGAGACTACGGTCCACAACACCGTTCAAGATCAGGTAGCGTCCCAAGCCAACCAGGTGGGCTTCGTCCATGCCGATATTGACCTTGCGAGTTTGTAGTTTAGATAGCGTTGCAAACATGCCATCAATCAAATCATAAACCTTTTCTTCGCCAATAAGGAGAATGTCCTCTACATCACGGAGTTCCTGCACTTCCTTAACACCCCATTTGACGAAGGCCGACAAGTGGGCCAAGGTCTGGATACAAGGCACAAAGGTCATGTCAAACTGCTGGGCGTAGGCTTCTATTTCCTGCAACTCCTCAGCCGAGTAAGCACCACGGAAATAACCAAAGTAAGGTTGTCCCTCAATCTGATAAGTATCTTCCATGTAAAGCTCAAAGGTTGAGTAGCCCATGAGAGCCAAGACTTCAATCATCTGTTTGGCAGAAGCCACATTTAGTACTGCATTTCGCGAACAGTCTGCCATGTAGGCCAACTCTTCGTAAGCAGCTTGTTCTTCAATCTCTACCTTATCACCTTCTACTAGAGCTGTTGCCAACAAGGACAAGGCGCGGTAAAGTTGGTGAGGTTTGTCATAAGTTAGTTGATAGTGGCCATCCTCACCCTTGATAGAGATAGAGGCTTGGTCAGACTGAGCGACTGCTACCTCTACATCTGCTAGCGAAATGTGCTTTTTAAGCAACTCTAATGCTTGCTCTTGTTTGGGACTAAGTCCTGTAAAAATTACCATTGGTTTTCCTCCTGCAACCAGTTGACAAGGGCACCGTAGAGATTGGCATCTGCATGATAGGTGCAAGCTTGGATAACTGGTGCGACCGTGTATTCTTCGTAGGTTTCGACAAATTCATCAACAGCTTTTTTGACCCCTTGGATAAAATCTGGATTTTGACTGATAGAGCCTCCCAGACTAATGACATCTGGATCGATCAGATACTGAATATTGAGCAAGCCTTGCGCCAGATTACGGTTCATGCGCTCAATGGCTTCTTGGCAAAGGACATTTCCAGCCGAAGCTTCTTGGTAAATCTTGCGACCATCCCAGTCAGTCTGACCAGATTTTTCAATTACGTAGCGAACCATGTTTCCTGTAGAGGCTAGTAGCGACCAGTTGTTGAGTTTTTCAGCTGGTTCAATAGTTGTCATGTAGCCAAACTCACCACCTAAGCCGTGGCGACCTCGGTGAAGTTTTCCATTGATAATCATAGCTCCACCGATCCCTGTCCCAATCACGACACAGGCTGCATTTTCAATCTCTGGGTGAGCCAGCAGTTCACTAAGTCCAACACAGTTGGCATCATTTTCTAGATGGACAGGCAGCTGATGATGAGCAAGGGCCTCATACCAAGAAAAACCGTGAATATAAGGTACGGCACTAATTCCCTCAATCACACCTGTTTCTTGATTGACCGCGCCTGGAACGCTCATGGCAATGCCCTTATAATCTTGCTCCGAAAGACGTTGTTCTAGCCATGCCAGTAAATCTTCTAGAGTTTCTGGTGTCGGTGTACTTGTCTTATCTAGTATTTTTCCATCAGGAGTCAGACTGGCAAACTTAATCCCAGTCCCTCCGATATCAATGGTTGCAATGGTCATTGTTCTTTACCGTAAAAAGGGGCGAATCAGTAGTTAGTCCTTACTCTTTCGCCCCTCCTTTCTATCTCATAGTATTAGTTATCAAACACTTTAAAACTGTTAAATGTCTTCTTTTTTGATCAATTCTGTACGAATTTCTTGTGGTGCTAAGAGTCCTGAATGAACGGGATATGGTCGCTCAAGTAAGTCAAGAATGGTTTGTTGCTGTTCTGATATACGCACATTTTCTTGACTCATATTGTAGTAACGAAGTACATATCCTTCTTCATTTTCAGCTACCTTAAAGGCTGTTGGGCAGACTTGTGGTAAGCTGAGTGCCGCATGACTCAAGAGGCTACCAGTCGCAGCAACACTTCCTTCTTGTTTAGCAACTTGAAGACTAGTGAATGGTGTTTGGAAGGCTTTGGCACGACGGAAGGCTGAGAAGCGTTCCCCTGCTTGGTGGCATTCGAGAGCAAACTCGACTTCAAACTCACGCAAGCACTGAGCCTCTGGTGTCGGGAAGTAACCCCAGTCACCTAACTCACCTGAGGCACGAAGAATGGTCACTGCAATGGTGTCGTCTCCAAGGATTTCATACTCGTGCAATCCTTTATTTGCCACTGTCACCCCTTTTTCATCATCATAAAGGCCGACAAAGGCTTGTTGGTGTTGAGGATTTTCAGGATTTTCCCAAGAAGCAGCTGGTTTGTTTGGTCGTGTCACCACCTCATAAATGCTTTCCGAATCATTGCTTGGACGCGTATTATGAGTCTTGACCAAGAGACGGATACGGTGGTCCTTGGCAGTATTAGTAAAGCGAGTCTTGAAGCGGATTTGTGGATTGTCGACAAAGACGGTCATCTCTGTTTCCAGAGGAAGGGTTGTCAATTCTTCTGAGCGCCCAGCTTCACGCGTCATAAACTCGATGATACCTCTTTGTTCCGCATCCAGTTTTTCATCTGCACTTACTGGAATTGTCAATTCATGCTTGAGCAAAATCTTGGCAAAACGAGCTGTATTTTCCAAGACTTCACAGCCTTTGAGTTCTGCGTAGATAGGTTCTGTTCCTTTTGGTTGGAAATAGATGTACTCATTTCCAATGTCACCACGGTCTTCAAAGCGAAGAACATCTTCATAAGCTTCATGAGTTGTCTTGTCGTAGACTGTGATATTTTCATCTACACTGACCGTTACAAATGGCGTATCAATCACTCCATTTTGGTAAATACCGTCACGGTGTTCTTGTTCTCCTTCAAGCAATTGGAAGGTTGTCCAAGAAAGTGGTGCCAGATGAACAGGCACTGTCACGCGCACTTGTCGAGCGATACGAGCCTGACGGAACTTGTCTTTTGGTAAATCATACTCAAAATTAGCTCCCAGATCTTCGATTTTCGCTTCTACAGCATGCCCTTCTAAGTCTTCGACACGGTAGCTTGGCAAGGTCAAAGCTGCCATCTTCTTATAGCCTTCTGTTGGGTGCAATTCCTTGAAATCACAAGTCGCCACATCAATCACGGTGCTGACCGTATCAACCTTGTCATGCAAGCCTGTGTTGATGACCGTAAAGAGATGATCGCTTTGGGCTTCGTGGGTTGCAATTTTACCCTTCCACTCGTTGAGAAGATTGGTCTTAACGAAATTTCCAACTTGGTTAACCTTGGCAAAACGTGTCTCCATCTCACGGTGAACCTCGTCCACGCTACAGCCACAGATACTGTCATGTGGCGCATTTTGTAGAAGGACTTTCCAAGCATAGGTCAACTGGTCCTTATGGTTGTGCCCGCCAGTGATGACAGTCAATGGCTCCACTACTTGTTCTAGCAAGTTGCTATTTTCTTGGAAGGCTTGTTTGAGGTAAATGCGTGAAGAAGAAGTGTTGGCAAGTGTGTACCAGCCATCTGTTTCCTGACTGGTCAACTCACCTGTAACGGTAGATAGTTGCTCAGGTAGAGCACTTTCTACTGCATGGACATAGTCATCAAAGGAACTATGCACAAAGGTCACATCTGGAAAGAGTTCATTGGCCACACGAATGGCTTCGCTCAGATTTCGCTGTACAGGCTGGTGGTCACATCCGTTCATCATCAACCATTGGTTGGTCGAAGCGTAGTCACGCACGTCTGACAGTTTTTGTTTCCAGAAGGCCAGGGCTTCATCCTTATCAACTGGAATTTCATTTCCATTACTGTACCAGTTGGCAAAGAGGATACCGAGGACACGACTTCCGTCTGCACCCTGCCAGTACATTTCTGAAAACTGGGAAGTAAACTGCTCATCTTCGAGAACTTGGTTGTCAAATCCAATCGGCTTCACACCACGCCCAAAAGCTGCCACGTGAATGCCTGATTTTTGAAGGATTTGAGGAGCTTGTCCCATATTTCCAAAGGTATCTGGGAAATAACCAATCTGGGTTGATTTGCCCCATTTTGCACATTCTGCTTGACCAATCAAGGTATTGCGGACGTTGGCTTCGCTAGAAATCAAGTAATCATCCTGCAAGATGTAAAAGGGACCAATTTTGAGTTTGCCTTGGTCGATGTAACCTTGGACTTTGTCGCGATTTTCAGGGCGAATTTCCAAGTAGTCATCCAGGACAATGGTTTGTCCATCCAAGTGGAAACTCTTGAACTCAGGGTCATTTTCAAAGAGATCAAAAAGATTGTCAAACAATTCCACCAACTGCATCCGGTGGCTTTCAAAAGGTAGATACCACTCACGGTCCCAGTGACTATGTGAGATAATATGTACAACAACATTTTCCATGAGTAAAACCTCATTCTAACTTAAATTTTTATTTCTATCTAACTAAAGAACTGACTAGCGAATATCTAGATAATCCAAGACTAACTCACAAAACATCATGTTGGCCCAAGAGAACCATTCACGAGAGTAGAGCGTTGGATCATCTACGTGGAAGCTTTCATGCATGACACCTGTGCCACCATCGCAGGCAACGAGCTGATCGAGCAAGAATTTCTTCTCTGCCTTATCACTTGTTGTCAAGCCTTGGATAGAAAGGGCAATGGGCCAGATATAACGATAGAAGGTGTGAGAACTTCCGAGCCCACTAGCATATTCACCTTGGTAGAAATATGGATTTTCAGGGCTCAAAATGGTACGACGTGTTGCTTGATACACTTCGTCTTCAATGTCGCAATAGCCCAGATAAGGCGCAGCCAGCAGACTCGGTACATTTGGATCATCCATGATGCTAGCATTTCCTAGGCCATCCACTTCAAAGGCGTAAATCTTTTCACCCTTGCTGTTAGTTGTGTAGGCGTAATTTTCGATGCCTTCTTGGATTTCAGCTTGCAGACGTTTAGCGTCTACAATGATACTTGAGCTATCAACTAGGTCTAGTTCTGCAAAGATTTCTTGGACATAACCCAAGACCACTACTGCAAACATATTGGACGGAATCAAGTAGCTATACTGACAACAATCATCACTTGGTCGGAAGGCTGACCAGGTCATACCTGTCACTGCAAAGGCAGGTCCAAAGCCATCATTTACCAGAGTATCTTCCTTGCGGTCCGTATCACGGACAAAACGATAAGGAGAGTTCTTGTGGTCTTGTTCCACTGTCCACAGATGAAGAATTTCCTTGGTCGCTGCGACAAAAGTCTCATCAAATTGACTGATCTCGCCAGTCTCTTTCCAAAGGAGATAAGCCAGCTGCAAAGGATAACAAAGCGAGTCCACCTCGTACTTACGCTCCCAAATCCAGCCGTTAAGGTCTGTGTGGTCAGTCTCATGGTGCCCCTTCCAGTTCTCCTCAATGTTAAAGGAGTTGGCATACGGATCCTTGAGAATCAAGGTCATCTGACGCTTGACCAAACCTGCAAGGGTCTGACGCAAGAGAGGATCTTTTTTAGCCACATGAAGGTAGGGTCTAAGTTGGGCTGTCGAATCCCGAAGCCACATGGCAGGAATATCCCCAGTCAAGACAAAAGTTGAGCCATCTTCTAAGATTTCAACCGTATTGTCCAAGGTATCTGTATAGCAACGCTCGAAGACATCCACCCACTCGGGATGGTCCTTAGCCCGCTCCGCTACTTCATCCAGCCATTCTCTAACAATTTCTTTAGAATATACCATAAACTTTTACCTCATTCAAACAAGATTCATTTTCAGTATATAGCTTTTAGCCCAGAAAATATATACACAAATGATAGTCATTTTTCTACAAAATTGTTATATTTGAAACTCCTTTTCTAAAGACCATTTTTTCTGATATAATGTAGAAAACAGCTAAAGGAAATACCATGAAACCACTACTTGAAACCATCGATACCCGCTTTGGGACTGCTAGCAAGCATGCCTTTTCTCGGGGAAATACCCTGCCTTACACGGGCGTTCCTTTTGGGATGAATTATTTTGTGCCTCAGACCAGCGATCAGGAGGGAGCTTGGTTTTTCGAACCACATCTGCCCATCTTTCAAGGGATTCGATTAACCCACCAGCCCAGTCCTTGGATTGGCGACTACTCTTGGCTGCTTCTGACACCTATCACCGGCCAGCTTGGGGGAGATAGCCTCTTTCACCGTCAATCCTCCTATGATAGGGATAAAGCTTCCTTCCAACCTCATTATCTGAAGATTTTCTCCCTGCGCTTTCAGATTGAAACCCAGCTTACACCGACTTGCTATGGCGCTTCTATTCGTTTGGAGCAAAAGCAAGGCAAAGCCCTCTCCCTCTATCTTCACGCAGCAGATGACTTGACAGTCAAGCAAGTAGATAAGCGGACTCTTTCCCTACGACAAGAAGGAAAAACAGAGACAAACAAAAATACGCTAAAACTATTCACTGCCCTGCAAATGAATACGGATATTCTTGCTGTCAGCCAAGAAGGTGGAGACTGGCGAATTGACCTGACAGATAGTCATGCTGACATCCAGCTAGCAACTTCTTTCATCTCGCCTTCTCAAGCTCTGCTTAATCTACCTCAAACGGACTTTGATAGCTGTAAAGAAAGTGCGAAAGCAGACTGGGAAGACCTCCTCCATCGTTTTGACATACTAGAGACAGGAGAGACTGACCGGACCTTCTTTGATCACTGCCTCTACAGACTCTTCCTCTTCCCGCAGACTTTTTATGAGGTTGATGAATCAGGGCAAGCCATCCACATGGATCTGGCTACTGGTACTATCAAGCCCGGCGTCCTCTTTAGCAACAATGGCTTCTGGGATACCTTCCGCACCACCTTCCCCCTCTTTGCCCTTATCATACCGGAGCACTATCACCGCTTTTTAGAAGGTTTCCTCAATAGCTACCGCGATACTGGATTCCTTCCAAAATGGCTAGCTCCGGACGAACGGGGTATGATGCCTGGTACCCTTTTAGATGGCATTATCGCAGACAGCGCCTGCAAGGACATGGCCCCCGACCTAGAAAAAGAACTCCTTCAAGCCATGCTTGAAACAGCCACTAAGTCCGACCCTCTCGGCATCAATGGCCGCCACGGACTAGCCCAATACCAAGAACTGGGCTACCTCTCTACCGACCACCACGAAAGCGTCAGCCATACCCTAGACTATGCCTATAGTGATTTTTGTATCGCCAGCTGTGCCGAAAAACTAGGTCAGAATGACATCGCGGAAACTTATAGAACTGCGTCTCAAAATTACCGTCATCTATTTGATGCTGAGACAGGTTACATGCGAGCGCGAGATAGCCAAGGCAACTTCCGCCCTGACTTCTCTCCTTATGGTTGGGGACGCGACTACGCCGAATGCTCTGCCATTCAAGCGACTTTAGGCGTCCTCCATGACATCCCAGGCTTAATCCAACTTATGGGTGGAAAAGAAGCCTTCAGCAATTATCTATTGAAAGCCTGTCAGGACGCTCCTCTCTTTGAAACCACCGGCTATGGTTACGAGATTCACGAGATGAGCGAGATGGCAACAGCTCCCTTTGGACAACTCGCCATCTCTAACCAGCCTAGCTTCCACATCCCTTATCTCTTCCGCTACAGCAACTACCCAGACTACACTGCCCTTCTCATCAAGACGCTCCGTCAGAAAGCCTTTCACCCCAGCTGGAAAGCCTATCCTGGCGATGAGGACAATGGCAGTCTCTCTGCTTGGTACATCTGGTCAGCTCTTGGATTCTACCCGACCTGTCCGGGCAAACCAAGTTATGATCTCGGAATCCCTCTCTTTGACCATCTCCGTATCTACCTAGCTAAGGAAAATAAATGGCTGGATATCCATGCCGAGCAAAACCACAGCCATTTCAACTTTGTCAAAGAATGCCGATTGGACAAGACTATAGTATCTAGCATTCAACACCAAGACCTCTTGAAAGCTGAGCAACTGACCTTCACCCTCAGCTGGCTACCAAATCACTAATAACCCAAAAAACCTTTGCATCGCGCAAAGGTTTTTTTTATGAAACTTGGACTTGAAGTTGATCTACAAGCTGACCACCCACCGTTAGGTTCAGATAGAAATCCAAGGTTTTATCTCCTGTATAATACAAGGTTGGAAGCGTCAATCTTTTTTCAGTCTCGCCAACTTGAAACGCAAGGACTTGAATCTCATCCTGATAAGCGACACCATGTACACCCGTCCCTGGTTGAATCGAAATCTTAGCTTCTAAAGGACCACTACATTCTCTGCGCTTAACTGTAAAGTGGACATTTTCTCCCTTGGTCACAGCTAGACTTTTTTCTGAAAACTCTAGTTGCTGAACAGCTTCTTTTTTCAACAAGGTAGGTGTTTTATAGAGTGAAATTTTGGTCAACAAAGGCAAAGCCTGTGCCTCTGTAATGGTCACGCGTATCTTCTGCGCCTCAACGACTGATCCTCGTAAGAGACGTTTGTAGCCAACAGTATAACCAGAGCCAAACTCCTGCCAGACACCATCCAACTCTACCTGAACATGGAAAGCAGCGATGCGTTGCCCCAACTTCAAATCTTCTCTTAACTCAATCACATCAAAAGTTTTAAGTGCCCCTAAATCGAGCTCTAATTGGATTGGCAACTCTGCATCACTTGCCCAAGAACTAGCCTCCAGTCCATCTGTCAGATGATGACAAGCAAAGTCTGGTGATAGAGCAGGGCCAGATACCTTGGCTCCCAGAGCTAAATCTTCCCTATAGAGTGTGTCACGGTAGGCAGCAAATTCATACAGTCGCCGGATATCCTTTTCGTCAAAGAGGCCATCTTGGTTTGGCGGAATATTGAGTAAGAGAGGTGTACCCCGACCCACCGAGTGAAAGTAGAATTCGACCAATTCCTCGAGAGACTTGGGGTCCTGATCCTCATGGTAAAACCAGCCCGGCCGAAGAGAAACATCTGCCTCACCGATTGAAAATAGCGTCCCAAAGGGGTCTCCGTGCTGTAGATAATCTAATTCCGCCTCTGTTCCTAACTGGTCTGGTTTGACCTTTTGCCACAAGGGATCCCCTGCATAGCCTCGTTCATTTCCAATCCAGCGAATACTGGTCTCTTCAGTTGAGAAAATCAAACAATCGCCCTGCAAGTCACGAATGGTTTCAAACCAAGTCTCAAACTCATAGTTGACCTTCTGGGCCCCTTCTCCTCGAGCACCATCCATCCACACCTCAGCGAACTTACCAGCATTTCCATAGGCAGGATTTGACAAGATTTCCTTCAATTGAGCCAGATAGTAGGCATTGTAGCCCGCTTCTCGGTCAACGTGATAGAGGGGACTGTGAGCATCCCAAGGAGACAAATACACTCCCATATCCATGTCAAACTCAGTCGCAGCTTGGGAAACTTCGAGAAGCAAATCCCCCTTTCCATCCCTCCAAGGGCTAGCCTTGACCGAATAATCTGTATGTACTGTCGGGTAGAGGACAAAACCATCGTGGTGCTTAACCACCAAAATCAGCTTTTTAAAACCTGTTTCTTTGAGTACCCGAACCCATTCACGCGCATCCAACTTGGTCGGGTTGAAACGCTTAGGATCCTCTCGCCCACTTCCCCATTCTTGGTCATAAAAGGTATTGGGACCAAAATGGATAAAGGCAGCTAGTTCATCCTCTAAATAAGCTAGCTGGGCCTGATTTGGTAATGGTCCATGCGGTTTTATTTTCGTCATCATCTCACATCTCTTTCTCTTGTTCACAAAGTTATCCACAACTTGTGGATAAGAAAGCATACCTAAAAACTAATTTCTTCAGACTCCAGCTCTTAGACTTTGGACCTGTAAATCTAAACAGATCTTTGTAAAATAGCTCTGTACTAGGATTTCTGCTAGCTCTCTAGCAAGTCACTAATATACAGAACTATTATCAGGATACTTCAACACCCTGAGTTGTATGTCATTTCCCCCCTAGACTTATCCACAGACTGTGAATAAACTATTGTTCCAGACCACTCTCTCTTTGACTATAACAAAAAGCGATAGCAGCGTCAATATGACTAAGCTCCCTTCCTAAATCCCCTGAAAAGATTCTATAATTTGTACAATCGTAGCTTTTGCATTCGCCAGCTAGTGAGAATCAGCCAGTAGAAAATGACCTCTTTATCACATTGTGAACAGCACAGCTGTGATACTATAATACCTAACAACCTAATCATTTCCAGCAAAAAATCCCGCAGATTTGCGGGATTCTCTCTTGCATCAATGTGCCAACATTTCTTGGGCGATTTCTTGGCCAGATAGGTTATCTGGATAGTAGGTTGGCCAGTTATCCATCTCTTCAAAGAGGGCCTCTTGGCTAGTACCTCCAAAGAAGATATGGAAATGTTCTGCCTTAACTGGGGCGATATTGTGGTCACTAAACTGAACATACTTGAACTGTCCAGCGTCCGCATCTGTCGCTTCAAAGAGGAAGCGCACACCACGATTGCCTTTCTTATAGGTCAAGATTTTCTTGCCGACATACTTGTAGGTGAATTTCTTGCTTTGGCCACCTTGAACAAATTCCATAGTGTTATCCGTGATGTTGATCTTAGTCACATCTGTCTGATAGCCTTTTCTATAGTAGGCCTTGTACTCATCCTTGGTCATCTTACCAGTCAACTTAGCCTTGTAGTCAAAGACTTGATCAAAGGTCCCATCTTCAAGGAAAGGATAAACTGACTGCCAGTTGCCTACATAGTCACTCAAGGTACGGTCTTTGACATCTGCATCCTCAAAGTAACCATTGTGAACTGTCTTGGTGTTTTCTTCCTTTTCTGGCTCAATTTCTGGCCCTTCTTGGTCTGTTGTTTGTTTCAAAGCCTTGAGGTTTTTCTCCATGATAGAGATGTAATTTTCTCCCGCCTTGGTGTCCTCTTCAGTCAGACTTTCTAAAGGATTGAGGACATCTGTTTTGACACCTGCCTCTTTTGAAAGTGTATTAGCAAGGGCTTGTGAGGCATTTTCTTCAAAGTAGATATAAGAAATCTTGTTTTTCTTGATATACTCTGTCAATTCTGCCAGACGAGCAGCTGATGGCTCTGCATCTGGAGAGAGACCTGAAATTGCGACTTGTTTGAGTCCATAGTCCAAGGCAAGATAGTTAAAGGCTGCGTGCTGAGTCACAAAGCTCTTTTGTTTAGCTTGAGACAAGCCTTCTGCATAAGCCTTATCCAAGGCTTGCAATTTTTCGATATAAGCAGCCGCGTTCTTTTCAAAGGTCTCTTTTTTATCAGGATAATCTGCTGACAAGCTGTCACGGATATGCTCTACCAGTTTGATGGCGCGTGCTGGTGAAAGCCAAACGTGGGGATCGTAGTCGTGATGGTGACCCTCACCGCCATGGTCATGGTCTCCCTCTTCTTCCTCACCACCTGGCAAGAGGAGCATATCACCTGTCGCCTTGATGGTTTTCACTTTTTTCTTATCCAAAGTATCTAGCAATTTAGGAACCCAAGTTTCCATATTTTCATTTTCATAGACAAAGGTATCTGCGTCTTGGATTTTGGCAACTGCCTTGGCAGACGGTTCATACTCATGGGGTTCTGTACCAGCACCGATTAGAAGTTCTACATTAGCAGTATCTCCTGCGACTTGCTTGGTAAATTCGTAGACAGGGTAAAAGGTTGTCACGATATTGAGTTTCCCATCTGCCTGTTTTTGATTGGAACAAGCCACTAAAAACAGGGCACATAGACTAGCCAGTAGTAAGCTCAATTTTTTCATTTCATTCTCCTATTTGATAAAACGTTTCAGTAGACTGACTAACAAAAAGACAGCTACAAAGATAATGGTGATACTAGCGCTGGCAGGTGTTTCCGCATAGTAGGAAATATAGAGACCTGCCACCATTCCCAAAAAGCCAATAGCGCTGGCTAGTAACATAACGGATTTGAAATTTTTCCCCAGACGAAGGGCAATACTAGCTGGCAAGACCATAATGGTCGATACCAGAAGAGCTCCTGCCGCTGGTATCATAAGGGCAATGGCCACCCCTGTCACCATGTTAAAGAGGATAGACATGGTACGAACTGGCAAGCCATCCACAAAGGCCGTGTCCTCATCAAAAGTCAGGATATACATTGGTCGCAAGAACAAGAAAGTCAAGAGTAAAACGACCGCCGCAATGGCAAAGAGGAATATCACCTGCTCCTGGCTAATGGTCACAATCGAACCAAAGAGATATTGGTCCAAACTCATGGAGCTCGAACTTTTCCCCTTACTCATCACGATAAGAGACACTGCAAGTCCTGTTGACATGAGGATGGCAGTCCCGATTTCCATAAAGTTCTTATAGACTGTCCGGAGATACTCTAGAAAGACCGCAGCGATCAAGACAATGGCAATGGTTGAAATGGTTGGAGAAATTCCCAAAACCAGACCAAAGGCTACTCCTGATAGAGAAACGTGACTGAGGGTATCGCTCATGAGACTCTGACGACGTAAGATAAGGAAAGTCCCAAGAACCGGAGAAAAGAGACTCATGGCAATGACCGCCAAGAAGGCACGCTGCATAAAGTCATAAGATAACAAACTAAGCATGGTCCACCTCCTGGTCGCTTTCGTGAACATTGAAACAACGCCACGGCGAATCTTGGTTACGAACCAGATGAATATTGCGATCCGCATAGTCCTTGACCTCCTCAGGATCATGGGTAATCATCAAAACAGCCTTGCCATGATGGTGGGCACTATGGTGCATGAGTTCGTAAAATTCATTTTTGCTCCCCGCATCCATCCCTGTCGTCGGCTCATCTAGGACAAAGATATCTGGGTCAGAAGCAAACATCCGGGCAATCACTGCTCGTTGCTTTTGGCCTCCCGAGAGGGAGCCAATTCGTTTGTCACGGTGTTCCCACATACCAACTGAGTCTAGACTGGCCTTGATATGCTCCTCATCATGGGCGTTCAAGCGACGGAACCAACCCTTTCGCGGATAGCGGCCCGACTTGACAAATTCATAAACCGTACTCGGAAAGCCAGCATTAAAACTGGCTATCTGCTGGGGAAGATAAGCTATCCTAAGCTTTTTCCCATGAGTATTTGTCTTTGAGATGGTTACCTTGCCAAATCTTGGTTGCAAGATGCCTAGGCTCGCCTTGATAAGCGTCGTCTTGGCAGCCCCATTTTCACCAGTCAGGGTGACAAACTCCCCACTATCAACACTATAGTTGATATGTTCGAGGACAGGTTCCTTGTCATAATAGAAAGACAAGTCCTCTACTGTAATATACCTCATTATTTGATTTCTCCTACTAAAGCAGTTAAAAACCGCTGGATAACTTCTTGTTCATTTGGAGTAAACTGACTTGCTACTTGTTCATAGGCTAAGAGCGTGTGTTCATGATGATGGTGGTGTTCCTCTGCTACTGGTCGAGCTAGTTCTGTCAGTTGGTAAAAAACCACACGCGCATCTTTTGGATCTCTGGATGTCTCTAACATACCCTCTTTAACCAAAGACTTGATAGCCTTGGTCACTGCCGCCTGACTGACATTAAGGCGACGGGCCAACTCCGAGTTGGTTAGGGATTCTTTTGACAAGAGCATGAGGATGTGTTCCTGAGTATTGGTCAAGGCAACGTCACTCGTGCAATGCCCGATCAGAATTTCATGCTGGTTCTCAGATCTCAAGATCACCTCGTTTAAAAAATTGTCGATTTCCTGTGCAAGCTGTCTCATGTGTTACTCCTTCCCAAGCTATCTTTTTCGTAAAAAATAGAGATAGCCACCGATTCTTTACTGGTTAATTATATCATAAACCAAAAAAGAGTCAAGGGAAAAAGGCGTAAAAACGTTTCCCTAGACTCTTCTAGATGTAAAATTTAACCTATTTTTGCTTTGGTTTTCGACTCGATAAGATACCTGCCAAGCCAGCTACCATTCCCATCAAGAGCAAGAAGATGGACTGTTCGCTTCCTGTATTTGGGAGGGCTTTTTCTGAGACAACTGCCTTCTTGCTAAATTGACCTGCCACCTCATAAGTCAATGGCACATTTGTAGTCGCATCGTTAGCAGTCGCATTCGTTTGAGGCGTTTCTACTGGCAGACTAAAAGTTGTAGAGTCCACAGAAATCGTCCGTGAGTTCGGATTGATCTTTTCATACTGGGTCAAATCAGCTGTTTTAAGATACTCTTCAAAGGCTGCATCCATAGAAGGACCTTCTTCTCGCGCACCACCTAACATCGTGTAGCCATCACCACCCGCAGCTAGGAAATCATTGGTTGCAAGATAGTAAGTTTTTGCGAGGTCCAGGAGATCATAACGACCAGTCGCACGGTTTTTAACCTGGATAGCCAAGACACGTTTGCCTGATGGGAGGTTGGTATCATAGTAGACCTTCACACCTGAAACTTGCAAGAAGCCACCACTTGGTTCTAGCAATGGTTGTCCGTTCTCATCCAAGACCTTCTTGCCATCCTTATCGACCTGCAAGATAGATCCGAGTGATTTTTCAAACATATCTAAGACTTGTTGCCCCGTCACTTGGATTTGTGAAATGGTATTTCCAAATGGAAGAACAGCAATGACATTTCCTTTAGTGATTGGTTTGCCTTTTGCAATGGTTTCACGCAAGCCACCACCATTTGTCACAGCGATGTCTGTCGGATGGCTAAATCCTGTTTGACCATACTGATAGAGAGAGTCTGCTACGACGTTTCCGAGGTTGGTTTCACGAACTCGAACATTTTCACGATCACCGTTTAGTTCTACAGGGCTGTTTGAGACAATCTCAACTGCATTTTCAGCATCGTATTTTTGTTTAATGTCTTTGACTAGTTTTTCAACTTTTGGATTGGCAGTCAATTTCTTGGCATCAGCAGCTGCAATCAACGTAGGATTCCCCAAAAGCTGACGTGATTTGTAGATAACTTTCCCAACATTATGAAGGTAACTTCCTGTTTGGTTATAGGTAACATTGTTGCCATAAGTTGTGGAAGCTACTGTATGAGAATGCCCATCAATAACTGTCACACGTTTGCCTTTGAGACGAGGATTTTTAGATAGAGCTTCTGCCAAGGTTGAACCACGCCACTCGACTGGAGTTGTGGTATCTACACCCAAGTGAGCGAGCACAACATAGTGTTTGTAGTCCTTGCCTTCTGCACGAGCCTTGGCTTGAACTTCTTCGATGACCTTATTGACTTCAGAGATTGGATCTGTAAAAGTTACCCCTTTAATGTTTTTAGGGTGGGTTTTTGTAGCGGTTTCAGGTGTTGTCACACCGATTACAACAAATTCATCACCTTCCACAGTCTTATCTTTATCAACAATTGTAGAAGCTTCAAAAAGACGAGCGCCATTGACATAGGTATTTGAGCTAAGTAATGGGAATTTCAAGATTTCCTTGTATTTTTTAACTTCATCAAGGCCAAAGTCAAACTCATGGTTTCCTACTGCCATGGCATCATACTGCATCTGATTGAGAATTTCAGCACGCGCTTCACCCTTCGTAGAGTTGGAAATCGGCAAACCTTGGAAGGCGTCTCCCGCATCAACAACCAGAGTATTTTGATTTGATTTCGCACGTTCCTGCTCAATGACAGTCGCTAACTTGGCATCTCCAATTACTCCTTTTTCCTCTACGATACGACCATGGACATCATTGGTGTGTAAGATAACGGTGTCCTTTTCTTCGCTTTTAGTAGATTCAGCAGGAGCTGACGGAGCTTCTGCAGATGCAACGGTTGCTGGAGTCTCTACCTCGTTTGTTGGAGTTGCTGACGCTACAGGGTTCGACACAGGAGCAGGAGCCTCCGACGTGGCGGGAGTTGCTACAACAGCTGAACTTTCTGCAGGAGTTGTTGCTTCTTCAGCGTATACTTGTCCAGCTAAAAAGGCTGGGGCTAATAGAGCTGTCGATAAGACAGGTAACAAAGAACGTTTATTCATTTTGAAATCCTTTTCTTTTCTTTTTTCCTTTATATTATACGATATTTCTAGAAAATTTGAAACTTTTGACTTATTTTCATCTAAAACATTCGCTATTTAAACAAAAAAAGCTTGGGTTCAAATCCCAAACTTTTATCTGGTTTTATTGGAAATCATTCATATTCCCATCATAGGTCGCCCAGTCCTTGCTAAAGAAGCGGTTATTCATCTTGTAGTCTGGAGCTGGCTTTGGATCCGTTAAGAAAGGATTGGCAACCTTATCAAAAGCTAGCCAACCCAACCATCCTAGATGAATGGTATCTTTAACAAAATATGGATCTCCTCCATTTTTTGAAAAATCAGCAATATTGGTAAAGCCCTGACTTTCTAATTGGTAACGAATTTTCTCCACTGCATGTTGATACATCTCTTCGCTGAGCCCTGTGTACTCCATCCACTTCTTGTTAACGGGCTGGATGACAAAGAGTACATTGACATTCGACTTAGCAAATTGATTGAGGACCAGCTGCAAATCATTGTACTCAGAGGACTTGAGGAAGTTGTAATTTTTTTGATACCCTTCCCATTTTTTTAAATCCTTTTTAACCTCTCTCGTATAGAAATGATTTTCCATCCCCATATCGTTATTGGTCGTATTTGCTTCTGCGTCCTTACGAACAATTTTTTCTAACTCATCATAAGAAAATTGATCCGGAAGATCCTTTAAATAGTTCTCCACGTGTTCCTTGTACTTGAGTTTTCCTCGAATGGAGAATTGTCCAAAGAGAGCGGATTGCTTTTCATTGAATCGCGCAAAAATATCAATAGCAACCTGATCAACCTCTGATAATTCTTCACCCTTTGACAGTTTTTGAACAATGCCTTTTAATGCAACATTAGGATTCTGCTTTAACAATCGAATAGCCGCATGCTTTGCAGCAATATCACCAGATTGATTTTCCAAAAAAGCTGTCAATTGGTCACTGTTAAAAAATCTCTGAAACGCTGCGGGTTCATAATCTGTCTCCGTAAACCACTGAGGCGAAATCACAAATACCGCCTGCTTATTCTCTATTTCTGGCAAAATTTGCTGTAGACCAAAATATTGATTTAGAGAGGCTGCTCCTGCTTGACCTAGAAAGTAAGGACGATAGGGACGATGGTATTTTTCCGCTAAAACAGCTGGATGGACACTATCAAATCGAATCCATTCACTGGACCCTAGAAAAGGAATAAAACGCATATTTGGATCCGTAAGAGCCCTCACTTTTTGACTTCTCTCCTTAAAGCTCTCTGTACTAATAGAAGCCGCAGAGTATTTCTCCTCCGTCAGATTATGGCTTGTTGTACTTGGATAAAAAAAGATGAGTAGAAGAACCAAAAATCCAGCAATGAAGATAGGCCCAAAGATCAGCCACAAGCGTTTAAGCATTCTGCAACTCCGTAATACCTTCTACGATTTTATTAGCCGTATTCCAGTCATCACGACCGAACTCCGTCACTGGAACACGAATGTCAAAACGGTTTTCAATCTCAACAATCAATTCAACCGTTCCCATGCTATCCAAGACACCAGCATCAAAAAGATCTTCATCCATCATGTCAGAAACATCTTCCATAAACAACTCATCAATAATTTCAATAACTTCTGATTTGATATCCATTTTTCATATCCTTTTATTTTTTAAACCATAAATCATTCAAAAATCCAGAAAAGATTAAGAATGAAACCATCACGACATGGAAGGTGACAACCATGCCAAGCAACTGAATCCAGCGATTCTCAGGTAAGGAACCCTTTCCAGCTTTTTTCCGTTCTTTATTGAGCGCTTTTTTCTTACGAATCCATGCATCATTGATGACTAGCCCAATCCCATGGAAAAGTCCATAGGCGATGTAGTACCAGGTCACACCATGCCAAAATCCCATAATCAGCATATTGAGAATGTAGGCTACACTTGAAGTGACATTGCGATTTTTAAAGACCTTCTTTCTGGTCAACACCATGACCATCCGCATAAAGACAAAGTCACGGAACCAGAAAGACAGACTCATGTGCCAACGATTCCAAAACTCCTTTAAATCCCTTGACAAAAAAGGCTTGTTAAAGTTGATGGGACTATGAATCCCCATCAAATTGGAGATGGCTAAGGCAAACATAGAGTAGCCCGCAAAGTCAAAGAACAAGTCTAGACCAAAAGTATACATCACCGCCAGAGCATAATGATTAAAGAAACCGCCTGTCTGCAAGGCCAAATTTTTCAGCGGAGGCAGTAATATCTCTCCCAAAACATGGGCCAAGATAAACTTGTAAAGGAAGCCAAGCATGATATACTTGACAGCCCCTTCTAGCATGTTCATCAACTCATCCCGTTCAGGAATGGTCTCATAATTTTCATTGAAGCGTTTAAATCGATCAATGGGACCACTCGAGAAAGTCGGCATAAAGAGAAGAAAACGTAAGAATTGCCAGATCGTTAAATCCTTGATGACACCATCTCTCAGTTCAACGATAATCCCAACTGCACGAAAGGTCAAGTAAGAAATCCCTAAAAATCCAAACAAAGATTGAGATCCATGAATAGCAGGAGATACTTTCACAAAGACGATTGGCAATAGGGATAAAAAGCTAACCAGATAAAATATCCATTTACTATCCCGCTTTTTCCTGTACCTTTTGTAGAAAGATACAAGAAGTACTTGCCAGATAACATAAAGGATAAGAGCGCTTATTTGATTCGTCTTTCCACCGACCAACATGGTGACGATAAAGAAGAGACTAACCAGTACCTCATACCAGGCAAAACGTTTCTTGAAAAAAAGACCGATGAAGATAGGTAAAGTCGCAACAATTACGTATAAAAAGTACTGAAGATCACCATAAGGTTCCAAATGAGGTAGCTGTTTATAAAGCTCCATCATCTACTGTTTACCTCGTTAATCAAGCCTTTGATATCAATTTTACCATTAGGCGTTAGTGGTAAACTGTCTCGATAGAGAAACTTAGATGGCATCATATAGGACATCATGATATCTGCCAAATCTTCCTTGATAGCCTTGGTAATATCGATATCGCGTTCAAACTGTTCACGAACACCGTCCTTTAGGATAACATAGGCCAGCAGATTTTGCACCTTGTGGTCTTTGTTATAACGTGGAACAGCAACAGCCGACTCAATAAAGCGAGACTTGTTGAGGTTTTGAGAGACATCTTCAAGCTCAATGCGATAGCCATTAAACTTAATTTGGAAGTCCATGCGTCCGCCATAGAGAAGCAAGCCCTCCTCTGTCATGGTTCCTACATCCCCTGTGTGGTAGGCTGGAAGACCTTCGAACTCAAAGAAAGCTTCTGCCGTTTTTTCAGGATTATTCATATAACCTTTTGAAACAGCTGGTCCAGAAACAATGATTTCTCCCTGTTCACCATTTGGCAGTTTCTTACCTTCTTCATCAATGACAAAGGTTGGAGAATCCGCCTTGGTATAGCCGATTGGCAGGCGTTTGAGAGTCTTCAACATCTCGTCTGTTACAGCAACTGCTGACAAAGCTACTGTCGCTTCTGTTGGACCGTAGGCATTGATAATACGAGCATTTGGGAAACGTTCGCGCAGTTTTTGAGCTGTTTTGACCGTCAATTCTTCACCATCAAAGTAGAAATGCGTGATCCCTGGCATTTTCTCGCTGTTAAAGTCTTCTGACAACATGGCCATATCTGCAAAGGACGGTGTTGATGTCCAGATAGCGATTGGCAATGAAAAAATCGTCGCAAAGAGTTTTTTGAAGTCCTGAGTAATGGCTGAAGGAAGAGCGAAAAGCGTACCACCTAGTGCCAAGGTTGGCGCCCAGTACATGACAGATAGGTCAAAAGAATAAGGGGGCTGAGCCAGCATTTGTGGACGACTTGGCGTCGCAAATTCCTTATCTGTAATCATCCAGTTGGTAAAACTGAGGAGATTGTCATGGGAAATCTGCACCCCCTTAGGCTTACCGGTCGTACCAGAAGTAAAGATGATGTAGTAATTATCATCTCCCTTGACTGGATGAGTCATCTCATAGCTATCCCCTTGAGCAAAGGCTTCTTGAACCTGAGCTAAAGTCATCATTGGCGTAGAGACTTGCTCCAATGGAAAATCTGAGATAGCAATAATCAAACTTGGCTCTGCAACTTCTACGATAACAGAAACTCGTTCCAAGGCCGAATGGCTGTCAATTGGAATGTAGGCATGACCTGACTTAGTCAGTGCTACAAAGGTAGCCAACATCTCATATTCCTGACCACCAAAAACGACGACTGGTGATTTCTCAGGCAAGCCAAGTCGATCGATAGTTGCAGCTAAACTATCTGAATCAGCCTTCAGATCACCATAAGTATGCTCTTGACCTAAAACATTATAGACAGGATATGTTGGCTGTGTTTGAGCAAAGTGCTCAATCGTTTCAATCATATCTTTTATCGGTTTATTAGACACTGTTCCTTTTCTCCTTTAAACTAGAACTCATTATAAATAAAGCCACCTTGTCCCTGCCCAAGGTAACTAAAAAAATAAAGCAGGCCAAGCAAGATTACAAAATATAGGGCCGTTCGGCCTAAGAATACATGCAGATTTCGTTGTTTTTTCATAAGCTATCCATTAATATATCATTTCTATCGGCTACAAATACGCACTATTAGTAACTTATCTTCCTAACATTTTACCACTTTATCAACCTTTTTTTCAACTGTTTACCATAACTTAAAAGTTCGTTTTAGGTTATTTTAAGATAAATTAAAATGTTAACAACAAATGTGAACAAAAATTTCCATTTCTATAAATCTCCTATACCAGTCATCAGAAATTAAACAGTTTAAAGAATGACAGCAAACACACGACTCCCCCTTTGGGCATTTTTATGCTAAAATAGTAGCTATGGATAAAATTATTAAAACTATATCAGAAAGCGGAGCCTTTCGTGCTTTTGTCCTTGATAGCACTGAAACCGTCCGCACTGCTCAAGAAAAACATCAAACTCAAGCCAGTTCAACTGTTGCACTTGGTCGCGCCCTTATCGCTAGCCAAATTCTCGCAGCCAATGAAAAAGGAGATACCAAGATTACTGTAAAAGTTCTTGGAACGAGCTCTCTCGGTGCCATCATCACTGTCGCAGATACCAAGGGAAATGTCAAAGGCTACGTTCAAAACCCCGGTGTAGATATCAAAAAAACTGCAACGGGTGAAGTCCTAGTCGGACCTTTTGTCGGCAATGGTCAATTTCTCGTTATCACAGACTATGGTACTGGAAATCCTTACAATTCTATGACTCCTCTCATCTCTGGAGAAATCGGTGAAGACCTGGCCTACTACCTGACTGAAAGCCAACAGACCCCTTCAGCTGTCGGCCTCAATGTTCTTTTGGATAAAGACGACAAGGTCAAAGTCGCTGGTGGCTTCTTACTACAAGTATTGCCAAATGCCAAAGAGGAAGAGATTGCCCGCTTTGAAAAACGCATCCAAGAAATGCCAGCCATTTCAACTCTTCTAGAAAGCGACGACCATATCGAAGCCCTTCTCAAGGCTATCTATGGTGACGAATCTTACAAACGTCTATCTGAAGAAGAAATTCGTTTCAAATGCGACTGCAGCAAAGACCGTTTTATGAACGCTCTTGCCAGCCTTCCAAGCTCAGACTTAGAGGAAATGAAAGAGGAAGACCACGGGGCAGAAATCACTTGCCAATTCTGCCAAACAACTTACAACTTTGATGAAAACGACCTGGAGGAACTCATTCGTGACAAATCTTAATACACCCTTTATGATCGGCAATGTTGAGATTCCCAATCGTACCGTTTTAGCGCCTATGGCTGGCGTGACCAACTCAGCCTTTCGTACCATCGCAAAAGAGCTCGGAGCTGGACTCGTTGTCATGGAAATGGTCTCTGACAAGGGAATCCAATACAACAACGAAAAAACTCTACATATGCTTCATATCGATGAAGGCGAAAACCCCGTTTCTATCCAACTTTTTGGTAGCGATGAAGACAGTTTAGCACGCGCAGCAGAATTCATCCAAGAAAACACCAAGACCGATATCGTCGATATCAACATGGGCTGCCCAGTTAACAAAATCGTGAAGAACGAAGCTGGTGCTATGTGGCTCAAGGATCCAGACAAGATCTACTCTATTATCAACAAGGTCCAATCTGTCCTTGATATCCCCCTCACTGTCAAAATGCGTACAGGCTGGTCTGATCCATCCCTGGCCGTGGAGAATGCCCTCGCAGCTGAGGCTGCAGGCGTCTCTGCCCTCGCTATGCACGGCCGTACCCGTGAGCAAATGTATACTGGTCACGCTGATCTTGAGACCCTTCACAAGGTTGCTCAAGCTTTAACCAAGATTCCATTTATCGCCAACGGTGACATCCGTACAGTTCAAGATGCTAAACAACGCATCGAAGAAATTGGTGCTGACGCAGTTATGATTGGCCGAGCAGCCATGGGAAATCCCTACCTCTTCAATCAAATCAACCACTACTTTGAAACAGGAGAAATCCTTCCTGATTTGACCTTTGAAGATAAGATGAAAATCGCCTACGAACACTTAAAACGCTTAATTAACCTCAAAGGAGAAAAAATTGCAGTCCGTGAATTCCGTGGCCTCGCTCCTCACTACCTTCGTGGTACATCTGGTGCAGCCAAGCTTCGTGGAGCCATTTCACAAGCTAGTACTCTTGCAGAAATTGAGGCCCTCTTGCAACTAGACAAAGCATAGTCTCACATCTACAACTCACAAAAACGGCAAAGCTCAAAAATGAGTCTTGCCGTTTTTATATGTTTTCATCTTGTAAATCTAATTGCTTCACTCTAGCTATATAATAGGACATAATCAAAAACAAATTGAGGCTGACAATCCATATAGACCATTCATGAAGAAAATGCATCAATACAGCCAAGCTGATTGCGCCCACTATGAAACTTCCCACAACAATCCCATAATTTAAGGCCTGACGACGGTATTCTTGGATATTTCCTTCTCTTCTAGCAATGCGATACAAAGCGGTCAACATCTTTCGGTAATTTCCAGACGTCATAAAAATGACATAGGGATGATCTTCAATCAAACTGCCCGTAAATGTTAACATCATCATTCCTGTTCCAAAAGCGATGCAAGGAACTTCTATTAGAGGAAATCGTGAAAAGAAAGGGAGAATAAGAGTTCCAATAAATAAAGGGAGCAGCATCTTAACCCGCCAGTAGGCCGTTTTGCGGTATTCTTTCATGTGCAATGCAAACAGAAATCCTAGAGAAAAGAAAATAATAGAGCAGAATCGTAGCATCGTATTGATGACATTTGAGTCGTGCCAATCAGATATCAGTAGGAGAATATTCCCTGTCTGTGTCGCTACCAAACTATGGTATTGAATATGGCAAAACACATCCAAAGAACCACCTACAAATCCAAGAAATACTCCCATCAATCGTGTGTTTTGAGGTAAGATTAATTTATCCGCCATGTATTATCACTCGTTTTCCTTTGATTTTTTTATTATACCACTTTCTCTTGGAGAAACTAAGTGAAAAACAGTTGACTCACTCTTTTACAGAACGATTTCTAGTAAAAGTTAAAACACCAAATTTTATTATTGAATCAAGGCAACACTCGAAACTTTACCATCCGCACCTGTTGTAATTTGGATGATTTTTCCTCCTCCGATTTTGGCATTATACTTGCCATCATCAAGAGTGTAAGAGTAGCCTCTGATAGAATAGTTTTCTTTCTTTCCTTCTGCAGTTTCTACTGTAAATTGGCCCCCTGATGAAACCGTAATAGTTTCGCCATTCGCTCCCTTCCAGTTGCCTGCAGCTGCTGAGAAATCACCATCGACCATGGTTAAAACACCCTTGTAGCGTTTGTTGTGTTCTGCTTGCTTGTCTTGAAGTTTGCGGTCAGTTGTTGGATCATAGCCTGACTGGTTAGACTGGGCTTGAGAGCCTTGCTGAGTTGAAGGTGCCTGAGATGGAGCTTGCTGACTAGGGGCTGCTTGTTCTTGTCTTGATTCAGGCGCTGGTTTCGCTTGTGACTGATCCGCCGCTGTAGAAGACTGACCAGAAGATGCCTGGGCCTTTTCAGATGAAGCTGAGCTTGAAGATTTTTGAGTCTTGCTTTCTTTGCTAGAAGAAGCTGCTTTAGAGCTTGATGATTGACTTGTCTTTGCAGAGCTACTAGTTTGAGTGGTTTCGTTTTTATTTCCACAAGCTGCTAGTAGCAAGGTAGAAGCCAACACAGTCGCTGCCATCAATTTGATATAGGTTTTCTTTTTCATTTTTTACTCCTTTGTAACGTTTTTGAAATATTAAGAAATCTTTTCGTAACATAATTGTAACATTAGGTTTTGAATCTGTCAACTATTTAGAGAACCTATTTTAAAAAATGTTCTCTCCACTATTTCAATTCGTAATCGAAACGAAAAAATAGAAATTTTTTTAGATTAGAGTCCTATTTTTTGCATCGCTCTTGTGCAATTCTAAGAAAGATAGCCATTCATAAAAATGATGATAAATAAAGAGGTCGGGAACTTTGTCCCGACCTCACTTTTTATTTCAATCGATAGGTTTTTCTTGGTTTCTTTTTGGGTACTCGTTTGAGTCCGACTTCTTCTACATATTCGCCGTATTTTACGAGAAAGTTATTGCTGACGATTGGGCGACCAGGGTTGATGAGATTGACCAGTTCAGTCCCCTCGTAGACAGTGAACTCCTCCTCCAGCAGATAGAGGAAGGTCGGGTTCCAGTCGAGACGGCCTTGGATTCGTTTGATGGATTCTTGGATAATGGCATAATGGTCAAAGGCGAAGGCTTGCTCGTCCAGCTCGGCTCCCTCTAGGTAGCATTTGCCCGTCTGAAAATCGACATCTACGAAAACGACATCCTTGGCATCGTCACCTGCCCGAACGAGGTCTAAGGCACGACTAGGTAGGTACACTAAGTGGGCAATGGTCACTGTCCAGCCCCGTGGATCACGACCGGGGGTCGATACGGTCATCAATTGCTCGATTTTCTCCAAAGGTAGATCGAGATTGACTTCTTCACTCACCTCGCGCTGACAGGCATGTGCAGCATCTTCTCCCTTGTCCATAAAGCCTCCAACCAGAGCCAAGCAGTTTTGATAAGGGTGGGCCTTGCGACGGATCAGTAAGAGCTTGATCTTTCCTTCGACAAAGCAGTAAGCCACCATATCCACTGTCACACTTGGTTTTTCATATTGAGGGAGTTCCTGCCTGTAGTACCAGTCTAAAAACTCCTCCTGACTGGCATGGATTTCATAATATTCTTTTTCCGTCATTCCTTCTGGAATCTTTATGTCTGCCATCTTATGCCTCCTTTCGAACTGCCTTGGTCCATTGGTACCATCCCACTAGACTGTTCAGTGTGTAAACCCAGTACATCCCTTGAATGTGGATATTTTCACCCCACCAGAGATAAATACTAAAGAGATTGGTTGCAATCCAGAAAATCCATTGCTCACGGTAGAGACGTGTCATCAAGAGCTGACCAACACCATTGGTCGCATCAGTAACACTATCACGGAAAGGACGAGCGCTATTGATACTTTGATAAGCCAAGCCCATACCAATCCAGATAATGGCAGTCAAGGCTAAGTACTTGAGCCAGTCAATCACAGATAATTTCTTAGCTTCAAAGTGGGATTCTTCTGGTTTTTCCTGTTCATTGATACGATTGGACAACCAAGCATAGAGACCAATCGGCTGCATGACAAAGAAGTAAACGGTCGTCAAAACTTCTCCATAAAAAGTCGCGTTCATGGCCAAGATCAAGTAGATAGCGGAGTTAATGGTCCCAAAGAGATAATTGCTTGCACGCCCTTCTGCTACCAATATAACACAGACAATCCCAGTCCAAGATGCAAACAAGCTCAGCCAGTCATGACTTTCCGTATTTTGTGTGAACTCTAAGATCAAGGGAACACTTGACAAGGCGATGAGATACAACCACTGAAAAAGACTACGGCCGACAAAGAGATCTTTCCAGAGCAGGCGCATAATCCCTGCAAAACCGATCTTGCGGGCTTCCGCATGGACATTTTTAAAGTTTTCGATAAATTGTGTGATTTTTTTAGTTACTGTTTCCATAATTTTCTCCTAATCTGCTTGGTAAATTGCATCAATAGCCACTTTTGCTGCTTCATAATTGCCTAGGTAATCCTCAGCTAGATAAACTAGTGGAATGGTGGTTAAATATCGCTCTCTCATCTGGTCCAGATGCTGGGAAAAACTGTAGCGAATATGGTCTTCCGCCATGGTCATATCTCTAAATCCGTCATTGACATAAGAACCGACAGGCTGCACAAAGAGAATCAAGTCCCATTTTTCCTTGGCCAAGATTGAAACAAAGAGATTGTCAAAGGTTTCTCCTGATAAGTCCTCTTGATCCTCAGCCTCCATGTAATAATCATAGTAGCCCTTGGTTACTAAGGAGTTGGTGTCAGCTATTACTAGGCCTCGATTGGCATTGCTATCGATTAACTTGGAGGTCTGGTCATACTGCCCTAAAAGGAGATAATAGTAATCCTTTGGAGTCAATTCATCGTCGCGGACATTGTTTTTGATCTGATACTCACGTGCGTATTCCAGGCTGACCGGAGCATCGTAATACCTTGCCAAATCCTTGGCCAGAGTGGTCTTCCCATTGCTGGCACTTCCCATAATCAACACTTTCTTTGTAAACTGTCGACGGAAGGGTTGAGCAATATATTTCCAATATTTGCTTGGATTTTCTCGAATCATAGTCGCTGAGATTCCAAACTTTCTTTCTTGCAAAACGGTCTCAAAACCACGATTTGATAATTCTTGCTGGTAGTCACGTTCCCCCACAAAAAAGATCAGTTCTTGCTGGGCTTCATCGTAGGAAATCTCCGATAACATCTGGTCCAACCACTCCTGCCAGCCCATAGGGTAACGGGGAAGGTTGGTCTCATCTAACTTGCAGACAGAGGTCAATTCGTCATCACGAAAAGCCTCTCGGATATAGCGAAATCGTTTTTGAAGACTTAAACCTACCTGCTCACCTCGGTCTCCCTCGTAGCCTGAAACGACTACCCAGACCTGGTCACACTGACGCTTCGCTCGCTGGATCAGATCGATATGCCCTTGATGGAGAGGGGCAAAGGTCCCAAATACCACTGCTGTTTTCTTTTTCATAAACGTTTTTCCTTTTTATGGTTTTTGATATTTTTGTTTTCTATGTTTTTATTGTATACTATATTTTTGTTTTGTCAATAGTCTTTTATTACTTTTTATAAAAAGGTAACAAAAAAAAGAGAAGGCCATCTTTATACTACCCCTCAAAAGTTGGACATAAAAAATCTAACTTTTGCGGTTCACTAGCCTTCTCTTTTTATATCTTAGATTCATCTCTATATGAAATGACTTATCATTATTAGATACCAATTATAAGTAAAATCTTTGGGATCTTCAATGGTTAACCAATCAAATGCTAAATATCGAAAGTGGATATTTTTAAAAAACTGAATCATTATTTCCTTCTTTTCATCGCGATGAATGAAGTTCCAATCAAACCAAGGAGACCAATGATCTCAAGAACTAGATTAGACGCCACTCCTGTAGATGGTAATTTCTTCTCAGTTGCTGATGTAGGATTTCCTTTTGCCACCGTTTCATTTCCAGTAGCCAGTGGTTTATGATTAACTTCTTTATTCTGGAATTTTCCAGTTCGGCTCTCTCCTATCTGTGTTTGACTATCTTGGATAGACGGCTTAGTCTGCTTAGGTGTAGTGACATTTTGATTCTTAGAAAGTGTCTTAATCGCAAACAAACTGAAGTGGCTCGTTTTAAAGACAACTTGCCCATTTTCAACTTTAGAAGGAATGCGTTCAAGATCGCCATTTTCCTTTATGTGATAGACGTGAACATCTGATCCAGTCTGCCCAAGCGCGAGCCGAACAGTTCGTTCTCCATTGACATGAGTTTCCTTGCCTCCTTTAGAAAGAGATAAGTCAAACACACGAACTGTTCCCCCTCCTGTTTTACGAGCAATTTTATCAGCCAACTCTTTCGTCGTTACTTCCTTGAGATGTAACTTATCTGCATCTGTAGGTTTATCAAATATTACTGAGACTTTCGTCTTGCCATCTGCTGCTGTAAAAATTTTATGTGTCTTTGGTTGTGCCGGTGTTTGCGGTTTCTTACCCTCTGGTTGAGGACTTGGTTGCATACCTGGTTTTGGAGCAGATGGCTTCTTATCCTCAGTACCGGGTTGCGCCGGTGTTTGCGGTTTTTTACCTTCTGGTTGAGGACTTGGTTGCATATCTGGTTTTGGAGTAGATGGCTTCTTATCCTCAGTACCGGGTTGCGCCGGTGTGTGTGGTTTCTTACCCTCTGGTTGAGGGCTTGGTTGCATACCTGGTTTTGGAGCAGATGGCTTTTTATCCTCAGTACCAGGTTGTGTCGGTGTTTGCGGTTTTTTGCCTTCTGGTTGAGGACTTGGTTGCATATCTGGTTTTGGAATTTCTTTCTTATCTTCTTTCTTTGGCACTAAGTTGGCCTTCGCTACCTTCAATTCCGATAAGCTCTTCTGAAGCTCTCCTATCTGAGTATCTAGCTGCTTTTCTGTAATATTTACTTGTTCTAGAAGCTCTTTCCCCTGTTTAATGATTTCGCTTGCGCGATTTCTGACCTTTTCATAAGCAGAACCAGCTTCTCCTGTTAACTTAGCTCCATCTGGAACCGTCTTCATTTCTTCTTCAAGCTGACTGATAGCCTTCTGAAGTTCCACAATCTGCTGAATCTTATTAAAGGATGGAAGAAATTCGTTCTTAAAGTAATCCGCTAGATATTTCCCTTCTAAGGTAGCATAATTCTTATTCCATATTTGCTTGATACCTGATTCAAATTCTTTTTCTAAACTAGGAATTTTCGCGTATTTCTCTCGATACAAAGCGACTTGTCTTGTCATCTTTTCGATTTGTGCATGGATTTGATAATAGATAAAGTCATCTATAAACGTTTGGAGAGTTTTGGCAGTGTATGAACCTTTTTCTAACTGCTCTCTAAATGCTTTTATTTTAGCAGGAGCAATCTTTTTAGAATCTTCCCAAATATCTTTTTTCTGCACCTTATAATCACTGTTATTTTCTGGTAACTCTGGATAGTTATTCACTTCAGCCAAAGCTTGCTCTAGTTTTTTTAGCTCTTCCTTAGCCTTATTCTTCAAAGATTCTATCTCTTTCGTTTCTTCAGTCGGTGTCTGAGATTTCCCATCTTTAGTTGGAGGAATATGACCTTCCATATCAGGCTTTCTTTGAGGCTCAGTTGGTTTCGTTAACCCTTTTTTGAATTCCTCCACAACAGCATTTAGCTCTGACTTCGCTGTTTCTAGAATCCGATCTAGTTCCTCTTTTGTTTGAGCTTTAGAAAGCTCTGATCTATATTTATTTACAATTCCTAAGGCATTTTTAATTAATTCATCAAATTTAGACTCGTCCTCAGATTTCAGATCCTTTTTAGTTCTATCCAACAGCTCACTCATGTGATTAGAAAGCGATAGATTAGCTTCTGAAATTTGTTTAGCCAAATCTTGCTGATCAGTCTCCTTAGCACTTCGTTTGTCTCTCGGTTTCGTTGTCTCTTTATTGCCATTAGATGTTTTGAGTTTTGCAATCTCATCAAGAAGACTGTGTTTAGCCTTCAGCACCTCTTCGTTTTTCGCGGCCTGATCGAGTTGCTGAAGCGCCTTTTTTTCCAACTCGCGTAACTGTTTGATTGTGGCATCCTCGTTTGCTTCTTCTTTGTTTAGTTTTTTCTCCTTTATGTTTTTGTCCACTCGTTCATTGACGTAGTTTTGAATTTCTTTTTCAACGTAAGCTTTGTAAGATTTGAATAACTTACCTAGATCAGCAATAACTTCTTGTTTAATCGTTTGGAGTGATTTATCCGACTCGTTCTTAAAATCATTTACAACTCGCTCTTTGATTTTATTGATTTCGCCTACTAAAGAACTTTTATCCTCTTCGGTGATACCTTTTGTAGTTACCATATCGCTAATCAATTTCTTTTGATGGTCGAGTTCTTCATTGATTTTTTTGAAAGTATCTTCCAGCTCTCTATAACTATTCTCCAAAGTTTCTAGGTTATCACGGTCATCTTCTCCCTCAATCTCTTTTATCAAGGAATCTTTCCGCTCAGTTGGTAGGGTACCCTTTCTGATTTCTTCTTTTAAACGTTTTTGAATTTCAGCGACCGCACCTGTGTTCTCTTTTGTAGAAGTATCTTGAGACTGTTCCGAGCTCTCCTTAGTCGGTGGAACTACCTTGTTTTCATCTTTCGATTGATTTTCTTTTTCCTTACTTTCTTGTTCTATATGCTGCTTTTCATGATGTTTTAGTAAGTCTAGGTGAAAATCATTATCTATCGAAAGCAAGCTTCCTGTATCATTCGCCCGTTCGATTTTCTGCTTATATGCTGCTTTTTTATCTGCAGGAAGGTCACTTTCCGCTAGCTCTTTTATTAATTTTTCTTTTGCATCTTTCAAAGTTTCTCTAGCTGGTTCTGTTTTTTTATTATTTTCAGAAGAAGTTTCTTTGTTTTCTCCTGCCTTATCCTTAGATGAAGTTTGTTCAGTGACCTTGGCACTATTTGTGGGTGCACTCGAGTTCATCTCATCAGCATGAGCAACACTCCCCATAAAGAAGCTAGCTACTAGTACACTAGCTACTCCTACACTAAATTTACGAATGGAATAACGCATTCTTCGTTCATGATTTGATTTAAACATATCTATATCCTCCGTGATTTTAATTAACTACAGTATATCCTGCCAATATGAATTGTATATGAAATTTGCTATATTATTTTCGCTATCCTTTCATTCTTCCATTAGGAATGATAACTTCTTGCAGTAATTTCTCTTCTTCTGCTATTCTTTGATAAAGAATAACCGCATAGACAGGAAAAATAAAGATAAAAGTTACGTAAGCATGACTCACCAAAGCTAAACCAACTAGCTCAGGGAGAATATTTAAAAAGTAATTGGGATGTTTCACAATTCGAAAGAGAGGATGATCTACATATTTGTGATTATTGACAAGCATTAGCTTAACTGTCCAAATATCTCCCAACAAGTGAATGACCAGCAATAACATCAACATGGAAAAAATAAGCAAAACTAAACCAACTATGCTCATGCCATCAAAATTTGTCTTGTGCACCATTGCTTCAACGAAGCAAGAGAGATAAAAAACAATATGAGCCATCGTTAATCGTTTTGTATTCTCAACTCCAAATTCTTTCCCGCCATTGCTAAGGATTCGTTTTTCATTCTCCATCGAACGTTTTAAAAAAATCAATCGAACGAGGAAGGTTACTAAAATAATCGCTAATACCATACCAGTATCCTTTCTTTTTTCTATATTTAAAATAATATTCTCATGTTAAACCTATGTGAACTTTAACAAAAAAGAACGGAGAGATTTCCGTTCTGTTACTTTATACAACTAATCTGCTTGCAAGTAAATTTTAAATTCCATTCCCTGTTCATAAGGGAGAAAACTATAAGACATTTGATAACTTTCTAGGATGTTATTCACGATATAGAGTCCTAAACCAGACCCTTCAGACTTGTCTGTAACAACTTGAGAGTGGTAAAAAATATCAAACAAATGATTCAACTCTTCTTGATTAAGAGGTTGGCAGGTATTTTTGATAGAAAGATAGCCATCTTGCTCGGATAGGATTACGCGCCCATTTTTATCTGAATATTTAATCGCATTACTAATCAAGTTTGTCAAAACCTTATCCAATGCCTTGAGACTCATGATGACCCTAGTAGCATCTGTCAATTGATTTTCAATTTCTATTCCTCTTGAGCGTGCTAATTCCTGATAGCGAGATAAAACATCCGTCAAAACAGTCTGGATTATCAAGGTCTCGCTACACTCTGTCCACTCTTGGAACTTAGAGGACTCCAAAACTTCTTCGAGCAAGTGACTCATTTGATCAATTTGATCGATACTCTTTGCTATATACTTAGGGTGGTCTTTATAATCCCCAATATTGTACTGCATATTCTCTAGAATAATTCGAAGACTGGCTAAAGGGGTTTTCAACTCATGTGACGCTCCACGAACAAAAGAAACTTTCTGCTTTTGCAACCTGATAATCCGTTCATTTCTTCTCTCAGATTCATCAATGACTGCCAACAAGTTTTCATACACATCATTGATTTGCTTTCCAACTTCCCCAACTTCATCCTTTCGCGTTTCATCAAAGCGAATATCATGATCCAACTCCTGCATCTTACCTGTAACTTTTGAGATATAAAAGAGAGGCTCCAATAAACGTTTCGTATAGAAGTAGGAAAAGAGAAAGGCAAATACAAGCGTTGCTAAAAAGGTATAAGGGAGATAGAGAAGCATAATCCGTGTTGCCTCTTTATAAATATCCACACCTTGAATAAATTGAATGGTTACCTTTTTACCATCAGCTGTCGTAATCTGACGGTCAATCGTTACGATATAGTTAGTGGGGCTGCCTTCCTTTATTTCCAAGTCGTGCACAAGGGAAATTCTCTTATCCAGTACGTCATCTTTCAAATGGGCAGAGATACGAAGAGATTTCGAATAGGACTCCAGCAAACTAGGCAGTTCATGAAAATTTTTGCCTTCTAAGTACCTGCTCATAATAGTCGCACTCTCATTAAACTTCTCACCCTCTTGCTGAATGTAATAAAAAGGAAAGGTCAGATAGATGGCAATGTGGATGACCAAAGCTATTGCACCTAAAAGCGAAAAACTTCTTAAAAATGATTTGGTTAATAATTTAGGGTTTTTTATCATAAGCTAATTTTATATCCGGCATTTTTCACTGTTACAATGCAATCCAGATCCAACTTCTTACGAAGATTTCGAATGTAAACATCAACTACTCTATCAAGAGGCAAATCTGCAAAATCATTTGAGATAGACTCGAGTATCTGCTCTCTACTCAAGACCTGGTTCTTATGTTGGATCAAACATTTTAAAACCAACAATTCTTTCGGCTTAATTGCAACCTCCTCGTTCTTGACTCGAGCTTGGTAGGATGTGAAATCCACTGTCACATCTTGATAATGCCAAATATCCTCCACAACATAGTAACGCCTAAGCAAGGCTTGAATCCGTTTGACTAGGAGCACCAGTGAAAATGGTTTTGTCACATGATCATCAGCATAAAGGTCAAATACCTGCATCTGAGTTTCCTCATCTCCGAGCGCACTTAAGACGATTACAGGAATATCATGATTTCCATTAATTTCTTTTAAAACCTCAAATCCACTCCGCTTCGGTAACATCAGATCCAAGACCATCAGATGAATCGGGAACTCATGAAATTTCTCCAAAGCCTCCTGCCCATCCTTTGCTAGAATAACATGATAGCCTTCTTCTCTCAAAAAAGCAGCGACCCCCTCTCTAATCATATCCTCATCATCTACAACTAAAATGTTCATCTATTTCCCTTCTTAACCTATCTAAAATTCACCCTTTTGCTAGGTTTACATTATTTTCATTTCATACGCAAAAAAAGAAACAGGGCTCTATTGAAATGGTGGAAATTTCAGGAAACTCTGCTCTTTTTCATGCTATACAAATCTTAATATCTATTCTTATTATAACCAATATTTACATATTGTCAACTTGTTTCCTTTGGTTTCATAAAAATAAATACAAAAAAGAATCAGGACTTCTCCTGATTCTCCATTTTTAAGCAATATCAAATTTTAGTTGACCAGCTTTGACACCGATTTTGAGGATTTTGCCTGCTACCAGTTCTCCCTTGAGGAGGAGTTCTGCCAGCTTGTCTTCCACCTCTGTTTGCAGTGTTCTGCGAAGTGGGCGAGCTCCCATTTCTGGATCATATCCTTGGCTTGCTAGTAACTTCAGTGCCGAAGCTTGCAGTTTCAAGTCAATACCCTTCTCTGCTAGGCTAGCAATCAATGGTTTAACCATGATCTTGACAATTTCCTGCATGTGTTCACTATCCAAGCTATGGAAGACCACCTTTTCATCAATACGGTTGATAAACTCTGGTCGATAAGCTTTTTTCAACTCTTCGAAGATTCGTTTTTCCATATTTTCTTGGTCAAAACGAATGTCCTTGGCCCCAAAACCGACAGTCTTGTCATCACGAAGGGCTGTCGCACCAAGGTTTGACGTCATGATGATAATGGTATTTGAAAAGTCAACCTTGCGCCCCTTGCTGTCTGTTAGAACTCCATCATCCAAGACCTGCAAGAGAACATTAAAGATGTCTGGGTGTGCCTTCTCGACCTCATCAAAGAGGAGTACGGAGTAAGGCTTATTACGAACCTTCTCTGTCAATTCCCCACCTTCTTCGTAGCCCACATAACCCGGAGGGGCACCGTTGAGACGGCTAGCTGCAAATTTCTCCATATACTCACTCATATCAAAGCGGATAAGAGCTGATTCGTCATCAAAGAGAACTTCTGCCAAAGCCTTAGCCAATTCGGTCTTTCCGACACCCGTCGGTCCTAGGAACATAAAGGAGCCAATCGGACGTTTGTGACTGCGAATACCTGACTGGTTACGGCGAATGGCACGGCTAATACTTGAAACAGCTTGATCTTGACCGATGACACGTTTGTGCAACTCCGCTTCCAAATTAAGGTATTTCTTGGCATCCGTTTGTGTCAGTTTTTGAACTGGAATTCCTGACAAACGACTCAAGGTGGTTAAAATTTCAGATTCTGTTACCAAGTCTTTATAGACAGGGACTTCCTGCTCTTTTGCAATTAACTGGGCAGCTTGTTTCCACTTGCCATCCATCAGGGCCTTGTCAGCTGGAGTCAAGTCGGATTCGTCTGCTTTCACATGCTTGGATTTGTTTTGCACTGTTGCTGCTGCTTCATCTAAGAGGTCGATAGCAGAGTCTGGCAAGTGACGACTGGTCAAGTAACGATGCGCCATCTTAACAGCTGTTTCAACAGCTTCATCTGTGATTTGCACACGATGGTGTTTCTCATAGGTAGCTTTCAAACCTTGCAAAATAATCATGCTGTCAGCTAAACTTGGCTCTTCAATCGTCACTTTGGCAAACCTACGAGAAAGGGCAGCATCTTTTTCGATGTGTTTTTGGTATTCTTCCTGAGTGGTTGCACCAACCGTTCTCAGAGTTCCACGAGCCAAGGCTGGTTTCAAGATATTGGCCGCATCCAGAGTCGAGTCAATACCGCTACCAGAACCCATGATGGTGTGGAGTTCATCGATAAAGAGGATCACTTTGCCATCTTCCTCGATATCCTTGATGATATTGTTCATGCGCTCTTCAAAGTCACCACGAAAACGTGTCCCTGCAACGACATTCATCAAATCGAGCTCTAGAACGCGCATCTTAGCCATTTCCGCAGGTACATCCCCACTAGCAATACGCTGGGCAAGTCCAAGTGCCAGAGCTGTTTTCCCGACACCAGCATCCCCAACCAAGACCGGATTGTTCTTGGTCTTCCGACTCAAAATCTGAATCATACGTGAAATTTCCTTGTCACGACCGATAACTGGCTCTAACTTGCCAGAGCGCGCTTGCTCCGTTAGATCATGCGTGTAATCCTCTAGACCACCACTTTGAGCTTGAGGCATGCCCATCATATTGGCCATGGAATTTTGCTTGTCAGATACCGTGCGATGGCGTTGACGTAAAGCCTTAAGATCTTCTCTTGTCCATCCTGCACGCTCCTCTAGATTGCGACGAAGAGCGGCAATTCTGACCTGATCTTTCTGGTCTTCATAAGAAAAACCTGCTCTCTCCAAGATGCGAGTCGCCAAGGCATTGCCGTCATGCAAAATCGCATAGAGGACATGCTCTGTCCCAAGCACCTTTGCATGGACCACTGAGGCCACATACTCTGCTTCTGCAAAGAGAACTTCTAAACGATGGGAAAAGGGCAATTCCGTAAAGGTTTCATCTTGGCTATAGTCCGTTTCAGTCAGTTCCAACGCAACCTCTTCTAAACGGTCCATTTCATAAGGATAATCATTTAAAGTTGCACCTGCCACACTGTAACTGTGATTGGACATGGCAATCAATAAATGCCAAGATTCTAGGTAACGAGCTCCAAAATGGCTCGCAACCATGTAGGCACTTTCGATACATTCATTCAATGCTTTTGAATAGTTCATCTTACTTCTCTTTTCTATCTACCTCTTGCAATAGCTGTCGGAGCATATTGGCACGAACAACTGAGGATTCTTCCCCTAGGACACGATCCGTTGCTACTGAAGTTAGCAAGGTCATCTCCTGCTTGGTCATTAAGTCCTGCTCCACCAAAAGCTGGAGAATATCCTCATAGATCTCCTGACTAACTCGCTCACCAATCGAGTAAAGCAAATCGCGGAGCATCTCATGATGACTGGAAAACTCAATCCGCCCTATGCGAATGTAGCCTCCACCACCACGCTTGCTCTCAACTAAGTAACCTCTACTTTCCGTAAAGCGGGTCTTAATTACATAGTTAATCTGACTCGGTACAACCTGAAAGGTATCTGCCAACTGGCTCCGTTGCAATTCCACGATACCAGACTGGTCTAAAATCGCCTTGATATAGGCTTCGATATGATCTGATGTATTTTTAAATCTCATAGTAAATCAAACTCCTTCTTTGAACCTTGACTATCTTTGACTATTATACCGAAATTTTTTCATTTTTAAAAGAAAAAGGGCGCTGGTGAAGGATAATCTTCACCAACTCCCTATTTTTCTACTTATCTAAGCCCAATTCTGCTAATATTTGTCGTTTGTAGGCAATTTTTTGGACTTCCTTGTCCTCGTCTTCAGACCAATCTAGTTTAATTTCTGAAACAATTTGCCCAGGACGATTTTTTAGGATGTAGATGCGGTCGCTGAGATTGAGGGCCTCTTCGATACTATGTGTGATAATCAAAGTCGTCAGCTGTAGCTGTTTGTGAATCTCCAGATACCAAGTATGGAGTTCCATCTTGGTCATCTCGTCCAAAGCGCTAAAGGCCTCATCCAAAAGAAAGAGTTTGTGTCCAAAAAGATAGGTCCGAAGCAAGGCTACACGCTGGCGCATCCCTCCGCTGAGTTCGTGAGGATACTTGTCCCGTACAGCTGTCAACTGGAAGATCGCAAGGATGTCATCCGCTCGGGCAATAGCCTCTGCCTTATCCACCTTTTGAATCAAGAGCGGCAGGATGATATTGCCAAGCACCGTCTTGTGCTCCAAGAGGAGATCCTTTTGTAACATATAACTCACGCGCCCCTTAGGATTCTCCTCGCCATCAAGGACAATTCGCCCAGACTGGACTTCTAAAATCCCAGCGATTAGGTTAAAGAGGGTGGTCTTTCCAACACCACTAGGTCCCAGGATAGAAACTACTTCACCTGACTTCACCTGCAGGTTGATGTCCTCTAAAATCTTTTCATCGCCATAGGCATAGCTCACGTGTTCTAGTCTAATTTCTGTCATTATTTTACAAATTCATTAGTGAAGCCTTTGTCTGTCAAGTCTTCTTTAAGGATACCATTTTCTTTGTCCCATTTGTAGAAGGCATTCCAGCGTTCTGCGTCAAATTGTCCCCATTTTTCCTTGTCGCTTGCGTATTCTTTTGACAAGTATTTTTGAGATTCGATAACAAAGTCACGTTTTTCCTTGAGTTCAGGTGCGTTCTTAATGAGGATATCTGCAGCTTCCTCTGGATGTTCCATGGCATATTGGTAGCCTTTTTTGATAGCTTGGATAACTTTGCGAGCTTCTTCTTTGTTGTCTTTGAGATAGTCGTTGTTAGCGATGATTACTGGTGAGTAGTAGTCAAACTCTTTTACATAGTCTTTCAAATACATGAAGTTAGCGTCTACGCCTTGAGATTTGGCAAGAATACCATCCCAACCGTAGTAGATCCAAGCAGTGTCAAAGACGCCATTAGCAATTGGTGTGATTGAGTTTGAGTCGTTGTTTGGTACTTTTTCGACCTTCTCAAAGTCTCCACCTTGTGATTCTACTAAAGTCTTCAACATTGCAAGCTCCGTTGGGTCATTCCAAGTTCCGTATTTCTTACCAACCAAATCCTTCGGACTGCTTACATTGTCAGATTTACGAGAGATGATTCCTGATGTATTGTGCTCAACGATAGCGGCAACGGCAGTAATTCCTGCCCCTTTTTCCAATTTTTTAGCCATGTAGTCTTGGAAATACACTGCAAATGGTGCCTTACCATTGATCACCAAGTCAGAAGAACTTTCTTCAGGTGGCAATTTCAAATCAACATCCACTCCAGCTTCTTTGAAATAACCTTTTTCCTTGGCAACATACAGCCCTGTGTGGTTGGTATTTGGCGTCCAATCTAGGATAAAGTCAATCTTTTTGAGTTCTGCTTCTTTGTTATCCTTAGAAGCAGTTTCTTGGCCACAAGCCACAAGTACGACAGCTACAAAAGCCGTTACAAGCGTTAAAAACACTTTCCATGTTTTTTTCATTTTGATTTCCTCTTTTCTTTTTCTCAAACGTTCTTGTCCTATGAACGTTTCCATTTAATCACATATTTTTCGCTGACATCGACCAACTTCATACCCAGAAGGCTAATAATCGACACCAGAATAATAATGGCAAACATGGTATCATACTGAAACAGTTTCTTGGACTGAATCATGTAAACACCTAGTCCTTCAAAGCCTCCCAACCACTCAGATACCACTGTTGTGATAAAGGCGTAGGAGACACTGACCCTCAGACCTGCATAAAAGTAGGGCAGGCTGACCGGTATTTTAAAATGCCAAAGGATTTGCCAAGGCTTGGCCCGCATCAGACTAAACAAGGTCAGCATATCCTTGTCACAATGCCTAAATCCATCTAAAATACTGACGATGATAGGGAAAGTTGTTGTCAAGATAATCAAGACAATCTTGGGCAAAATCCCATAACCTAGCCACAAGACCAGAATAGGGGCTATGGCAATGGTAGGAATGGTCTGAACAACCACCATCATAGGGTAGATAAGGTCATTGAGCCAAGCCAGACTGTCCATAAGCACCGCCATGAGACAGGCAATCAAGACTCCTAAGACTAGTCCGAGTAAAGCTACTCTCAAGGTCGCCCAGCTATGGTGCCAGAGAAATTCTCTGTCACGAACAAAGGCCTGGAGAATTTCAAAGGGAGTTGGTAGGATAAACTTGGGTAAAAGTTTGAATATTCCCGCTAACTGCCAGACCGACAAGACTCCTATAAAGCCCAAAAGACTAATGTGTCGTCTCATCATACTTTTCAAGTTTCTCATCGATGCTTAAAATCTCTCCTACATTTATTTTGACATTGGCAAAGACATTATCTGCCTCCTGCTCTACCACTTCAAGCGCTTCTTTGAGAATGCGCATGAGCTCATCAAACTCCCCTTCCAATACCGTTTCAAATGATGTCACTACCATGGTCACGGACTGAGCTTGCAGATAAGCAATCACCTGATCGATAATAGCAATTCGATCAACCCCCTGCGATAGGGGCAAGACTTGCAAGGCAATGCTTGCTTTCATAAAAACCTCCTTTTCTCAGGTTTCCTTTTGACAAAAAGAAAACCCCTTCCATATATGGAAAAGGTGCAGAATTTGGCTAAGTATCGTTCCCTACGCTGGCATTACCCAGATCAGGTGCGGTCGAAGTTTAACACTTCCTCTCAGACTGTACACAGACTCCCATATCTTATATGGACATATAGTAACGCAAATACAAGGAAAAGTCAAGGAAACTGCTTACAGAAAATCTTGAAAAAGAGTTTGAAGGCAAATGCTTCAAACTCTATCATAACTCTCTTATTTAGCCTCGTACCAAGTTGCTCCTTCGTTTTCATCTGCAATGAGGGGAACACTAAGCTGGATGGCTTCTTCCATGGTTTGTTTCACTAGAGCTTTGACGGCTACTAGTTCTGATTTTGGAACCTCGAGGACGATTTCATCATGCACTTGCAACAGCATCTTAGTCTGATAGCCACCTTCAACTAGAGCTTTGTCTAGCTGGATCATAGCAATCTTGAGAATATCTGCTGCCGAACCCTGAATAGGAGAGTTGATGGCCGTCCGCTCTGCAAAACCACGAATGTTGAAGTTGCGCGAATTAATATCAGGCAACTCACGACGACGCTTGAAGAGAGTTTCTACATAGCCCTTATCACGCGCCTCACGCACCACCTCATCCATATAGTTTTTAATACCTGGGAAGCGTTCAAAGTAAGTATCAATGTAGGCTTTTGCTTCCTTACGGCTGATGCCCAGATTATTAGACAAGCCAAAGTCTGAAATCCCGTAAACCACTCCAAAGTTAACCGCCTTGGCATTACGACGGTCGTTTGGAGTCACATCCTCAGGGCGTTCAATTCCAAAGACCCGCATGGCCGTCGAAGTATGGATATCTGCTCCCTCTTGAAAGGCCTTAATCAGATGCTCATCCTTAGAAATATGAGCCAAAACGCGCAATTCAATCTGTGAATAATCCGAGCTAAGAAGAACACTATCCTCCCATTCAGGTACGAAAGCCTTACGAATCAAACGACCTTGTTCCAAACGTACAGGAATATTTTGCAAGTTTGGATCCACACTAGACAGACGACCTGTCTGAGTCAAGTCCTGTACATAGCGCGTATGAATCTTGCCATCATCCAAGATCCAGTCTTGCAAACCAATCACATAGGTAGACTGGATCTTAGCAATCTGACGGTAGTCGAGGATTTTTTTAACAATCGGAGCAATAGGAGCTAGTCGCTCTAGCACATCCACGGCTGTCGAGTAACCCGTTTTGGTTTTCTTAGTGTATTCTAGAGGAAGACCGAGTTTTTCAAAGAGAAGCGCGCCCAACTGCTTAGGGGAGTTGATATTAAACTCCTCACCAGCCAACTCGTAAATCTCTTGAGTCAGTTTTTCAATAACAAGCTCATTTTCAGCCTGCATCTCAAGCAGAGTTTCTTTTTTGACCTTGATACCAGCAATTTCCATCTTAGCAAGGACAAAAGCCAGAGGTTGCTCCATGTCATAGAGGAGATCTAACTGTACATGTTCACTGAGTTTTTCAAGTAAAACCGGCTCAGTCTCAACCAATACAGCAATCTTGCGAGCCAAGTGCTCCAAGAATTTCTCACGTTCAGGAATTGCCCTCTTGACCCCCTTACCATAGAAAGTCTCATCATCGACCAAATAAGTCTGGCCATAGAGATTCGCAATGGTTGAAATTTCATTATTCTCGACAGTAGAGAGGAGGTATTTGGCCAAACGGCTGTCAAAAGCAGGAGCCTGTAAATTCAAACCAAAGCGATTTAAAAGAACCTTAGCTTTCTTAAAATCATACACTTTCAGAGGTGTTTTTTCTAGAAAATCCTTGAGAATCGGCTCCTGCAAGAGCTCAAGTTTGTCTGTAGCGTAAAGTTTATCCCCACAGGACCAGGCAAAACCAACCAAGTCATCTGTATGGTAATTCTCACCAAAGAGTTCAAAGTGGAAGATAGAGTCTGCGCTCAGCATGTCTTGACTAACGTGGTCAACGATGGCGAAATCCAAGCTTTCAGGCGCATCCGTTGATGACACATTTAGAGCTTGCTTGAGCTGTTTGAAGCCCATCTCATCGTAGAATTTCCCAAGATTTTCCACATCTGGGCCATTATAGACCAAATCATCTAGTCCAATCTCAATCGGTGCCTGAGTCTCAATGGTCGCTAGTGTTTTCGATAAAAAGGCCTGTTCCTTGTCATTGATGAGATTTTCCTTCATCTTAGAAGCCTTCATCCCATCGATATTTTCATAAATACCCTCAAGCGAACCGTGCTCTAGCAAGAGCTTGATACCCGTCTTTTCACCAATTTTAGTGACACCAGGGATATTATCAGACTTATCCCCCATAAGGGCCTTAAGATCAATAAACTGAGCTGGTGTGAGGCCCATTTTTTCCATGAGATAGTCTGGTGTAAAGGCCTCAAACTCAGCCACACCTTTCTTGGAAATCTCGACCACCGTATGCTCATCCGTCAACTGGATCAAATCCTTATCTCCGCTAACAATTGTCACATCAAAAGAATCCTTCTCAGCCAAACGGCCTAGAGTCCCGATGATATCATCGGCTTCATACTGGGCCAACTCATAATGGCGAATCCCAAGGTGGTCTAACAACTCACGAATGAAGGGAAATTGCTCACGAAACTCATCTGGAGTTTTAGCACGCCCCCCCTTGTAGTCCGCATACATCTCTGTTCGGAAAGTCGTCTTACCTGCATCAAAGGCTACCAAAACATGACTGGGCTCAACCCGCTCCAAGACATGATTCAACATGAGTTGAAAGCCATAGATTGCATTGGTATGAAGGCCATTAGCATTTTTAAACCGATCCAACTGCTGATAGAGCGCAAAAAAAGCTCGAAAAGCAACAGAAGATCCATCAATTAATAATAATTTTTTCTTGTCCATACACCCATTATAAAGGAAAGAGGGGAAAAATACCATCGGAAAGAATAGGCAAATGGTAATGAAGTCCTCTTTTTTATATTCTTTCTAGATTCTAGCTCCGTTACTATCTACTTGATAGCCATCCACAGTGGTATTCACTGCTAAAGCCCCTGAAGCATTAACGTAGTAATACTTTCCTCCTACTTGGAACCACTGGCTAGACTTCATAGCCCCTGAACTCTCCAAATAATACCATGTTCCATTTTCCTTGAGCCATCCCGTCTGCATCTCACCTGAAGCCTTTAGATAATACCAGTGAGAGCCATCCTTAATCCAGCCAGTTGACATGGCCCCATTTTCTTTTAAATGATACCAATTGTCGTTAACTTTTTTCCAACCTATCACTAGCTTACCATTCTCTCGGTAATACCAACTCCCTCCTTCTTTTTTCCAGCCTTTCTCTGTATTGCTTAACTCTGCATACTGCACATATCTTCTAGCACCACTGTAGGATAGATAGCCGAGCCACTTATAACCATCCTTTTCAAGAACTTGATCATAACTCACACTCTCACCAGCATAATAGTAATCAATAACCTGTCCTGTACTTGACGGTTGGTCCATAATCGGCGATTTCCCCGTGAATACTATTGTCCCGCTGGACGGAAGCTCTGAGTTACGAGAACCCTCACTCACACTATGGGTAGCGGATAAATCCCTGAAATGAATAAAACCTGTCATCGAACTAGCCTTGACTTTTCGACGGTTATACTTTTCTCGAACCCCATAGTTATACTCTTCGATTTCAATCGTATCCCCTGATACATTTGATACCCAGGCCACGTGCCCATAATAACCTTCTGTCGACCAAGCAATAGCTCCAACTTCTGGCTTAGTATCCACACGGTAGCCTTCTCGCCTTGCACGATGTCCCCATTCATTCGCATTTCCGTAAGCAGGAGGAATCTCAAAGCCATTTACACTACTCAAACGAAAGGCCGCAAAAGAGGTACACTGGCGAGAATACATCCGCCACTGATCGATTTCAACACTACCATTTTTGTAGTGAAGCGGATAGTCATCTCCACGCGCTACACTATCAGCTTGAACCGATTCTCCACCAAACAAAAAGGTACTTGTAACAAACAAAGTAGCCAGCCCTACACTCAACTGAGTACATCTACTCTTCTTAACTCCTGATTTAAAAAACGTCATTCATTCTCCTTAATAATATATATTTCCGAGGTTACCCTCGTTTATACTATTCGGGAGAAAAAGAAAAAAGTGAGCAAAGCTCACTTCATTTTAGGATTCTTGGTCTAGATAGCGAATCAAGTTCTTTTCTGTCAAGATATCTGAGTAGGTGAAGGATTCAACATAGACATTAGCTTGTTTATCTCCCTCAACATCCCCAAATTCAACGATAAATAGAGATGGATAAACCTCAATTAGCTTACCCAATCTATTTTTTTGGCGCTTACGGCCATTTTCCAAAGTCATTTCAACGACTTGTCCCTCATGTGCCTTGATTTCTTCTTTGATTTTTTTCATCTTGGCTACATCTGTAAATGCATCTGACATCTTATGCCTCCCTCTTTGAAATACTTGAAAATTTATTGTATTCTTTTTGGAAAATCAATTCCACCGTTCCGCGAGCTCCACTACGGTTTTTCTCGATGATAACCTCAACCTTATTATTTGGAATTCCTTCCTCTTCTTCACCCGCACGATCGTAGTAGTCGTCACGGTATAGAAAAGCTACGATATCCGCATCCTGCTCGATAGAACCCGATTCACGAATATCAGACAAGACTGGTCTCTTATCCTGACGCTGTTCCACTCCACGAGATAACTGACTAAGAGCAATGACTGGAACTTTCAATTCCTTGGCTAGAATTTTTAACTGACGAGAAATTTCAGAAACTTCTTGTTGGCGGTTCTCACGACCAGTCCCTGTAATAAGCTGTAGGTAGTCTATCAAAATCAATCCTAGATTGCCCGTTTCTTGAGCCAGTTTGCGTGACCGCGAACGAATTTCCGTGATCCGAATCCCCGGCGTATCATCGATATAGATACTCGCGTTGGCTAGGTTCCCTTGAGCAATGGTATACTTTTGCCACTCCTCATCAGTCAATTGACCCGTACGGATAGAATGAGACTCCACCAAGCCTTCGGCCGCCAACATACGGTCTACTAGACTTTCCGCACCCATTTCCAGTGAAAAGATGGCAACCGTCTTGTCCAACTTAGTCCCAATGTTCTGAGCAATGTTCAAGGCAAAGGCCGTCTTACCAACTGCTGGTCGCGCCGCTAGGATAATTAGTTCCTCCTCATGGAGACCTGTCGTCATATGGTCCAAATCACGGTAACCCGTTGCAATACCAGTGATATCCGTTGTTTGTTGTGACCGAACTTCTAGGTTCCCAAAGTTGATATTTAGAATATCTCGGATGTTCTTGAACCCACTACGATTGGCGTTTTCGCTAACATCAATAAGCCCCTTTTCAGCCTGAGCGATGATTTCATCTGCAGGCTTAGAAGCTTCATAGGCTTGGTTGACAGACTCTGTCAACTTGGAAATCAAGCGACGTAGCATAGCCTTTTCGGCTACGATTTTAGCATAATATTCCGCATTAGCTGAGGTTGGTACAGAGTTGACAATTTCGACAAGATAGGACAGGCCGCCAATATTTTGGAGATCCCCTTGACTATCCAAAATCGTCCGAACTGTAGTCGCATCAATTGCTTCCCCACGATCCGACAAATCTACCATCGCTTGGAAAATCAATCGATGAGCATACTTAAAGAAGTCACGAGAATCAATGTATTCTCGGACAAAAACGAGCTTACTCTCATCTATAAAAATAGCCCCCAAAACAGATTGTTCTGCTAAAATATCCTGAGGTTGAACTCGCAGTTCCTCTACTTCTGCCATCCGACTTTCCTTCCTTTTACAATCTTGTCAAGAAGTTGTAAACTTAGCCTTCTTTTACACGAAGATTGATGACACTTGTAACATCTTGATAGATCTTCACTGGTACATCAATCAAACCTACTGCTCGAATTGGTGCTTGCACTTGAATATTGCGTTTGTCAATCTTAATACCAAACTGCTTTTGCAATTCTTCTGCAATTTTCTTGTTAGTGATGGAACCAAATGTACGGCCATCTGGTCCAACCTTTTCAACAAACTCTACAACTGTTTCTTCTGCCTCAAGCTTAGCCTTGATGGCTTTTGCTTCAGCAATCATTTCAGCATGAGCCTTTTCTTCTGATTTTTGTTTTCCACGCAACTCACCCACTGCTTGAGCAGTTGCTTCCTTGGCCAAATTCTTTTTAATCAGGAAGTTTTGAGCGTAGCCAGTTGGCATTTCCTTAATTTCGCCTTTCTTCCCTTTTCCTTTAACATCTGCTAAAAAGATTACTTTCATTCTTCTTTCTCCTTTTCCTTTAGTTCTTCCAAGATTAGTTGAGTCAATTTTTCTCCCGCTTCCGACAAACTCATATCCTCGATTTGCGCAGCTGCTAGATTAAAGTGACCTCCACCACCCAGCTCTTCCATAATGCGTTGCACATTGATTTTACTACGACTTCGAGCCGAGATAGAGATAAATCCTTGTGTATTTTTTGCCAGAACGAAACTAGCCTCAATGCCGGACATAGCTAACATAGCATCAGCAGCCTTACTAATAACAACGGTGTCATAAGTGGTTGGGTCCTTAGCTTGGGCAATCAAGATATCTGAACCTAACTTACGACCTTGTAAAATGAGTTCATTTACCTCACGATACTCTTCAAAATCTGTCGCAGCAATCTCCTGAATAGCAATACTGTCACTTCCCCGTGTTCTCAGGTAGCTAGCCACATCAAAGGTTCGGCTCGTCACGCGAGATGTGAAATTCTTGGTATCCAGCATCATACCAGCCATCAAAACACTGGCCTGCATACGACTCAAACGATTTTTCTTAGAATTTTGGAACTGAATCAATTCTGTGACCAGCTCACTGGCACTACTTGCCCCACTTTCAATATAGGTGATGACCGCATTCTCAGGGAAATCCTGATCACGTCTATGATGGTCAATAACAATAGTTTGAGTGAACAAATCATAAAAATCTTTTGACAAGGTTAAAGCCGTCTTGGAATGATCCACCAGAATCAATAATGAACGGTTTGTAACTAGCTTCATCGCATCTGTAAGAGATAAAAGTTTCGTGACATCTTCCTTCTTCAAGAACTGAATAGCACGTTCGATATCTGCTGGCATATGGTCTGCATCGTAGACAGCATAACTGTTCTCAATAATATTACTTGCAAACAACTGCATACCAACAGCAGAGCCCAAAGCATCCATATCTAGATTTTTATGACCGACTACAAAAACTTGGTCAACACTTCGAATCTTATCAGAAATGGCTGTCATCATGGCTCTGGTACGTGTACGAGTACGTTTGATAGATGCAGCAGTTCCTCCACCAAAGTAGACAGGATTCTTGGTTTCGTTATTTTCCTTGACCACCACCTGGTCACCACCGCGAACTTCTGCTAAGTTCAAGTTGAGCAAGGCAATTTTCCCTATCTCTTCATGATTTCCATCACCATAAGAAAATCCCATACTTAAGGTTAGGGCCAGTTGCCTCTGTTTTGATTCTTCTCGGAAACTATCAATAACAGAGAATTTATCATTCATCAATTCCTCGAGTACTGTGTAATCTGTGAATAAATAAAAACGATCCATCCCCACACGGCGAGAAAACATAGCATACTTACTAGCAAATTCTGAAACAAAATTAGCTACAAAGCTATTGATATGGCTGATATCAGAGTCAGACGTCGCATCCTCCAAATCATCGTAATTATCCACTGAGATGACCCCAATGACTGGACGACTAGTTACCAATTCGACAGTCGCTTCGTACTCCCCAGAAACATCAAAGAAATACAAAACACCCGAAGCCTTGTCCATATGAACAGCATACCGTGTTTCGCCCAAGGTAGCATACGAACCAGGATTCCCAACAGAAGCCTTGATGATGGTTTGAATTAATTCAACATCAATTTCCCCTTCTTCATTCGTCAAAATCAGCTCAGCATAGGGATTAAACCATTCCACTTCGCCACTAGATAAGTCTAATTTCAGGACTCCCACCGGCATTTGATCAAGCAAAGTACTCAAGCTATTTTCAGCTTGATGATTTACGTATTGGATTTGTTCAATTTCGCTCTTTTCATACTGTTTTTTTTGCCAGACAAATAAAAGCAGATAAAGAAGTACAAATAAAAACAAGACACTGATTGTTACAACATTATTTTGTGAAAAAATAATCAGCATTGTTAAGGTTCCGAAAGTTGCAATCCCTAGTAGAATCGCAGAATTCGGAGTTAAATTATTTTTTTTCATTCTAAACCTCTTGCGCATTATTATATCACAAATGCCCTTAAAAAGCGACCTTTAAAGAGAAAGCACTGCTTTTATTATAGTAAGATACTCTTAAAGAAACCATACATAAAAAAGGAGAGCAAATTCCTCGCTCTCCTTTTTCCACATCAGTGCAGAATCTTCCGCCTAGATTACATTATTCACCTAATTCTAGTCGAATGTCTTGTAGGCGCTCTTGCGCCTGTTTCACAATTGATTCTAAAATAGACTTACATGGTTTGATGTCTTTCACCAAACCTGCAATTTGTCCGCTCATCATTGAACCATGAACTGTATCACCTTCATAGACAGCCTTAGATAGGGAACCGATCGTAATTTCTTCCAGTTCCTCTCGGTTTGTACCTTTCTGCTCTAATTCAATATAGTGATCTGTCATCTCATTGCGAATACAACGAACTGGCGCTCCCGCAATGCGACCTGTAACCGCAGTCGCTGTATCACTTGCCGCCAAAATAGCTTCTTTATAGGCTGGAGAAATTGGACATTCTTCTGAAGCAAGAAAAACTGTTCCCATTTGAACTCCTTGTGCACCTAGGGCAATCGCAGCAGCCAGCCCTCGGCCATCTGCCACACCTCCGGCAGCAATGACCGGAATTGATACCGCATCAACGATTTGCGGGATAAGAGCCATTGTATTGGTCTCTCCGATATGCCCACCAGCTTCTGAACCCTCAGCGATTACAGCATCAACTCCAAATTCTTCCATTTTTTGAGCATGCTTGACACTGGCAATAACTGGAATAACCTTGATTCCTGCTTCTTTCAAGTAAGGCATGATATGCTTAGGTGTTCCTGCACCTGTAGTTACCACCGGAACCTTTTCTTCGATGATAACAGTCACAATATCCTTGATGTTTTTCATCATCAACATAATGTTGACACCAAAAGGCTTATCTGTCAACTTTCTCAATTCACGAATTTCTTCTCGCAACTGCTCTCCAGTCATACCACCTGACGCAATAATTCCTAATCCTCCAGCCTCAGAAACAGCTGCTGCTAGTTGATAGTGGGAGATTTGAGCCATGGCCCCTTGGAAAATTGGATATTGAATCTGTAAAAGTTTTGTAATTGACATATGAGTCCTCCTTTTATTTTCTGTTGATTCTTGTTGGCAAATGGATGCATAGTGCACCAATATCCCCGTCAACAAGAAAATGTTACATTTGTCTCCTCATATTCTGTTATCCTAAAAAATCTGGCTTACGATCCTGCTGATCTGTAAAAGGAATAAGTGGGGGGCGAGAACGTAGAACATAATCTACAAATTCCTTCCCATCCTTGTCAAACTCTACCACCGCGAAAAATTGATCATGATAAAAGAAAAACTTGTAATGATTCTCAAAAGCCTGACGCAACCATTTCTCTTTGGCTAAAATGGATTTCATAGGATAATCATCAACTGCTGGAACCCAGAGAGGATTTCGATGAACATGTGATAACATCAAGTCCCCCATATGGATCATCGTATCTTTCCCCTGTTTGAGCAAGATAATACTGTGGCCATTGCTGTGACCACTTGTGTGAATCATTTGGATTTCTGGAATGACATTGATATACTCTGAGAAAGTCGTCACCTGATCTTGAATCGGTTCCCAATTCTCTCTCAGATAAGTTCCTCGTGTTCGATTATTAGGGTTTCTCATCTCATACCATTCGACATCATTCACAATAATCTTAGCGTTTGGATACTTGGAAACCAACTCTCCTTGATCATTCACACGCGTCAAGCCACCAGAATGATCATGATGCATATGTGTCATCAGCACGATGTCAATGTCTTCAGGCGATAGTCCTAAAAGAGATAAACTTTCTTCTACCCGACTTTCAGTTAAGATTCCTAAGTTGCGCCTTTGTTTATCGGATAATTTTGCTGTATCAAAACTTGCATCTATCAAGTAATTTTTACCCTTGTACTGGATCAAAATAGGATCCGTCAATTCTGCCATCATATTAGCATCATTTGTTGGGTAGTAACGAGACCACACAACTTTCGGAACCGGACCAAAAAGAGTCCCTGCATCCGTCAATTTATCGGCTCCACGTAGCCATGTCAGTTTCATATCATGAAATTGATATTCCTGTAAGGTGAGTTCTGCCATGCTTTACTCCTTTATCCATTGGGCTGCTATTCTTTTACGAATCGAATCCCCAGATTTTCCATAGATTTCAATCGTTTTGGCATCCTTTAGATAACGGTCTATGGGGATGTCATCCAAGGTTTGAAGAGGTCCAATTAATCTAATAATTTCCTCAGAAATCTCAATTGCTACTTTTGTCGTATAAAGTTTTATCTGAGATACAAAGAGAGAATCCGCCTTCATCCTATCCTTGTAGGAAGCAAAGTAAGATTCAGCCGCACACAGCTTAGTATACAAGTCTGCGAATTGATGTTGATAGACTGTCGCATCGATTAATGGTTTCCCAAATCTTCTTTTGACCTTTACAAAAGCCAGACCTGTTTCAAAAGCTCCCTCAGAGATACCAATAGAGATTGCGCTTAATCCTAGCTGTAATTTTTTGATAATATCATTTAACTGAGTTTCCCCATTTAGCGTCAATCCTAGCAGACTATCTTCTGGCAATATGACCTGATCAAAAGTTACCGAATTCACAGGCAAACCCTGTAAACCAGGTTTTGCAATATCATCTCCAAAAGCAACTCCCGGTCGAGTCGTATCAACAATGAAAAATCCGTATCCATCTTCTCCGTTAGCTTCCTGAACCTTGGCTAAGATTAACAAAATATCTGTATAGCGGCAATTTGATACAATTGACTTCTTCCCAGTTAAAGACCAACCTGTTTCTGTTTTCCTTGCAGTTGTTGCAATAACCTCCAAGCTGTCCATCAATTTTCCTTCAGAAAATCCCAAGCCAGCTAAGATTTCTCCCCTTACTAATGGTTCTACATAACGCGATTTTTGTTCCTGACTCCCATATCGTAAAATAGGATAGATACCATAACATGCCTGAGTTAGTAGAACAGCAGAAAAAGCAGGAAAATCTTTTGAAATCAAGCGAATAAAGGTTAAAAACTCGGTTCTCAAAACAGAATCTTGACTATCTAAAAGCAAGGAAAAGATATCAAATTGCTCAATAAACTGATAAAGCAATTCTCTAGGGAACTGTTGTTCATCCTCATGAGACTTAAGATAGTCCCGAATCAACACTTTCACATCTGCCTTCAATTCTCGTGCCAGCACGTCATTATAGGTCATCGCATTCACCTCATCTTAGTTGTCAGAAAACGGTTGGTAATAATCTTTCAACAATTCTTCATACACATAAGACTCTACTTCATTGTAGGAGTTTTTATAGGGTCTACAAAACCAAATATTAAATGGAATCGGATCCTTGAATCTAACCGCCTTAAAACGACTCTTATCCACAAAATATTCAACCGGCCTTGGCAAAAGGGCAATCAAATCTGTCTGATGAGTTGATTCAACTAGGAAGTCCCAAGTAGAGGAAAGATAAGCAAATTTAGCCTCAATTCGTTGTGAACGAAGTTTTTCTGTCACTAAATCATAAGTCGTAAATGTTTTGTTGAAGGTTGCCAATTCATAACCAGCAATATCAGACCATTCCAACAAGCTTTTCTGAGCCAGCGGATGATCCTTATCCATATAAGCAACGTATTCATCCAATTGAATGATATGTTGTTCATATTTTTTAGCATCCAGGCTCGTAGGCTCTATCAGAATAGAGAGATTCAAATCTCCATCAACCATTTTTTGACGAATTTCCTTCCCTCCACCTTCCGTAACCTGGATATGGATATGAGGATTATTTTTCAGAAAATGAGGCAAGGCACTAGCAAAATAAACTCGTAAAATCAAGGACGGAATACCAAAATTAATGGTGCCTTTTTGCTTTTGAGCTTCTATATGGATCATGGAAAGCATTTCTTCATGTCGATTCACAATCTCGGTCGCATAACGATAAATTTTGCGTCCCGCCTCTGTTAAACTTTCTAATCTTCCATTCTTGCGATTGAATAATTGAACCCCTTCAGCTGCTTCAAAATTTGTCACAAATTGACTCAAGGCTGATTGACTAATGTGAATCTTCTTTGCAGCAATGGAAAGGTTGCATCCGCATTCTATGATATTGATGAAATAGTTCATTTGGATAATATCCACTTACCCATCACCTAGCTTTCCTTCACTATTTTAGTAGGTCAATTAGACAACTATTCTAGTGTTTGATAGTTGTCTACTGACTTTTTATCGAAATAACATTTCGAATACTTCATTTTAACGTTGTATATAAAGCGCTTACAATACTATCTAGTTTATATCATAACACACTAAGTAGAAAATAGCTCTTTTTTTGCTTAAATCGGCATTATTTTTAGGTCTTCTGAGACAATGACTTCCCCAGCTGTTTTTTCAAGAACTTCTTCTAATGTCACACCAGGAGCCAGCTCTTTCAACAGGAATTTACCATCTTTGAATCCAAAAACAGCTAATTCTGTGATGACAAGATCCAATACTCCTTTAGCTGAAAGTGGCAAGGTACATTCTTTCAACAACTTAGATTCCCCATCAGCAGTTGTATGTTGGATAGCCCCGATTACGCGCTTAGCTCCTACCAATAAGTCCATTGCGCCACCCATACCAGGAGCAAATTTCCCTGGGATAATCCAGTTCGCAATGCTTCCATCTTGACTGACTTCAAGAGCTCCAAGAACGGTTGCATCCACGTGTCCACCACGAATAATGGCAAAGGAAGTTTGTAGATCAAACAAGGCTGCTCCTGGCAACAATGTAATAGGAGCTCCACCAGAGTTCGCTAAATTGGCATTATAGTTGTCCTTGGTAGGTGTTTCCCCAAATCGAAGAGCGCCATTTTCTGCCTGTAAAATAACATTTACACCTTCAGGAATGTAATCAGCAGAGGCATTTGGAATCCCAAAACCAAGATTGACCACATCTCCATCTTTAAATTCAAGTGCTACACGTCTTGCGATAATCTCTTTTGCTTTCATTTTACTTCACCCCCGCCAGTTTCTTTGTCTCTGTCCACAGATCTCCCATCATCTGATGATGCTCTTGTGGTGTCAATCCTTGAACGACATAGTCAACTAGGATACCAGGGATGTAAATATCATTTGGATCAATTTCTCCGACTTCAACCAATTCGTTTGTCTCAACAATAACTGTGTCAGCTGCTAGAGCGAGTTGAAGGGAGATGTTTTTAGTAGTCCCATCCAGATAAAGGTTGCCATACTTATCAGCCTTTGTAGCTTTAATCAAGGCAACATCAATCTTCAATGGATCATAAATCAAATATTCTTTTCCATTTCGAGTCACTTTTTCGTGTTCATCTTCAAGAATTGTTCCTACACCTGTTGGTGTTAAGACTGCTCCAAGACCCGCACCCGCAGCATGCAAGCGTTCTACAACAGTTCCCATCGGAGTGAACTCCACTTTCATGGCTCCTGAAAAATAATCATGCTGAGCAGCAGCAGATGTCCCTACGTGAGCTGCAATGTATTTTGTAACCTGATGGTTTTCACAAAGACGACCAACTCCAACTTCCTTACCGGGTTGAGAGGTTACAACAGACACCAAGGTCAAATCTTGCTGGTTTTGACGAACCAGTTCCTCAATTAACTCAAGTGGTTCTCCCACTCCGAGAAATCCAGAAATACCAACTTTATCTCCTGAATGAATCAAGGAAATAGCTTCAGACAATGTTACAACTTTCATAACCTATCTCCTCTCTTATTTACGTTGAAAGACAGCTTTGCGTTTTTCAACAAAAGCGCGCATTCCTTCTACCTTATCTTCTGTTGAGAAGAGTAGAGCTTCCGCTTCTGTTTCCAAACGAATAGCATTTTTCAGAGGGAGTTCTGAGCCAACTTGGATAATATGTTTAGCTTTTTCAACTGCTAGCGGTGCATTTTTCATAATCGCTCCTGCTAGCTCTTCTGCCGCAGGCAATAGTTCTTCTGCTGCTACCAACTTGTTAAGAATTCCAAGATCGTATGCTTCTTGTCCTTTAACCATTCTAGCAGTGAAGATTAATTCCTTTGTTTTACTAGTACCAATCAAACGAGACATTCTTTGAGTACCTGCAAAACCAGGAATGATTCCCAAGCCGACTTCAGGGAAGCCAACCATTGTCTTGTCATAGCCGATTCGGATATCAGTTGAAAGAGCTAATTCTAAACCGCCTCCCAAAGCATAACCATTCAATACTGAAATAGTTGGCTGAGTCAATTCAGATAAGCGGGTAAAGGTGTCGTTCGCATAGGTCATGTATTCATGAGCCTGAATTGGAGACATTTGGTCCATCTCTTTAATGTCTGCTCCTGCGACAAATGCTTTCTCTCCTTGACCGGTCACAATGACAACACGAATGTCCTCGCTTGCTTCAATTTGGTCTAAAGCGAGATTCAAATCCTTTAAGACTTCTGAACTTAAAGCGTTCAAAGCCGATGGACGGTTAATTGTTAGATAGCCAAAACCATTCTTAACCTCTAATAAAACAGTTTTACTCATTGTTCTGCTCCTACTTGATTTATTTTGAGTACAGAGTACAGCGTCAACAAATACCAACACAAAATGTAAGAGCTTACATTTTCATCATAATCCTTTTTTCCCTATCCGTCTACTTAATCTTTATTTATAGACCTATAAGTCCAGCTTATAGAATAGAGCCATTCAATCTACCCTCAAAGTCTTAGGAAAAGCAAAAATACCTTATCAAGCACTTTCGGAGAAAGACACTTGATAAGGTATGTAACTATGAGATCGGATCAATATCTCATTTTGTAATCGTAATATTGAAAAAGAGGAACTGACGTTCAGTTTTCTAATAACTAACGTTCAACGATGAGGGCTGTTCCCATCCCTCCTCCGATACAGAGAGTTGCTAAACCAGTTTTGGCATCACGTTTCATCATCTCATGTACCAGAGTCACTAAGATACGGCAGCCTGAAGCTCCAATTGGATGACCAAGAGCAATCGCGCCACCATTAACATTGACAATATCTGTGTTAAAGCCAAGTGTTTTCCCAACCGCACAAGCCTGAGCAGCAAAGGCTTCATTTGACTCGATCAAGTCAAGATCATCAACTGTCAAATTGCCTTTTTCTAGAGCTTTGCGAGTCGCATAAATCGGTCCACATCCCATAATTTTAGGATCCAAACCTGCACTTGCATACGAACGAATGCGAACAATCACTGGGAGTCCCAATTCTTCAGCTTTTTCAGCGCTCATGACCAAGACAGCCGCTGCTCCGTCATTGATACCTGATGCATTACCCGCTGTAACAGAACCGTCTTTTTTGAAAACAGGTCGTAGCTTAGACAGACTCTCCAAGCTAGCATCTTTTCTAGGAAATTCATCTGTATCAAAGACGATAGAATCGCCTTTACGTTGAGGAATAACCACCGGAACAATCTCTTCCTTAAAGCGTCCAGATTCTATAGCCGCCACTGCTCGTTTTTGTGATTCCAAAGCAAGCGCATCTTGATCATCTCGGCTAATACCATATTCTTCTGCCACATTCTCAGCTGTAATCCCCATATGGTATTCGTTAAAGGCATCAGACAAACCGTCCTTAATCATGGTATCTACCACTTTCGAATCTCCCATACGACCACCCCAACGGAAACTTGGCAAAACGTATGGCGCCTGACTCATGTTTTCTGCACCACCAGCTACGATAATATCTGCATCGCCGCATCGAATCGCTTGAGCAGCCAACTGCACTGCCTTCAAACCGGAACCACAAACCTTGTTGATAGTAAAGGCTGGTGTAAATTCAGGGAGTCCTGCGTGAATGCTCATTTGACGAGCTACGTTTTGACCTAAACCTGCGCCTAGGACATTCCCCATAATCACTTCATCTACCTGCTCTGGTTTAATATTCGCTTTTTCCAAAGCACTCTTAATTACCAAAGATCCCAAATCAACAGCAGAAACATTCTTCAAGCTCCCGCCAAAGGAACCTAAAGGTGTTCGCACTGCCGAAACAATAACTACGTCTTTCATGACTACCTCCATCAGTGTCTAGTAAGTAAAGAAACCTTCTTTTGTCTTCCGTCCCAATTTTCCTGCTTCGACCATTTTCTTAAGAAGAGGGGCAGGACGGTATTTTTGATCACCAAACCCTTGGTTTAGGACGCCCATAATAGCCAAACAAACATCCAACCCAATCAAGTCAGCAAGAGCCAAAGGTCCAATAGGATGATTTGCACCAAGTTTCATCGCTTCATCGATTTCTTCGGCACTAGCCACTCCTTCACCTAGAATGTAAATGGCTTCATTGATCATAGGAATCAAAATTCTGTTCACAACAAAACCATAAGAATCTTTAACATCAACTGGTGTTTTACCAATTTTCACTGTCAGTTCACGAACCGCCTGAACCACTTCTTCTGAAGTCTGCAAGGCCTTAATAACCTCTACAAGTTTCATGATTGGGGCAGGATTAAAGAAGTGCATTCCAATCACGCGCTCTTGATGTTTAGTAGCAGCAGCTATATCCGTGATTGACAAAGAGGATGTGTTTGATGCTAAGATAGTTTTAGGATCTGTCAATTCATCCAATTGTTTGAAAATATTCAACTTAATCTCACGATTCTCAGTTGCAGCTTCAATCACCAATTGGACTTGTTTCGCATCTTCATATGAAACAGATGGAAGCAAATTGGCCAATACCTGATCCTTCTCATCCGCAGACATCCGTCCTTTTTCAACTGAACGTTCCAATTGTTTTGTGATATTATTCAAGCCTCTTTGAACAAATTCTTCTTTAATATCGTTTAAGTAAACTGTAAAACCAGCCTGAGCAAATACTTGAGCAATTCCGCTTCCCATTTGACCAGAACCAATAATCATCACCTTAGATATCATTATTTTCTCCTTCTTATTTTACAAAAATCCAGTGCATGAAGCAAGGACTATTGAACAGAAATCCTTCAATCGCCCTTCTGACATTAAACAAAGGCACCTAGTCCAGTAATCTCACGACCAACAATCAAGGCATTCACTTCGTGTGAACCTTCATAGGTATAGATTGATTCAGCATCTGCAAAGAAACGAGCAACGTCTGTCTCAAGTGTAATACCATTACCTCCGCAAGTTTCACGAGCAAGGGCAACTGTTTCGCGCATCACCAAGGAATTGTGCATCTTAGCAAGAGCAGAGTTAAGCATCAATTCATTACCTTTCTCTTGCATCTCAGCAATACGAGTTGAATAAGCAATAACTGCTACAGCATTTGCTTGCATACGAGCCAATTTTTCTTGAACAATTTGGAATTTGGCAATTGGACGTTTGAACTGTTCACGATCTTTAGCATATTTAAGAGCTGCTACATAAGATCCACAAGTCACTCCCATAGCAATGTGAGCAACGTCCGCACGAGTGAAGGTCAAGATACGGGCTACATCACCAAAACCATTGATATTTACCAAACGGTCTGAATCTGGAACCTCTACATTCTTCATAGTAATATGGCCATTGCGGACACAACGAAGAGCAATCTTATGTGGGATTGGTTCCGCATGATATCCAGGAGCTCCCTTACGAACGATAAAGCATTTCACCTTGCCATCCGCAACATCACGAGCAAATACAGGAACGACATCCGCAGTATCTGAACCACCAATCCAGCGTTTTTCACCATTTAGAATCCACTTGTCTCCAACACGTTCTGCAGTAGTTGCAAGTCCTCCAGCAATATCAGAACCTGAAAGAGGTTCAGTCAAAGCGAAGCAACCTTGCCAATCAAATGCAGCTAGTTTTGGAAGAAATTCTTTTTGTTGACGCTCATCACCACCCAAGAGAATTGTGTTGTAGCAAAGTCCACCATGAACGGTGTAGAATGTTGCCATAGAAGCATCGAAGCGAGCAAGTTCAAGATACAAGAAAGCAATATAAAGTTCAGAAGGTTTCCAGCTGCCCTCACGTCCTTCAAACAATTTTGGATTGTTCATAATTTGAGCGCCCTTAGCCACAGCATAGAATTCTTCAAAAGGAAAATCAGGTTTTTCCCAGTATTCATTAATAACCGGACGGAGATGTTTCTCAATCAAACGGCGAGTTTCTTGTAAAACCTCTGCTTCTCCCAAAGTTAGACCATCTGCATAGTGAAAAAGGTCCTCAGGATATAGTTCGCGTAAAATTTCTTCTTTTGTTGCCATAGTCATGACTCCTTTATTTGTTATAAGAGCGCTTACATTTTTGTATTCGCTATTTGTTGACAACCCCATTCTATCCCTTAGGGTATTATTTTGTCTACTTAATAAATATAAACACCCCTATAAGTTCAGATTATAGGGGCTGATTCTGACTGTTTTATCAAGGATTTCCTCGTTTTTCTACTTACTTATAGGCACAAGAAAAAGTGGTTTACAAATCAGTAAACCACTCTTATTAGTTATTTCAATTTTATGATTCTTTTACTTCGAGCAAACCAACTTCACCATCTTCTCGACGATACAAAACATTAGTTGTTTGATCTTCTACATCTACATAGATAAAGAAATCATGTCCCAATAAATCCATTTGAAGAAGCGCTTCTTCTAAATCCATTGGCTTCAAATCAATTTGTTTTGAACGAACGACTTTGGGTTGCACAACATCTGCATCTTCAACTAGAGCATCTGTAAAGAGTTGACTTGTCGCAACTTTATTTTTATTCTTGCGTTCGATTTTAGTCTTATTTTTACGAATCTGACGTTCAATTTTATCTGTTACAAGATCGATAGAACCATACATATCTTGAGAAACATCTTCTGCACGAAGAGTAATAGATCCAAGTGGAATTGTTACTTCAACCTTTGCTGTTTTCTCACGGTAAACTTTCAAATTCACACGTGCATCCAACTCTTGCTCTGGTTGGAAATACTTTTCGATCTTTTCGAGTTTAGAAACTACATAATCACGAATTGCTTCTGTTACTTCTAGGTTTTCACCACGGATACTATATTTAATCATATAAGTACCTTCTTTCTAAACATTTTTGTTTTTCTAACTATATTATAACGCTTTCATTTTCATTTTGCAAATTTTTTCCTCATCTTACAAGGGAAAAAGTTTTAACTTCCAAAGCACCTGCTTCTTCCAAAAGTCGTTTCACACGATTCACAGTTGCCCCTGTTGTATAGATGTCATCAATCAGCAAAATCTTCTTAGGAAGTGAGATTCCATCTTTAATAAAAAATGGAATTTCAGTAGCCAACCTTTCCAAACGGCTTTTAGAAGAACTAGCGCTCTCTTCTCTTTTTCCTAATATATCTTTAAAAGAAAAGCCTGCTGCCTCAACCAAACCCTCGACTTGGTTGAACCCCCTCTCAAGCAATCTTCCAGGACTTAGGGGAATTACAACAAATTGATAACCTTTATACTTTTTCAGCTCCTCAGCAAGAACAGAAGCAAAAACTTTTCTAAGCAAAAAATCGCCATCAAACTTATAGCGACTGAAAAAGTCTTTCATAGCTTGATTATAGGTAAAGATTGCCTTATGATCAACACGAACTCCTTCTTTACACCAAAACTTACAATCTTGACACTTAGTTGACATATCTGTTTTCATACAGTTTGGACAATAATTCTCTCCAATCTTCTCAAAACTAGAAGCACAAGCTGAGCAAAGATAACTGCAGTCATCCTTCAAAAGGAAGAGACTGCTAAAAGTCAGCTCACTCTTTGTAGTCTGGCCACATAATAAACAGTTCATAACCCTGCCTCCTTATTCATCTGCTTGATTTCCTTGATTGCCTTCTTGATGGAAGCATTTAATCCATCATGAAAGAAGAGCAACTCACCAGTTGGTCTATCCATACTGCGTCCAACTCGCCCTCCAATCTGAATCAAACTAGACTTGGTAAAGAGACGATGATTAGCTTCTACTACGAAAACATCCACACAAGGGAAGGTAACCCCGCGTTCCAAGATTGTCGTACTGATTAGTATTGTTAGTTCTCCATCTCGAAAAGCTTGCACCTGCTCTAATCGGTCTTCTGTCACAGAAGACACAAAGCCGATATTCTCATTCGGGTACTGCTCCTTCAAGATTTCTTTTAGTTTTTCGCCTTTCTTAATCTCTGATGCAAAAATCAGTAAGGGATAACCTGTTCTTCTCTGTTTCTCAATATAAGTCTTTAACTTGGTTGACAATTGATTTTTCTCTAAACAGCGATTAAAATCCGATAACCAGACTGGTTTAGGAATAATCAATGGATTTCCATGAAATCGTCTTGGCAAGCTCAATCGTTTTAATTCTCCTGTGCGAACCTTCTTATCTAACTCATCTGTAGAAGTCGCTGTAAGGAATATCTTTAACCCCTCCTCCTTTACACATTGGTTTACAGCGTAGTAAAGTATAGGGTTGTCAACATAAGGAAAGGCATCTACTTCATCTACTATCAGCAAATCAAAAGCATGATGAAATTTTAACAACTGGTGAGTCGTTGCAACAACTAGTGGAGTTCGAAAATAGGGCTCTGATTCGCCATGAAGCAGTGCTATCTCACAAGCAAAGTCATTCTGCAGTCGCTTATACAATTCCAAACATACATCAATTCGAGGACTGGCCAAACACACTGCACCACCATTATTGATTACCTTGGCCACAACTTGATAAATCATCTCCGTCTTTCCAGCTCCTGTTACAGCATGAACCAAGGTCGGTTCTTTCTTTTCGACTGCTCGAATCAATCCCTCTGACACCTTCTCCTGAAAAGGGGTTAACTTACCACGCCACTTGAGGACATCTTGCTTAGGAAAATCTTCTTGCGGAAAATAGTATAAGGCTTGATCACTCCTGACTCGCTTCATCAGTAAGCACTCCCTACAATAGTATGCGCCAATAGGCAAATACCATTCTTCTAGAATCGAACTATTACAACGTTGACAAAACAGTTTCCCCTTCTCTTTTCTCATTGCTGGCAGTCTCACTGCTACCTGTCGTTCTTCTTCCGTTAATTCTTTCTCAGTAAACAAGCGACCGAGGTAATTTGGATTTACTTTCATACTTTAATATTCGTAAAAATCTAGCACTTTAGATATTTTTTTAGTACAATTGAATCATGGAATTTAGAACAATTAAAGAGGATGGGCAGGTCCAAGAAGAAATCAAAAAATCCCGCTTTATCTGTCATGTCAAGCGTGTTTATAGCGAAGAAGAGGCTCGTGACTTCATCACTACCATCAAAAAAGAACACTATAAAGCCACCCATAACTGCTCTGCTTTTATTATAGGGGAACGCAGTGAAATCAAACGTACGAGTGATGATGGGGAACCTAGTGGTACTGCTGGAGTCCCTATGCTGGGTGTCTTAGAAAATCATAATCTAACCAATCTCTGTGTGGTAGTGACACGCTACTTTGGTGGCATCAAACTAGGTGCTGGCGGTTTGATCCGTGCCTATGCAGGTAGTGTGGCCTTGGCTGTCAAAGAAATTGGCATTATTGAAATCAAAGAACAGGCTGGTATAGCCATTCAGATGTCCTACACTCAGTATCAAGAATATGGCAATTTTCTTAAAGAACATAATCTCATGGAGCTGGATACAAACTTTACAGATCAAGTTGATACAATGATTTATGTTGATAAGGAAGAGAAAGAAAATATCAAGGCTGCTCTTGTAGAGTTTTTTAATGGAAAGGTTACTTTAACGGATCAAGGTTTACGAGAAGTTGAAGTCCCTGTAAACTTAGTGTAAACAAAGGAGAAATACATGGCGTTTGGAAAATTTATTCAAGGACTTGCTGGTAACTTCAGCGAGGAAAACAAAGAGACTCTTATCAAAGAATATGGACAATATCTACTAGAGAATGAAGAAATTCAAAGTGGATATAAACTTATTCGCGATTCAATTATTTTTACAAATATCCGTATCATCTTTACAGATAAGCAAGGTGCCACTGGTCGCAAGATGTCTGTTAAGTCACTCTTTTTGATGAACATTGTAAACGTTGAAATGGAAACTGCTGGAGCAGGTATAGATGATAGTGAGATTACGATCACTTATTTAGAAAATGTCTTTCTAAAAGCACATAATGAGCATCTGAGTTTCCATAAATTTGAATTCCCTAAAAAAACGGACATCCTTCCGCTTTACACCTATTTATTAGAATTGGCTTATCACAATCGATTAAAAATTAATGGCTTAGACCTTTGATATAAAAAAATCCTATCACTTTGATAGGATTTCTATATTTTACAAATAGCCTTGAGCGCGTTATACTAGTATCATCTTATACAAAGAGGTATATCTATGACTATTTATAATAATATCACTGAACTAATTGGACAAACACCGATTGTTAAACTCAACAACATTGTTCCAGAGGGTGCTGCAGACGTCTATGTTAAACTAGAAGCTTTTAACCCTGGATCGTCAGTAAAAGACCGTATTGCCCTTAGTATGATTGAAAAAGCGGAACAAGATGGTATTCTAAAACCGGGTGCTACCATTGTTGAAGCAACGAGTGGAAACACTGGTATCGGTCTTTCATGGGTTGGTGCCGCTAAAGGATATAAAGTTGTTATCGTCATGCCTGAAACGATGAGTGTGGAACGACGTAAGATTATCCAAGCCTATGGTGCTGAACTCGTCCTTACTCCTGGAAGTGAAGGAATGAAAGGGGCTATTGCCAAAGCTCAGGAAATCGCCGCTGAACGTGACGGCTTCCTTCCCCTCCAATTTAATAATCCAGCTAATCCAGAAGTGCACGAAAGAACAACAGGAGCTGAAATACTGGCTACTTTCGGTTCTGATGGACTAGATGCTTTTGTGGGTGGTGTTGGCACCGGTGGAACGATCTCAGGTGTTTCTCACGCTCTTAAAGCAGCAAATTCAAACATTCAAGTTTATGCAGTTGAGGCAGACGAGTCAGCTATCTTGTCTGGTGAAAAACCAGGACCTCACAAAATTCAAGGCATCTCAGCTGGATTTATTCCTGAAACCCTTGATACAAAAGCCTATGATGGTATCGTCCGCGTAACGTCAGATGATGCTCTAGCACTCGGACGTGAAATTGGTGGAAAAGAAGGCTTCCTTGTTGGGATTTCTTCAGCTGCAGCAATTTACGGGGCAATTGAGGTTGCCAAGAAATTAGGTACAGAGAAGAAAGTTCTTGCTTTAGCACCAGATAACGGCGAACGTTATTTGTCTACAGCACTCTACGAATTTGAAGTGTAGTCTCCTAAATGCACTTAGCCCTTATTAAAGGGCTTTTTATATACTCATATAGAGCCTATTCTCTAAAACAAAGTTTTGGGGCAGATAAAGGCTTGCTGGGGTTACACGAGATGTAATCTGAGAGGTAAGCGTCAAGTGAGAATTAACATGGGATTCATACTCATGGCCAATAACCTCTTAAAATACAATAAGAGAAGGAGTCAAAATTAAAAAGCTAGAGTTCCTCAATTGGAAACCTCTAGCTTTTTTGTGGCTGAGAACTATTTTGTTTCAGATTCTTTAGTTATTCAAGGCTGCTGCCATTGTAGCTGCAACTTCAGCTTCAAAATCATTTGCAGCTTTTTCGATACCTTCACCAACTTCAAAGCGAGCGAACTCAACTACTGAAGCGTTAACTGAATCAAGGTAGGCTTCAACCGTCTTGCTGTCATCCATGATGTATACTTGTGCAAGAAGTGTGTATGCTTGGTCAACTTTAGTGTTGTCAAGCATGAAGCGATCCATTTTACCTGGGATGATTTTATCCCAGATTTTTTCCGGTTTGCCTTCTGCAACCAATTCAGCTTTGATATCTTCTTCAGCTTGAGCAATCACTTCATCAGTCAATTGAGCTTTTGATCCATATTTCAAGTGTGGAAGAGCTGGTTTACCAACCATTGCACGGCTATCATTATCTTGGTCAATCACGTGGTTCAATTGTGCCAACTCATCTTTAACGAACTGCTCATCCAATTCTTTGTAAGAAAGAACTGTTGGTTTCATCGCAGCAATGTGCATTGAGATTTGTTTAGCAAGCGCTTCGTCTCCACCTTCAATAACAGAGATAACACCAATTCGACCACCATTGTGTTGGTATGCTCCAAAGTGTTGCGCATCTGTTTTTTCAAGCAAAGCAAAACGACGGAATGAGATTTTTTCACCGATTGTAGCTGTTGCAGATACATAGGCTGCTTCAAGAGTTTCACCTGAAGGCATTGTCAAAGCAAGTGCTTCTTCGTTGTTCGCTGGTTTACCTTCAGCAATTACTTTAGCTGTTGCATTTACCAACTCAACGAATTGAGCGTTTTTCGCAACGAAGTCAGTTTCAGCATTTACTTCAACTACTGCTGCAACGTTACCGTTAACAAATACACCAGTCAAACCTTCAGCTGCAACACGGTCAGCTTTCTTAGCTGCCTTAGCCATACCTTTTTCACGAAGCAATTCGATTGCTTTTTCGATATCACCTTCAACTTCAACCAATGCTTTCTTAGCGTCCATAACACCAGCACCAGATTTTTCACGCAACTCTTTAACAAGTTTAGCTGTAATTTCTGCCATTTTGATTCTCCTATATTTTTTAAAAATAGGAGAGCCGGGCTAAGCCCCGCCCTCCTAGGTAATGATTACTTATTTGAATTAAGCGTTGTCGCCTTCTACAACTTCAACGATTTCTTCGATTGAGTCAGCTTGAGCTTCTGAAGCTTCAAATTCTGCTTCAACTGCTGCTGCATCTTCACCTTGACGTCCTTCGATGATAGCGTCAGCCAATTTAGCTGTGATCAATTTAACCGCGCGGATAGCGTCATCGTTAGCTGGGATGATTACATCGATATCGTCTGGATCAGTGTTTGTGTCAACCATCGCTACAACTGGGATTCCCAATTTTTTAGCTTCTTTAACAGCGATTTGTTCTTTATGTGGGTCAACTACGTACATTACATCTGGGATACGAGGCATGTCTTCGATACCACCCAAGAATTTTTCAAGACGTGCACGTTGTTTGTTAAGAAGTGCAACTTCTTTCTTAGGAAGAACATCAAAGATTCCTTCTTCTTCCATGCGTTTGATTTCTTTCAAACGAGCAATACGTTTTTGGATAGTTCCCCAGTTCGTAAGAGTTCCACCCAACCAACGGTGGTTGATGTAGTATTGACCTGAACGTTCTGCTTCTTCCTTAACAGCATCAGCAGCTTGTTTCTTAGTACCAACAAACAATACAACTGCATCGTTAGCCGCAGCATCACGCATGAAGTCGTATGCTTGGTCAGCGTATTTTACAGTTTGTTGCAAGTCGATAACGTGGATTCCGTTACGTTCAGTGAAGATGTACTTAGCCATCTTAGGGTTCCAGCGACGAGTTTGGTGACCAAAGTGTACACCAGCCTCAAGAAGTTGTTTCATTGAAATTACTGCCATGAGTATTTCTCCTTTTTGTTTTTTTCCTCTTCTTGATTTCAACTTGCAAAACGACCCGAGGGCAACAGTTTCACAATTCATCAAGAATGAGTATTATCGTTTACACGACAAGTTTCATTCTACCACATTTTAGCGATATTTTCAAGTGATTTTGATAGATTTCGATCTTGCTCTCGATTAAAAATAATAAAAGAGGCTCAAATCGAGCCTCTTCGTTTCATTCATTAGTTTGGATAAATGTAAGTAACATAACCTTCAGATGTTGTAGTTGGGTTGAACCATCCACGTTTGTTACCGATTGTACGATCTCCACCATAGTTTGATTCTGATACTTGAATACGAGTAGTTGAATCAACTGCTGTAACAACCGCTACGTGTCCATAGCCACCATCATTCCAACATGCAATCGCACCAACTTGTGGTTGAGAACCAGTACGGAAACCTGCAGCTGCTGCACTTGTAGCCCACTGTGCTCCGTTACCCCAGTAATCTCCAGCCCAAGGTGCTAATGTTTTAGCTCCCCAAGTACATTCACCAGTTGGATAACTTGAAGCATTTGTACTGTATGTTGGACGTTGTCTAGTAGGAGTTGGAGTAGGTGTAGGTGCTGGAGTGTAGCTTGAGTCCTCGTCATCAGATGCTGATGCTGACGTTGATGTAGATGTTGCTTGCACTTGAGCTGAGAAACTTGTGTTTCCAGAAGCAACAACTGATTGTTGTTGACTTGTTTGACGTGCTTTATAAGCTGCCTCTGCTTCAGCTGCTGCTTTCGCTTCTGCCTCTGCTGCTGCTTTTTGTTCCAACAAGGTAGCTTTCTCACCTTCTGCAGTAGCTTTCTCTGCAGCAAGGTTCAACTCAGCAACTTTTAACTCCGCCTGTTTTGTTGTCAATGTCTGTGCATCGTCAGCAAGCGTTTGTTGGTTCGCAATGACAGTATTGATTGCTTCATTATTTGCGACTTGTTTTTCTGAAATTGATTTTTTATCAGCTTTTTGTTGCTCTAACATTTTGTTGTTAGCCGATACAATCTCGCTCATAGCCGCAACACGGGAAATAGCTTCTGTAATTGATTTTGAATTTACAATTGTGTTGATATAGCTAGTTGCAGCACCGTTTGTTTGTGCGCTACGTGCTTGTTTTTCCAAAGATTCATTACGAGCAACAATATTCTTAGAGAGCTCTGTAATTTCTCCTTCGAGTTTTTTAGATTCCGCTTGTAGTGTTTCATTTTCAGCTTGTAAGTTTGCTTGCTGTGTTTGAATGGCTGTAACTTGCGTTTGGATTTCATCTACCTGTTGTTGAGCTTCTTTTTGTTGAGCTGTCAAGTCACTAATCTTACTATCTTGAGCAGCAATTTTTTCATCAGTTGTTTCAGCGTGAACAGTTGTTAACACTGCCACTTGAGACACTAATACTGTACTTAATAAAAGTGACGCTAAGATTTTTTTCTTCATATTGTGTAGATACTCCTTCTATTTAAGACATTACTAGTATACCAAAAAAAGACATAATAAATATTACGCCTTTGTTACATTTTTATTTCTTTCTTATAGATAATATTTTTCAAAAATATATTGGAAAATAAGCATCCATAAAAAGTTTAAAATCATTGATGGGACAAGGCTGTAAACAATGAAAACTGGCATTGATTCTACTGTCAGTCCCATAGCAAGGGCCAGAAGATAACTACCCATATCAAATAGGAAGCTCATCACAACTATTGTTAACATTCTCGTCCAACGGTTCAACAAAGTTACACTATTAAACTTGTGAAGTGAGGCACCTATCAAGATAAATAAAAGTGTCGCAATTCCTATCAAGTGGAAAAAATAGATATCGTACACCAAACCTGCTATACAGCAATAAGCTAAATAGAAGTATTCTGATACCTCAATTGTCTCAAACAAGAGAAATAAAAACAGGAAATGACTTGCTAAGTGAAAATGTGGATAAAAGGATTCTACTAATTGACCAATATGTGCATCAATTAGCACAAGAAAAGGAAGTAAAAAGAAAATACCAACTTGTTTTAACAGTCTCATTGCTAATTCCCCACTAACTCTACCACATGAAGATCTTTAGTATCAGCACTTAACTTTACTGTTACCTCTCGTGTTAGATAATCACTGCTATGAGTTGTAGCAACAACCTCTCCAACAGGAATATCCTTAACATTAAAGTTTCCAAGCCCCCCTGTAGTCACCCTATCTCCGGCACTAATGTCGTTGTTACTGTTTAATTGACTAATTTTAAGAAGTTCGGTTTCTTTGTCATAACCAACGATAATTCCGTAAATTTCAGTAGAACCATGCAAGATTTTAACGGAAATTTTGTCTGAATTTTCGGTGTTTGTCAATAGGTTGATCGTTGTTGAATGATCCTCCACTTTTGAAACACTGCCAATCAAGCCCCCGTTTGCAATGGCCAACATATTTTCAGAAGCACCCTTTGAACTTCCTGCATCTATCGTTAACTCTTGCTTCCAAAATACCGGTGAGCGCGTAATCACATCTGCTGCTAAGTTTTTTGTAGCCTGCAATTTTGACTTCATATCCAGCAACTGACGTAGTTGTTCATTTTCATTTTTTAAACTTTCTGATTGATTAGACTCCACTTCTAGTTTGTAGAGTTGCTTTTTTAAGCTTTCGTTTTCATTGTAAGTCTGCGTCAAATGTCCCAAATCTGATTTGAAAGTATCAAACCACTGAAAGGGTTTTTGGACAATTCTATCTACTAAGGAAATCCCATCTCCTAGTTTTGTCACGATAGCGCTTGAATAGGTTGTCACTAATAGTACAGAAACTGCCAGAACTGTGACAAAAACGATGATTAGATATTTTGATTTTTTAAAACGGTTCATATTCCTACCTTTATACTAAAAATCTGCTACAGTGAGCTTCTTATCAATCCTACAAACCTGCTAAGATTTTAAGAAAAATAAGAAACATCCCAGTACCAAAATCACAAGAATTGCCAGTGTATCCTTTTGACTCCATCTCAATTGTCTATACTGACTTCTACCCTTTCCTCCCTGATAACCACGCGCTTCCATGGCTATTGCCAATGAATCTGCACGCTTTAAGCTCGTCGCAAAAAGAGGAATTAAAATTGGAATCATAGCCTTTACTTTTTGAACGATGCTTCCCTCGCCAAAATCAACTCCACGAGCTTTTTGAGCATTCATAATTCTCGTCGTGTCATCCATCAAAGTTGGAACAAAACGCAAACTCATTGATAACATCAGACCAATTTCATGAACGGGAACTTTCACGCGTTTCAGCGGTGCTAAAAGAGCTTCAACTGCGGCTGCCAGACTCAAAGGCATGGTCGTTAAGGTTAGCAAGGTTGAAAAGAAAATAATTAACACAAAACGACAGAAAATGATTCCCGCTTGTTGCAAAGCATAATCCGTTATTCTTATAAAAGAAAACTCAAATAGGACATTTCCACTTGAAATGAAAAAGAGCTGAAAAAGAGTCGTAAAAGCAATCAAGAAGAACATGGATTTTAATCCCTGAATGAAAAATGAGAGGGAAACGCCTGACAAAGCGATAAATATACCTGTCGCTATAAACAAAATGAGATTGGTGAGAGGATTATTGGCCCAAAATACAATCAAAATCAGCAGAATCATGGCAAGCAATTTACTACGTGGATCCAAACGATGAATGATGGAATCCCCCGGTATATAACGCCCTAAAATCATACTATCCATTTAGCGACTCCTTAAACTCCTCTATCTTGATTGGCAGTTTTTTAAAAGCTACACCCCTATCTGCCAAACGTTTACAAAAGGCTGTTATTTTAGGCACACCTAACTGTACTTTTTCCATAGAGGCTACATCTTGGAAAACTTCGCTCGGTTTACCACTTTTGACTAAACGCCCCTTTTCCATAACATAGACCTGATCAGCATACGTAGCTACGTCATCCATCAAATGCGTTACCAGAACGATTGTCATTCCAGAAAGGTGGAGTTTTTTAAACAAGGTCATCAATTCTTTTCTGCCCAGAGGATCTAGCCCTGCTGTTGGCTCATCCAAAACCAGGACAGTTGGCTCCATGGCTAGCATACCTGCTATAGCCACACGTCTCATCTGGCCACCCGAAAGTTCAAAAGGACTGCGCTCAAAAAGTGACTCATCAATGCCTACCAAGGCTAACTTTTCACGCGCAATTTTCTTGGCCTCTTCCTCAGAAACTCCAAAATTTTGCGGTCCAAATGCAACATCTTTCAAAACAGTCTCTTCGAAAATCTGATTTTCAGCAAATTGAAACACTAGACCAACTTGCTTTCGAATCTGACGAATTTCTTTATTTGTTGATGTAGGGGTAATGACGGTATCGAAAACTCGAACAGAACCCTTACTTGGTACCAATAGGCCATTTAAAAGCTGTAAAATCGTTGATTTCCCACTACCTGTGTGCCCTACTAAAGCTGTATAGGAACCATCCTCAATCGTCAAAGAAACATCAGTCAAGGCTGATGAAGATAGGGGAGTCCCCTCTTGATAAGTAAAGCTCACATTTTCTAGAGTAATTCCCATAGCTTGTCCTCTAGCTCTCCTTCTGTCAAATAGCTATCCGGCAACTGATAGCCAGCCTCTCTCAAAGATCCTCTCAATTGATTAGTAAAAGGCTCATCTAACCCTATCTGGTCAAGGTCATCCCGAGAAAAAAGTTCTCTTGGGCTGCTGGTTGACTCCACTTGGCCTTTTTTCATGACCAAGACACGGTCACTCATCGCAACTTCTTCCAAGTCATGTGTAATGGAGACGACTGTCATCTGGTGGTCTTTTCGGATCTCTTGAACTGTCTGAATCAGTTCTCTGCGGCCCTCGGGATCCAACATACTTGTAGCCTCATCCAGAATTAAAATAGCTGGCCTCAGGGCAACAACTCCTGCAATAGCCACCCGTTGTTTTTGTCCACCAGATAAACGAGCTGGTTCTCTCTTCTTAAAGTCCAGCATCCCTACCAACTCCAAAGATTCAGACACTCTCCTCTTCATTTCTTCACGAGGAAGTCCCTGATTTTCTAAGCCAAAGGCGACATCATCTTCAACAGTTGCCCCCACAAATTGGTTATCTGGATTTTGAAAAACCATACCAATTTGACGGCGTAAGTCCCAAACATTCTCAGAGGACAACAACTGCCCATCTATCCAGATTTCCCCAGACTCTGCTTCAAGCAAGCCATCAAGCAAACGGATAGTTGTCGATTTCCCACTCCCATTATGACCTACAATCGAAAGCCATTCTCCCCGTTTCACGTGAAACGAGACATTATTAACGTCATAATGTTCCTGGTCTTCCTTGTAACGAAAAGACAGATTTTTTACTTCAATAATCGATTTCATTTCGAACCAAATGTCCCTTTGAATACATGAGCGCTACCCTTAAAATAATCATAGCCAGAGTAGATAGTGAAAAACAAAGCGATATAAAGCAACAGTTGACCAATTAAATTCCAATGTAAGAGCAAAAAGATAATGGCAAACATCTGACTAAAGGTCTTGATTTTCCCTGGCATCGCTGCTGCTAGAACTGTCCCTCCAGTCTCAACAAGCAACAAGCGTAAGCCTGTCACCGCAAGTTCACGACAGACGATAATAGCAACAACCCAAGCTGGAGCCATACCTAACTCAATCAACATGATGAAAGCTGACATAACCAACAGCTTATCGGCCATCGGATCAGCAAATTTTCCAAAATTGCTGACTACATTCCATTTACGAGCAAGGTAGCCATCGAGATAATCCGTTATACTAGCAACTGCAAAGATGATCGCTGCTAGCAAATGACTGCCTTGTGAATGGCCCAAAGTCAAAATAAGAATAAAGAGAGGTATAAAGAGAATTCTACCAATAGTTAATACATTAGGAATTTGTTCTTTTTTCATTGATTTTTCCTTAATCTGTAGTAAATGTAAGTGTCACAGTTCCAGTCTGAGTTGTCAGCTTCGAAGTATCAATCGTTTGATTTTCCACAGTCACAGTAACTCCCTTTACCACACCCAAAGTAATAGTTACAGAATCTTTCGTTGAAACTGTTGTTTTTGCATTCTTATTGTCTGCGGATAGTGTCACACCACCTTCCAACTCACTTCCCGAAACACTAACCCAGCTAGTCGTATCTGAAACTGCCAGCTGAACAGTAGCTGTTTCCTTACTCGTTTTATAGAGAGCTTCAATGCGGTTTCCTTCGCCTGACACTGTAATAGTTGATTCCGTAGTAGAAGACGAGCTAGACGTCTGACTACTAGAAGATGAACTAGATGAGGTTGTTGAACTAGTTGAGTTCACAACGCTATAATTAGCTGAAGAAGGACTTGGCTGAGTTTGGATGTAGTTCCAAACATAGTAAGTCACAAAAATTAAAATCGACAAAGCAAATAGAACGAAATAAAACAAAGGAAGATAAGACGTTTTTTTCTTATTTGATCGTCTGCGACCAGACAAGTCTTCTTCATCAACATCAACCTCTTCATAAGTGATCATACTACCTGAATCATAGGCGTCCAAAACAATTCTCTCATCCAACTCTACTGCCCAGGCATATTTTCTTAAAAAAGAACGAGCGTAGAAGGTACTAGGAAGTAAATCGAAATCATCAGCCTCCATGGCCTCTAGAAAATGCAACTGAATTTCAGTTTTTTCCTGTAATTCTTCCAAACTCAATCCCTGGTTAATTCTAGCTAAACGTAGAACCTCGCCAATTGTTTTTTTTCTCATACGTATCATTCCTTCTTTCTAGTATTAGTCATCTTTTAAGCTGGAAAGATGGTAAAATCAACTAAATCACCATCATCAATCAAACGATGTCCAGCTTCTAGAACATCTTCCAAAGTAATTTCCTGTAAAATTTTTGGAAAATCAAAAATTGTTTCTCCGCGATCCATCGGATCGTATTGAGTTGCAATAAATTCCAAGGAGTTCATGCTACTGAAAAACTCCCCAAACATCTCACTCTTAACAAGATCTAAATGTTCCTCTGTAATATCCGTATCACTACTAAACTGACGAATCGCTTTCCGAAATTGATGCGACAGAGAAACAGGCTCTTTGGTATCCATTGTCAATATCACAAAATGAAAGCGACTGTTGACTTCAACCTCAAGTGACAATGACGCATCTAACTTCCCAGACTCATATAACCTTTGAAAACGATCTGAGGTCCAGCCAAACATCATCGTAAATAGTATTTTCAATAAAATATTGTAACGATAAGACTCAGCTTCTGTTATTTGCCCATTACCTCTAATCGCAACAGCAAGTTTGGGTGAAGAAACTTCCATCCGAAGACTATCTGTTTGCTTCACAGGCTGCAAGGGTAGTTTCTCTTTTGTAACTGTAAACTGTTCTAAAGTCTTCTTTTCCTTTTTCGAAAAGTATTCCTCTACAACTTTTACATCAATATTTCCAGCTAAAAACAATGACATGTTGACAGGTTTGTAAAACTCTGTAAAGTTCTCTTTTAAATTTGAAACCTGAATCTCAGAAATTGATTTTTCACTTCCAACAATATCTGTTGCTAAAGGAGTATCAGGATAAAGGTTGGCTAATGTTGCAAAAAATAAACGTGAGTCTGGATCGTCTTGGTACATCTCTCGTTCTTGCTGGATAATAGCCTGTTCCCTCAAAACAGACTCTTCTGTAAAATGAACATCTCCGACTAACTCATTTAGCATATCTAAATTCTCTAATAGATGGTCAATTGTTGAAAAAAGATAGCTGGTCTTAGTAAAGCTTGTAAAGGCATTACTGTCCGCACCTAATCGAGTAAAAGCTGCCATCATATCCTCAGAATTTTCTCTTTCAAACAATTTATGTTCAAGAAAATGTGCAATTCCTGCTGGATGATGACGTAAACCTTTTTCCAAGCTTGTATAAGTTGCATCTACAGAACCAAATTGAACCGTTACAATCCCATAAACCTCATTGAAATCTTGCTTATGGAGTAAAGAAACTGTCAATCCATTTGACAATTGTGTTTTGTAGACTGTTTCCTTTACAGCAGGATAGTATTTTTCTTCAAAAGTAACCTTTGTCATTCTACTCCTTCCATAAAGTAAATCGCTTGTAACTTCAAACTGTTGGCAACTTTACATACAGCTTCTTTATCAACACTCTCTAATTTTGCCACCAATCGATCAATATCAAAGCTTGATTTCCCCAATAGAGCATTCAAATAGGCTCTTTCAACCAGGGTCTGTTGATTATCTTGAGCCATCAACAAAGATCGTCGAATCATCTCCTTTGTTTGTTCAAGTTCAAAATCTGTAAAGTTACCCTTTTTCAGATCTAGCAATTGATGATTCATCATTTTTCTAGCCTGATTTCGATTTTCTCTATCAATACCCGCATACATCCTTAACAGACCACTAAACAAATCCAATTGACTAGAGACTGAATAGGCTATTCCAGCATTTTCACGAACATTTGTAAAGAGTTTCGAATGTGCGAATTCACCCAACAGACCATTCATAACAAGCATGGGCAAATGCTCATCATCACCATATTCTACAGGAGAATGATAGCCTAATTCCAAAATAGATTGCCCAACATTCCTCTGAAACATTCCTTCTCGTAGAACATTCGAATAAGATTGATGGTACTGGATAGTGACGCCGTTCTCTCTAACTGTAAAGGGTAATGACTTCAGTGATTCTGTAATTTCTACTTCGTTGAAATCACCTAAGAAAAAGAAATCAATACAATCATTCTTCAGAGCATTTTGAAAGCACGTGTAGCTACTTTCCGGAGACTCATTTGAAATGCTATTTCGTAAATCACTGTATCTCAATTGAAGACGCTCATCATGGAAGAACAAGCTATCCAACTCCTTATGAGCAAAATAAAATGAATCATCCATATCAGTAGCTAAACTAGCCAATAATTGTTTTTTTTCAATTTTAAATAAGGCTGGCTCAAAAGCACCATCTTGAACTAAGGGGGAAAATAAAGTCTGTTTCACCAATTCCAAAATTTGAGAAGTCAAGACATTCTTTTTACTTAAAAAATCATCTCTCACATAGGTAAATGTTAGATCAAGAATATGTGCCTGTCCCCTACGATAAGCACCTGTAGAAATATCTGTTCCATATAAACTTGCCAAGTATCTGCGAAATGCTTGTGATGTTGGGTAAGCTTGATTTGCCGTCTCCAACATACTTGCACTTAACATGCGTCCTGCTATTGTCTCAAGAGATAAGGGAGCAGTAAAACGAATAGTAATTTTATTTGTTTTAAACTTTTTGGATTGAACAAAATGTGCTGAAATTCCAGGCACCAATTCCATACCTTACCTCCTTACATATAGAGTTCTATTATACCACGAAAATCAAAATTTTTCTTGTTCTCTTTATAGCTTTAAAGAGTAAAACCGTTTTCATTTCAACTGACTTTCCTTCAGCTATTTCGATGAAAATATGGTATAATACCAAAGATTGAGGTGAATTATGGAATACAAATTATTTGAAGAATTTATCACGCTCCAAGCCCTCCTAAAAGAGCTTGGAATTATACAAAGCGGCGGTGCTATCAAAGCCTTTTTAATAGAGCATCAAGTTTACTTTAATGGTGAGTTAGAAAGTAGACGTGGGAAAAAAATCCGTATTGGAGATACAATTGACATTCCTGATTTAAAGGTTGACATCACCTTGACACAACCAAGTTTAAAAGAGCAAGAAGAATATCAAGCAGACAAGATTGAGAAAGAGCGAATTGCTAAACTTGTCAAAGAGATGAATAAAGGTGTCAAGAAAGAAAAACAAAAAACTTCTTCATCACCTAAGACCAAACAAGCTCCACGTTTTCCAGGAAGATAACTATGTGGCTCCAACATTTAACAATTAAAACCTTTCGAAACTATAAAGAGGCAAAAATTGATTTCAATCCAAAATTAAATATCTTTCTAGGTCAAAATGCACAAGGAAAAACCAATATTCTAGAAGCAATCTATTTCTTGGCCTTGACACGTAGTCATCGGACTCGGACAGATAAAAATCTCATTCATTTTGATGACGAGCAACTCCATCTTTCTGGCTTGCTACAGAAAAAAACAGGTTCTATTCCTCTAGAAATTGATTTAACGCCAAAAGGGCGTGTGACTAAAGTCAATCACTTAAAGCAAGCTCGCCTCTCAGACTACATCGGACATATGAATGTGGTCCTCTTTGCACCTGAAGATCTCCAGTTAATTAAAGGGGCCCCCTCTGTTCGTCGAAAATTTATAGACATTGAACTGGGACAAATTAAACCAATCTACTTGTCAGACCTATCAAACTATAACCATATACTCAAACAAAGAAATACCTACCTAAAATCCAGCCAAAAGATTGACGAAACATTTCTGTCAGTCTTAGATGATCAGTTAGTAGAATACGGTTGTCGCGTCATAAAGCATCGGATAAAATTCATTAAAGAGTTAGAGAAATTTGGTCAAAAAAAACACTTAGAAATTTCAAATCAATTAGAAGAGTTGTCAATATTTTATCAATCATCTGTCAACTTCACTGATGAAGAACAGCTAACGAATTCTTTTGAAATCGCTTTAGAAAAAAGTAGATCCAGAGATTTATTTAAAAAGAATACTGGTGTTGGTCCTCATCGAGATGATATTTCTTTTTATATAAATGGGATGGATGCTAGTTTTGGAAGCCAAGGCCAACATCGTAGTCTCGTCCTGTCTATAAAATTAGCAGAAATCGAACTAATGGAAAGTATTACTACAGAATCCCCGATATTATTGCTTGACGATGTTATGAGCGAGCTTGACAACACTAGACAACTAAAATTATTAGAAACGATTTCTCAGTCAATCCAAACCTTTATCACAACAACAAGCTTAGACCATCTTCAAAACCTACCAGAAAATCTAAGTATCTTCACTATTCAGGATGGTAAAGTTGCTGTAAACTAAAATTGACAATATTGTAAAAGAACTCCTGTTTTCACGGGAGTTCTTTTTATCTCTTTTACATAGAATAATTTGGTGCCTCATTAGTAATTTGTACATCATGAGGGTGGCTTTCTTTCAAACCAGCACCAGACATTTCAATAAATTGAGCATTATCGTGTAGTTCTTTAAGGTTAGCTGCACCACAGTAACCCATACCAGAGCGGATACCACCAATCATTTGGAAGACAATATCAGCTACCGCTCCTTTATAAGCAACACGACCTTCAATTCCTTCTGGAACAAGTTTGTTTGCTTCATTGACAGAACCTTGGAAGTAACGATCGCTTGAACCTTTCTTCATTGCTGCGATTGATCCCATACCACGGTAAGTCTTGAATTTACGTCCTTGGAAGATTTCAGTTTCACCTGGTGCTTCGTCTGTTCCAGCAAACATTGATCCAAGCATAACAGCATTTCCACCTGCAGCAAGGGCTTTTACAATATCTCCAGAATACTTGATTCCACCGTCAGCAATGATCGTTTTTCCATATTCACGCGCAACAGCTGCTGCATCATAGATTGCTGTAACTTGTGGTACACCAACCCCTGCAATCACACGAGTGGTACAGATAGAACCTGGTCCAATTCCAACTTTGACAACATCTACACCTGCTTCGTAAAGAGCACGCGCACCTTCTGCAGTGGCAATATTACCCGCAATCAAAGTGCGGTCTGGGAAGTGAGCACGAATTTCAGCAATTTTACGTAGAACACCAGCAGAGTGACCATGGGCAGTATCAATAACAATTGCGTCAGCACCTGCTTCAAAAAGGGCTTCGGCACGTTCAAATGTATCTGAAGTAACACCTACTGCACCTGCAACTAAGAGACGACCAAACTCATCTTTGGCAGCATTTGGAAATTCAATCACTTTTTCAATGTCTTTAATAGTAATCAAGCCAGAAAGACGACCTTCTTCATCAACTAAAGGAAGTTTTTCAATACGGTGTTCTTGAAGAATGCTCTCAGCTGTTGCAAGATCTGTACCAACAGGAGCAGTAACAAGATTTTCACTGGTCATGTGGTTTGAGATTGGCTGATTGTAATCTGAAATAAAGCGAAGATCTCGGTTTGTTAGAATACCAACCAATTTACGATTTTCAAGTGTCTCTACAACTGGAACACCACTGATACGGTAACGTCCCATCAGTTCATCTGCTTCAGCAATAGTGTGTTCTGGAGTCAAGAAGAATGGATCAATAATAACACCATTTTCAGAACGTTTTACCTTGCGAACTTCATCTGCCTGTTGCGCAATAGACATATTTTTATGGATTACTCCAAGACCACCTGCACGAGAAATGGCAATAGCCATTTGACTTTCTGTGACTGTATCCATGGCGGCTGTTATAATTGGGATATTTAAAGTCAGATTATCTGCCAATTTTGTTGTTAAATCTGCATCATTAGGCAACACATGACTTTCTGCTGGAATGAGCAATACATCATCAAAGGTAAAACCTTTTTTCAAAAATTTAGTATCCCAATTAGACATTGAAGTTTCCTCTTTTCTTTCTTTTTGAGCTTGACTCTTTTTGTATTGTATCTATCATACCATTCTATGAAAATTTGTCAATTATATTTATGGTAGAAATCATAAAAAAACTATCCCTGTGATCCTATGGAAGAGATAGTTTTACGATTCATATTTTATCTATAATTTAAAATAATTTAGTCCCATTGCTCCCTTAACTTCAGATAGAGTTTGCCCCGCAACCTCACGCGCTTTCTCACTACCTTTTTGAAGCATATTGTACACTTCTCCCATATCCTTAGCAAATTCGATACGGCGCTCACGAATAGGACCAAGTTCGCGTTCTAATATTTCAAGTAGATAACGTTTCGTCTTTACATCACCAAGACCACCACGTTGATAATGTTCTTTCATATCCGCAATTTCTTGAGCATCTTCTGGACGACCAAACACATCTAGATAATGGAAAACCATATTTCCTTCAATCTTACCTGGATCCTCTACTCGAATATGGTCCGGATCAGTATACATACTCATGACTTTTTTACGCAAAGTATCTGCATCATCAGCTAGATAAATACCATTATTAAGGGATTTAGACATTTTAGCATTTCCATCTAAACCAGGCAAACGCCCTGCTCTCTCATTTTCTGGATAAATACCTTCCGGCTCCACCAAGACCTCACAATTATAAGCATGATTAAAGGAACGAACAATCTCGCGAGTTTGCTCAATCATTGGTTTCTGATCTGTCCCAACAGGAACATAATTAGCCTTGAAGGCAGTAATATCTGCTGCTTGCGCAATCGGATAAACTAAAAATCCTGTCGGAATACTTTCTCCAAACCCTTTCTGAGCGATCTCTGTTTTCACTGTAGGATTGCGCTCTAAACGTGCTAGTGACACCAAATTCATATAGTACATAGACAGTTCAGCTAACTCTGGAATCTGACTTTGAATAAAGATAGTTGATTTACTTGGATCCAATCCAACTGCTAGATAATCCAAGGCAACATTCCCAATTGATTCTACAATCGTTTGAGGATCTTTGGCGTGATCTGTCAATGCTTGTTGGTCCGCCAAAAAAACAAACATCTCATACTTGTCTTCTTCCTGCAGTAATACTCTATTTTTAAGACTCCCAACATAATGTCCAATATGCAGTTTTCCTGTTGGGCGATCTCCTGTTAAAATAATGGGTTTCGTCATTTTTTTCTCCTTCAAAATGGTCTCTTCAATTATAGCATTTTTTTGTTAAAATAACAGAAAATTATTAAAATCAAACAACTAACTCATTGTAAATAGACCTGTAAACTTAATTGACATAAAATTGACAAACAAAAATTTGAATATTTCTCTCTTTTCTAGTAGAATAAATATATTACATATTATAGGAGAAAAACATTGCTTACAGTATCTGATGTTTCACTACGTTTTAGTGATCGCAAACTTTTTGATGATGTCAATATCAAATTTACAGAAGGAAATACATACGGATTGATTGGTGCTAATGGTGCTGGGAAGTCTACATTCTTAAAAATCTTAGCTGGTGATATCGAGCCAACAACTGGTCACATCTCTCTTGGTCCAGATGAACGTCTCTCTGTTCTCCGTCAAAATCATTTTGACTATGAAGATGAACGAGTTATTGATGTCGTCATTATGGGAAATGAAAAACTTTACAACATCATGAAAGAAAAAGATGCCATTTACATGAAGGAAGATTTTTCAGATGAAGATGGTGTTCGTGCAGCCGAACTCGAAGGTGAATTTGCTGAACTTGGAGGTTGGGAAGCAGAAAGTGAAGCGTCTCAACTACTTCAAAACCTAAACATTCCAGAAGAATTGCACTATCAAAACATGAGCGAATTGGCCAATGGTGAAAAAGTGAAGGTTCTCCTTGCCAAAGCACTTTTTGGCAAACCAGATGTTCTTCTCTTGGACGAGCCGACCAACGGGTTGGACATCCAATCTATTACTTGGCTAGAAGACTTCTTGATTGACTTTGATAACACCGTTATCGTAGTATCCCACGACCGTCACTTCTTAAACAAAGTGTGTACTCATATGGCCGACCTTGACTTTGGAAAAATCAAACTCTATGTCGGAAACTACGACTTCTGGAAGGAATCTTCTGAGCTTGCTGCTAAATTGCTAGCAGACCGTAATGCCAAGGCAGAAGAAAAAATTAAGCAATTGCAAGAATTCGTTGCTCGATTCTCTGCTAATGCTTCTAAATCAAGACAAGCAACGTCTCGTAAAAAAATGCTTGACAAGATTGAATTAGAAGAGATTGTGCCATCTAGTCGTAAATATCCATTTATCAACTTTAAAGCAGAACGTGAGATTGGTAATGATCTCTTGACAGTAGAAAATTTAACTGTAAAGATTGATGGCGAAACTATCCTAGACAATATTAGTTTCATCTTGCGTCCAGGTGACAAGACTGCTCTTATTGGACAAAATGACATCCAAACGACTGCATTAATTCGTGCAATTATGGGTGACATCGACTATGAAGGAACTGTCAAGTGGGGAGTTACTACTAGCCGTTCTTACTTGCCAAAAGACAACTCGGCTGATTTTGCAGGAGGAGAGTCAATCCTTGACTGGTTGCGTCAATTTGCAAGTAAAGAAGAAGATGACAATACCTTCCTACGTGGTTTCCTTGGTCGTATGCTCTTCTCTGGTGATGAGGTTAACAAACCTGTAAACGTCTTGTCAGGGGGAGAAAAAGTACGTGTCATGCTTTCAAAACTCATGCTCTTGAAATCAAATGTCCTTGTACTTGATGATCCAACAAATCACTTGGACTTGGAATCTATCTCAAGCTTGAACGATGGATTGAAAAACTTTAAAGAATCAATCATCTTTGCTAGTCATGACCACGAGTTTATCCAAACTTTGGCAAACCATATCATTGTTTTGTCTAAGAATGGCGTCATTGATCGTATTGATGAAACCTACGATGAATTCCTAGAAAATGCAGAAGTACAAGCAAAAGTTAAAGAACTTTGGAAAGATTAAATAAGACTTCAAAACTCAGTTGGGGTAACCAACTGAGTTTTCTATCATTCTACGAGGTAACATGAAATCATTTTTTAAAACATATTGGACCTATTTTGTTTCTTTCATCATTCCTTTAGTAATTATGACTGGAGTATACTTAACTCAAGGTATCTACTGGAATAGCGATGCATCTCCACTATTAGGAGACGGTTTCCATCAATACGTTATTTTTGATGTAGCTTTACGAAATATTCTGCATGGAAATGGCAGTTTGTTTTACACCTTTACAAGTGGCCTCGGACTGAATTTCTATGCTCTATCTAGTTATTACTTGGGTAGCTTTCTTTCACCCATAGTTTACTTTTTTAATCTGTCGAATATGCCAGATGCTGTCTATCTAACCACTCTCTTAAAATTTGGATTGATTGGTCTGTCAACCTTCTTTAGTTTGACTAGATTATTTAAAGATATCCCAAAATTTTTAAAACTTGCATTATCTACTTCCTATGCTTTAATGAGCTTCACTGTCAGTCAGTTAGAGATTAAAACCTGGCTAGATGTTTTTATCTTGATTCCTTTAATTATAACTGGTTTACACCTACTTATAACACAAAAGAAGCGCCTACTATACTTTACAAGTTTGTCAATCTTATTTATTCAAAATTATTATTTTGGGTATATGACAGCATTGTTTCTTATTTTCTGGTATCTCTGCCAAATTTCTTGGGACTTTAAAACTCGAAAATCATCTTTTCTTGATTTTGTTGTTACCTCCTTTTTAGCTGGAATGGCTAGTTTGATTATGACTCTTCCTACACTGTTTGATTTACAAACTCATGGAGAGAAGTTGACTGCCATCACAAAATTAAAGACAGATAGTAGCTGGTATTTGGATATTTTTGCAAAACAATTCATTGGATCTTTTGATACAACTAAATATGGATCTATACCAATGATTTTTGTTGGATTGCTTCCTTTTATTTTGACTATTCTATTTTTCACAATAAAATCCATAAGGTTTCACGTGAAACTTACCTATGCAATTTTCTTTACTTTTTTAATAATAAGTTTTTATATAGAAGCACTTGATTTATTTTGGCAAGGGATGCATACCCCGAATATGTTTTTGCATCGCTATGCTTGGATTTTTTCTACTCTGTTAATTTATACTGCAGCAGAAGTCTTAAACCGTCTGAAAGAACTGAAGCTCTGGAATCTATTTGTCTCACTTTTTCTTGTACTAACAGGATTTTTGGCTACTGTCTATTTTAAATCACACTATTCTTTTTTAACTGATTTGAATATCCTACTCACTCTTGAATTTCTTCTAGTTTATGCTCTTTTACTTCTTGCAGTCATTAGAAAATTTATCTCTGTAAATCTATTTGCAATTCTTTTGTCTTTATTTATAACAGCTGAGATAAGCTTAAATGCATCATCTCAAATGGAAGGAATAGCTAAAGAATGGGCCTTTGCTTCTCGTAGCGCCTATAATAGAGATATCACCGCTATGGAATCCATTCTAAATCAAATTGACAATCCATTTACACGTACTGAAAAACTGCAAATTCAGACTGGAAATGACAGTATGAAATTTAACTACAATGGAATCTCTCAATTTTCGTCTGTACGAAATCGTTCAGCTAGCACTAGTTTGGATAAACTTGGATTCAAATCCTCTGGAACTAACCTCAATCTCCGTTATGCTAATAACAGTCTTTTAGCAGATAGTTTATTTGGAATCCAGTACAATATTTCTGAAACTTCACTTGATAAGTATGGCTTTCAAGAGATTTATCAAAAGGATCATTTAACCTTATATAAAAATCAACTCTCTTTACCCATTGCCTTTGCCACTCAATCTATTTACACAGATGTAAACTTTAATAATCACACTCTGGATAATCAGGCTTTATTTATAAACCAGCTTGCTAATCTCAACTTAGATTACTTCTCCCAAATAGCATATGATAAAACAGATAATTCTGAAGGTTTAACAAGTATCACAGGTTCTGCGAATGAAGATGCAAAGATTGATTATCAAATTGAGGTTCCTCAAAATAGCCAAGTCTATCTCTCTTTTTCAAATCTTCATTTTACAAACGATAAGCAAAAGAAAGTTGACATCATTGTCAATGGAGAAAAAAAGACTTTTACAACTGACAATGCATTTAATTTCTTTAATTTGGGTTATACTGAAGAACAAAAAACTTTCAATATCAGTGTTAGTTTCCCTGGAAATTCTCAGGTGTCCTTTGAATCTCCAACCTTCTATCGTTTAGATACTCAGGCTCTTACTGAGGCAATTCAAAAGATTAAAGAACAACCTGTAGAAGTATCCACCTCTAAAAATAAAGTCTTTGCTACATATGAAGTAAAACAAGATACCTCTATTTTCTTCACTATTCCTTATGACAAAGGTTGGTCTGCATACCAAGATGGGAAAAAACTTGAAATCAAGCAGGCTCAGACTGGTTTTATGAAAGTTGATGTTCCAGAGGGAAAAGGCACTATTACACTTTCCTTTATCCCCAATGGTTTTGTTATTGGAGCAGTCTGCTCAGTAACTGCCCTTCTTCTTTTTGGAATCTATAATCACAGACGAAATTTATCTAAGACAGAAAAAGATTGACCAATTCCTTGGCCAATCTTTTTAATCTTCTTCCATTTTCTTAGGTTGATAAGCTAGCATACCTAAAGCAGTAAATAAAGCTAGAGTTATAATAAGGAAAATCACTTGATGATGAATATTTCCTGTCATAGAGATTGTTTGTCGTAAGCCTGATACTGAGTAACTCATTGGTAACCATGGATTGACACCTTTAAAGAAATCATTTGTCAAAGCAAGGGGATAAGTTCCTGCACTTGATGCTAACTGTAATAAAAGTAAAATAAGAGAGAAGAAAGCTCCTATACGGCTATTCCAAGTTGTTAAAGCTGTCACCATAGACATGAAAGCTAAACTTGTGATTATAATTAGAATCAAGGTCCTCATCTCATGGTTCGAAGTCAATCCAATAAGATGGACACCTCCATAAACTAAAACACCTGCTAAGACAGCTATAATCCCATTTATTTCAGAGCGAGACTTCAACCAAGCCCAACGACTCTCTGGATGACGTCCAGAAGGCAACTTAGCAAAAATCATATTGGTAGATATAGCAGCAACAAAAAGAGCAACTGATATCATATAAGGAGCCATGGCAATCCCATTTACAGGAACTTGGTCATTGTCTGTTTTTGAGAGAACTAGAGGATCAGATAATGTTTCTGCATTTTTAGATTCTGTCGAAGCTGATTTAAGTTGAGTATTTGCATTACCTAATCCTTGTCCTAATGAATCAACTCCTGTCTGTAAATTTTCAAGACTAGAGGTTAAGGTTGTTCCACCATCTGCTAGTTTTCCAGCACCATCTGCAATCTTCATAGCGCCACTTCCTAGTTGAGATGCTGCAGAAAGTAACTGTGTTGATTTATCTGTTAATTGACCAGAGCCAAATTGTAATGTAGTAAGACCTGCTATCAGCTCTGGACTCTTATTGTTCAATTGGGCAGAACCAGTTGACAAGCTTTCTATACCTGTTACTAATTCTGGAGTTTTCCCAGCTAGAGTATCCAAACCAGTTGTCAATTTTGAAGAGTTTTCTGTCAACTTGGTTGAGCCAGAAACCAATTGATCCAAACTTGTTGTTAAACTTGTATTCTTTTCACTTAGTTGATTTACACCTAAAGAAATAGTATCCAATCCTTTAGTATACGCATTAACTCCATTTTCAATTGATTGACTTCCGGGAACTAACTGATTATCTACAGCATTTTGCAACTGTGTAAATCCACTTGACATAGATGTCAAGGAACTAGACGCTATAGGTAAAAGTTGATTTGCTTTAGTCTGTAAAGTAGAAAGATTAGAGACTGGTTGGTTTATACTTCCTAAATTTTCTTTTAAATCTCCTGCCGTCGTTAAAATTGCTTTTGCTGACTCTATCGTAGAATTAGAATTATTTGAAACAGCTTCAGTCAATTCTTTTTTCTGAGTTTCAGTGAGAGATTGATAAGTTGCTGTTGCTTGAAGATTTGTAAGAGCTTTCTCTTGCTCTGCTTGACTATTAGTCACAATAGTTTGAGCAAGAGTCGTTATATTTGTTAAGTCATTAGATATTGTATTTTTAAGATCAGTATTATCTGAAACTGTAACTGATTGGAGAGCCTTATTCAACTCATCTAAACTGCTTGCTAACTGTGTTATATCCTCTTTCTGTTGAGATGAAGTATTTAATTGTGTGGATATTTTTTTGATTCCTTTATTTAATTGAGTAATACCGTCTCTCAATGTATCTGATTGACTTGATAGTTGGTTTGTACCAACAGATAATTTGTCAACTCCGCTTGTATAGGCATTGGCACCAACCGAAAATTTACTGAGACCTGAATTGAGTTGTGAAACTCCACCTGTATAGGTCTTTATACCTGTATTCAGCTGATTTACACCTGTCACCAACTCAGGAGTTCTTGAGGCCAATTGACCAAGTCCAGTGTCAACCTGTGAAACTGCATTTGTATAACTTTGTAAACCACTATTAAAAGTTCCTAAACCAAGATGTAATTGCTCTATGGCAGATACATAGGCAGACAATCCTTTTGTAAATTGATTAGCACCATTTGAAAAAGTTACACTTGAGTTAGCTAGAGTATTGAGATTTGTCGTCAATGTTTGACTTCCTTTTGCTAACTGATTAGTCCCATCAGCCAGTTGTTCACTTCCATCAGCTGCTTTATTTATCCCAGACTTCAAGTCACTCATTTTTTGAAATAGTGCCTTGGTATATGTTTCAGTTACATTCGTAGAGACGGTTTGTTTTAATTGTGTCATTGCAGAATCACTCATCTTACTTGCAATAAAGCTACGACCGCTTGAAGTTTGATAATCAATTTGCATCTGTTCAGGGTGATTTGTTAGGATCGAAGTAGCTTTTTCAGATAAATCACTTGGTAAAGTCACTACCATATAGTATTCGCCATCATCTAACCCCTTTTTCCCCTCTTCTTCATTGACAAAATGAAAATCCAAAGTCTTATTTTCTTTTAAATTAGACACCATGTCTTTTCCTATAGCCATTGTATTTCCATTATAAGAAGCTTCCTTATCATTATTAACAACTGCTACAGGTAACTCCGATACTTGACCATATGGATCCCACATTGACGATAAAAATATGATATTGTATAAAGCTGGAATAAGAGAAATCCCTATCATTACAATAATGAATGTCGGTTTTTTAAAAATTGCTTTCCATTCTTTAAACATATTTCCTCCTTTTTTTAAACATATTGTCTAAATTTTTGATATAATAGATTATACATTAAAAAATCTAAATTACAAGATAAAAAATATTTTTTTAGACATATAGTCTAAATTGTTCAAAAGGAGAAACTATGAAAGAAAGTAACAAACGATTAAAAACAAAGAGAAATATTGAAAATGCCATGGTTCAATTATTGATGGATCACCCCTTCGATCAAATTACTACAATTAAATTAGCAGAAAAAGCTGGAATTAGTCGTTCTAGCTTCTATACCCATTACAAGGATAAGTATGATATGATTGAACACTATCAAAGTAAGTTATTTCATACATTTGAGTATATCTTCCAAAAACATGCTCATCATAAAAAAGATGCCATTTTAGAAGTATTTGACTATTTAGAATCTGAACCATTATTAGCTGCTCTTTTATCTGAAAATGGTACCAAAGAAATCCAAAATTTCTTAAGAAATAAGCTTCATATCATGCTGAGCACAGATCTTCAGAAGCGCTTTATGCAACTACAACTAAATTCAATTGAATTAGAATATAGCAGCATTTATCTGACAAATGCCCTATTTGGAGTTTGTCAAACTTGGATTGCTCGTGGAAAAAAAGAAAGTCCGCAAGAAATGACAGACTTCCTTATGAAAATGCTAGGTGATGCCAACTAAGAACAAAAAAGAACACCATCTGGTGTTCTTTTTATCTAACTCCGCCAGTAGGACTCGAACCTACGACATCATGATTAACAGTCATGCGCTACTACCAACTGAGCTATGGCGGATAAAATAGTCCGTACGGGATTCGAACCCGTGTTACCGCCGTGAAAAGGCGGTGTCTTAACCCCTTGACCAACGGACCATCTATCTGTAGCAGATATAACCATTATATCAATTTCTTACTGATTGTCAATCACTTTTTAGATTTTTTCTCTAGAATATCTTTTAGTTTACGAACTTTCAAACGGGTAATGGGACAACGATGATCTTCATAAAAAACAACTTCTAAATTCTTTCGATCAATTTCTCTCACATTTCCCACATTGACAAGGAAAGATTTATGGGAGCAATAAAATCGTTGAGTATGTTTGTCCTTTTCCTGAATATCTGTCATAGTTCCATAAAACTCTTTAGCAAAATTCTTACCAATAATACGCAATTTATGAGAAACACCTGTTGTTTCGATATACAGAATATCATGGTAAGGAATTTTCAAATCATTTCCCTTATAGTTGTAATCAAAATAGTCTACAACATCTTCGTTTTCAAGCAGCATGCTTTTGGTATAGAAGATACTCTGCTCGATACGTTTTTTGAACAATTCATCATTGATGTCCTTATCTACAAAATCTAAAGCTGATACCTGATACTTATAAGTTAAAGTAGCAAATTCAGATCGACTAGTAATAAAGACAATAATAGCATAAGGATTGTGATGACGGATAAATTGAGCCACTTCAAAGCCTTTTTTCTCGATTCCATGAATATCGATATCTAGGAAATAAAGCTGGTTTACTTCATCATTTTCGATATATTCCTTAAACTCACGAACTTTTCCTGTTGTCTTATATGAGATAGGAATATTCGATTCCTCAGAGATTTCATTCAATATTCTCTCTAGTCTCACTTGATGCTCAATAACATCTTCTAAAATTAATACTTTCATTCAAATTCTCTCTTAAATCTAATAATTTGTCTAAATGTGTTGTCTTCCATTTCTGTTTCTAAAATAATGTTGTCATACTTATCTAAGATCTCTTTGACATTATTTAGTCCTAGACCTCTATTTCTTCCCTTGGTAGAGAAACCTAGGGTAAATAAGTCTTCTGAAGGCGTCATAGTGATTTTACATGAATTCTGGATAACTATAACTGTTTCAAAATCCATTTTAATGACTGCAACTTCCATTTGTTTCAAGTAACTATCTGCGGCACCTTCAACAGCATTATTTAATAGAATGCTCATGATGCGAACAAGATCAAGTAAATCCATTGACAATCTAGTAATGACATCTTTTACTTCCAATGTAAACTCTACATCATTATTTCGTGCATATACAATCGATTGAGCAATTAAACTTCGTAAAGCCGAATCTTCTATGTTGTTTAAATCAAAGTAAGTATATTTGTCTGACCTCAATTTCTGATTTGCTTTTACTAAGACCTCGTTGTAAATCCTGTCAATTTCGTGTAAATCTCCGCTGTCAATCGCTATTTGCATGCTGACAAGCATACCTGCATAGTCATGACGAAAACCTCGAATCTCATTATACAAACCTACAATCTCATCTGTATAAGTTTGCAAATACTTTTGTTCAAATTTCTTCTGCTTTAGGGCAATCTCTTTTTCAATTTGAACCTTATAAGAATTCATTGCAAAGAAAACTAATAGCAGACAGATAAAAACAATGGTTGATAAAATACTTCCAAAACTATTTAAGTGATGAATCGTACTTACTATATCTGAAACAAACAATAAGATATGCAATCCAAAAAAAGCAACTATCACTTTTTTTAAAAAAGGGTAGAGGTAATCTTTGTCAAAATATGTTATTTCCAAGTGGAAATAACGACTTATTTTTATAATAATAAAATAAGTCAACAATAATACTACTAAAAAGAATATACTTTTATATTGTAATACAAGAACATCACCCATTATAGAAGATAATGTTACGGATATAAAAGTATGGGTACTATGATATAATAAGGATAGTAGTAAACTAATAAAAATTCCTTTATATTTTTCATACTTCTTTAACTTTCTTAAATAAAGGTACACAACCAAAGGAAATAAAAATTTAGACAAAGCAAAACTATTAGAATATACTAGAGTAATAATTTCTTCGAGTATCAAAACTGATATGCATGTGTAACACAAAAAAATAATTTGTTCTTTTCTATTTACTTTACAAATCCACTCATAACTTTTGCTAATGATGAGAAAATAAAAAATAGCTATCCCTAATCCAAATAAATCCATTACTCACTACCTTTATTTCATTACTTTTTTCTTGGAAAAATAAGATTACGAATCGATTCTGAAATTCTCCAGTCTCCTCCTCGAATTTCTTGCAATTCTGCCTCTGTTACCTCTTTAAATTGTTCCAATTTTACTGTATTTTTCATAATGAAATCTCCTGTATTATTTTTTTTCTTGTAAGTTAACTTACAAACCTATTATACAAAATGAAGACCATATAAGAAAAAATTTTTCCCAACTGTACATTTTTGCACCTGAAACGCACTTTTTTAAGAAAAAAGCTGGGATGAATCCCAGCTTCGCATCTAACATTGATCCCAGCAGGATTCGAACCTGCGACCGTTCGCTTAGAAGGCGAATGCTCTATCCAGCTGAGCTATGAGACCTAACATGACCATTCTATCAAAAAACAAGAGGTAAGTCAATCTTCTATTTGTGGTAAGGAGAACCCTGCTGAATCGTAAAAGCACGGTAAATTTGTTCAACTAAAACCAATCTCATTAACTGATGTGGTAATGTCAGACGTCCAAAACTGACAGAAAGATTGGCCCTATTTTTTACAACAGGAGCTAGACCTAAACTTCCTCCAATGATAAAAGTAAGAGTTGAATAGCCTTTGATAGAAGCCTGCTCTAGTTGCTTACTAAATTCCTCTGAGGAGAGTGTTTTTCCTTCAATGGCTAGTACAACGACAAAGTCTCTTTCTCCAACTTTAGAAAGAATTCTTGCGCCTTCTGTTTCCAAAATTTTTTGATTTTCTAATTCACTGGCTTTGTCAGGTGTCTTCTCATCAGCGAGCTCAATCATTTCTAATTTAGCGAAACGTGAAATTCGTTTGGTATATTCAGCAATGCCATCTTTTAAGTATTTCTCTTTCAGTTTTCCTACTGTTACAACTTTTATTTTCATTCTTCTATTCTATCATATCCACACTTTATTTCACATCTTATACACATGAAAATCATCCAAAAATACTATTAAATTCACAGAATAATGTGAGTTATCCACAACTTGTGTAAAACTTTTAAGCTTAGATTAAGTTAATAGGTTTATAATCTTGACAAACAATAGCAAACGGAGGCGTTTATGAAACACTTACAAAAATTTTACAAAAAAGGAGTTACTTTTCTTGTAATTATTCTAATAGGATTTTTGAGTGGGGCACTAGGAAGTTTTGTAACATTGCAACTTTATCAAAAACAAGGAAATCAAGCTACAAATAATAATTCTGGCACTGTAACTCAAACATCATACAAGAATGAAAACTCAACTACTCAAGCAGTGAATAAAATTAAGGATGCTGTTGTATCAGTCATTACTTACTCTGCTAATAAACAAAGTAGTGTATTTGGAACCGAAGAATCAAATTCTGATACGGATAATCAACAGATTGCAAGTGAAGGATCAGGTGTCATCTATAAAAAGAACGAAAATGATGCTTATATTGTAACAAATACTCACGTTATTAACGGAGCTTCAAAAGTCGATATCCGTTTAGCTGATGGTACAAAAGTCCCTGGTGAAATTATTGGATCGGATACCTTCTCTGATATTGCTGTCGTAAAAATTTCTTCAGAAAAAGTTACAACAGTGGCAGAATTTGGTGATTCAAGCCAACTTAACGTTGGAGAAACAGCGATTGCTATCGGTAGTCCTTTAGGTTCAGAATATGCTAATACAGTTACACAGGGAATCATCTCAAGTCTTAATCGAAATGTTTCTCTAAAATCTGAAGATGGTCAAGCTATTTCAACAAAAGCCATTCAAACAGATACGGCCATTAACCCTGGTAACTCTGGTGGTCCTCTTGTAAATATTCAAGGACAAGTAATTGGTATTACATCAAGTAAGATTGCAAGTAATGGTGGAACATCTGTAGAAGGTCTTGGTTTTGCAATTCCTTCAAACGATGTACAAAATATCATTAAACAGCTTGAAAGTGATGGTAAAGTGACTCGTCCTGCTCTTGGAATCCAAATGGTCAATCTGTCCAACGTTGGAGCTAATGATCTTAGAAAACTAAACATTCCAAGTGGCCTCACCTCAGGTGTAGTTGTTCGATCTGTTCAAAGTAACATGCCTGCAAATGGACATCTTCAAAAATACGATGTCATTACTAAAGTTGATGACAAAGAGATTACTTCATCAACAGACTTACAACATGCTCTTTACAACCATTCTATTGGAGACACTATAAAAATAACCTACTACCGTAATGGTAAGGAGGAAACAACCTCTATAAAACTAGATAAGAATTCTGGTGATTTGGAACGTTAATTGACATCAGTGTAAAGAAAACTTTACAGAAAGTAAAAGATATGTTAGTGTAGAATCATGGAAAAATTTGAAATGATTTCTATCTCTGAAATACAAAAAAATCCTTACCAACCTCGGAAAGAATTTGATGTAGAAAAATTAAAGGAATTGGCTCAGTCAATCAAAGAAAATGGGCTCATCCAACCAATCATCGTTCGTCAATCTCCTGTAATTGGTTATGAAATCCTTGCAGGAGAGAGACGATATCGAGCTTCTCTCTTGGCTGGTCTGACCTCTATCCCAGCCGTTGTAAAGCACCTCTCAGATCAGGAAATGATGGTTCAATCAATCATTGAGAATTTGCAGAGAGAAAATTTAAATCCTGTTGAAGAAGCACGCGCCTATGAATCTTTAGTAGAGAAAGGATTTACTCACACTGAAATAGCGGATAAAATGGGGAAATCTCGTCCTTATATCACTAATTTTATTCGTTTACTTTCCCTACCAGAATATATCTTAACTGAAGTAGAAAATGGAAAAATTTCTCAAGCGCATGCACGTTCCCTAGTTGGTTTGGACAAAGAGCAGCAAGACCATTTCTTTCAACTAATTAAAAATGAAGACATCTCTGTGAGAAAGTTGGAAGCACTACTGACAGAAAAAAAACAAAAAAAGCAAAAAAAAAGTGATTCTTTCATCAAAGATGAAGAAGATAAATTAAAAAAACTACTAGGTTTAAGTGTAGAAATTAAACTTTCTAAAAAAGATACTGGAAAGATTGTCATCTCTTTTTCAAGTCAAGAAGAATACGATAGAATTATTAACAGCCTGAAATAAGGCTGTTCTTTTATTTTCTTAACCCACAAATTTATCCACTAATTTTTTTATCAAAAACCCTACTAAATCAAGGAAAAAGCTATTTATCCCCAACCTGTGGATAAATACTACTAACATTGTGGATTCTTTTCCACAATCTGTGGAAAAATCCTACTATCTATGGTAAAATAAGTCTAGCACTAAACTACTAAAATCATAGTAAAGGAGGAAAAATAGTTGAAAGAAAAGCAATTTTGGAATCGTATTTTAGAATTTGCTCAAGAAAGATTGACTCGATCTATGTATGATTTCTATGCTACACCTGCTGAACTCATCAAAGTAGAAGAAAATACAGCTACTATATTTCTACCGAGATCAGAGATGGAAATGGTGTGGGAAAAGCAATTAAAAGATATTATTGTTGCTGCTGGTTTTGAAATTTATGATTCTGAAATCAAACCTCACTATATTTTCACTAAACCTCAGAGTACAGAATCTCCTCAAGTAAATGATACGAATAGTGTCTCTACTTACAATTACACACCTGCACTACCAACGATTCCTTATTCTGAAACAGGATTAAAAGAAAAATATACCTTTGATAACTTTATTCAAGGTGATGGGAATGTTTGGGCGGTGTCTGCTGCGTTAGCTGTATCAGAAGATTTAGCTCTAACCTACAATCCTCTTTTTATCTATGGAGGACCTGGTCTTGGAAAGACTCACTTGCTCAATGCGATTGGAAATGAGATTTTGAAAAATATTCCTGATGCGCGTGTCAAGTACATTCCTGCCGAAAGCTTTATCAATGACTTTCTTGAGCACTTAAGACTTGGGGAAATGGAAAAGTTCAAAAAAACTTACCGTAGTCTTGATCTCTTGTTGATTGATGATATCCAATCTCTCAGCGGTAAAAAAGTCGCAACCCAGGAAGAATTTTTCAATACCTTCAATGCTCTTCATGATAAGCAGAAACAGATTGTCCTAACCAGTGATCGAAGTCCTAAACACCTAGAAGGCCTTGAGGAAAGACTTGTCACGCGCTTTAGCTGGGGATTGACGCAAAATATCACTCCCCCTGACTTTGAGACACGTATCGCCATTCTTCAAAGTAAAACAGAGCACTTGGATTACCATTTCCAAAGTGATACTCTGGAATACTTGGCTGGCCAATTTGATTCAAATGTTCGAGAATTAGAAGGAGCAATCAACGATATCACTTTAATTGCCAGAGTAAAGAAAATTAAGGATATCACTATTGATATTGCTGCGGAAGCTATTAGAGCACGTAAACAAGACGCCCGCCAGATACTTGTTATTCCAATTGAGAAAATCCAAACTGAAGTTGGTAATTTTTATGGAGTGAGTGTTAAAGAAATGAAGGGGACGAGACGAGTTCAAAACATCGTTTTAGCGCGTCAAGTTGCCATGTACCTAGCTAGAGAACTGACAGATAACAGTCTTCCAAAAATCGGAAAAGAATTTGGCGGAAAGGATCACACCACCGTTATTCATGCCCATGCTAAAATTAAATCACTGATTGACGAAGATGATAATTTACGTTTAGAAGTAGAAACAATCAAAAAGAAAATCAAGTAGCTTGTGGATAACTTTTCCTTTCTTATCTTTTTTATCCACATTTTTTTTAACAAGCTTAGAAGCTTAAGTTCACTAAATAGCACCCAGTTTTCCACAGAATTCACACACTCTATTATTACTATTAACTTTCTAATACTAAAAATAAATAAAGGAGAATCCATGATTCATTTTTCAATTAATAAAAATTTATTTCTACAAGCCTTAAATACCACAAAACGAGCAATCAGCTCAAAAAATGCTATTCCAATTTTATCAACAATAAAAATTGACGTTACCAATGAAGGAATTACTTTAATTGGATCAAACGGTCAAATTTCTATTGAGAATTTCATTTCTCAAAAGAATGAAGATGCTGGTCTCTTGGTTACTTCTTTGGGTTCGATTCTTCTTGAAGCTTCTTTCTTTATCAATGTTGTATCTAGTCTACCTGATGTGACTCTTGATTTTAAAGAAATTGAACAAAATCAAATTGTTTTAACCAGCGGCAAATCAGAAATTACCCTAAAAGGAAAAGATAGCGAACAGTACCCACGAATCCAAGAAATTTCAGCAAGCACACCTTTAGTTCTTGAAACAAAACTGCTCAAGAAAATTATCAATGAAACAGCTTTTGCTGCAAGTACGCAAGAAAGTCGTCCCATCTTAACAGGTGTTCATTTTGTATTGAGCCAACACAAGGAACTAAAAACAGTTGCAACAGACTCTCATCGCCTTAGCCAGAAAAAATTGACTCTTGAAAAAAATGGAGATGATTTCGATGTGGTGATTCCTAGCCGCTCTCTCCGCGAATTTTCAGCGGTATTTACAGATGATATTGAAACTGTAGAGATTTTCTTTGCAAATAATCAAATCCTCTTTAGAAGCGAAAATATTAGCTTCTACACTCGTCTCCTAGAAGGTAATTATCCTGATACAGATCGCTTGATTCCAACAGACTTTAACACTACAATTACTTTTGATGTGGTTAATTTGCGTCAATCTATGGAGCGTGCACGTCTCTTATCAAGTGCGACTCAAAATGGTACTGTGAAGCTTGAAATTAAAGGTGGAGTTGTTAGCGCCCATGTTCACTCTCCAGAAGTTGGTAAAGTAAACGAAGAAATCGATACGGAGCAGGTGACCGGGGATGATTTGACTATTAGTTTCAACCCAACTTACTTGATTGATTCCCTCAAGGCTTTAAATAGTGAAAAGGTTACTATTAGCTTTATCTCAGCAGTTCGTCCATTTACTCTTGTGCCAGCAGATACTGACGAAGACTTCATGCAGCTTATTACACCAGTTCGTACAAATTAAGTGAAAGAGGTTGAGCCTGGCTCGCCTCTTTTATGATATAATCAAAAAAGAAAAGGAGAGTAGTATGTATCAAGTTGGAAATTTTGTTGAGATGAAAAAACCTCATGCTTGTATAATTAAGTCAACAGGAAAAAAGGCCAATCGTTGGGAAATTACACGCATAGGGGCAGATATCAAAATCAAATGTAGCAATTGTGATCATGTTGTTATGATGAGTCGCTATGATTTTGAACGAAAAATGAATAAGATTGTTGACTAAGAACCCTTAGTTAGAGGGTTAGCAAGTTTTCCCTTTTTGTGTTATAATGTTAGGGATTGAAATGAGAACGGAGAATGAGAAACTATGGCTTTAACAGCAGGTATCGTTGGTTTGCCAAACGTTGGTAAATCAACCCTTTTTAATGCAATTACAAAAGCAGGAGCAGAGGCGGCAAACTACCCATTTGCGACTATCGATCCAAATGTTGGGATGGTGGAAGTTCCAGATGAACGCCTACAAAAACTAACGGAAATGATTACACCTAAAAAGACAGTTCCAACAACCTTTGAATTTACAGATATTGCAGGGATTGTAAAAGGAGCATCAAAAGGAGAAGGTCTAGGAAATAAATTCTTGGCCAATATTCGTGAAGTAGATGCGATTGTTCATGTAGTTCGTGCTTTTGATGATGAAAATGTTATGCGCGAGCAAGGACGTGAAGACGCCTTTGTGGATCCACTTGCAGATATTGATACCATTAACCTAGAGTTGATTCTTGCTGACTTAGAATCAGTCAATAAGCGCTATGCGCGTGTAGAAAAGATGGCACGTACGCAAAAAGATAAAGAATCAGTAGCAGAGTTTAACGTTCTTCAAAAAATCAAACCAGTCCTTGAAGATGGAAAATCAGCTCGTACCATTGAATTCACAGATGAGGAACAAAAGGTTGTTAAAGGTCTCTTCCTTTTGACCACTAAACCTGTTCTTTATGTTGCTAATGTGGATGAGGATGTAGTTTCAGATCCAGATTCTATCGAATATGTGAAGCAAATTCGTGAATTCGCAGCGACAGAAAATGCTGAGGTGGTAGTTATTTCCGCACGTGCTGAAGAAGAAATTTCTGAGTTAGATGATGAAGATAAACAAGAGTTTCTTGAAGCACTTGGCTTGACAGAATCAGGCGTTGATAAGTTGACTCGTGCAGCTTATCACTTGCTTGGGCTTGGAACTTACTTCACAGTTGGTGAAAAAGAAGTCCGTGCTTGGACCTTTAAGCGAGGGATGAAAGCTCCTCAAGCAGCTGGTATTATCCACTCAGACTTTGAAAAAGGCTTTATTCGTGCAGTAACCATGTCATATGAGGATCTAGTGAAATACGGATCTGAAAAGGCTGTAAAAGAAGCTGGGCGCTTGCGTGAAGAAGGAAAAGAATATATCGTTCAAGATGGCGATATCATGGAATTCCGCTTTAACGTTTAATAACATTTAATAAATAGTGTCAATTAGGTTGGAAAAAAATTCCAACCCTTTTGGCTTTTGAAAGGAAAATAAATGACTAAATTACTTGTTGGATTAGGAAATCCAGGGGATAAATATTTTGAAACCAAGCACAACGTTGGATTTATGTTGATTGACCAATTGGCCAAAAAACAAAATGTCACCTTTACACATGACAAGATATTTCAAGCTGACCTAGCTTCTTTTTTCTTCAATGGAGAAAAAATTTATCTCGTCAAACCAACAACATTTATGAATGAAAGTGGAAAAGCGGTTCATGCTTTATTGACTTACTATGGTTTGGATATTGAAGATTTACTCGTCATTTACGATGATCTTGACATGGAAGTTGGGAAAATTCGTTTAAGAGCAAAGGGTTCAGCAGGTGGTCATAATGGTATCAAGTCTATTATTCAACATATAGGGACTCAGGTCTTTAACCGTGTTAAAATAGGTATTGGAAGACCTAAAAAAGGCATGTCCGTTGTTCATCATGTTTTAAGTAAGTTTGATCAGGATGACTATGTGGGTATTTTACAGTCTATTGACAAGGTTGACGATGCTGTAAACTACTATTTACAAGAGAAAAACTTTGAGAAAACAATGCAGAGGTATAATGGTTAAATGGTAACTTTATTAGATTTATTCTCAGAAAATGACCAGATAAAAAAATGGCATCAAAATCTGATAGATAAGAAAAGACAACTAATACTTGGTTTATCAACGTCTACCAAGGCTATTGCAATTGCAAGCAGTCTAGAAAAAGAAAATAAGGTTGTGTTACTGACCTCGACTTATGGTGAAGCAGAACGAATTATCAGTGATCTTCTTTCTCTCTTAGGAGAGGAACTTGTCTATCCATTTTTGGTTGATGACTCTCCTATGGTAGAGTTTTTGATGTCTTCACAAGAAAAAATCATTTCGCGGGTTGAGGCCTTGCGTTTTTTGAGTGATCCGTCTAAGAAAGGGATTTTAGTTTGTAATATCGCAGCGAGTCGGTTAATTTTACCCTCTCCGACTAGATTTAAAGAAAGTACTATAAAAATTGCAGTTGGCGAAGAATATGACCAACACGAGCTACTTCACCAGTTAAAGGAAATTGGATATCGAAAAGTTACTCAAGTACAGACCCAAGGTGAGTTTAGTATTCGAGGAGATATTTTAGATATTTTTGAGATGTCTCAGTTAGAACCTTTCCGAATTGAGTTTTTTGGTGATGAAGTAGATGGTATTCGTACTTTTGAAGTCGAAACACAATTATCAAAAGAAAATCAGACAGAACTCACTATCTTTCCAGCTAGTGATATACTTTTGAGAGAAAAGGATTATCAACGAGGTCAGTCAGCTTTAGAAAAGCAAATTTCGAAGACTCTATCACCAATTTTGAAATCCTATCTAGAAGAAATTTTGTCAAGTTTTCATCAAAAACAAGTACATTCAGATAGTCGAAAGTTTTTATCTTTATGTTACGATAAAACATGGACTATATTTGATTATATTGAAAAAGATACACCAGTATTCTTTGATGACTATCAAAAATTGATGAATCAGTATGAAGCCTTTGAAAGAGAATTAGCGCAATACTTTACAGAAGATTTACAGAATGGTAAATCATTTTCTGAGATGCAGTATTTTGCAGATACAGAGCAAACCTATAAAAAACAAAGTCCAGTTACCTTTTTCTCTAATCTGCAAAAGGGATTAGGAAATCTCAAGTTTGATCACATTTATCAATTTAATCAATACTCTATGCAGGAGTTTTTCAATCAGTTTTCTTTTCTTAAAGAAGAAATTGAGCGATACAAAAAAATGGATTACACCATTGTTTTGCAGTCTAGCAATTCAATGGGAAGTAAGACGTTGGAGGATGTTTTAGAGGAATATCAGATCAAATTGGATTCCAGAGATAAGTCAAGTATCTGTAAAGAATCTGTAAACTTGATTGAGGGTAATCTAAGACATGGTTTTCATTTTGTAGATGAAAAAATTCTCTTGATTACTGAACATGAGATTTTTCAAAAGAAATTAAAACGTCGGTTTAGAAGACAACATGCTTCAAATGCAGAGCGATTAAAAGATTATAATGAACTTGAAAAAGGGGACTACGTTGTTCACCATATCCATGGAATTGGTCAATATTTAGGAATCGAAACAATTGAAATCCAAGGTATTCACCGTGATTATGTCAGTGTACAGTATCAAAATGGTGACCAAATCTCCATCCCAGTAGAGCAGATTCAGTTACTGTCTAAATATGTTTCAAGTGATGGGAAAGCGCCAAAACTTAATAAATTAAATGATGGTCATTTCAAAAAGGCCAAGCAAAAAGTTAAGAACCAAGTAGAGGATATAGCTGACGATTTAATCAAGCTTTATTCTGAGCGTAGTCAGTTGAAGGGGTTTGCTTTCTCAGCTGATGATGATGAGCAACATGCTTTTGATGATGCTTTCCCTTATGTTGAAACGGATGATCAACTTCGCAGTATTGAGGAAATCAAGAGAGATATGCAGGATTCTCACCCCATGGATCGACTTTTGGTTGGAGATGTTGGTTTTGGGAAGACTGAAGTAGCAATGCGTGCTGCTTTTAAGGCAGTCAATGATCACAAACAGGTGGTCGTTCTAGTTCCAACGACGGTTTTAGCGCAACAGCACTATACGAATTTTAAGGAACGATTCCAAAATTTTGCTGTTAATATTGATGTGTTGAGTCGCTTTAGAAGTAAAAAAGAGCAGGCAGAAACACTTGAAAAACTAAAGAATGGTCAAGTCGATATTTTGATTGGAACGCATCGTGTTTTGTCAAAAGATGTTGTGTTTTCAGATCTAGGCTTGATGATTATTGATGAGGAACAACGATTCGGTGTTAAGCATAAGGAAACTTTGAAAGAACTAAAAAAACAAGTAGATGTCCTAACCTTAACAGCAACACCAATCCCTCGTACTCTCCACATGTCTATGTTGGGAATCCGAGATTTGTCTGTTATTGAAACTCCTCCAACCAATCGCTATCCAGTGCAAACTTATGTTTTAGAAAAGAATGATAGTGTGATTCGTGATGCTGTCTTGCGTGAAATGGAGCGTGGAGGCCAAGTTTACTATCTTTACAATAAAGTTGACACGATTGACCAGAAGGTTTCAGAATTACAGGAGTTGATTCCAGAGACTTCGATTGGGTATGTTCATGGACAAATGAGTGAAATTCAGTTGGAAAATACTTTATTGGACTTTATTGAAGGACAATATGATATTTTGGTGACAACTACTATTATTGAAACAGGAGTGGATATTCCAAACGCCAATACCTTATTTATTGAAAATGCAGACCATATGGGCTTGTCAACCTTGTATCAATTAAGAGGAAGAGTCGGTCGTAGCAATCGCATTGCCTATGCCTATCTTATGTATCGTCCAGAAAAATCAATCAGTGAAGTCTCTGAAAAGAGATTAGAAGCGATTAAGGGATTTACGGAATTAGGCTCTGGATTTAAGATTGCGATGCGAGATCTTTCGATTCGTGGAGCAGGAAATCTCCTAGGAAAATCGCAGTCTGGTTTCATTGATTCTGTTGGTTTTGAATTGTATTCACAGTTACTAGAGGAAGCTATTGCGAAACGTAACGGCAATGGGAACACAAGAACCAAAGGAAATGCTGAGTTGATTTTACAAATCGACGCCTATCTTCCTGACACTTATATTTCTGATCAACGACATAAGATTGAAATTTACAAGAAAATTCGTCAAATTGACAACCGTGTCAACTATGAAGAACTACAAGAAGAATTGATGGATCGTTTTGGAGAATACCCAGATGTAGTAGCATATCTTTTAGAGATTGGTTTGGTTAAGTCATATTTTGACAAGGTATTTGTAGAACGTGTGGAAAGAAAAGAAAATAAGATTACAGTTCAATTTGAAAAAGTCACTCAACGACTATTCTTGGCTCAAGATTATTTTAAAGCCTTATCTGGAACGAACTTAAAAGCAACCATAGCTGAGAATAAGGGATTAATGGAAGTTGTATTTGATGTCCGAAACAAGAAGGATTATGAAATTTTAGAAGGTTTGCTGATTTTTGGAGAAAGTTTATTAGAGATAAAAGAATCAAAGGAAACAAATCTCATTTGACATTTTTCTTCTATAAAAAAGATAAAAATGGTATAATAATAATTTGAGGTAATAAAAATGAGATTAGACAAGTATTTAAAAGTATCACGAATTATTAAGCGTCGCACAGTCGCAAAAGAAGTAGCAGATAAAGGTAGAATCAAGGTGAATGGAATCTTGGCCAAAAGTTCAACGGATTTGAAAGTTGATGACCAAGTTGAAATTCGCTTTGGAAATAAGTTGTTGCTTGTTAAAGTACTAGAGATGAAAGATAGTACAAAAAAAGAAGATGCAGCAGGCATGTATGAAATTCTCAGTGAAACACGGGTAGAAGAAAATGTCTAAAAATATTGTACAGATGAATAATTCTTTTATTCAAAATGAACACCAACGTCGTCGTTACTTGATGAAGGAGAGACAAAAGAGGAATCGCTTTATGGGTTGGGTTCTGATTTTGATGATTTTATTGTTTATTTTACCGACCTATAATCTGGCCCAAAGCTATAATCAGTTACTGCAACGTCGTCAGCAATTGACAGAGTTGAAAGAGCAGTATCAAACTCTCAGTGATGAAAAGGACAAGGAATCTGCTTTTGCTGCAAAGTTGAAAGATGAAGACTATGTAGCAAAATATGCACGCGCCAAGTACTATTACTCAAAGAAACGAGAAGCAATTTACACAATTCCTGATTTGCTTCCGAGGTAATGTCATGGAAAATTTATTGGAAGTTGTTGAACAATTTTTAAGTTTATCAGATGAAAAATTAGAGGAATTGGCAGCTAAAAACCATTTATTACGATTACAAGAAGAAAGGGAAGAGAAGAATGCGTAAGTTCTTAGTAGTTTTATTGCTACCTGCTTTTATCATAACCTCAAGAGTAGTTAGCACAGAAAAACAGCTTCCTTACTCTTCGCAAGAAATTTATTATCTAACCGAGTCTGATTATGGATTCTACTATAAAGAAACTCTGGAATCCCCAATGGTATATGGAGAAACAGCTGTCTATGCTAATGAGGATCTTGTCAAGGAGTCTGGTAAATTGACTCCTGAAACCACCTTTAAAATAGTAGAATGGCGTTTGAATAGACAAGGTGTTCCTGTTTTTAAATTAGATAATCACCAGTTTATCCTTGCAGATAAGCGCTTGGTCTATGATCAAAGTCAAGTTCAAACTCAAAATAGGCAAGTATGGTTGGAGCCAGGGTTTGTTATCTACAACAGCCCCTATGATACGAAAGAAATTTCTTCCTCTTTCTCTCCCTATCAACGCGTAACAGTGGATAGAACCCTTTTTGCTGAGGGACAAGAATTTCTTCATATTGATCAAGTTGGGTGGGTATCAAAAGAGTTCACCTCAGAAGAAGACAATCGCATCCAGAAGGTTCAAGAAGTTTTATCAAGTAACTATCAGAACGAAAATTATTCTATTTATGTTAAACAACTGACTACGGGTAAAGAGGCTGGGGTGAATGAAGACAGTAAACTCTATGCAGCTAGCATCTTGAAACTAGCCTACCTTTATTATGCTCAAGATAAGATAAATCAAGGGGAATATACGCTAGACAGTAGCTTCAAGTATATCCCAGAAGTAAATAGTTTCCCTGGGTCCTATAAACCAGAAGGTAGTGGTAGCTTACCTAAAAAAGAAGATAACAAAGAATACAGTCTTCAACAGTTGATTACCAAGGTAACAAAAGAGTCTGACAATGTTGCTCATAATATTTTAGGTTATTATGTGACCAATCAATCTGACGGGGCTTTCAAAGAAAAAATGTCCACCATTATGGGTGAAGATTGGGATGTGAATGACAAATTGACTTCTTCAAAAATGGCTGGAAAACTTATGGAAGCTATTTATAATCAGAATGGTTTTGTCCTAGAGTCTCTAGGTAAGACCGATTTTGACAACCAACGAATCGCAAAAGGTGTTTCGGTTAAGGTAGCTCATAAAATTGGAGATGCCGACGAGTTTAAACACGACACTGCCATTGTCTATACGGATTCTCCTTTCGTTCTTTCCATTTTCACTAAAAATTCTGATTATGACACCATTGCTAAGATAGCCAAGGATGTCTATGAGGTTCTAAAATGAGGGATCAGGATTTTTTAAATCATTTTCTCCAAAAAGAGTATTTCAAAAAACATTCTAAAGTCTTATTGGCTCTGTCTGGCGGACTGGATTCAATGTTTTTATTCCAGCTATTGTCTACTTACCAAAAAGAGTTGGAAATTGAGTTGATTTTAGCACATGTAAATCATAAGCAGAGAAGTGAGTCTGACTGGGAGGAAAATGAACTAAGGAAGTTAGCTGATGCAGCTGAACTTCCTATTTATATCACAAGTTTTTCAGGAGACTTTTCAGAAGCGCGTGCTCGAGAGTTTCGTTATGATTTTTTTAGGAAAATCATGAAAGAGGTTGGAGCGACTGCCTTGGTTACTGCCCACCATGCAGATGATCAAGTTGAAACGATTTTGATGCGCTTGATTCGAGGAAGTCGGCTACGTCATTTAACAGGAATAAAAGAAAGTCAAGTAGTTGATGGCATTGAAATCATCCGCCCCTTATTGCATTTTCATAAAAAGGATTTTCCACCAATTTTTCATTTCGAAGATCAAACAAATCGTGAGAACAGCTATTTTCGAAATCGGATTCGAAATAGGTATTTACCAGAACTTGAAAAAGAAAATCCTCGTCTTAAATCCGCCCTTTTAGATTTAGGAAGGGAGATTTCAGATTACCAAGCAACAATAACGGAGCTTTCTAAACAAATTGATGTGGAAGATTTGAATGAGCTATTTTCATACTCTCAACAAACTCAAGGAATCTTGCTCCAGAATTATCTTAATCAATTTCCAGACTTAAATCTGACAAAGGCTCAGTTTGCCGAAGTTCGACAGATTTTAGCAACGAAAAGCCAGTATCGTCACTCTCTTAAAAATGGTTACGAACTGATAAAAGAGTATCAGAATTTTCGAGTTTGTAAAATCAGTCCTCAGGCCGATGAAAAGGAAGATGAACTTGTGTTACACTATCAAAATCAAGTTCAATATATGGGTTATTTATTTTCCTTTGGTATCCCTATTGAAGGGGATTTTGTTCAAAAAGTAACGGTTTCACGGGAAACATCTGTACATATTAGATGTCGAAAACCTGGCGATGTTATTATCCTAAATGGTCATCGAAAGAAACTGAGACGTTTATTTATAGATTTGAAACTCCCTATTGAAAAACGAAAAACAACCCCTATTATTGAGCAATTTGGAGAAATTGTCTCAATTTTAGGAATTGCGACCAGTGATTTGAGTAAAAACACGAAAAATGATATAATGAACACTGTAATTTATATAGAAAAAATAGATAGGTAAAAAGATGTTAGAACACGATATTGAAAAAATCCTCGTTTCACATGATGAAATTACAGAAGCAGCTAAAAAGCTAGGTGCACAACTAACAAAAGAATATGAGGGGAAAAATCCAATTCTTATTGGAATTCTAAAAGGATCGATTCCTTTTATGGCTGAATTGGTTAAACATATTGATACGCATATTGAGATGGACTTCATGATGGTATCTAGTTACCATGGTGGAACAGCAAGTAGTGGTGTCATCAATATCAAGCAAGATGTGACTCAAGATATCAAAGGAAGACATGTTTTATTTGTAGAGGATATCATCGATACAGGTCAAACTTTGAAAAATTTGCGAGATATGTTTATTGCAAGAGAAGCAGCTTCTGTTAAAATCGCGACTTTGTTGGACAAACCAGAGGGACGTGTTGTTGAAATTGAAGCGGATTATACCTGCTTTACTATTCCAAATGAGTTTGTAGTAGGTTATGGTCTGGATTATAAGGAAAATTATCGTAACCTTCCTTATGTCGGAGTATTGAAAGAAGAAGTTTATTCAAATTAGAAAGATCTATCTTTAATGAAAAAACAAAATAATGGTTTAGTTAGAAATCCATTTCTCTACTTGTTAATTATCTTCTTCCTAGTGACAGGATTCCAGTATTTTTACTCTGGAAATACTGCTGGACGAAGCGAAAAAATTAACTATACAGAATTGGTAAAAGAAATTACAGCAGACAATGTAAAAGAATTAACCTATCAGCCAAATGGTAGCATCATTGAAGTGTCTGGTGTTTATAAAAATCCTAAGACTAGTAAAGAGGAAACAGGAATTCAATTTTTTACTCCTACAGCTACAACAGTAGAAAGATTCTCAAGTACTATTCTTCCGTCTGATTCAACAGTTTCAGAATTGCAAAAACTTGCTTCTGAACATCAGGCTGAGGTTACAGTCAAACATGAGAGTTCAAGTGGTATGTGGATCAATATCCTTGTGTCTGTTGTGCCATTTGCTATTCTCTTCTTCTTCCTATTCTCTATGATGGGAAATATGGGAGGAAATAATAGTAGAAATCCAATGAGTTTTGGACGTAGCAAGGCTAAAGCTGCTAACAAAGAAGATATCAAGGTACGATTCTCAGATGTTGCAGGTGCTGAGGAAGAAAAACAAGAATTAGTAGAAGTTGTTGAATTCCTAAAAGATCCAAAACGATTTACAAAACTTGGTGCGCGCATTCCCGCGGGTGTTCTTTTGGAGGGACCTCCGGGAACAGGTAAGACCTTACTAGCTAAGGCAGTTGCCGGAGAAGCAGGGGTTCCGTTCTTTAGTATCTCAGGATCTGACTTTGTAGAAATGTTTGTCGGAGTTGGTGCAAGCCGCGTTCGTTCTCTTTTTGAGGATGCAAAAAAAGCAGCGCCAGCCATCATCTTTATCGATGAAATTGATGCTGTTGGTCGCCAACGTGGTGTTGGTCTTGGTGGAGGAAATGATGAACGTGAACAAACCTTGAACCAACTCTTGATTGAGATGGATGGTTTTGAGGGAAATGAAGGAATCATCGTTATCGCTGCAACTAACCGTTCAGATGTTCTTGATCCAGCTCTTCTCCGCCCAGGACGTTTCGATAGAAAAGTCTTAGTTGGCCGTCCTGATGTTAAAGGTCGTGAAGCAATCTTGAAAGTTCACGCTAAAAATAAACCTCTGGCAGACGATGTTGATTTGAAACTGGTTGCCCAACAAACCCCAGGCTTTGTGGGAGCTGACTTAGAAAATGTTCTAAATGAAGCGGCATTAGTTGCTGCTCGTCGCAACAAATCAATCATTGATGCTTCAGATATTGATGAGGCAGAGGACAGAGTGATTGCTGGACCATCTAAGAAAGATAAAACAGTATCACAAAGAGAACGTGAATTGGTTGCTTATCATGAGGCTGGACATACCATTGTTGGTTTAGTCTTGTCAAATGCCCGTGTTGTTCATAAAGTTACAATTGTACCACGTGGACGTGCAGGTGGTTACATGATTGCGCTTCCGAAAGAGGATCAAATGCTTCTATCTAAAGAAGACATGAAAGAGCAATTGGCAGGTTTGATGGGTGGTCGTGTAGCTGAAGAGATTATCTTTAATGTCCAAACGACAGGAGCTTCAAATGACTTTGAACAAGCTACACAGATGGCTCGTGCAATGGTCACTGAATACGGTATGAGTGAAAAACTTGGCCCAGTTCAATACGAAGGTAATCATGCTATGTTTGGTGCACAAAGTCCTCAAAAATCAATTTCAGAGCAAACAGCCTATGAGATTGATGAGGAAGTTCGTTCATTATTAAATGAGGCACGAAACAAAGCTGCTGAAATTATCCAATCAAATCGTGAAACTCATAAGTTGATTGCAGAAGCATTGTTGAAATACGAAACATTAGATAGTACACAGATTAAATCTCTTTACGAAACAGGAAAAATGCCTGAGACAGTAGAAGAGGAATCCCATGCACTATCTTATGATGAAGTAAAATCAAAAATGAGTGAAGAAAAATAAATTTAGAGAGGTTCGACCTCTCTTTTTATGTTCTAATGTGATGGCTACCGAGCGGATGCCCTGATAGTCGACCCTCCTCGTACAGGCTTAGATGATAAGCTGTTGGATGCCATTCTGACCTATGTTCCAGAAAAAATGGTCTATGTATCCTGCAATGTTTCGACCTTGGCACGAGATTTAGTTAAACTGGTAAAAGTCTATGATCTCCAGTATATCCAGTCAGTTGATATGTTTCCCCACACTGCACGAACAGAAGCAGTTGTTAAGTTAGTGAAGAAAAGAAAAAATCAACTTCACTGAAAAAAGATCTTGACAAAGTAGGAAAAGTAGGTATAATAGAAAGAGTTGAAAAGCTCAAGGTCCGTTGGTCAAGGGGTTAAGACACCGCCTTTTCACGGCGGTAACACGGGTTCGAATCCCGTACGGACTATGTGTGTATCGCGGTAAAAAAACTTGAAAAAAGTTTTAAAAAAGTGTTGACATAGGTTAGCAGCTGTGATATACTAATATAGTTGTCGCTTGAGAGAGATTGAGTGACAAAGACCTTTGAAAACTGAACAAGACGAACCAATGTGCAGGGCACTATAACTAAGGTTATAGTACTGAACAATGAAAAAACAATAAATCTGTCAGTGACAGAAATGAGTGAGAACTCAAACTTTTAATGAGAGTTTGATCCTGGCTCAGGACGAACGCTGGCGGCGTGCCTAATACATGCAAGTAGAACGCTGAAGAGAGGAGCTTGCTCTTCTTGGATGAGTTGCGAACGGGTGAGTAACGCGTAGGTAACCTGCCTGGTAGCGGGGGATAACTATTGGAAACGATAGCTAATACCGCATAAAATGGATTATCGCATGATAATGCATTGAAAGGTGCAAATGCATCACTACCAGATGGACCTGCGTTGTATTAGCTAGTTGGTGGGGTAACGGCTCACCAAGGCGACGATACATAGCCGACCTGAGAGGGTGATCGGCCACACTGGGACTGAGACACGGCCCAGACTCCTACGGGAGGCAGCAGTAGGGAATCTTCGGCAATGGACGGAAGTCTGACCGAGCAACGCCGCGTGAGTGAAGAAGGTTTTCGGATCGTAAAGCTCTGTTGTAAGAGAAGAACGAGTGTGAGAGTGGAAAGTTCACACTGTGACGGTATCTTACCAGAAAGGGACGGCTAACTACGTGCCAGCAGCCGCGGTAATACGTAGGTCCCGAGCGTTGTCCGGATTTATTGGGCGTAAAGCGAGCGCAGGCGGTTAGATAAGTCTGAAGTTAAAGGCTGTGGCTTAACCATAGTACGCTTTGGAAACTGTTTAACTTGAGTGCAAGAGGGGAGAGTGGAATTCCATGTGTAGCGGTGAAATGCGTAGATATATGGAGGAACACCGGTGGCGAAAGCGGCTCTCTGGCTTGTAACTGACGCTGAGGCTCGAAAGCGTGGGGAGCAAACAGGATTAGATACCCTGGTAGTCCACGCCGTAAACGATGAGTGCTAGGTGTTAGACCCTTTCCGGGGTTTAGTGCCGCAGCTAACGCATTAAGCACTCCGCCTGGGGAGTACGACCGCAAGGTTGAAACTCAAAGGAATTGACGGGGGCCCGCACAAGCGGTGGAGCATGTGGTTTAATTCGAAGCAACGCGAAGAACCTTACCAGGTCTTGACATCCCTCTGATCGCTCTAGAGATAGAGTTTTCCTTCGGGACAGAGGTGACAGGTGGTGCATGGTTGTCGTCAGCTCGTGTCGTGAGATGTTGGGTTAAGTCCCGCAACGAGCGCAACCCCTATTGTTAGTTGCCATCATTCAGTTGGGCACTCTAGCGAGACTGCCGGTAATAAACCGGAGGAAGGTGGGGATGACGTCAAATCATCATGCCCCTTATGACCTGGGCTACACACGTGCTACAATGGCTGGTACAACGAGTCGCAAGCCGGTGACGGCAAGCTAATCTCTTAAAGCCAGTCTCAGTTCGGATTGTAGGCTGCAACTCGCCTACATGAAGTCGGAATCGCTAGTAATCGCGGATCAGCACGCCGCGGTGAATACGTTCCCGGGCCTTGTACACACCGCCCGTCACACCACGAGAGTTTGTAACACCCGAAGTCGGTGAGGTAACCTTTTAGGAGCCAGCCGCCTAAGGTGGGATAGATGATTGGGGTGAAGTCGTAACAAGGTAGCCGTATCGGAAGGTGCGGCTGGATCACCTCCTTTCTAAGGATAAGGAACTGCGCATTGGTCTTGTTTAGTCTTGAGAGGTCTTGTGGGGCCTTAGCTCAGCTGGGAGAGCGCCTGCTTTGCACGCAGGAGGTCAGCGGTTCGATCCCGCTAGGCTCCATTGGTGAGAGATCACCAAGTAATGCACATTGAAAATTGAATATCTATATCAAATAGTAACAAGAAAATAAACCGAAACGCTGTAGTATTAAAAGAGTTTATGACTGAAAGGTCAGAAAATAAGGTTAAGTTAATAAGGGCGCACGGTGGATGCCTTGGCACTAGGAGCCGAAGAAGGACGTGACAAACGACGATATGCCTTGGGTAGCTGTAAGTAAGCGATGATCCAGGGATTTCCGAATGGGGGAACCCAACAGGTGCTACCTGTTACCCATATCTGTTAAGGATATGAGGAGGAAGACGCAGTGAACTGAAACATCTAAGTAGCTGCAGGAAGAGAAAGCAAAAGCGATTGCCTTAGTAGCGGCGAGCGAAACGGCAGAAGGGCAAACCGAAGAGTTTACTCTTCGGGGTTGTAGGACTGCAATGTGGACTCAAAGATTATAGAAGAATGATTTGGGAAGATCAGCCAAAGAGAGTAAGAGCCTCGTATTTAAAATAGTCTTTGTACCTAACAGTATCCTGAGTACGGCGGGACACGAGAAATCCCGTCGGAATCTGGGAGGACCATCTCCCAACCCTAAATACTCCCTAGTGACCGATAGTGAACCAGTACCGTGAGGGAAAGGTGAAAAGCACCCCGGGAGGGGAGTGAAATAGAACCTGAAACCGTGTGCCTACAACAAGTTCGAGCCCGTTAATGGGTGAGAGCGTGCCTTTTGTAGAATGAACCGGCGAGTTACGATATGATGCGAGGTTAAGTTGAAGAGACGGAGCCGTAGGGAAACCGAGTCTGAATAGGGCGCATTAGTATCATGTCGTAGACCCGAAACCATGTGACCTACCCATGAGCAGGTTGAAGGTGCGGTAAGACGCACTGGAGGACCGAACCAGGGCACGTTGAAAAGTGCTTGGATGACTTGTGGGTAGCGGAGAAATTCCAAACGAACTTGGAGATAGCTGGTTCTCTCCGAAATAGCTTTAGGGCTAGCGTCGACATAAAGATTCTTGGAGGTAGAGCACTGTTTGGGTGAGGGGTCCATCCCGGATTACCAATCTCAGATAAACTCCGAATGCCAAAGAATTATGGTCGGCAGTCAGACTGCGAGTGCTAAGATCCGTAGTCGAAAGGGAAACAGCCCAGACCACCAGCTAAGGTCCCAAAATAATTGTTAAGTGGAAAAGGATGTGGGGTTGCACAGACAACTAGGATGTTAGCTTAGAAGCAGCTATTCATTCAAAGAGTGCGTAATAGCTCACTAGTCGAGTGACCCTGCGCCGAAAATGTACCGGGGCTAAAACAATTTACCGAAGCTGTGGATACCTTTATAGGTATGGTAGGAGAGCGTTCTATGTGTGGAGAAGGTGTACCGTGAGGAGCGCTGGAACGCATAGAAGTGAGAATGCCGGTATGAGTAGCGAAAGACAGGTGAGAATCCTGTCCACCGTAAGACTAAGGTTTCCAGGGGAAGGCTCGTCCGCCCTGGGTTAGTCGGGACCTAAGGAGAGACCGAAAGGTGTATCCGATGGACAACAGGTTGATATTCCTGTACTAGAGTATGTAGTGATGGAGGGACGCAGTAGGCTAACTAAAGCAGACGAATGGAAGTGTCTGTCTAAGCAGTGAGGTGTGAATTGAGTCAAATGCTTAATTCTATAACATTGAGCTGTGATGGGGAGCGAAGTTTAGTAGCGAAGTTAGTGACGTCACACTGCCAAGAAAAG